>NZ_LZKJ01000058.1 GCF_001672775.1 Mycobacterium kyorinense | reverse complement strand
CAGGCCGCTGCGGTTGCTCACGCCGCCGAGACGGCCGCTGGCACGAGTGCGCAGCCACTGCAGTCGGTGCCCGCCACGCTGCAGGCCCTCGCGCTGCCCACGTCGTCGTCCGGTTCACCGACCTCGGGGGTGTTGGGCCTCAGACCAGTTCTGAGCGGGCTGCTCGGCAAAGCCGAAGGATCGCCCGGATGGTCCCAATCGCCTCTCGGCAAACTGTTGACGCCGTCGATGTATTCGAACCTGCTCAGCATGGGGTATTCCGAACTGGGCAGCTTCGACCACATGATCAAGGTCTGGGAAGACGTGCTTCCCGCCGCGGCCGTAACCAAAGGAGCTGAAGCGGCGGCCAGCCTGCCCGGTGTCGGTGGAATGCTGGGCGGCGGGCCGGTGTCGGCGGGCGTGTCGGCGAGTGTGGGTCACGCGGGCACGGTCGGCAACTTGTCGGTGCCGCAGAGTTGGGCCGCGGCGGCTCCTGCGACAAACGCCGCAAGCGCGGCTTCACCCCTCAACACCATCAGCACCGGCCCCGCAGGTAGACCAGAGGGGATGCTGCGCGGAATTCCGCTTTTTCCGGGTTCGGGCCGGCAGTCCGGCGGAGACATCGGCCAACGGTACGGGTTCCGCCACAGCGTGATGGCGCGCCCGCTGTCGGCCGGATAGCTAACCGCGCGCTATGCGCTGGGCCTGAACCAGGCCACCTTGGCCTGCCACGACCGGGCAGATCCGTAGGCGAAGCCGATGGCACCCAGGCACGCGCACAACCAGACCGGCAAGGTGACATCGATGTGGGCCCAGGCGGTGCCGATCTGGATCACATGCGCCACCACGCCGAAGCCCGCCGAGATCAGGTAAAGGTCGACGGTCGTCGTTGAGCGGGGATCGGTCCGCAGGATCAGAAGGACCTGAACGGCATAGCCGAGCAGATAGATCAGCAACCCACCCAGCACCAGCCAGTAGACGCCGAGCCAGACATCGGTGACCGGGGCAGCGAACATGTCGGGGTGATGGCCCTCATCGGCGATGACGAACACTGCGACCAGCAGCGGAACCACCAACCACACCGGGCGGGCCACGAATTTGCGCAGCAGCCCGCGGACGTGGGTTTCGTTGGCGAGCCGGGCCAGCCCGTGCTGGATGATCGCGGTCACCGCGAAAATCCAGCAGATGTGGCCGAGGAGGTGTTGCACGTTCCACAGCCCGAAGATCCGGTGCAGCGGCGGACCGAGAACGGCTGCCGCCCAGTGCGACATCAACAGCACCGCGCAACCCTGCAGCGCAACGTTCAGCGTCGCGCCGGCCTCCCAACTGGATCGCCACGTGTGGCGGCGGATCCATAGGCTGTACGCGATCGCAGCCAGCGTGGCGGTGATAAGGGCGGTTTTGATCATCAGGTGTTCCCAGCAGCGCCGCTTAGACGGGCGGCCTGTTGGGATCGGGATAGAGTTCACGCATTCTGGGCAGGCGCCGTTCGGACTCGACGAACTCGGCGACCGACTCCGGCTCGATCAACCCGTAGCGAACCTGCAGTTCGACCGGGTTCAACCCGAAATACTTAGCCGCCTTGATCAGATTGTCGGCGGTGACCAGCCGGCCCTCGCGAGCCGCTTTGTAGTAGGCGGACTTGCGATAGCCGAATGCCTCGTAGACCTCGGTAGCCGCCAGCGGCCTGCCGACCAGGTAGGGCAGAACGATCGCCGGGTCTTTGGCGCTGTCGTCCACAATTATGGACGATAGCCCCTCCTGGGGGACCCGGCAAAAGGAAGCCGAACGTTTCTCGACGGCGGAAGCCATCACGCGTCAGCGCAGCAGCGCGCGTGACATGACCACCCGCTGAATCTGGTTGGTGCCCTCGTAGATCTGGGTGATCTTGGCGTCGCGCATGAACCGTTCGACCGGGAAGTCGGTGGTGTAGCCGGCGCCGCCGAAGAGTTGCACCGACGACTCCGTCACGTCCATGGCCGTGTCGGAGGCGAAGCACTTGGCGGCCGCGGAGATGAATCCGAGATTCGGCTCGCCGCGCTCGGCGCGCGCAGCGGCGGTATAGACCATCAAGCGGGCGGCTTCGACTTTCATCGCCATGTCGGCCAGCTCGAATTGCACACCCTGGAACTCCGAGATCGACTTGCCAAATTGCTTGCGGTCCTTGGTATAAGCAACGGTTGCGTCCAGCGCGCCCTGCGCGATGCCCACGGCCTGCGCACCCACGGTGGGACGGGTGTGGTCGAGGGTCTGCAGCGCCGTCTTCAGCCCGGTGCCGGGCTCACCGATGATGCGATCGCCGGGGATGCGGCAGTTCTCGAAATACAGCTCGGTGGTCGGCGAGCCCTTGATTCCGAGTTTCTTTTCCTTCGGGCCGATGCTGAATCCCTCGTCGTCCTTGTGCACCATGAACGCCGAGATACCGTTGGCGCCCTTGTCCGGATCGGTCACCGCCATCACGGTGTACCAGGTCGACCTGCCGCCGTTGGTGATCCAGCATTTGGTGCCGTTGAGAATCCAGTCGTCGCCGTCGGCCTTGGCCCGGGTTTTCATCGACGCCGTATCACTGCCGGCCTCGCGCTCGCTTAATGCATACGACGCCATGGCCCCGTCGGTGGCCAAGCTCGGCAACACCTGCTTCTTCAGCTCCTCCGAACCCTGCAGGATGAGCCCCATGGTGCCCAGCTTGTTGACCGCGGGAATCAGCGACGACGAGGCACAAACCCGCGCCACCTCCTCGATCACGATGCAGGTGGCCACCGCGTCCGCGCCCTGACCGCCATACTCCTCGGAAATGTGGATGGCGTTGAAGCCGGAAGCATTCAGCGCCGCCAGCGCCTCCTCGGGAAACCGCGACTCCTCGTCGACCTCGGCGGCATAGGGCGCGATTTCCTTCTCCGCCAAAGCCCGAACCGTCGCCCGCAGCTCGTCGTGCTCCTCGGGCAACTTGAACAGATCAAATGATGGATCTCCGGCCCATCCAGCCATACCGACCTCCTTGCACAGTCTTCGATCGCCCGGCTCTACGGCGGGCCGCTCCGACCCGAATCGTCGCCGGGCTACTGGCCGGTAACTTTACTCCGCAGCTTTTCGTCCTTGACCCGCACGGTCTCCGCCAGCTGTTCCTGGAACGCGACGACCCGGCTGCGCAGCGCCGGATCGGACGCCCCGAGGATGCGCACCGCCAACAGGCCCGCGTTGCGGGCGCCGCCAATTGAAACGGTTGCCACCGGCACTCCCGCCGGCATCTGCACGATCGACAGCAGCGAGTCCAGACCGTCGAGCCTGGCCAGCGGCACCGGGACCCCGATCACCGGCAACGGTGTGACCGACGCGACCATGCCCGGCAAGTGGGCGGCGCCGCCGGCACCGGCGACGATCACCTCGATGCCGCGGTCGGCCGCGGCCCGGGCGTAGTCGAACATCCGCGCGGGCGTGCGGTGCGCCGAGACCACCCCGACCTCGTAGGGCACGTCGAATTCGGCCAGCGCGTCCGCAGCGTCCTGCATCACCGACCAGTCACTGTCGCTGCCCATGATCACGCCCACCCGGGGCTGATCCGCCAGGTTAACCATGTGGGTCCCATCCGTCCGTCCACTGCCCGTGCGATAACCAGTGTGCCGCCCGCCCGGCGCGTTCACGCAGCGTCGCCAGCTCGGCCATGTCCGACCCTAAGAAGTTGACGTGGCCGATTTTGCGGCCCGGCCGTTCCCCTTTCCCGTACAGGTGGACCCGGGCTTCGGGCATCCGCGCGAACAAGTGGTGCAGGCGTTCGTCGATGGTCATCGTCGGCGTTTGCGGCGCCCCCAACACGTTGGCCATCACCGTCACCGCGACGGTGGCGTCGGTGTCGCCGAGCGGATAGTCCAGCACCGCGCGCAGATGCTGCTCGAACTGGCTCGTCCGGGCGCCATCCATGGTCCAGTGCCCGGAATTGTGCGGCCGCATCGCCAACTCGTTGACCAGCAGAGCCCCGTCGGTGGTCTCGAACAGCTCGACGGCCAACACCCCAACCACCTCGAGCTCCGCCGCCAGCCGCAACGCCAACTGCTGCGCCTGGATGCCGACGTCGGCGGGCAACTGCGGAGCCGGCGCAATCACCTCCACGCAGATGCCGTCACGCTGCACGGTCTCCACCACCGGCCACGCCGCTCCCTGACCGAATGGCGAGCGCGCCACCAGCGCCGACAGTTCGCGCCGCATCGCGACTCGTTCCTCGACCAGCACCCGCACCCCGGAGCCCGCGATGTCGCGGGCGATTTCCCGGGCCTGTGCCAGGTCGGCGGCCATCCGCACCCCACGCCCGTCGTAGCCGCCGCGGGCCGCCTTGACCACCAGCGGACCGTCGACTCGCGCGGCGAACGCATCCAGATCGTCGAGCTCGCCGACCGCGGCGTAGCGCGGCACCGGCGCCCCCAATTCCTCCAGCCGGCGCCGCATCACGAGCTTGTCTTGCGCATGCACCAGCGCCTGCGGCGGCGGCGCCACATTGACGCCCTCGCCGACCAGCTTGGTCAGCAGCTCGGTAGGGACATGCTCGTGGTCGAAGGTCAGCGCGTTGGCCCCGGCCGCGACGCGGCGCAGGTCGTCGAGATCGGTATGCGAACCGATCACCACGTCGGGGCTGACTTGGGCGGCGGGGTCATCGGCGTCGGCGGCCAGCACCCGCAGCGTCTGGCCCAGCGCAATGGCGGCCTGATGAGTCATGCGGGCCAGCTGGCCGCCGCCGACCATCGCGACCACCGGCGGAGTAGACGGTGAACTTGGCACGGCCATCATGGTGTCATGGCGGCTGACCGCGGTATTTGACGGTGGTGACAGAGTCGTGACGCACCCGTAGCCGACAAAACGTACACTGCGACACTGTGTCCTTTGCCGATGCCACGATCGAGCGGTTGCCCCGGCTGATCCGACCGTATGCCGAACGCCATCACGAACTCATCAAGTTCGTCATCGTCGGGGCCACCACATTCGTCATCGACTCGGCGATCTTCTACACCCTCAAGTTGACGATTCTGGCGCCCAAGCCGGTGACCGCCAAGGTCATCGCGGGCATCGTCGCAGTCATCGCGTCCTACATCCTGAACCGGGAATGGAGCTTCCGGCAGCGCGGCGGTCGGGAACGCCACCACGAGGCGCTGTTGTTCTTCGTGTTCAGCGGTGTCGGCGTGCTGCTGTCGATGGCGCCGCTGTGGTTCTCCAGCTACATCCTGGAACTGCGGGTGCCCCACGTATCGCTGACGGTGGAAAACATCGCCGACTTCATCTCGGCGTACATCATCGGCAACCTGCTGCAGATGGCGTTCCGGTTCTGGGCGTTCCGGCGCTGGGTATTTCCCGACGAGTTCGGCCGTACCCCGGATCAGGCGTTGGAATCCGCACTCACCGCCGGCGGGATCGCCGAGGTGCTCGAGAACAACATCGAGGGCGGCGGCACCGTTACCCCGCTGCGCGCGTGGCGGTCACGGCGCAGCCGGCTTTCTCAGCTCGGCGATTCCTCGGACCCGAGAGTGTCGAAGACCTCGTGATACAGCAGCGCGTGAACCTGCTCCACGCGCGGAATGTCGTAGAACTCCAACGGATCTTGTGACGCCGACTCGATGATCAGCGTCCCGGTGCGCAAGACCCGGTCGACGATGCCGTGCCGGAATTCGACGCTGTTGATGCGGGCCAGCGGAATGTCGATTCCGCTGCGGCTCAACACACCGTGCCGAAACATCACTCGCCGGTCGGTGATGACGAAATGGGTGGTCAACCACGTCAGGAACGGCCACAGCGTCAGCCAGCCGACGACCACCAGCCAGATCACCCAGATCACCGCGAAGATGATGTTTTTGGCGTTGTGATCCCAGTCGGTCGTGCTGACAACGGCAGCCACGAATGATGCCAGCGCGGTGGCCAGCAGCAGGACGAGGACCGCGCCGATCAGCCGCTTCCAGTGCGGGTGCCGATGCAGAACCACCTGTTCGTCGCCGGCCAGCACATTGTCGGGGTAACCCACGGCAGCACTCTAACCGGCGGAACGCAGATGCGTGATGTCTCCGGCCGAGACCGTCACGGTCTGACCGCCGGTGTCCACGCGCAGCCGGCCCAACTCGTCGACGCCCAACGCCACCCCGACGAGCTCCTTGTCGCCGGGCAGCAGCGCCTGCACTCGCGAACCCAACGTCACGCTGTAACGCTGATAGTCGGCCAACAGCGTGGGGTCAGCCCCGCCGGCGGTTCGCCAAGCATCGATTCGACTGGCCAGTTCGCGAAGTATGCGGTGGGCCAACGCATTTCGATCAACTGTCGATCCCACCGCCAGCAGTGAGGTGGCGATTGGGTCGGGCGCTTCCGCCGCGGTCAGCGTCACGTTGAGCCCCAGCCCGACGACGATCGCCGGTGCCGGCGCGGCGACTTCGGCGAGAATCCCGGCCAGCTTGCCGTCGCCGACCAGGACGTCGTTGGGCCACTTGAGGCCCGCGGCGACGTCGGCTTGCGCCGCCAGCGCGTCGACGACGGCGACGCCGGTGGCCAGCGGCAGCCACCCCCATCCCGACCGGGGCACCGAGGATCCGTCGACGCCGACCGACAAGGCGATCTGGCTGCGTGGCGGCGCCGACCAGTGCCGCCCGTGGCGCCCGCGACCGGCGTTCTGGTATTCGGCCAGCAGCACCGCGCCGTCGATGTCGTCGCCGGCGGCCGACCGGGCCAACAGGTCGGCGTTGGTGGAGCCGGTCTCGGCGACCACGTCGAGCCGGCGCCATGCCGACTCCGGGCCGACCAGCCCGTTGCCGATCACCGCAGCGTCTAGCGGCGGCCGGAGCGGGTCAGCGTCCATTCGGCGATTTTTTCACGTTGACTCTGCGGCTACCAGGCGAATATGCGAGTGGACTACTTGGTGAACGCAGAATCAACGCGCCGATCGGCATGGCCGCAATTCGGCCCGCCGATCCAGCGCCGCTAAGCTCGTCACCCATGACGAGCGTTTCCGAGAGCCATGTCGAAGCGGCCGCTGAGCACGAGATCGACATCCACACCACCGCGGGCAAACTGGCCGAACTGCGCAAGCGGGCCAACGAGACGCTGCATCCGGTCGGTGAGGCCGCCGTCGAGAAGGTGCACGCCAAGGGCAAGCTGACCGCCCGCGAACGCATCACCGCGCTGCTCGACGAGGATTCGTTCGTCGAGCTCGACGCGTTGGCCAAGCACCGCAGCACCAACTTCGGGCTCGGCGAGAAGCGACCGGTCGGCGACGGCGTCGTCACCGGTTACGGCACCATCGACGGCCGGGACGTGTGCGTCTTCAGCCAGGACGTCACGGTGTTCGGCGGCAGCCTCGGCGAGGTGTACGGGGAAAAGATCGTCAAGGTACAGGAGCTGGCGATCAAGACCGGCCGCCCGCTGATCGGCATCAACGACGGCGCCGGCGCGCGCATCCAAGAGGGTGTGGTCTCGCTGGGGCTCTACAGCCGGATCTTTCACCGCAACATTCAAGCCTCCGGTGTGATCCCGCAGATTTCGCTGATCATGGGCGCCGCCGCCGGCGGGCACGTCTACTCCCCCGCGCTGACCGACTTCGTCGTGATGGTCGACCAGACCAGCCAGATGTTCATCACCGGCCCAGACGTGATCAAGACCGTCACCGGTGAGGACGTCACGATGGAGGAGCTGGGCGGCGCGCACACCCACATGGCCAAGTCCGGCCTGGCACACTATGTGGCCTCCGGCGAGCAGGACGCCTTCGACTACGTCCGCGAGCTGCTGAGTTACCTGCCGCCCAACAACTTCACCGACCCGCCGCGCTACCCGGTACCGATCCCCGACGGCGCCATCGAGGACAACCTCACCGACGAGGACATCGAGCTGGACACGCTGATCCCGGACTCGCCGAACCAGCCGTACGACATGCACGAGGTGATCACCCGAATCCTCGACGACGACGAGTTCTGCGAGGTGCAGGCCGGTTACGCCCAGAACATCGTGGTCGGGTTCGGCCGCGTCGACGGCCGGCCGGTCGGGATCGTGGCCAACCAGCCCACCCAGTTCGCCGGCTGCCTGGACATCAACGCCTCGGAGAAGGCCGCCCGTTTCGTGCGGACCTGCGACTGCTTCAACATCCCGATCGTCATGCTGGTCGACGTGCCGGGCTTTCTGCCCGGCACCGGCCAGGAATACAACGGCATCATCCGCCGCGGCGCCAAGCTGCTGTACGCCTACGGCGAGGCCACCGTCGCCAAGATCACCGTGATCACCCGCAAGGCCTACGGCGGCGCCTACTGCGTGATGGGCTCCAAAGACATGGGCGCCGACGTCTGCGTGGCCTGGCCCACGGCGCAGATCGCGGTGATGGGCGCCTCCGGCGCCGTCGGGTTCGTCTACCGCCAGCAGCTGGCCGAGGCGGCCAGCAAGGGTGAGGACGTCGACGCGCTGCGCTTACAGCTTCAGCAGGAGTACGAGGACACCCTGGTCAACCCCTACGTCGCCGCCGAGCGAGGCTACGTCGACGCGGTGATTCCGCCGTCGCACACCCGCGGCTACGTGGGGACCGCGCTGCGGCTGCTGGAACGCAAGATCGCCCAGACGCCGCCCAAGAAGCACGGAAACATTCCGCTGTGACGGATGGGAACGAGATGAGCGACGAACAGGGTGCCCACGAACCGCACATCGCGGTGATCAAGGGCAACCCCACCGACGAGGAGCTGGCCGCGCTGATCGCGGTGTTGGGCAGCGCCGGCGGCGGCGCGACCGAGCCGGCGCAGCCCCAGCGCAGCCGGTGGGGGCTGCCGATCGACAAGCTGCGCTACCCGGTATTCAGCTGGCAGCGGGTCACGCTGCTGGAACGGACGCACATGCGCCGATGACCCGGCTGGTGCTCGGGTCCGCCTCGCCTGGCCGGCTCACCGTGTTGCGTCAGGCCGGCATCGAGCCGCTGGTCGTGGTCTCCGGGGTCGACGAGGACGCCGTCATCGCCGGGCTTCCATCGGATGCTTCGCCCGCGGAGGTTGTCTGCGCGCTGGCGCGCGCCAAAGCCGAGCGGGTGGTCGATAGCCTGGAGGACTCCGTCGCCGCGGATTGTGTTGTCATCGGCTGTGATTCGATGCTGGAAGTCGATGGCCGGCTGGTCGGCAAACCCGGGTCCGCCGCTGCCGCCCAAGCTCAGTGGCACTTGATGGGCGGCCGATCGGGCCGGCTGCACACCGGTCACTGCCTGATCCGCCTGCACGACGCCACCGTCACCGCATGTGAAGTCGAATCCGCTTGCACCACCGTGCATTTCGCTGAGCCAACCGACGACGACCTGCGGGCGTACGTCGCGAGCGGCGAGCCCCTACGCGTGGCCGGCGGCTTCACGATCGACGGGCTCGGCGGCTGGTTCGTCGACCGGATCGAAGGCGATCCGTCCAACGTCATCGGCATCAGCCTGCCCTTGACCCGCCGGTTGTTGCAGCGCATCGGGTTGTCGGTCAGCGCGCTGTGGTGTTGAGCACCCGCCGAGATCGACGTTAGCGCCGAATTTCTCGCACTTTTGCGCTCTAGCGTCGGTTTCGGCGCGCTGCCTGGCCGTGACACAACCGTGACTGGACGCGCCGGACGTGGTTACGCGCTTGGCGAGGAGCACCGCAGACACTGGACCCATGCCGGTGGAAGAAACCATGTGGAACGTGCCCGTGTCGCGGGATATCGACCGCTATGACACCGAACAGCTCCGAGCCGCCCTGGCCAACGTTGTGCGAGACCAGTTGTCGCCGGGCAAGCGACTTCTGCGGGTGGTCAGCTGGTGCCCCAACGGCGGCGCGCTATTCCGCCCGAAGCCGGACGCCCGCCGCTTCGCGGTGGCCTACGAGGTCGCGCTGAGCGTCTGACTCCGCCGGCCGCATCACCGAGGCGCTCGGTGCCTGCTACGCGGTGAAATCCGCGACGGTAGGCTCAATGCCGTGCCATTACCAGCAGATCCCAGCCCCACCCTGAGCGCCTATGCCCACCCGGAACGGCTGGTCACCGCCGACTGGCTGGCCGGCAACATGGGCAAACCCGGCCTGGTGATCGTCGAGTCCGACGAGGACGTACTGCTCTACGACGTCGGCCATATTCCCGGGGCGGTCAAGATCGACTGGCATACCGACCTCAACGACCCGCGGGTGCGCGACTACATCACCGGCGAGCAGTTCGCCGACTTGATGAACCGCAAGGGCATTTCGCGCGACGACACCGTGGTGATCTACGGGGACAAGAGCAACTGGTGGGCGGCGTATGCGCTCTGGGTCTTCACGCTGTTCGGCCATCCCGACGTCCGGCTGCTCAACGGCGGGCGCGATC
The DNA here is from genome assembly GCF_001672775.1 of Mycobacterium kyorinense. Lineage (GTDB taxonomy): Bacteria > Actinomycetota > Actinomycetes > Mycobacteriales > Mycobacteriaceae > Mycobacterium > Mycobacterium kyorinense_A. Next base: position 5,583 of record NZ_LZKJ01000058.1, on the reverse strand, counting down.
TGTGGCTCTCCGACGGCCGGGAAACCACGCTGGATGTCCCGTCCAAGACGTCAACCGGCTACCCCGTCGTGCAACGCAACGATGCACCGATCCGCGCCTACAAGGACGACGTGTTGGACGCGTTGGGTTCTGGCCCGTTGATCGACGTCCGCTCGCCACAGGAGTACACCGGCGAGCGCACCCACATGCCTGATTACCCCGAGGAGGGCGCGCTGCGGGCCGGGCACATTCCCACCGCGGTGTCGATCCCCTGGGCCAAAGCCGCCGATGACAGCGGCCGGTTCCGCAGCCGCGAGGAGCTCGAGCAGCTCTACGGATTCATCGGGCCAGACGACAAGACGATCGTGTATTGCCGCATCGGTGAACGGTCCAGCCACACCTGGTTCGTGTTGACGCATCTGCTCGGCATCCCGGGCGTGCGTAACTACGACGGCTCCTGGACCGAATGGGGCAACACCGTGCGGGTGCCGATCGTCGCCGGCGAGCAACCCGGAGCCGTGCCGGTCTGATGAGCATGCCCGCGCCGCTGGCCGAGGTGGTGTCCGACTTCGCCGAAGTTCAGGGCCAAGACAAGCTGCGGCTGCTGCTGGAATTCGCCGAGGACCTGCCGGCCCTGCCCGGCGAGTTGGAAGAGGCGGCCATGGAGCCGGTGCCCGAATGCCAGTCGCCGCTGTTCCTGCACGTCGATGCGCATGACCCGGCGCGGGTGCGGCTGTATTTCAGCGCCCCGCCCGAAGCGCCGACCACCCGCGGATTCGCCTCGATCCTGGCCACTGGCCTCGACGAGCAGTCTGCCGCCGACATTTTGGCGGTACCCGAGGACTTTTACACCGATCTGGGGCTGGCGGCGCTGATCAGCCCGCTGCGGCTGCGGGGTATGTCGGCGATGCTGGCCCGCATCAAGCGGAGGCTGCGCGAGTCCAATGGGGCACCGGCTGATTCGGCGCCACACCGCGGCGCTTAAACTTCCCCCCGACAGACTTGTAAGAGGATTTCTTAAGAAGTCCAGCCCTAAGAGAAACGTTCCAGCCACAGGAGGCGCAGTGCCTAGTCACGCCAGCTCGAAGATCGCCAAGGTTCTCGTCGCCAATCGCGGGGAGATCGCGGTTCGGGTGATCCGGGCGGCCAGAGACGCCGGCCTGCCCAGCGTCGCGGTGTACGCCGAACCCGACGCCGACGCGCCCCACGTGCGGCTGGCCGACGAAGCATTCGCGCTCGGGGGACAGACCTCGGCGGAGTCCTACCTGGTGTTCGACAAGCTCCTGGAGGCTGCCGCCAAGTCCGGCGCCAACGCGATTCACCCGGGCTACGGGTTCCTTTCGGAGAACGCCGATTTCGCCCAGGCGGTCATCGACGCCGGCCTGATCTGGATCGGGCCCAGCCCGCAGTCGATCCGCGATCTCGGTGACAAGGTGACCGCCCGCCACATCGCCGCTCGCGCCCAGGCCCCGCTGGTACCCGGCACCCCCGACCCGGTCAAGGACGCCGACGAGGTGGTCGCCTTCGCCCAGGAGTACGGCGTGCCGATCGCGATCAAGGCCGCATTCGGCGGTGGCGGTAAAGGCATGAAGGTCGCCCGCACCATCGAGGAGATCCCCGAGCTCTACGAGTCCGCGGTGCGCGAGGCCACGGCCGCGTTTGGCCGCGGCGAATGCTTCGTCGAGCGCTACCTCGATAAGCCCCGCCACGTCGAGGCCCAGGTGATCGCCGACCAGCACGGCAACGTCGTCGTCGCCGGCACCCGGGACTGCTCACTGCAGCGCCGCTTCCAGAAGCTGGTCGAAGAAGCGCCCGCGCCGTTCCTCACCGACGCGCAGCGCAAGGAGATCCACGAGTCGGCCAAGCGGATCTGCAAGGAAGCCCACTACTACGGCGCCGGGACCGTCGAATACCTGGTCGGCCAGGACGGCCTGATCTCGTTCCTCGAGGTCAACACCCGTCTGCAGGTCGAGCACCCGGTCACCGAGGAGACCGCCGGCATCGACCTGGTGTTGCAGCAGTTCAAGATCGCCAACGGCGAGAAGCTGGAGATCACCGAAGACCCCACCCCGCGCGGGCACGCCATCGAGTTCCGGATCAACGGCGAAGACGCCGGCCGCGGCTTCCTGCCCGCGCCCGGCCCGGTCAACCGGTACGACATTCCCACCGGCCCCGGTGTCCGGCTGGATTCCGGCGTCGAAGCCGGTTCGGTGATCGGCGGACAGTTCGACTCGATGTTGTCCAAGCTGATCGTCTACGGGGCCAACCGCCAGGAGGCGCTGGCGCGGGCGCGCCGGGCCTTGGATGAATTTCACGTCGAAGGACTGGCCACCGTCATTCCGTTCCATCGGGCAGTGGTCTCCGACCCCGCCTTCATCGGCGACGACAACGGCTTCTCGGTGCACACCCGCTGGATCGAGACCGAATGGAACAACACCGTCGAACCGTTCACCGGCGGCGAGCCCCTCGATGAGGACGACGCACGGCCGCGGCAGAAAGTGGTCGTCGAGGTCAGCGGCCGCCGGCTCGAGGTGTCGCTGCCGGCCGACCTGGCGCTGTCCAACGGCGGCGGCGGCGACGCGGCCGGCGTGATCCGCAAGAAGCCCAAGCCACGCAAGCGCGGCGCGCAGGGCGGCGCCGCGGCCTCGGGTGACGCGGTGACCGCGCCGATGCAGGGCACCGTGGTCAAGGTCGCCGTCGAGGAGGGCCAGGAAGTCACCGCCGGCGACCTGGTCGTGGTCCTGGAAGCGATGAAGATGGAAAACCCGGTCACCGCACACAAGGACGGTGTCATCACCGGGCTGGCCGTCGAGGCCGGTGCCGCGATCACACAGGGCACGGTGCTCGCCGAGATCAAGTAGCTCGGCAGGCGGCCAGATGGATCCTGTCGAAATCAACGCCGGCAGTTGGTATCTGCGGGCGTTACGAGCAGATGACCGGATCGACGATCGACCGGCGCTGGCCGAGCTCGGCGTCACCGACCCCGACTACGTCGCGCGCAGCGCCGCCCAATGGTCATCGGACACCTGCTACACGTGGGCGGTCTGCGAGCCGACGACGGGTGAATTGCTGGCCGAAGTCAGGCTCGACCCGGCGACCGGTGAGATCAGCACCCGAACCCGCGCAGCAGACGGCCAGCCGGCGGCCGCGGCCAGCGCGGCGGTGCAGCGATTCGCCATGACGTTGCCGCCAAAGCCGCAGTGACCAGGGATTCTGAGAATCGCTCTCAGGTCGTTGTCGACCCGAGTGGCCGGGAGTAGTGTTCATCACCAGGTTGAGTTAACAGCCACCCGGAAAAGCGTCAAAGACGTGCGGGAGGCGCGGCCGCCCGCCGTGAGGGGGCATCAAACCGCCTGACGTGATCCACAGCACGAATCGTCGTCGACTGATGGAGTCACCATGTCGTCCGCCAAAGACAGACGCGTTGAGAGCAGCGCCGCTGCAGCAGACGCCACATTTCCGTCCCAACCGTGGGAAAACCACACCGTCCGATTCACCGCTCAGTGGGTGTCATCGGTCGCCGTCATCGGTGCGTACGGTGAACTCGACGCATCCAACGCCAACCAGCTCGCCAATTATGTTCAGCGTTGCTCCGCTCACGCCAAGCACGTGATCGTGGACTTAACCGGCCTGGAATTCTTTGGCACAGCGGGCTTTTCAGCACTGCACACCATCAACGTCAGGTGCGCGGGCACCGACGTAGAGTGGGCTGTGGTGCCCGGTCCCGCGGTTTCCCGGGTGCTGCGGATCTGCGATCCAGACAACACCCTGCCGACCACGAATTCGGCGGCTGCCGGCCTGGCCACCGACGACGAGCCGCAGCGGCTATTCCAACTGATCCCGCAGGCGCGCTAGCGATTTCGCGAGCAGCCGAGACACGTGCATCTGTGAGATGCCGACGCGCTCGGCGATCTGCGTCTGCGTCATCGAGTCGAAGAACCTGAGTACCAACACCGTTCGCTCACGCTCGGGCAGCGCATCCAGCAACGGCCGCAACGATTCCCGGTTCTCGATTCGCTCCAGGCCCGTGTCGACATCGCCGAGCGTGTCGGCAATGGCGCGGGCGTCCTCGTCACCGCTGCCGCCGCCGCTGTCGATGGACAACGTGTTGTACGAGCTGCCGGCCACCAGGCCTTCGATGACCTCGGTGCGGTCCATGTCCAGTTCGTCGGCCAACTCCGTTGCGGTGGGTGCACGGCCCAGCCGCTGGGACAGGTCGGCGGTGGCGGTGCCCAGCCGCAGATGAAGCTCCTTGAGCCGCCGGGGCACCTTGACCGACCAACTGTTGTCCCGGAAATGGCGGCGAACTTCGCCCATGATGGTCGGGACGGCGAACGAAACGAAGTCCGACCCTGCTTCGACGTCGAAGCGGACGACGGCATTGACCAGCCCGACCCGCGCGACCTGCACCAGGTCGTCGCGCGGCTCTCCTCGGCCCTCGAACCGTCGGGCGATGTGATCGGCGAGCGGCAGGCACCGCTCCACGATCTTGTCCCGCTGACGCTGGGATTCCGGTGAATCGGCCGTCAAACTGGCCAATTCACGGAACATGTCGGGAACGTCGGCGTATTCGTTGGGCCTCGAGGTCGAACCGCCGACAGCTCGCGGTGTCACCTGGCAGAGCCCGCCCGTCGCGTAGTGAGCGTGATTCCGAAGACGCCGCCGGACCCGTCTGAGGCTCGGCCGTCGTGGAATGTCTGGACGTCATCGGCCAGCGAGGTCAGCACATGCCAGCTGAAGCTGCCGGGTGTCACCACCTCGGCGGTCTGGCACGCCGCCGACGCCTGGACCACCAACTCGTCGTCGCGCGGATCGACCACCAGCATCAGCGTCGCGTCGTCGGCGGCAGACCGGATCAACCGGGTGCACACCTCATCCACCGCCAAGCGAAGGTCGGCGACGGCGTCGAAGTCCAGGTCTTCAAAAGTGCCGACCGCGCCGACCAGGGTGCGCAGCACGGCAAGGTTCTCCAAGCGTGCTGCTACCCGAAGCTCAATGGCGCGGTCACTCCGTTGCTGGATGTTGCCCGGCACGTCGGTAGTGGTCATCTGCCCTCCCGGCAATGTTTGACTGAGACTACCCCCGCGTTGGAGCCGGTTAGTCATGGCCACCGCCGGGTATTCCACCCGCCATGGACGAGGTTGAGACAACGGAAACTCCCCGCACGCGCCGACTTCGGCGCACTGCGCTGATCGCCGTTATCACGCTGATCGTCTTGATTCTGGTCGCAGTGGGAATCTACGTGATCGCGTTTGTGATCCTGTCCCCGATGCTGGCGTAGCCGGGTTTTCACATCGTTGCTGGATGCCGTCGAAGTCATCATCGTGCAGAGTTGATACCCCTTCGCCGCGGCGAATGAAACCCAGGAGAATGTGATGGACGACCGCGACGACCGGTCCGACGAAGTTCCCGTCGCCGACGCCGTCGAGCAGGACCAGGAAACCACATCCTTGCCGAGCGGCTTCGACGGCGAAATCCCGCCGGTAGAGGCGAATACCTCCGACTGGCATGAGCAGCACCAGGAGATCGTCGGCGACGAGGACGACCGCGAGGAGTACCGCCCGTAAGGCTCCGTCGATCGGGCCGCGAGACATAGGCTTATTG
>NZ_LZKJ01000057.1 GCF_001672775.1 Mycobacterium kyorinense | reverse complement strand
GTTATAAATCGGCGACGGCCCATACAACTGATCGATAAACCACAACCGCTGCTGAGCAAACGACAACGGAACATGCTCGGGTCGTGTGGCGGGCATCAAGGGTGGGAGTTGGCTTGTTTCTTCACCGATCCGCGGTGCTAGCTGGGCCACGGTGGGTGCCTCGAACACGGTGCGTACGGTAAGGCCGGCATTGAGGTTGGTGTTGATCGCGGCGATCAAGCGCATCGCCGTCAGGGAATCGCCACCCAGATCGAAGAAGGAGTCGTCGACGCCGACCCGCTCGAGTCCCAGGATCTGGGCGTAGATGCCGGCCAGGATCTCCTCGGTGGGGTTGGCCGGGGCGCGGTAGCGCTCGCTGTCTTGGTAGTCGGGTGCCGGCAGTGCGCGGGTGTCGAGCTTGCCGTTGACCGTCAACGGCAACGCCTCGAGCACCATGATTGCGGCCGGCACCATGTAGGCCGGCAGCCGCTCAGCCAATGCGATGCGCAGATCGGCGGAGTCCAGCGCCGCGGTCCCCGACCCAACGACATAGCCCACCAGGCGTTTGATGCCCGGCTGGTCCTCACGAGCGATCACCACCGCCTGTTCGACCCCGTCCAAACCCGCTAGAGCTGTTTGGATTTCACCGAGCTCGATGCGATACCCGCGGATCTTGACCTGATCATCAGCGCGGCCCAGATACTGCAACTGCCCATCAGCGCGCCAACTCACCAAATCCCCGGTGCGATACATCCGTTGTCCGGACGCCCCGGCCCAGCCGAATGGGCAGGCCACAAACCGCGATGCGGTCAATCCTGCGCGACGCACATACCCGCACGCCACACCACTGCCGGCCACATACAACTCACCGATCACCCCGGCCGGTACCGGCCGCAACCACTCATCGAGCACAAACACCGCCGCTTCCGGCACCGGCGCCCCAATCGGTGCTGCCCCCGACCCCGCCACCAACGGTGCGCTCATCGACGCATACACCGTGACCTCCGTGGGCCCATAAGCATTGATCACCACCCGCCCCGGCGCCCAGCGATCCACCACCTCCGCCGCACAGGGCTCACCACCGAGTAGCACCGCCACCGACTCCAACCCCAGCGGCGACAGCGCGTTGATCGCCGACGGCGTCTGAGTCAACACGGTGACCCGCTGGCTCACTAGCAGCGCATGGAAGTCATCGGGCGAACTCGCAACCGATTCGGGCACGATCACCAACCGGCCCCCGCCCAGCAGCGCCGCCCAAATCTCCCACACCGAAAAGTCAAACGCATACGAATGGCACTGCGTCCACACCTGCTTCGCCGGCAACTGTGGTGGCATCGACTGCGCCACATGGCCCAGATTGCGATGCGTGACCGCCACCCCCTTCGGGACACCGGTAGTGCCCGAGGTGTAAATCAAATACGCCAAGTCCTCGGGACCCGGCTCCGGCAACCCGCTATCGGGCTGACCGTCCACGCGCGGATCATCGACGTCGATGACCGCAACGCCATAACCCTCAACTCGCCCCGCCAACCCCGCAGTAGTGAGCACCACCACCGGTGCCGCATCAACCACCATGAACCCAACCCGCGCAGCAGGCAGCCCCGGATCAATCGCCAAATACGCCGCCCCAGCCTTGAGCACCGCCAACATCGACACAATCGCCTCAGCCGAGCGCTCCAACAACAACCCCACACACTGTCCGCGGCCCACACCCCGCCCGACCAACACGTGCGCCAACCGATTCGCCGCCACATCCAACTCGCGATACGTCAACGAACCACCAGCCCAACTCACCGCCACCGCCCCCGGGGCACGCGCCACCTGCGCAGCGAACAACGCCGGAACCGGTGCAGGCTGGGTCAGGACTGCCCGGTTGCCGAGCTTTTCTAGTCGGGCGTGTTCGTCGTCGTCGAGGAGGTCCACTGATGACAATGGCCGGC
>NZ_LZKJ01000056.1 GCF_001672775.1 Mycobacterium kyorinense | reverse complement strand
CCATTCGCCTGCTACCGGTAGGTCCGCGCCGAAACTACAGCTGCCACACCGAGGGCGCGTTATGGCCGCGGTTTCCGCTTTTCGGTCGGATGCGGCACGCGCCGCGTACCTCAAGCTCTACGACGCAGCGCTGGCGACCAGCAACCTCCCGGTCACCGAATTGGACATCGAGACGTCGTTTGGAACGACGCATGTGCTTACTGCGGGCGACCCGTCAAAGCCTGCGCTTGTGGCGCTCCACGGAATGGAGATCAGCTCGACGATGTGGGTACTGCTCTTGCCCATCCTCGCAGCTAATCACAGCGTGACGATGATCGACGCAATCGACGAGGCGGGTAAGAGCATCGCAACTAAGCCGCCGAGTAACAGCGCCGAGTTGGTGGCGTGGCTCGATGAGACGTTACGTGCGGTCGATATCCTGCGGTCGGCAATAGTTGGTGCCTCGCGCGGTGCATGGATAGGGACCAACTACGCGATTGCGTTTCCCGAGCGAGTGGAGCGGTTGGCGCTCGTGTGTCCGGTAGGGATCGTAAGAGGACTGAAATTGAGTTTTCTGATGCGTGGGCTGACAACCATGGGTGTTCGGCCCACCGAAGAGCGCATCTGGTCATTCCTTGACGCCATGGTCATGCCGACGAATCGCAGGTCTCTTCGCGAGGAGCCGTGGCGGCCGATCATGCAGCAATTTGTCGGTGGCAGCGTCGGCTTCAAGGCTGCAGTCAGCAGGCCGCTAATGAAGCCCTGGCCGATGCGTCCTGATTGCGACCTTCGACCGCTCGCGGCGGCTCGGATTCCGGTGCTGGCGATCATGGGCAGGGACGACTCATGCCACCACGGGCCAAAGGCGGCAGCCCGCTTCCGACAGCAACTGCCCGAGGCGCGGGTCGAGCTGGTCGACGACGCGAACCATATGATTTTGTCCGACCAACCCGAGATCGTGGAGAAGCTGCTTACCGACTTTCTGCAGTGACGGCCGCGCCCGAAGTTTGGTCGGCCGCGCACCTGAGGCGATAGTTCAGTAGCCCTGCGCCACAGGATAATTCGTCACTGTGACGTATTGCTGGCGGTGTGGGGGAAGGTGGCGGGTGGGTGGTCGATGGCCGGTTCGAAAGCCGTCCGCCCGGGGCACGTTCAAGCTTTCGCCTAACACCCGGATCATTCGTTAAGTGATTTGAGCTATACGTCAACCTCGCCGCATTGAAGACCGCGGCAGCCCGTTGGGAATGAGTACCCAGATCGGTGCCGTGACGTGCTCAGATCGGCCAATCGTCAAAGCTGCGAGCACTTTTGGTTAATGCATGCGCAGCACCTAAGTGCCGATAAGCGACATTATGTCAAGTAGTCGGGACGATAGTCTGCCCTCGCACGCGAAGAATGTGCGAGCCCGACGACGTGACGGTGCAGCGCTCAGAGACCGCCCGAGTGTTCATACCGCCGAGGTCGATGTAACGACGAAAGGTTGCGGCACGAGCCGACGTAGATGTTGGCGCAACCAGCCAAGTCGACAGAGGCACTCGAACTGACTGGACAACGACGACGTAGCGCCTTTCGTGGTCAGTCATGGTGCCGTGGCGGCGTCCCATGGATTCACTGCGTCGACACCGGTGCCGACGAAGTCATCGACGTTGCGGGTCGCGAGTGCAGCGTTCCAGTTACGACAGATTGCTGCTACCTGGGCGTCGGCCATACTGATCGGGCGTCCAACACGTTCTCGTGAGGCAACGATCGCCGCGTAGTGCGTCGCCGCCGGCGCATCAAACGGAAGAATCTGGTCCTCAAAATCCTCTGCTAGCAGCCCCTCGACCTTGATGTGTAGTTCGCGCTTGCGGCGTCCCTCCGGCAACCTGGCAACGCCATACATAAGCTCGGCCGCGGTGACGACGGTGACCAGTACGTCCGAAGCGGAAAACCTGTCAACCCAACGAATGACGCTGGGCTCGGGCGCCTTCCGCATCAACTCCGATACGACGTTGGTGTCGAGGACGATCACGGGCCAAAGTCCACAGCCCGCGGGTGCTCAATTCGGTTCGGCTGGCCAAGGTCTGCCTCCCCGGCGACGTCAGAGAACCGCTGCCGAATCCGGGTAGCCATCCCCGGGCCACTCGAAGAACGCTCCAAAACGGTACGCAAGATCTCGCGCACTTCGGACTCCATTGAGCGACCGTGCTCAGCCGCGCGCACACGCAGTGCCGCTTTGAGGTCGTCGTCAAAATCGCGGATCGTCAAAGTCGCCATTTACCCTCCTGCGGATGCTGTCATTGCAGTCAATGCTAGCAGCATGGATGCCGGGGAAGGTTCTTCTGCCAAGTTCAGTCGTCCAAGCGCAGGATCATTGCCGTGAACGCGTCGGCGCGTCGTTCGGATTGTGTCCGCGTTTCACCACTGGTCGCCGTGAACAGATCGGCATCATGGAGCAACAGTTCTGCTTCGATGCGCATCAGTGCCCGTGTGAACGGTTCCGCCAATTCTTGTGGCAACTTCCCCGACAGGATCCCTCCGCCTCCACGGTCTCTGGTTATCGTGATGCAAGCGATAGCCCGCAGCAGCAGTTCACGAGGCTCTCCCCCGACCCGATCCGTGTTTGCGTCGCTGGTCATCTTCGGAGGGTAAGGCGCGATACCGACAAGTCCGCGATCTCGTCGCCGCAGATCATGCGTGCGCAGCCACTATTACCCGATTCACCTGTGCGGCCCCTGAGGAACACGGCCGAATCGCCGCACTGCTCAGTCGCCTCTAGCTGCAACGATATTGCCGGTTGAGCACACAATTCGACGGTGGGGTGTAGGGACCGGTCAGCACGCCTCTTAGACCACCTGTGGCCGAACCGCCGGGTGCAATGACCCGATTCCAATTCGCGGGGGTGACGACAAAGTGCGTGCCAGATTGGGTAACGGTGCTGTTCCACGCGTGCGAGATGGATTGTCCCGCTGGCATGTCGAATTCAAGCCTCCAATCGCTGAGCGGCGCCATGCTCGCGTTGGTGATCGCGAAGCGGGCGATGAAACCGGTCTGCCACGTATGTTCCACCGACAACTTTGCCGTGACCGCGGCCGCCTGAGCTTTTGGGGCGATGGCGAGTCCGAGGGCAACCATCAATACCGACACGGTAACGTGAAGCGCTGTGCGCCAGCGCTTCACGTAGTTGTCAAGTCTCGCCATAGCAGGCAACGCTAAAGCCGAACAGGTGTTATCGGCCTTCGCATCACGGTAAGCTGCGGTACCTTTGCCCAATTGAAACCGTTGTGAAATCTTGGTCCCGATCCAGCGCGAAACATATATCGGTCGGGCCGAACGCGAACTCGTGGACGGCGAAACGCCAACTCATCTTGTGGCGCGCGGTAGTCCAGCCGCCTGTGCACTGTGCCCTAGGTGCGCGGATCGCCGTATCGCGACGTCGGCCCCACGGTTCGATCAAGCGGTAGGGCTAGTGTAGGGCGCCTACGCGCCACTAGGGGCACGCCCGTTGCTGCCGGCGGGCATGAGCTGAACGAGCATACTCTCGACCACGCGGCCCGCGGCCGCCCTGGTCAGCGGAGCGTTGCCGAAAATCAATCGGTACCAGAGCAAGCCGAACACCTGGTCGACAACAAGGTCGATCGCGCCGCGTTGGACGATCTCTCCTCGCTCCACTGCGGCCTCGATGATTTCTCGCAACGCAGCGCGGCGCGAGGCCGCGAACTCGTCGAGTTCCGCGGCGGTGTCCGGATCGCCCAGCGCTTCGCGCAAGACGCCTAGCAGCAAGCTCCGGTGCTTCGTGGCAGCGGCAAACGTCGCGCGCACAAATGACGTCAGATCACTTCTCAGGTCACTTGTTTCGGCGGCGATGACCTCGGACTCGGCCAGCGCCACCATCGCCTCCAACAGCAGCGCACCCTTCGTGGGCCACCAGCGATACAGGGTTTGCTTTCCCGCGCCTGCACGCTGAGCAATGGACGCCATTGTGATTTTGGCGCTCCCCTGGCTTTCAAGCAGCTCGGCGGCGGCGGTCAGGATCGCATCCCTGGCCGCGTCATTCCGGCGCCGTCCGGTGTGAGTACGCACTCGCATAGCGAAGCACGAGTCCCCCCATCTTGACAAGACTCTACGTCTCGACAAATACTGATCACATGCCAAAGTCTGCAGACCGAAAGCACCGTCGGGTTACGCTCTTTCACAAGTGGATCGCCAACCCGTTGAACCGGTTACTGCCGACCCAGGTCTTGTTGGAAACAACGGGCCGCAAGAGCGGCAAGCCACGACGCACTCCGATCGGAGGACGGCTGATTGGGGATCAGTTCTGGTTTGTCTCCGACCACGGCGAAGCATCCAACTACGTGCGTAACATCCTCAGCGATCACAATGTCCGGCTTCGGATCCGCGGGCGGTGGCACCGCGGCAGGGCCCATTTGATGCCCTCTGATGACGCACAAGCTCGGCTCTCTCGCCTCCCCCGGTTCGACAGCGCACTCGTTCGCGCGTTGGGAACCAATCTGATGACCATCCGGGTCGATCTCGCCTGAGCGGTACGAGTCTCAAAACGGGGGCCCGCGCTATCCCGGTGCCGCCGGCCCAGCAGATTGCGGCAGCGGAAACAGGTGTCGGAATTTTTCGACGAGTGCACGGTCGCCTGCGATGCGCAGCGATCCGTCAGCAAGGATTTCGTCGAGGTCACTGTCGGTGCGTAGCAACGACAGTAGGGCGGTCTGATCGGTTTCCAGGGTGGCGTCTGGCCGTTCATGCTCGCCGCGCGTGAGGGTGAGCTTTCCCCCGGCGATGCGCAGCTGAAATGGCTGGCCGCTCAAATGTATGGCGATCGCCGCGTCCATACCCACCGCGGCCTGGCGGTCGAAAAGGGCTGTCAGCGAGAGCATCACGGAGTCGACGCCAATGGGCGCGTCGTAGGGCATTGTCGGCGAGCGGCTAGCCCAGCGGGCCAGGTCGAGAACGATCGGCGCCAACTCGGCCCCCCAGGGCGTCAATTCGTACACCCACGATGCGCCCGGTGGGCTGAGTCGACGACGATGCACCACCTCTGTGCCGGTGAGCTCGCGCAACCGCTGGGTCAGCATGTCGGGGCCGGCGCCGGGCAACCCCGCCAGTAGATCGGTGAAGCGCTTCGGGCCCAGCAGCAGTTCGCGGACCACCAATAACGCCCAGCGCTCCCCGATCAGGTCCAGCGCGTGAGCCACCGCGCAGCCAGTGTCGTATCTACGTTTCCCTGCCATGGAAACCCATCCTACCTGCGGTGATCCAATAATCAAATTAAGCACTTGGATTTTCCAACTAACGCCTGCTAGCGTCGACATCGTCCCGCCCGGGACGCACTACGAAGGAGATGAAAGCCATGCCTGTGTTCACCGTCGACGCGCCCAACGGGGCGACGCGGAACGCCAAGCACACGATGTTGAAGGAGATCACCGACGCGCTCGATGAGGCCTATCACTTTCCCGACACGCGTGGCTGGCTGCGCGAATACTCGGCTGAAAACGTGTCCCAAGACGGCCGCGTGCAAGCTGAGCCAGTGCGGCCGGTGGTGTCATTGGAGGCACCGGAACTGGCCAGTCTGGACGCCAAACGCAAACTGGTGCAAAAGATCGAGACGGCCGTCGGCTCGGCGTACGCGGGGATCGCCAACGTCGAGGAAGTCCTCGTGCTGATCAATCACTACCCACTACAAGACGTCGGCTGGAGAGGCAGCCTGCAATCCGACAAGCCGGAGATTGTTGCCGCCCTAGCCGAGTTGAATCGCTGAGATCCGCCCGGAAACGCGCTCGCTGTCCGACTCGGACCACGGTGCCGACGCCGCATCCTGGTCCGAGTCGGGACAAAGCCAGCGAGATTTAGTTCATGAAGGGCACCTGCGTCATGAGCGTTATCAATGAGCAAGTTATCGCGGAATTCCGCGCTAGCACCGGAGTAGTCCTTGAGGCCATGGGTGGGCACTTCAACGGGATTCAGTTGCTTCTGCTGCACACCACAGGCAGGCGCAGCGGCCGGCAGTACGTGACTCCCCTGGTTTACATCGAAGACGGTGAAAGGTATGTCGTCGCGGGCTCCAACGCCGGTGCAGACCAGGAGCCGGCCTGGGTGGCGAACATCGCCGCCATGCCGGAGGTGATCATCGAGGTGGGCGAGCGGACGCTGACCGCGAAGCCCACGATCCTGCGGGACGGCCTGGAACGGGATCGCCTTCTCGCCGCGATGCTGGCCTACTCCCCTGACATCCGCGAATATCAAACCAAGACAGAACGCATGTTCCCGCTGATCGTCTTGGACCCGGCCCCCGCCTGATTCGCGTCACTGCTATTCACCGACGCTCGCTCGGCCCAGCGATCTGTCCTCCCTCAGTCGGCCCTCGGCGCGATAGCTCGGCCGAAAAGCCTTGCGCGAGCTTCTTCGATCTGTCGGTGAATGCCGGGGCTGGTAGTGGACAGGATCGTCAACGTGTCGAAGTAGGCGTGGCCGTATTGAACTGCGCCACCGGCAAATTCGAACACATCGACGACACGCAAGAGCAGTTCGTGACCGTCGTCAAATCCTGTCCGTCCGCGATACAACCACTCCACACACAGCGAGTCGCTGTCGCCGGCCCAGCCCTGTAGTTCCGGGTCCAAATCGGGAGTGCCTGCCAGAAGCATCTCGTAATAGCCAGGGATCTCGGGTTTGCTGATAGGACGCAGCATCCCAGGATTGAGGATCATGCCAGTGCTGTTGTAACAGGACGCCAGTCCAACCGGAACGTCGGCATTGTTGTTGTGCCACAGTGCGTCGAAGCGGCGCACAAAGTCGGCCGGATCCACCGACTCATCTCCGTCGGCGGCCGAAGTATTCACCAGGGCTGGTGACCATGTCGGCTGGTAGCAACGAATGGCGAGCGCGGAGTTTATCGGAGCCAATACCCTGGCTTGATCATAGAACCGCCGGCCTTCGATGATCCGGCCCGCGCGCAAGCGATACGAGTAGACGGCAGGCCAATTCACTGGGGTGCCGTGGTAGGTGCCGAAGTTGTCAGTCAGCAGGTATACGTTGTCTTCCCGGGCGTAATAGCGGCGGATGCCAATGCGCAGGTCGGGAATGCTGCGCAAGAAGCCAGTTGCAAGTTCGAACACCCGTGTCTTTGGAACCGGGGAATCCATTCCCGCGTCCCACAGCGTCCCGTCAGGGTGATACAGCTGGACATATTTTTCAGCCGTTGGATCAGCGGCGAACTCGTGGAATTCTTCCACAAAGCGTTCAACGAGCGCGGTGCGGTCGGTGTCGAGCTGATGTGCTGTCGTCACGTCATTCTCCTGGTTTCGGTGTGCAGTCCGCCGCTGATGAACTGCATGCCCATCAGCGAACCAAGGAGGTTCGTTTCGGCGAAAGCTTCGGCGGGACTGAGGACTCCGGCGGTCGGGGGCTGTCCTGCGGCGAGGAGTTCGGCTGCCTCCACAGATATCAACGCCCCGATCTGATACAAGTCGCCGGCACCGCGACAATAGCTCCGATGATGATCGGTGTCGGTATATGCGTCGACAACGACGGTGAATTGCGTTGCGGCAGCTGCTGGCGACGCAGCCACGGGCGAAGCGTCCGATGTCTGACCGGTGCCGGCGAAAGTCGCAGCAGTAATGTAGGTCTCGACGGCGGCGGTGCGCGTATGGCGGGGCACCGTGACCGATTCACAGCAGCCCTGATACTCGGCGATCACCGGCTGGACGCCGATCGGCAACGGAAACGGGAACTCGGACAACGTGCGGTTATCACTCGACGGCAGCAGCTGAAGTGCGTTGTCGCGGTATATGACCCGGTCGGAATTTGCCAATGCCGCCCCGGTTGCCACACTGGCCGGAGTCAGTCGCCAGCCTTCCACCGCATACGCGATAGCCAGTCGACGCAACGGTCCCATCGATGCGGCCAGCTGTTGGGCGATCAGATCGGCGAGCCCCGTGTAGAACGTCATGCCAGCGATAAGAGTCAGACCCGCCTGGCGTGCCGGGGCGTCAAGTTCGCGCATCAATCGATAGACATAGGCCGGCTCGGAGGTGTGGTCGAGATAATGCGCCCCGCCGGCGATCGCAGCCTCTGCGACCGGTCGGCCGAAACGGCTGAACGGCCCCGCACAGTTGATCACTACCGCGCAATGGTCCGCCAAGCACCGCAATGCTTCCGCATCGTCGATGCGCGCGGGATGGACCTCGCAATTGCCACCCAGCGTTGCCGCCAGCTCCCCTAGCCCGGCCGCGTCGCGGCCCCCTAGGACGACGTGGTGGCCCCCGCTGATCAGCTGCGCCGCGACAAACCGACCGGTATAGCCGGTCGCGCCATACACACCGACGCTCAGCATTAGTACGCGCCGTCGGCAGCGACGATCTCAGTAATCAGGCGCGAATCGCGCGTCACCCACAACCGCTCGAACCGTCGATAAAGCCGCCCGGCGGCCGGGTCAAATCCCTGCGGTTCTGCGGACTTCGTCGTCGTGACGGTTCCAGCCGAACGTGCGGCGTGGGTGCTGTCCATACCTGAGCATTTAACGTACTCCAAGTACGTATGTCAAGTACGTAAGTCAGGTATGTACTTCGGCTATCCTCTGTAGGGTGACCACCCCCGCGCGCACGCAGGCGGAGCGAACCCGCGCCACCACCGACCAACTCGTGTCTGCAGCGCGCGAACTGTTCGCCACCGCTGGGTACGACGCCACCTACCTTGATGTGGTCGTTGAGCGCGCCGGCGTCACCAAAGGTGCGCTCTACCACCACTTCGACGGCAAGCGCGCATTGTTCGCGGCCGTCTACGAAGCTGAGCAACGATTCATCGAGCGCGCCGTCAACCGCGCTGCCGGCGATCATCACGACGACAGTTGGCAGGCCTTCATCGCCGGCTGCCGGGCCTTCTTCGATGCGGCCCTCGATACTGGCTTTCAGCAGATCTTGATTGACGCGCCGGCGGTATTGGGTTGGCAACAGATGCGTGAGATCGAAGACCGACACCTCATGGCGCTGTTCAAGCAGGGGATTCATCGCGCGATGGAGGACGGGCACATCAAGCGCCGTCGGGTTGAGCCGTTGGCTCACCAGCTGCATGGAGCAATGTGCGAGGCGGCGATGGTGATTGCCCGCTCAGGGGACCCCGCTCAGGAGGTCAGCGACGCGGTGGCCGCGCTCGAGGAGCTTCTCAACGGCATCACCATCAGCTCAGATAAAAAGCGCCGCAGTATGAAGAAGTAACCATTGCAAAGCCTATGCCCCCCAATGCATGTGCGGTTGTCATCACGCGGCCGCCTGGCCAGGTCGTCGATACTCGGATCTGCGCGCAGCGGGACGGTCCGGCACGGCACACCGGAGTCACTGCAGCTTCTGCGCGAATTCAATGATGTTGCCGTCAGGGTCGGCGATGTGCAGCGTCCGTTCGCGCCAGGGGCGATCGACCGGCCCGCTGAGGATCTCAACCCCGAGCCCTCTCAACCGCTTCGCTTCCCCATCCACGTCGTCGATCCGGAAGCCGATCTCGCTACAAGGCGGGTTGCCGCCTTCACGACAGATGAGCTCCGGTAACTTCGACCGTTCGAAAAGCGAGAACTTGGTGTTATCCATCTCGAACTCGACGTAGCCGTCGCCTTCGGTCCGCACTTTGAGCCCGAGCACCTGCCGGTAGAACGTCACCGACCGTTTGAGCGACTCGACATATTGGATGACGTAATCCACGCGAGGCATGAATTACACGGTATCGGCTTGCAGATGCTCATTCGCCTCTGCCGGCACGATAACCGCGTTAGGCTCCTCGAGGTCACGTCACATCGTGCATCAGGAGTCGACTATGAAATCCGATGCAAAGGGACTCAGCGAAGACGCCCGTCGGCTACGTGAGTTCGCCGCATTCGACAAGTTCTCGGACAATGACCTCGAGCGCCTCGTTCGGGCAGCAAATCGCACCTCGACAAGAGTGCCCTCGCCGTTGATTCATGAGCAGACTCCGTCGGATGCCTGCTACATCCTGCTCAGCGGTGAGGCCGGGGTGTACGTCGGCCAGGACCGCATTGCCGTAGTGGGGCCCGGTGAGATGATCGGGGAATCTGTATTGCGCCGCGGGACGTTGCGTTCTGCGACCGTAACGACGACCGGCCCCGCCGAGGTTCTGCGTATCGGGCGTGACGATCTCGTCAGGCTGCTCGACGACATCCCCGCGCTGCGTGAAACCATGGACGCGACTGTTGCTAAGCACGTGCCCGTAGTTCGGCCGCCGAAGCCAAAACCGCAACGCGCCAAGGTAAATGCCTCGATTTCGACGGACTTGGTCGAGCGGTTCGAGGAGGCCGCCAACACTGCCGGTGTGGGTCTCGCGACTGCGCTCGAGGACGCGCTCACCCAATGGATCGAACGGAGCAGCGCAGCCGCTTCCCCGTAGACCTCCAGCTAGGCCGCGTCCGGTACGGTGCGCTCATGTCCGACCGAAACCGCCGCTTCCTCCTCCGCGAACGTCCGACCGGACGCATTGGCCCTGACACGTTCGAACTCAGCGAGGAGGCGGTCCCCGAGATCGGCGAGGGCGAGGCGCTCGTCCGTGTCGACTGGATCTCGCTGGATCCGACGAACCGCGCGTGGATCAACGACATGCCGTCGTACCTGCCGCCGGTCGGCATCGGCGAGGTGATGCGCGCAGGCGGGCTGGGCGAAGTGATCGCGTCGAAGAATCCGAACTATGCGGTCGGCCAGATGGTGCAGGGCCTAGTCGGCTGGCAGGAGTATGCGGTCGTCTCGGACGCGATGCCGTTGCTGCCGGTTGAGGTCGCCGAGGGCGTTTCCCCCAGCGCATATCTCGGCGCGCTCGGGATGACCGGGCTCACCGCGTGGATCGGGATCCGCGAGATCGGCAAACCTCAGCCGGGCGAGACCGTCGTTGTCTCGGCCGCAGCCGGCGCGGTCGGCTCGGTTGCCGGCCAGCTCGCCAAAGCCGCCGGCGCACGTGTTGTCGGCATCGCCGGCGGCCCCGAGAAGTGCGCGCTGCTGACCGAGCAACTGGGCTTTGATGCGGCCGTCGACCACCGCGCCGACGACTGGGCCGCCCAGCTGGCTGCCGCGACGCCCAATGGCATCGACGTCGATTTCGAGAACGTCGGCGGCGAAATCATGGATGCGGTCTTCGCGCGCCTCAACATTCGCGCACGGGTTGCACTATGCGGGCTGATCTCCGGCTACAACTCGGCAGACCCGCCGCCTGGACCGCGCGCGTTCGGCAACCTGCTTGTTCAGCGGGCCACGTTGCAGGGCTTCATTGTTCTCGACCACTTCGGCCAGGCGCCAGAAGCAATCGCCGAGATCTCCGGGCTGATCGCCGAAGGACGGCTCACACCGCTCGAAACGGTCGTCGAGGGCTTCGAGCAGTTGCCGACGGCGATCAACATGCTGTTCGACGGCAAAAACGTCGGCAAGCTTGTCGTCAAGACAACCGGCTAGTTACTGCGGGTGAGTCGCCAGATAGTCGCCGACCGGAATCCGTGACGGCGCAGCGTAACCCACGGGCAGCAACACATCGCCCGCGGTCGTGTAGTAATACACGTCCCACCGGTAGTAGCCGTTAAACGCGATGGGATCGGCTGCCAGCACCGCCGCGTACTGGTTGACCGCCTGCACGTATTCGTTCGCGTGGTTGTACCGGTAGAGGGCGTGATCACGGTTGGTGGCAAAGCCATTGGCGGCGAGGTAGCGGCCCGCCGCCAAGATGCTGTCGCGCGGTGAGTGGATATCGCCGCCCTCGCTGTAGGCGTCGAACGTCGAGGGCAAGAACTGCATTGGGCCCTGCGCGCCCGCGCTGCTCGGTCCGACGATGCGCCCGAAGCCGGTTTCGATGAGGTTGATCGCAGCCAAGTAGGCCCAATCGACGCCGGACTCCGACTCCGCCTGGTGGTAGTAGCTCAGCAGCTCGTCGGCCGGGGCTGGAGGCTCGATGCGCCACGCCGGCAGCGTGTCCTTGACCTGTGCCATCGCCCTGAGCTGGCGGCGGGCGTCGATATTGCGGTCGTAGACGTCGAGTAACGACGGCGGGATGCGCGGTCGGGTGAGCGCATCCCATTCGGGGTGTCGCCCGATGGCCCGATACGCGGCCTGCTGTCGGCGCGCCGCCGCCACCAGCGTTGCCTCCGCCGTCGACGCGTCACGCAGCGCTTGCTCGTCGGCGACGAGCTCGTCGGCCAGTTGCGCGGGGTTCGATGCCAGCCGGGGCTGCGCACCTTCAGGCGTGCTCGGTGCGGCAGCCGCCGTTGTGGTTGACACGAGCGTCGCAGCGGATACACCCGTTGGCGGCGCAGTTGGCTTTGTACACCCGACGAGTCCGAACATGATCGTGCAGAGCACAAGCGGAGGCATGGCGCGCCATGTGGTGCGTTTGCTGGCGACAGACCACAGTGGAGCAGCGACTACACGCTTCCGGCTCACCGTGTTCACTTCCGTCGAATCCACGCTGCGGCGATGAATATGAAAATTATGGTGTCACTCCCAGCGCTAAAGCGCCCAGTAATCGGTTGCGGTGCTCAGGCAGTGAGCAGTCCTACGCCAAGCGATGCCAAACCCACGGCGAGCATCAACCCGCCGGCGTACACCAGGGCGATCAGCGCGTTGGGGCGCTCGCGACCCTCGCCCATCGACGAGAAGAAGAAGCCGCTGGGCATCAACAACGCCGCGATCGGTACCCCGAGGCGCGATAGCCAACCCCAGAACCCCGCCATGTCCACGGCCTCGGCATAGAGCAACGCGGTTAACGACAGGATCAACAGCACCCCCGCATGGGCATGGCCGGCACGCGCGAACGACATCTGAAACGGTGTGGCCGGGGCGGATCCACGCACCAACCTCACGAGGTAGAGGCCACCGGTCTCCACGGTGACCAAGGACAAAAGCAGGATTCCGGCAAGGATCCGGGTGATGTCAGACATCGAGGCGCCTCTCGATCGGATACTGTTGCTATCCAATTTATTGGATACCTTCACTACCTGATATGTCAAGATGGACCCATGCGACTGGCTGAGCTGTCCTCGCGGAGCGGGGTTGCCGCTTCGACGATCAAGTACTACCTGCGGCTCGGGCTGCTTCAACGTGGTGAGCATCAGAGCAGCACCTGGGCGACGTACACCGATTCGCACGTGCGTCGGCTCGCTCTGATCCGCGCTTTGGTTGAGGTCGCCGGGCTGCCGCTCGAGGCGGTGCAGCGGGTCCTCGCAGTGGTCGACGACGAGTCCGTGCCGTTGCACCGGGCGCTCGGGACCGCGCAGTGGCTCCTGTCCCCCAGTCCCGGCGAGGACCCGAGCGTCGGGTCGACCGAGCGGGTCGATGCCCTCCTCGCCCGGCACGGCTGGGACCTGGCGCCCGACAGCCCGCACCGTCCCGTGCTCGCCGGCGCGCTCGACCGGCTCGACGCCCTGGCATTCCCGGCCAGCGACGCGCGGCTCGACCGCTATGCCGAGGCGCTTGGCGGCCTCGCCGCGAGCGAGGTGGAAGCGGTCACCGCCGAGGCGGAGCGCGCAACCGCGATCGAGCACCTGGTGATCGGAACCTTGCTCTACGAGCCAATTTTGGCCACGATGCGCCGGATGGCGCAGGAGGCCCAGTCCGCCCGCCGCTCAGGCCACGAGTGAGGTCATCAGGTCGCGGCTAGAGGTCGCCGGTGAAATCAGCGCTGAGCCAGCGGTCCGGCCGGATCGTGAACAAGACGTTGTCCGTCGTTTCGATGCTACGAACGAATGCGCGTCCGCCTTCCTCGCCGAGGTAACGGATGGCGATGGTCTCTCGTGCCTCCATGGGGCCGGGCGTGGCGGTGTCGACGACGGTGCCCTCGACGACCACGTACTGATACGGCAGGTCTTCGCGTTGGACGACCAGAGTTACCCTGCCCGCGCGTTCGATGAGCCGAGCCTTGCGAGTCGATGGCGACGTGCTTATCCGGATGTCGCCCCCCGGGGTGTAGTCATACCAAATCGGAACACTGGCCGGCGGCCTGCCGTCGGCGGCTGCAACCGACAGCACGGCGACGTGCTTGGCTGCGAGAAACTCCTGCCGCTCGGTTTCGCTGAGGCTTTTCACGTCGACTGAAAACCCACATCCCGCAGTTCTATTCCCTCGCCGTGGGCCCAGATGTTGGCAGTATCTGGCAGTCAGCCCCATGGATCTGGCGGCAGCGTTGACCTTCAATTTTGGCGAGAGGCGAAAACCTTTGTTGCCCTGGACGATCCGTCCGCAGTCTTCGACGCGATTACGGCAATCGCTGCCTAGAAATCCGCTTGCTCAACAAAGCGCTACAGCAGACCCGGCAAAGAGCCGGCCCCATTCATCACGAGCCGCTGACTGCGCATCGATGAAGCTGTGCGACGATTTTCCGCCGCCGCCAGCGAGGTGGACGAGCGCCCAGGCCATCGCGAATACCGGCATGTGGTGGCGTTGTGCCGCGCCGAGCAGTTCGTGCAGAGCCGTCTCCGACGTGCACCGGCGAAGACCGATCAGAATGCCCTGTGCCGTGTCGAGGATCCGGCCGCT
>NZ_LZKJ01000055.1 GCF_001672775.1 Mycobacterium kyorinense | reverse complement strand
CGCTGCGATGGCTGCGTGACCGATTCGCCGGGCGGGACCTCAGTGCAGATCGTGCTCGCACCGGGTGGCCGACGCTGCTCACCCCCTCGACCTGGCTTGGCATGCTCAAGCTCGGCGTCATCACCGCGAAGGTCATCGCCGGGCGATGACCACGCGGCAGGTCTCACCGCTGCGGTAGCGGGCGGGAACGCACCAGCGTTGGCCACCAGAACCACGGTCCGAGGATTCTGACGATGCACGGCACGACAAACGAACGCACGATCAACGTGTCGAGCAGCAGGCCGATACATACTGTCGAACCCACCTGACCGATCGATCTGAGATCGCTTGTCAGCATTGCCAGCATCGTGAACGCGAATACCAATCCCGCAGATGTCACCACACCACCGGTACTTCCCAGCGCACGGATCAGACCGGTATTCAATCCGGCGTGAAGCTCCTCTTTGACGCGAACGATCAATAGCAGGTTGTAGTCCGAACCCACCGCCACCAGGATGATGAACGTCAGCGGCAGTATCAACCAGTGCAGCGGCAGGCCGATCAGGTGCTGCCAGACGAGGATCGAGAGCCCGAACGCCCCGGCGTAGGAGAACGCCACGGTGCCGGGAATCACCAAGGCGGCCATCAGACTTCGCGTGAGGAACAGCATGATCAAGAAGATCAGCACGAAGGCCGCGATCGCCACGATCAGCAGATCGGACGCGGCGTACTCTTTGATGTCCTTATCGTTGGATCCAGACCCGCCGATATACACCCTCGCGCCAGCCAACGAGGTCTCTTTCAGCGCCGCGGTTATCGCTGTGGGGAACTGTTCGACATGCTGCACCCCTTCCGGACCCATGGCGTTGCCCTCGTGGGTGACGATGAAGCGGGCAGCCTGGCCGTCGGGCGACATCAGCAGCGCCATACCGGTTTTGACGTCTTCGTTGTCGAAGCCCTCGCGGGGGATGTAGAAGAAGTCATCGCTGCGGGAACGATCGAAATCGAGTCCCACATTGACCAGGTCGTCGAATGTCTGGTCGGTCTGGGTGGACTGCAGCGACGACTGGCCGTAGCTGCTGACCAACAGCGCGGCCAACGCCTCCGAGTCGTCGGCAGTGAGCTTCAGCTGGGTGATGACTTGCGGCAACAGCCTGTCCAGGGCCTCGAGGGAGGTTCTGGCGTCCTTGATGTCAGCAGCCAGGTGGTCGATGTTGTCGAGGCCCTCGAATAGCGATCTGAATGCCCAGCAGATCGGAATGTCGAAACAATGCTTCTCCCAAAAGAAGTAGCTCTTGATCGGCCGGAAGAAGTCGTCGAGGTTGGAGATCTCCGAGTTCATCTCATCGGTAATCTGTTGCAGATCCTCGACGGTGAGCACCGTCTTGTGCAGCTCATCCGACATCCGTTGGAAGAAGACGATCTCCTGCCGCAAGACTTCGACGGTGTGTGTCGTAATCTGTGCTTGCTGATCGGTATTGGCGTTTTGCTGCTTGTTGAACGGAAGCTGTTGACCGTTCCCGCTGCCCTGCGTGGTGAACAAGTAGGGCAGCGTGGCATGTTCCAAGGGCCGGCCCAGGGGCCTGGTGATGCTTTGCACCATCGCGACACCGGGAAGGCGAATGAGACTCTTGGCCGCCCGGTCCAACGAAATGAAGTCAGCCGAGTTCCGCATGTCATGATCCGTCTCGATCATCAGCATCTCGGAGAACAGCTTGCTCTTCGGAAAGTGCCGATCCGCCGCCGCGAAACCCTGATTGGCGGGGGCACCGTGCGGTTGGTACTGACGGTCGTCGTAGTTCTGCCGATACGTTGGCACGAAAATCGCCCCGAGCACGACGGCCGCGGAACTGGCCACGAAGATCGGCACCGGCCACCGCACCACGCTCGTGCCGATCCGCCGATACAGCTGCGCTTTGGCCTTGGCTTTCGGGTCGAAGAGCCCGAAAAGGCTGCCCACGGTCAAGATGGCCGGGCCGAGTGTCAACGCGGCCGCGATGTTGAAGAGCATCGCGATGGCGACGGCCGGCCCCATGGTGTGGAAGTAGTTGAGGCGCGCGAAAATCAAGCAGAAACATGCCCCCGCGATCGTCAGGCCCGAGCCGAGGATGATGGGCGTGACGCTCTTGTAGGCGGTGTAAAACGCCGCCTCCCTGCCTTCGCCGGCCTGTCGCGCCTCGTGATAGCGGCCCATCAAGAAGATGCCATAGTCCGTGCCTGCTCCCAGGGTCAGCGCGACGACGATATTGACGGCGAATGACGAGAGCTCGATGTATCCCAAATGCCCGAGGGTGGCGACAACCCCCTTCGCGACCAGCATCTCGATCAAAACCCCGAGCAGGGGCACCAGCAGATTGGTGATGGAGCGGTAAACCAACAGCAACATCCCGACGATGAGGAAGATCGTCACGATCGTGATGTTGTTCAAGCTCGAATTGGCGATAGCCACCGTGTCCGAGGCGAGCGGAGCAGCGCCGCTGACGTAGACCTTGAGCCCGGGCGGCGGCATTTCGTTCGCGACGATATGCCGAACCGCGTTGACCGACTCATTCGCTTCCATCTGGCCGATATCGCCTGCGAGGCGCAACAGCACGTACGCGGCCTTGCCGTCGACGCTCTGCGCCCCCGCCGCGGTGATCGGCTTCCCCCACAGATCCATCACGTACTGCACGTGGGTGGGATCACGCTTGAGGCGGCGCACCAAATCGTCGTAATACTGGTGGTCCGCATCGCCCAACGGCCGGTCGGCTTCCAGCACAACCATGGTCAAGTTGGTCGAATCGGATTCGTGGAATTTCTCGCCGATGTGCAGCAGTGCCCGCTGCGAGGGCGCATAGTGCGGAACCATCGGCCCCGCGAGTTCTTCCGCGACCCGTTCGACCTGCGGCATGAACGTGTTCGTCGACACGGCGAGCAGGGCCCAGAACGCGATGATCGGTATGGCGAAGACGCGGACCATTCGGGGGAAGAAGGGCCGTTTCATTCGGTGCTCGCTCATGCAGATTTCACCCTGCACATGACGTGTGCGTCCGCGTGGGTATCGGATTGCTCGTCGCGGACAACGCCGTTCACCAGCATCCGGCAGCCGAGTTGGCCTCCGTGAACCTGTGCCGAGATGCTGCCGGACACCACGGTGAGCGTCGTCGTCTCCGTGTGGGACCACGGCAACGTCGTGAGATCAATTTGATGCGGATGCCCGTCGATGTCCAAGTAGACGAGCATCCCGCCTTCTCCGGCCGAGCCGAACAACTCATACGTGAGCTGCTTGGGGGTGGTCTGCTCAGGTGCTGCCGGACCATTGACGGTGACGACGGGCGGGGGAGCGGAGAATTGATGCACCTTCCACATGCACACCGCGCCCACCGTGACCGCAACGACGGCAACCAAAGGCATCCAGAATCGCGCCAAGACAGTCCTGCCGACTGAACGAGGGCTCACGCCATCACCTTTCGGAATCCGGCCCCGGTCTCGCTTCGGCCCCCACCCACGCGTCAGCGCCACATGCCTACCCACATATCAACCAGGTTGATATGTGGGCCGTACTGACCTTACCAGCCTGTCCGGAATGCCAGTAGACGGTGTCGGACATTATCACTTGTTGGTGCCGTCGGCAGAGCCGACGAAACGGAAGCAGCACATGCCTTGTGCGCGTTAAGCCAACTTTTGCAGACGCCTTTTCAACCGTGCGCTGCGCAAAATCTGCGTCGTGAAGTTCATCGAGGCCAACATCGGAAACACGCCGAGAAATGTGCGTTCGGAGGGCGTCGCTCCGTGCAGGTGGTACAGACTGCCAAACACGTAAAAGCATCCCACCATGAACAAAGCACCGGGGATGCACAGCGCCATCAAGGAACCGCGAGCCGCAACGAGTTGCTTGGCAAAGTCCAATTCATCGGACGATAGCGCTTCCCGGTTGCGCACCTTACGCACAACAACTTTGGCGCTGCCAATGTCGTCGCCTATCGCAGTAGGCGCTCGGTCCGCCAGCCGCTTTACGTAGACAGCAGCAAACGCGGCGAACACCAACGCGAGCGCGAGGGTGACGATGGTCAGAAATCCATACAGACCTGACGCCATACGCGTACCTCCTTCGCCCGCCGTTGAACCTAACACCACACCTCGGAAGCATCAGGCTAGGCGAGCGCCCGGTTACGTCAGCGAGGCCGTGTAAATCTCCTCGATGTTCGATCCGAGCTTCTCGTCGAATTCCGCGTCGCTCTGGTCGGCAGTCAGCCCCTCGGTCAGCGCTCGAGAGAAGCTCGCGATCAGGTGGTGGCATTCGGCCAGGATCGTGCAACTTTCCGCGAGGCTGTAGCCACCGGACAACGCGACCACCCGCAGAACTCGGGGATGCTCGATCAACGGCGTATAGAGGTTGTTTTCGTCCGGCAAAGTCAGCTTGAGCATTACTTGCCCGTCTGCTGCCAACTCATCGAGCTTGGCGTGCAGCGCTTCCACCAGTAGGTTGTCCGCTTTCACCTTGTCGGGGCATTTGATGCTCACCTCGGGCTCCAGGATCGGCATCAGCCCACGCTCGGCGATCTTGTGCCCGTACTCGAACTGCTGCTCGACGATGGTCTTGATGCCCTGCTCGTTCGGTTCTTGGACGAACGAACGCATTTTGGTCCCGAAGATGCCCTTGTCGACCGCCCGATCCAGGAGCGAGTCGAGCTTGGTCATCGGCTTCATCAGCTGCACCCCGTTTTCGGCATCGCTGAGCCCTTGGTCGACCTTCACGAACGGGACGATGCGCTTCTGCTTCCACAGGAACGCTGCGGTGTCCTCGCCGTTGATGCTGCGGTCCATGGTCTGCTCGAACAGGATCGTTGCCAGAACTTTGTCGCCGGTGAAGCTCGGACTTGCCATCAGCCGCTCACGCATTTCGTGGATGAGATCGAACATCTGCTCGTCGTTGTCGTACGCGTCCTCCGCAACGCCGTAGAGCTTGAGAGCTTTAGGGGTGCTGCCACCGCTCTGGTCCAGCGCAGCGATGAAGCCCTGCCCGGACTCCATCCTGGTGCGTTGCTCTTCGTTCACAACAGTCCTTCCTTCGTTCCTGCATCGGGCCGTCTGACGCGACCCCACGGGTGCCAGCCGAACTTGTGCGGCCCCACCTTCTAGCATGGCCTGCCGCCGCGTTTGCGGCTACCACTTGCGCCAGCCGGCACCTATACCGTTGGAGTAGCGGAAAGGAAACCGATGGGACAGTCCGACAACTCCACCGCAGACCTGCTGCAAGAACTGCTGTGGGCCTACGGGCCGTGCGGCCAGGAAGAGGCGGTGCGCGCCGTGTGCGCCCGCGAACTGCAACCGCTCGTCGACGACATGTGGATCGACGACGCCGGGAACCTGATCGGCTACATCGGCGCGGCCGACAGTTCCGGCGACGATGCTGCGACGCGCCAGCACCGCCACCGGTTGGCATCGACCGCCGGACCCATCTCCGCGACGCGCGTCATGGCCCATATGGACGAACTGGCCATGCTCGTCAAGCGGATCGAACCCGATGGTTCGCTGCACCTGACGGAGTTGGGAACGATGTATCCGGGCAACTTCGGGCTCGGGCCGGTGGCGGTGCTCGGCGACCACGAAACCCTTACCGGAGTGCTCACCCTCGGCTCCGAACACACCACCAAGGAGAGCCCGCGAATCTGGGAAACCAAACCTGATCAGGGCGACAAGGCGCTGGATTGGCAGCATGTCTATGTCTTCACCGGCCGCAGCACCGATGAGCTGGCCGCCGCCGGGGTACGCGCCGGCACCCGGGTGTGCGTGGACCGGAGCAAGCGAACACTGGTCAAGTTCGGCGACTACCTCGGCGCGTACTTCCTCGACGACCGCGCCGCGGTAACCGCCCTGCTGCGCGCCGCACGCCAGCTGCGCGAGTCAGGCCAGCGACCCGCCGCCGACGCCTATCTGGTGTTCACCACCAACGAGGAGATCGGCGGAGTCGGCGGCACGTATGCCAGCGCCGCGCTACCGGGCAATCTCACCCTCGCTTTGGAGGTCGGGCCTACCGAGCAGGAGTACGCGACGAGCGTCACCGGCGGGCCCATCGTCGGCTACAGCGACGCCTTGTGTGTCTACGACAAAGACGTCGCCGACCGGCTGATGACGATCGCCGCCGACCGGGGGCTACAACCCCAGGCCGCGGTGTTGGGCGCGTTCGAAACCGACGCTTCGCACGCCAAGGCTGCGGGGCTGACGCCGCGCGCGGGGTTGCTGTGCCTGCCGACGCTGAGCACCCACGGTTATGAAGTCATCGCCCGCAGCGCAATTGACGCCATGGCGGGCATCATCGTGGACTTTGTGCTGAAGCCTTCGGACGACAACCGCTAGCGCACCGTCATTGCGAGGGCGCGGGACTCATCGATCCGATGGAGTAGGTTTCCCGCCCGCTCGGGTATCCGCCGCCGTTGGTGGCGATATGAACGTGGTCGTAATGGTTGAGGGTTTCCGACCCGTAGTCGGCCGTCCAGCTCGGCGCGCCGATGCCCGGGTAAAACTTCTGCCTCCAAATGACGTGGAGCACACCCCACCGTCTGGCATTCGCCAACGCATACCCGGCGATCTGGTTGCCGAGCTCGATACCTTCGGGCGTGTGATGGTTGGGGATCATCACGTCGATCGCCAGTCCGTTGGGATGCCATTGCAAGGCATCCTGCCGGTACCCGCCGATGGTGGTGATCTGTGGAAACAACACGCTGATGGCACGAGCCGCCCAGATGGTCTTGACCTGCAGTCCCTGTTCCGGCGCGACCCCGGCGGGTAAGTCGAAATCGAATTGCTGGGCAGCCGCGGGCGCATTGGCCGCCAACGAGCTGACCTCAGCGGCACTGGCGATGTGCGGCTCCGAGTGGCCGGCGACCGGCGGGGCGCCTTGTCCTGGTTTGGCATCCGTCTGTGCGACCGCCGCCGACTTTGCGCAGCACGGAGTCTCCGCCCCTTGGGCATACAGCATTCCGCCGACCACGACGAGTGAGCCCGCCAAGGCCAGCCACCGGCCCCGCTGGTTAGCT
This sequence comes from Mycobacterium kyorinense, assembly GCF_001672775.1. Classification (GTDB taxonomy): domain Bacteria; phylum Actinomycetota; class Actinomycetes; order Mycobacteriales; family Mycobacteriaceae; genus Mycobacterium; species Mycobacterium kyorinense_A. Next base: position 35,986 of record NZ_LZKJ01000055.1, on the reverse strand, counting down.
AACAGACGTCCGCCCACGCAAGCACTGTAATGCGCCATATGACGCGCCGTGGCGATCTTCGCGCGATGACAAATTGTCAATAAGACAGCCGGACGGTTGCGATCGCCGAACAGTACTGTCAGACCATGACGCGAGCTATCCAGACCAAGGTATGCGTGGCCGGCGGCGGCCCGGCCGGCCTGGTGCACGCCCTCCTGCTTGCCCGAGCCGGGATTCCGGTTGTCGTGTTGGAGAAGCACACTGACTTCCTGCGCGACTTCCGCGGCGACACTGTGCATCCGAGCACCCTGCGCATCATGGACGAGCTGGGCATCGTCGACGAGCTCTTGCGTTTACCGCACACCAAGGTCAACCGTGTCGCCTTCGACACCGACGGCTCGATACGCACCTTCGGCACGTTCGGCGTGCTCAAACGCCTGGGCTTCAAGCACCCCTACATCGCATTGATGCCCCAGTGGGACTTTCTCGACTTCCTCACTGAAAAGGCTTCTGCCTACCCGGAATTCACGTTGATCCGCAACGCGGAGGTCAAAGATCTGATCTTCGATGGCGATCGGGTGATCGGGGTGCGCACGCCTGACCTCGAAGTGCGGGCGGACTTAGTGGTCGGCGCGGACGGGCGCAAGTCCGCGGTGCGGGCCGCGGCCGGGCTGGAGACCGCTGCGGCGCACTCTCCGATGGACGTGCTCTGGTTCCGGTTGAACTGGCGCCCCGGCGACCCGCAGGAGCTGTACGGGGTGATCCGCAAGGGCTTCACCATGGCGCTGATCTACCGCAGCGACTATTGGCAGATCGCGTATCTGATGCCGAAAGGCGCGAACCCCCGCGACGAGCCACTTGAGGCGTTCAAGCAGCGCATCGTGTCGGTGCGACCGCAGTTGCGCGAACACGTCGACGACCTCGAATCCTGGGACGAGACCAGTCAACTCGACGTGCGGGTGGACCGGCTCAAGACGTGGTGGCGCACCGGCCTGCTGTGCATCGGCGATGCCGCCCATGCCATGTCACCGATTGGCGGGGTCGGCATCAACCTCGCCGTTGCCGATGCGGTGGCGGCGGCCAACATCTTGTGCGGCCCGCTGCGCGAGGGCCGCCTCAGCAATGCCGATCTCGCCAAAGTGCAGCGCCGGCGAGAGCTGCCGACCCGGATCATCCAGGCCATCCAAGTGTTCGCTCAGGACAGGGCAGTTGCGCCGAACCTGACGGGTGACCTGTCCCCGATCCGGATCCCGAAGATCATCGGTCGGGGTCCGTTGCAATTCATCCCGCCGATCACCTTCGGCCGAGGCGTCCGCCCCGAGCATGTGCGCACCCCGGACACTCACGCAGCCTGAGTTAGACTCACGCGGACATCACACGGATACGACGTCGCGGCCGGGAAACTCATGGATCTGCAGTGGTCAACGGAAGAGCGGGCATTCCGCGACGAGGTCCGGCAGTTTCTCGACGACAAACTCACTGCGGAGTTGCGGCGCGCCGGCCGATTGATGACCAGTGTCTACGCCGAGCACGACGCGAGCATGGCGTGGCAGGCGATTCTGCACGAACGGGGCTGGGCCGCGCCGGCGTGGCCGGTCGAATACGGCGGCTGCGACTGGAGTCTGACCCAGCACTACATTTTCAGCCGCGAATCGGTGTTGGCGGGCGCACCGTCGTTGTCCCCGATGGGGATTCGGATGGTCGCGCACGCCATCATCGCGTACGGAACCGAGGCGCAGAAAAACTACTTCCTGCCGCGAATCCTGACCGGTGAGGTCTTCTTCTGCCAGGGCTACTCCGAGCCGGAAGCGGGATCGGATCTGGCCGCGCTGTCGATGGCGGCCATCGCCGACGGCGACGATTTGGTGTGTACCGGCAGCAAGATCTGGACCACCCATGCCGCCGAGGCCAATTGGATGTTCGCGCTGGTGCGCACCTCGCGCATGGAGAAGAAGCAGCAGGGCATCACGTTCGTGCTGATTGACATGACCTCGCCGGGCATTGAGATTCGCCCGCTGGTGATGACGTCGGGCGAACAGATCCAAAATCAGGTGTTCTTCGACGAGGTGCGGGTGCCCAAGGCCAACGTCGTCGGTGAGATCGACAGCGGCTGGACGGTTGCCAAGTATCTCCTGGAATTCGAGCGCGGCGGTGGTGCCGTGGCGCCGGCGCTGCAAGTGGCGGCCGAGGAGATCGGGGCAGCGGCCCAGCACCAGCCTGGCCCGGGCGGCGGACGCCTGGCCGACGACCAGGCCTTTGCGCGCAAACTGGCCGATGCGCGGATTCGCGCCGAGGTGCTGGAGATTCTCGAATACCGAGTGCTCGCCGCGGCCGCCGGGGGCCGAAACCCCGGCGCGGCGTCGTCGATGCTCAAAATCCTTGGCACCGAACTCAGTCAGGCACTTACCGAACTCGCGCTGGAAGCGGCCGGCCCGTGGGGCCGGGCCTACCAGCCGCATGTGACCGCGCCGGGCGGTCCGATCGCCGAGTTCGTGCCGCCTGCCGACGGGTACCACACCGGCGAGCCGTGGCAGGCTGTCGCACCGCTGCGGTACTTCAATGACAGGGCCGGCTCGATCTACGCCGGCAGCAACGAAATTCAGCGGAATATCCTCGCCAAGGCGGCACTGGGGCTGTAGATGGACTTCAATCTGACCAATGAGCAGGAACTATTGCGCGACGGGCTCGCGAAGTTTCTCGCCGCTCGGTACACCTTGGACAAGAGTCGCCAAGCCGCTAAGACCGGTCCCGGTTGGCAGCCCGACATCTGGCGCGGCTTTGCGACGGAGCTGGGCATTCTGGGAGCTACGTTGCCCGAAGATAGCGGCGGAATCGGCGGCGGCCCAGTGGAACTCATGATCATCAGCGAGGCATTGGGGCATGCGCTGGTGGTCGAACCGTACGTGGAAACGGTTGTGGTTGCCGGTGGACTGTTGCGTCGGGCAGGCGGCCGAGCGGCGACAGCGGTGCTGGAGAAGATCATTGGCGGCTCTGCGATTGTGGCGTTGGCCGCCGCCGAGCCGGACTCAGGTGATCGCTGGCAGGAGGTGTCGGCGCAGGCCGAACCCGACAGCGAGGGCTGGGTGTTGAACGGCGCCAAGATCACGGTCGTGGCTGCCCCGTTGGCGACACACCTGCTGATCACCGCTCACACGCCGGGCGTCGACGGAATCTCGTTGTTCCTCACCGATGTCGGCTCAGCCGGTATCGAAGTGCATCCGTATCGAACCATCGATGACCGCCGCGCGGCCGACCTCACGTTCCACGATCTGCGGCTGCCGGCCGAGGCGCTACTCGGCGAGCCGGGCCGGGCAGGTTCCTCGTTGGCCCGGGCACGCGACGAGGGCACCGCGGCGATCTGCTCCGAAGCGGTGGGCTGCATGCGAAAAGTTCTGGCGGACACCGTCGAATACTGCAAACAGCGCCAGCAATTCGGGCAGCCGATCGGTGGTTTTCAGGTGCTGCAGCACCGAATGGTCGACATGTATATGGAACTCGAGCAGTCCGTCGCCGCGGTCTATCTCGCGATCCTCAAACTCGAAGCCGACGAGGCGACCCGTGCCCGGGCGGTGTCGGCGGGTAAAGCCACCGTCGGCCGAGCGGCACGGTTCATCGGCCAGCAGGCTGTGCAGTTGCACGGAGGCATGGGGATGACCGAAGAGCTGGCCATCGGGCATTACTTCAAGCGGCTCACCGCAATCCAATACGAGTTCGGAACTACCGACCACCACCTCATGCGATACGCCGAGCTGACGAAGACGAACCTATGAATCAAGTAGCGGTCATCACCGGCGGTGCGGGCGGGATGGGTGTGGCCACGGCCAAGATCGTCGGCCGAGACCGCGCTCTTGTCCTCTGCGACGTCAGGCAGGACCGGCTGCAGACTGCGGCCGAGGCGTTGCAGGATCTCGGGATCACCGCCACGGCCGTCGACTGTGATGTCACCGACCGACAGGCAGTCACCGAGCTACTCGAAACCGCATCCGGTCTGGGGACGGTGGCCTCGGTGATCCACACTGCCGGGGTCAGTCCCAGCATGGGTGATGCCGACTACGTCATGCGGACCAACGCGATCGGCACGCTGAACGTCAACGAGGCCTTCTACATGGCCGGGGAAGGCTCTGCAATCGTCAACGTGGCATCGATGGCCGCCCATTTATTGCCCGAAAACCTCGTCCCGGCAGAGCATTTCCCGCTGGCACTAAAAGACGAAGCCCGTTTCATGACGGAAATGGCGTCGGTGTGCAGCCTCGTTCCCGAGGAAGCCCGCTCCGGTTTGGCGTACGCGATCAGCAAGAGCTTCGTCCGGTGGTACTCGACCTTCCAGGCCGAACGGTTCACCGGCCGGGGCATCCGCATCGTTTCGGTTTCCCCGGGTTCCATCGACACCGAGATGGGCCGGCTTGAGGAGCACGCTGGAGCCGGCGCGCTGGTCGCCGACGCCGCGGTGCCACGGTGGGGCACACCCGAAGAGATGGCGGAGTTGCTGGCCTTCTGCGCGAGCGACAAAGCCGGTTACCTCACCGGCACCGATATCCTCAGCGACGGCGGAGTGGTCGCCTCGATGAAGGAGAGAGCCAGAATGGCCACCGAAAACAATTGAACTGCAAGGGATACGCTCAGGCCTGCCGGTGCAGGAAGCCGTGCAGGGTCGCTTGGACGAGTTCGTCGACGATGGCTTCGCGCGACGGCTGGTTAGGGCCGAAAAAGGTGGATCGTAATGCCGCCATGCCGGCGATCATCGCCACGGTCGAGTGGGCCGGTAGGTCCGGCTGGCCGGAGCGCAGCCCGCGGAGATGCATGCCCTCCGCGCTGATCTGACCGAGCACCCTCAGCGCGCGGCCGATGTCGGCAATGCCGGCGTCGGCGATTTCCTCGTCGCCGAGCGTCTCCGAGGCAAGCAGCGTCAGCAGCAGCCCGCGGTGTTCCACCAGCACGTCGTACAGGTGCCCGACGAAATGCCGCGCCAGCTCCTCTTCGTCGGTTTCCTCGGGCACCACCGATTGCCACGTCCGGCCGAACTCATCGACGAAGTCGGTGAACGGTAGCACCAGGGCCTCCCGGAACAGACCCGCTTTCGACCCGAAGTGGCGGAAGAGCAGATGCTCGGTGACCCCTGCGGCTTCTGCGATTTCGCGGGTCGTCGTGCTGCGGTAGTCGCGGCGGGCGAAGAGATCACGCGCAGCACCGAGCAGCAGTGTCCGCGGAGCACCGCGCGGCCGACGTGCAGTACGGGCCGCCGTCTCGACCGCAGTCGGCTTCTTGGCGGCAGGGCGCTGGGGCACGGATATTCACTCCTCGGACCGCGTCTCGGCGGTGGACGGCTTCGAAGATAGTCGCGATCACCGGATCTTTAAGATAGTGTCCACTATCTGTACGGTACGGAGTCGGTATCGGAAGGGGCATCGGCGTGGGCGCGGTCATCATGCTCGGCACGTTGTTCGGACTGATCGTCCTGGTGTTCGGCCTGGTCAGCTATTTCGATCCCGAAGCACGCGCGGCCGCCAGCCACGAGGACGACCGGTGAGCGCGGAGTTGACCCCACTGCTGAAGGCCGGCCTTGCCTTCGCCTACATCGGGGGTATTGGCTTCCTTGCGATCGGTGTGTACCTGAGCTTGCGGCGCCGCCGCGTGCACCCGCTGCTCCTGCTGAGCATCTCGGCGGTCTCGTTCTCGTGGATCGAAGCGCCCTATGACTGGGCGATGTACGCGCAGTTCCCGCCCGCGCTGCCGCGGATGCCCTCGTGGTGGCCGTTGAACATGACGTGGGGTGGGCTGCCCTCGTCCGTGCCCATCGGCTACATCTCCTACTTCGTGCTGCCGGCCGTCATCGGTGCCGCAGTGGGACGGTGGCTGAGCGCAAAGTTCCACTGGCGCAGACCATTCACGCTGCTCACCGTCGGCCTCGTCGTGGGCTTCTGCTGGGCCTTCTTTTTCAACGCCATGCTGGGGGCACGGCTGGGCATCTTCCACTATGGCTATGTGATCCCGGGGCTTGCGGTGTCGGAGGGGACCAAGCACCAGTATCCGATTTACGACTCCCTTGCGATGGGCGTGCAGATGATGGTCTTCACCTACCTGCTCGGACGCACCGATGCCGAGGGCCGAAACGTCATCGAGATGTGGGCCGACAAGCGGGCGAAGGGCCGTCTGCAGTCGTCGGTGCTGTCCATCGTCGCGGTCGTCATCGTCGGAAACCTGCTCTACGGAGCGGTGTTCGCGCCGCACCTCGCGACCAAGCTGGGCGGATGGGTGACCGCAGGTCCGACGGCGCCGCTGTTCTCCGGGGTGGAAAACCAACCGCGGTAGGGACGTCCAGGTGTGGTTCGAAGCAAGGAGAAGGGATCAGTGATCACCAACCCGACCGCCGAGCTGTACTACGACCCATTTGACTTCGAGATCGACGACGATCCGTACCCGATCTGGCAGCGGATGCGCGCGGAGGCGCCGCTGTACTTCAACGAGAAGTACAACTTTTATGCGTTGAGCCGCTATGACGACGTCGCCCGGGCGCTACTCGATTGGCAGACCTATCGGTCCGGCCGCGGCACCACCGCCGACATTCTGTTCAGCGGCATCGAAGTGCCGCCGGGAATTCTGCTGTTCGAGGATCCACCGTTGCACGACTTGCACCGACGCTTGTTGTCGGGGGTGTTCACTCCGCGCCGGATGCTGGCCGTCGAAGGGATGGTGCGGGATTTCTGTTCGCGTGCACTGGATCCGCTTCGTGATCGGGATGGCTTTGACTTCGTCGCCGATCTCGGTGCGATCATGCCGATGCGCACGATCGGTTACCTGTTGGGCATTCCAGAGGACGGGCAACAGCTTATTCGCGATCGCAACAACGAGCGCATAGCTGTCGACCGGCAGCAGGGGGACATCAGTCCGACCATCTTCGAAGATGCGATCACGATGTTCGCCGAATACATCGACTGGCGAGCCACGCACCCGTCCGATGATCTGATGACGGATCTGCTCAACGCACAGATCGAAGACCAGTCCGGATCGCTGCGCCCGCTCGACCGCACCGAAGTCCTGGCGTACACCGCGATGATCGCCGGCGCGGGCAACGAAACCACCGCTCGGCTGATCGGCTTCATGGGGCAGCTGCTCGGCGAACATCCCGATCAACGACGCGAACTCGTTGCCGAACCGTCGCTGATCGCCTCCGCGGTCGAGGAGACCTTGCGCTACCAGGCCCCGTCACCGGTCCAGGCACGTTACGTTGCTTGCGACACAGAGCTTTACGGGCACATCGTGGCCGAGGGGTCCTACATGTTGTTACTCAACGGATCAGCCAATCGCGACGAAACGCGCTTCACCGATCCCGATCGCTACGACGTCCACCGAGAGGGAGGGCATCTGAGTTTCGGTCGGGGGCTGCACTTTTGCCTCGGCGCTGCATTGGCCCGGCTCGAGGCCCGGGTCGCCTTCGAAGAGGTCCTCACGCGCTGGACGGACTGGGAAGTCGACTACGACAACGCGGTCATGGCCCACACGTCCAGCGTTCGCGGTTGGGCGCACCTCCCCGTCAAGACCGGATAAGGCAGGGCCAGGCCGCGCTCACCTGCCGTTGCGCTCGCGGTGCTTGCAGCCCGGCCAACAGCAGGGTCGGCGCTTGCCCTCTTCCAATTCCTCCTGGGTCCGGCGAATCCGGCGTTCGCGCGTCTTCTCCTGCTTGGCGTCCTCGACCCAGCAGATGAACTCGTTGCGCGCCAACGGCGTGATGTCGTTCCAGGCGGCCAGTGCCGTGGAGTTGACGATCAGCGCCTCACGCAGATCTGCCGGCAACTCGTGGACCACCCCACCGGCGACTTGCTTGCTGCTCACACGGATAGCGTAACCGCGCTATGCTCATTGACCTTTCAGGCTGCCGATATGAAGCGAAAAGTCGGTGCGCTCGGAGGCTTTGAACTGCGCGGTGCGCGCGACTTCCTCGACGTAGCTTTCGGGGTCGCGATCAACGATCGGCACACCCTCGGTGGTTGGATGCGCGGACATGAACTCGCTGTATTGCCGCCCGAGCGCCTCACGAAGACCGATCGGGGCATGACGACGAAAGTCCGAGAGCCCTTCCCGCTCTTCTTCGGCCATGTGGTCATCATTGGCGACTCGGGTGCGTCCGACCGCTTCCCACCACTCCTGTGTGCCGACCCGGCATCCGTTGGCAGCCCGCACCCCGTCGCGAATGTCGTTGTGATCACCGATGGCATCGAGCGTCTCCCCTTCGGGATCATCGGCACCGCGCGTCAGCAGTTGAGGGTAAAAGATCTTCTCTTCGATGTAGGCGTGAAGATCGAGCTTGTCGGCCAACGGATGCCATACCCGCTCGAGTGCCACCGGGTCGAGGGGTGTCTGCGCCTGCAGGTAATCCAGCTTGGCGAACCGTTCGCGGAACCAGTCGTGGTCGGCGAGGATCAACATGGTGATGTCAGCCATTGCGATTCCCAGCATCCCTTAGCAGCCAACCCGCTGCCACTCCATCCGCTGAATCCGGCATAAAAACGAGAATGGGCCCAGCGGTAATCCAGCTGGGCCCATTCTGCCGAGGTGTTAGTCGTTGTTGTCCTGGTTGGCCTTCTGACGCGCTTCGGCGGCCTTCGCGCTACCGCGGGCCGCTTCGGCTTCGGCTTCCTTGCGCGCCGCGTTGCGCTGGGCTTCGGCTTTATCTTGCTGAGCCTTCGCCTCCTCGACCATTTCGTCGTTGCCGGTCACCGCGCCGGCGGCTTCTTTGGCCAACCCTTTGGCGCCTTCGACGACGCCCCTGATGGCTTCCCCAGGCCCGCTCTTGTCCGACACATTTCCTCCAATTTCGTAGCTCGACGGCATTCGACCGTCTCAGCCGATTCAGTTCCCGCAGCGGGTGGAACGCAAACCTCGGCAAACGAGGCAGCTTGGTTCGCAGCGGCTCGCTACTTGATGTGAGCTGGTGAAAGCCGACCTCTCGGTGACTGACTTCACAGCCATCGGCGAACGCGCTTTTCCGCAGAGATCGCCCGGACTCGGCGTGGCGCCTCGCACAACACGACCGGTCGTGGTCTGGTGGACGTCGATGTCGTCCGCCGGGTGTTCCAGCCTCCGCTCCGCCGTCGCAGCAGCAGCGTGGGCAGCGTGGCTGCTCATGCCGCTGCCGTCGGCGCAGGCGGCGCCCGCCACCGACGACCAGGGTTACCTCGACTCCACCGCGCGGTGCAGTACACCGAATTCCACGGTGGTGTTTGGCAGCACTGAGACCTCACGGGTGGCGATCTGCAAAACACCGGCCGGCCAATACGAGTACCGCGGCGTGCGGGTGCGCGACGGGGCTACCTTGATCCGCCCGGCCTCGCAGTCCGCCAACGGAAAGTTTGTCGCGGAAAACGACGGCATCGAGTACACCGTCACAGCAAGCTCTTTGGTCGTCAGCGCGGGCGATGAGGTGATCCGCGACGAACCGATGGTGGACTTCCACGGGGCGCCAGCCCCCAAGGCGCCCACGCCGTCAGCGCCCGCCACCGCAACGCCATCCACGCCGTTGCCGCCACCCTTGCCCGCCGAGGTCGGCGGTTAGCCCGCCGGCCGAGCCCAAACCTCAGGTGCCGCAGAAGGTCTGGTAGGCGCCGAAGTCCTCCGGCGCCGGCTGGGCGTAGCGCTCGAGGCCGGGCCGCTCGTCATAGGGGGCGGTCACTGCGGTGAGCAGCTGCTCGACCGGCTGCAGATCGCCGCCGGTAGCCGCGGCGAGGGCCTCCTCGACGAGATGGTTGCGGGGAATGTAGACCGGGTTGACCCGGTCCATCAGGGTCGCGTCCGGCCCCAGCGGCAGCCAGCGCGCCAGCCACGCGTCGAACCCGGCCAGATCGACGAATAGTCCGCGGGTGGGCTCCGCGTCGCCGCGAGCCGCTCGACCGAGCTGGCGGAAAAACGAGGTGTAGTCGACGTGGCTGTGCTGCAGCAGCCCAAGCAGCTCCGCGACCAGCGGCGCCGCCACGTCGTCGGCAGTGCCGTCGGTCAGCCCGAGCTTGGCCCGCATGCCGACCGACCAGGCGGCCTCATAGCGTTGCCGGAAACTTCCCAGGGAGTCCTGCGCGAGCGCGACGGCGTGCTCCCGGTCCTCAGCGAAAAGCGGAAGAAGTGCTTCGGCGAACGCGCCGAGGTTCCAGTCGGCCATCGCGGGTTGATTGCCGTACGCGTAGCGGCCCCAGAAGTCGATCGAGCTGAACACCGTGGCTGGGTCGTAGGCTTCCATGAACGCGCACGGCCCGTAGTCGATGGTTTCGCCTGAAATCGTCATGTTGTCGGTATTCATCACCCCGTGCACGAACCCGACCAGCATCCAGCGCGCCACCAGCGACGCCTGAGCGGCGATCACCGCATCCAACAGTGCGAGGTAAGGCTGCTCGGCCTGTGCGGCGGCCGGGTAATGCCGGCTGATCGCGTGATCGGCGAGGCGGCGCAGTAAGTCGACGTCTCGGGCGACGGCGGCGAACTGAAAACTTCCTACCCGCAGGTGGCTGCTTGCGACGCGGCACAGCACGGCTCCGGGCAGCAGTGTGTCCCGTTGCACCGGCTGCCCGGTCGCGATGACGGCCAGGGATCGGGTGGTGGGGATTTCCAGAGCGTGCATCGCCTCGCTGACGACGTACTCGCGCAGCATCGGGCCGACTGCGGCCATGCCGTCACCGCCGCGGGCAAACGGTGTGGCTCCGGATCCCTTGAGGTGCAGGTCGCGACGGTTGCCATGGATGTCGACCCGCTCGCCGAGCAGCAATGCGCGACCATCGCCCAGACGCGGGACAAATCCGCCGAACTGGTGTCCGGCGTAGGCCTGCGCGACGGGTTGGGCGCCGGCGGGCAGTAGGTTGCCGACCAGAAACTTCAGCCCGTCGGGGCCCCGCAACCAGGAATCGTCGAAACCCAGTTCAGCGGCTAAAGGTTGGTTGAGCACGAGCAGCCGCGGCTGTCGAACCTCCCGGGCCGTCCAGCGGACTGCCATCTCCGGGAGATCACGGGAGAAGCAGTCCGCCAGGACGATGCTGGTTTCGGGTGCAGCACTCACCCCACCGAGGGTACGGAGAAGCCGCGCGGGTAACCGCTCGCAACAGCGGGGCGTTCGGCCTGATCCCCACCCGAGCGCTGAGACCTTTAGGCTGAAATCTGCGTCGGGGAGGCTGAAGCAATCGGGAGGTGACGATGACCGGACTGCTGGAGCGCGACGAAGTAAGCGACGTCAGCAACTCCGCCGAGGCAACGCAAGCGATGGCGCCCATCCGGCCCGCCCCGCGCGGGTTCACGCCCCGGGGATGGCGCGAAATTGGCTGGTTGACCTGCGGTTTCGCCGGTAGTTTGGCGATCGTATGGTTCATCTTTCTCAGTCCCGGCGAGCTGGGAAGCAGGGCGGAGTGGTTTTTCGGCGCCGCGGTTTGTGGCGTCGCGCTGGTGTCGTTGTGGCAGACCAGCAGCGTCCAGCGGCAGGCCAGGCAGCACGCGGACCAGGCTGTCGAGCGAGTGCGAATGGAACTCGCCACCGCCGAGCAGCGGTGGGCGCGTGAACTGGACCTGACGCGCACGCTGCACCGCGCCGAGCTCGAGGCGCAGCAGGAATTGCACCGCGCCGACATGGAAGCTCAGCGGGAGTTGGCTCGCGTCGAGCGGGTCCAGCTCCGCAATCAACTGCAGAAGCAAGCCATGATCGAGGTCTCCCGCGCCGTGGGCACCCATAGCCAAAAGCTGGCAACCCTGTGGAAACAGGGTTCGGATGTCCTGGACATCGAGGACCGCGACGAGCGGCAGCGCTTGATGAGCCCGATCTTCGATCAGATCGGTCAGGTGGTCAACGATTTCTCGTTGGAGCTACGCAGTGCTCGCCTCCTGATCGAAGACGACAGTTTGCATCACGCGCTGAAGCGTGTCGGCGACGCGGCATTGATGGCGGTCGAGGTAGCCGAAGATCTGCACAACGCCGTCGACGAAGGCGATGCCCCGCAACCGGATTCCATCGCATCGGTCCAGGGGCTGCTGCACACCCGAGCCACCGAAGCTCGCCGGCTCGCCTGGGATCTGCTGCGAACCGGACTGGAGCAGAACATCTCTTAGTAGTCGGGAATCGGCAACGGAGAATTGTTCGAGTCGATGCCGCCGTCGACGTGAAACGTGGCGTTGGTGGCATAGCAGTCCCGCGTACACAGATACACCGTGAGCCGCCCCAGGTCTTCGACGTCGCCAAGGCGATGCAGGGGGATGCGCTCTTGCATCTTCTCCAGCGATCCGGGCATCAAATCCAGGCTTCCTTGCAGTCCGTCGGTGGCGAACGAGCCAAGCGCGATGGCATTGACCCGGATCTTGGGCGCAAGTTCTTGCGCCATTGCCCGGGTGAGTGCCTCCAGGCCGCCCTTGGCGACGCAGTATGCGGTCAGCGCGCGAATACCGAATCGGGCAGAGCCCGAGGAAATGTTGACGATAGAGCCGCGCCCGGCGCTGAGCATGTGCGGCGCCACCAGCTGACTCATCATGAACGCCGATGTCACACACCAATCGAAGGTGTGCCGGAAGTCTTCGTCGGTGATATCCAGAAACCGCGCGTAGGTGGACCCGCCGACATTGTTGACCAAGATGTCGATGCGCCCGAAGCGCTCCATGGCCGTTTCCACGACACGCGCGCTGTCGGGCCGGTCCATTGCGTCTGCCACGAGTGCCAGTCCGTTGCCGCCGGCGCGCTTGATGTCGCTGATCGTCTGGTTGATTTGCGACTCGGTGCGCGCAGTGCCGACGACGGTGGCGCCTGCTTCCGCCAGCACCCTGGCGATGCCTGCCCCCACACCGCGCCCGGCGCCCGTGACGATCGCCACCTGTCCGTCCAGCTGGAACTGCTCCAACGCCACGCGGTGCCTCCTGGGATGCCTGCCCCTCATCTAAGCCGAGCTGATTGACTTCGGTCAATGACGTATGGGAGTGGAACCTGGCATTGCCTCGACGCGACCGGTCCAGGTCGCCGGATCGTCGGCAGGCCAATTCGGGTGCTCGACAAGATAACCTCTCCATGAGGGCCGTCGACCTGATGAGCCGGGTCATCACGAAGAGGAACCAAGATGGCAGTGACGGACGGGCTATCTGCACGCGACGCGAAACGGTTGCAGACGAGGGAGCGACTGATGGGCGCGGCCGTGTCGGAGTTCAAGCGCTCCGGGATGGCCGAGGCTGATGTCAGCGCCATTGTGACCGCCGCCGGGGTGGCCCACGGTACGTTCTTCTTCCACTTCCCCACCAAAGAGCATGTGCTGCTGGAGTTGGAGCGGCGCGAAGAAGACCGCATCGTCAAACAGTTGGCGCAATTCCTCAAAACGCAGCGCGACCTTGCGGGCGTCTTGAATGAGGCCGTGCGTCTGGTGATGGGATTGGAACGCCGACTCGGCGATTCGCTCTTCAAAGATTTTCTGGCACTGCACTTCTCGCAGACCCGTCCACCAACCGAGGACGGCCGGGATCATCCGGTGATCGTGTTGGTGGCGCAACAAATCGAGGATGCTCGCCACCGTGGCGAGACCGATCCCGACGTCAACGCGATGAACAGCGCGGTGTTCTTCTTACTGGGCCTCTACGCGCTGTTGATCACCACGCACGACTGGCCGACCCGGCGCGAGCTACTCGAGGACTACGTGGCCAGGACGTTACGCAGCATCGCGCCGTCGCGATCCGGCTAACTGCACCGGCTGCCGTCGCTCTTGGTGACTGCAGTCAGTTTTGTTATGTTGGACCCGCCAGTCCGGGCGGCTCCGACGAGGAGGGTTCGTGAACCTGTCCAAGCTGATCCAGCGCGATACCGGCAAGGCGCCGACGTCCCCGCCCCGCGGACTGTCCTTCGACGAACACATGGCGGAGTCGCACGTCGCGCAGCGCCGGGCCGACAAGTGGCTGATCTCCGGCAGCCTGCTGATCGGCACTGCGGCACTGGGCATCTTCGGGTTGCCGCTGTTTTTGCGCGGCGTGTGGTTGCTGCGCCGCGCACAGCGCGACGGGCTGTCGGTTCGGCCGATGCTGGTCACCCTGCTCGGCTATCTCGTCATCGTCGACGCTGCGATCAACACCGTGGGATGGGCGCTTGACCTGGTCGCCAACCACACGCTATTGGCCCGCGTGTTGCTGAACGGTTGGGGCAACATGTTCGATGCCGGCTACTTCTGGCACTACAACGAGCTGTGGCTGGGCGGCGCCGCGGGTCCGGGCGAAAAAGCCTGGGAGGTCGGGCTGATTCTGACCGTCTTCACGATGCGGATCGCCGCCGGCATCGGTTTCTTGCAGATGAAGCGCTGGGGCCACCAGTGGATGATCATCACCTGCTGGATGGGTGTGGTGATCTGGTGCGGCTACGTGTTCAACATGACGATGTTCGCCGACGTGCGCTACGCGGGAGTAGTTCTGCCGGTCGTCGGCTGGTGGCTCTACGACATCTTCTACATCACGCCATTCCTGGCAATTCCGTATCTGCACACGGTCAACCGCGAAATCTTCTCCGACTGAGGCCGACGTCCTCGTCGAGTGTGAATCGTTGGCGTTGAGTGTGAATCGTGGGCGGGATTTTGGCGGCATCTTCGCCATGGCTTCACACTGAAACCTGGGCGGGGCGCTGGGGCGGGCCGCTTGTTCGCTGACTCGTATCATTGACTTAAGTCAGCGCCTCGACTACAAAGACAAGGCATGGCTCCGCGGGTCAAGACGTGCGCACGCGAAGTGCGCCGACGGCAGACGCGGCAGCGCATCCTCGACGCGGCGATCACCGAGTTCACACGCTCAGGCATGGCCGATGCCGACGTGAGCGCAATCGTGGCCACTGCGGGCGTCGCGCACGGCACCTTCTACTTTCACTTTCCGTCGAAAGAACATGTCCTGCTCGAGCTGGAGCATCGGGAGGAGAGCCGCCTTGCCACCCAACTGGCCCGCTTCCTGGACACCGCCGGCGACCTGACCGCACCGCTGACCGAGGTCATACGCCTGCTCAAGGGACTCGAGCAGCAGTTAGGCGGAATACTCTTCAAAGAACTGCTGGCCCTGCACTTTTCGCCGTCACGGCCCCAGACCGACGATTGGACCGATCACCCGGTGATCGTGTTGCTGGTCCGCCACATCGAGCGGGTGCGCAGCGACGGCGAGGTGCATCCCGAAGTCGACGCGTTCTACAGCGCGGTCTTTTTCCTGCTCGGCGTCTACGGCGTCCTGACCACAACGCACGATCCGCAGGCCCGCGACACGATGCTCGACGAGCTGGTCGCTTCTGCGGTGCGCGGGTTGGAGGTCCGATGACGCATCCGCTTGTTCACCGCTCATCAACGAGGAGGTCGCAGAATGGCGATGCTTTGGGAGATCCTTCGCTACGTCGCCGCTTGGGGAGGGACCGGACTGATCATTTGGTTCTGGTACTGGATGTTCTCCAATATCGGCACCTTCTGAGCCGGGAAACGCTCAATGCCTGAGCTGCCTGACGCCGCCGCGATGGCGATCGAGCGCAGTTGCGCCGTGACCGCGGTCGCGTTGAGTGAACGCCGTCGCGAAGGCGTGCGACTGGTGACCGGGGAGAAGCGCAGTTTCGGCCTGAACGCGGCCCTGACCTTCGTTCACGTTCCGTATCCGTCGCTCAGCGGAGACTGGACACGCCGAACAACCACGTGCGGCATCGCCTTTCAATGCGCACCATCGAAAGAACGCTTGACCGAATACCGGCTCAACGAGTTGTCGGCACGCGAACTTCGGGCGCTCACACTCGTCGAGGCCAGTGTTGCCGTCGGATGGATCGGCTCGCGCTGGCCGGGCCTGTTGACCGAAATACGGCGACTGCTACCCGAGGTGGAGGCAGCGGCCGGTGACATGGACGGCCAACAGATGCTCAACCGCGCCGTCGTGATGGCGCGCCAGCAGCAGAGCCTGGCGGTGCACCCGCTGCTGGGCACCTTGCCGCTGGCCTACACCACGCCGCAGCAGTTGTCCGACAAGTTGCGACGCAGCTTTGGCCGGATGCCGTGGACCACCACCCAAAAACGGTTGCCGAGACCGTATTCCGTGCCCGTGGGCGGCGACGGCGGCGTTCGCAACCCCAATCTCCCGCCGCCGAGCCGGCCGCAGGACAACGATTTCGACATCACTCCCCAGCACCGGCCGGGCATCCCGTACCCCGAGTGGAACTCCTGGACGAACAGTTTCCTGCGCGACCACGTCGCGGTACTGGAACGCGTCGACACCCAGCGCACGTCGCATCAGGCTCCGATCGCCGCAGAGCTGCGCGCATGGTTCCAGGAGCACACCCATCGCGCGATGACCAGCGGCCTGGAAGACGGATCCGATATCGACGTCGACCACTACGTCCGCCATTACCTCGACTTGTCCACCGGCGAGGTGGCCGAGCCCCGCATCTTCCGGGAATTGCTGCCCAGCAGCCGGGATGTCACCACGGCGTTGCTGCTCGACGGCAGCTCGTCACTGGGCGTGCACGGCGGCCGGATCTTCCGACTCGAATTGGCCTGTGCCGACGCGCTTTCGCGGGCGATGGCGGTGGCCCGCGAGCGTCACGGCGTCTTCGTGTTCACCGGGAATACCCGCCATCGGGTCGAAGTGCGGTGCCTGAAGGATTTCGCCGATCGCCGGTTCGTGCCGCCCAGCCGGCTGGGCCTGACCACTGGCGGCTACACCAGGCTGGGAGCCCCGTTGCGCCATTTGACGAGCCGGCTGTTGGCGCAGCCCTCCGAGCGGCGCCTGCTGATCGTCATCGGCGACGGATTGATCTCCGATGAAGGTTACGAGGGCCGCTACGCCTGGGCCGACGCCGCGCACGCGGTCGAGGAAGCCAACGATGCCGGCGTCTCGGTGTACTACGTGGGAGTTGGTCCTACCCGGGTCGATCCCCTCCCGGAGGTGTTCGGGCCCCGTCGATCTCAACGCATCAAACGAGTCGAAGAGCTGCCCCGCGTACTAGCCCACGTCCACCGCGAACTCGTCGCCGCCTGACCGTTCACCACATGAGGAACCCATGACCACCGACACCTATCTCGCCAGCGGAAACGAAGTCCAGTTATTCGAGCAGGCCTACCATCGCCGTATTCCGGTGATGCTCACCGGGCCCACCGGGTGCGGCAAGACAAGGTTCGTCGAGCACATGGGGGCGCTGCTGCGCCGACCAGTCGTCACCATCAGCTGCCACGACGACCTCACCAGTTCCGATCTCGTCGGCCGGTTCATGGTGACCGGCGGCGACGTCGTGTGGACCGACGGGCCATTGACCAGAGCGGTCAAGGCGGGAGCGATCTGCTACTTGGACGAGGTCGTCGAGGCGCGCCACGACTCGCTGGCCATCTTGCATTCGCTGACCGATCACCGCCGGTCCTTGTACCTGGACCGGGCCGGGGAGGTGGTGACGGCGCCCGACGAATTCATGCTCGTGTGTTCCTACAATCCCGCCTACCGCAGCTCGCTCAAGGAGCTCAAACCCTCCTTCCGGCAACGGTTTGTCACCCTGCCCATGCAGTACTTGCCCCCTGAACGCGAGGCCGAGGTGATCGTCGCCGAAACCGGTGTCGCATTGGCCACTGCACGGCGGCTGGTCGGCTGCGCGGTCGCGATCCGCTCCGCCGACGATGCTTTCCATTTCGAGCCGCCCTCCACCAGGGTGCTGGTCAATGCCGCACAGCTGATCGCCGCCGGCACAACCGAATTGCAAGCCGCCGAGGTCTGCATCCTCGCGCCGCTGACTACCGACGGGGCCATCACCGACGGACTACGTGAAGTCGCGGCAGCCAGCCTGGCCGCGGCAGACGCCCCGAGCACGCCGAGCTAGGAAAGGACCGTCCCGCATGGACCAACAAGAGCGGAAACGCAAGCGAGCGCTGATCATTCTGCAGGTCGTCATCTACGGCTACTTGCTCACGATGTTCCTCATCCAGCTTTACATGTCGTTCGCCCGGGGCTGGTGGCAGTTGTGAACTCGCCATCGGCCACCGCCAACGCCGCGACCAGTCTCGAGGACCACCACGACCAGTCACGGCGGGCACAGCGCCGGGCCGACAAATGGATGATCGTCGGCGCTGCTTTGATGGGCATGTGGGCGCCGGGCCTGATCGGCTTTCCCATCTTCATGCGTGGGGTATGGCTGCAGCGTCAAGCGCTGCGCGCCGGCCTGTCGGTTCGGCCCATGATCGTCACGCTGATCGGCTATCTGGTGTTGATCGACGGATGCCTGAACAGCCTGGGGTGGGCCCTTGACCTGATCGCTAACCACACCCTGATCAATCGGGTGCTGATGGTCGGCTGGGGCAACATGTTCGATGCCGGCTACTTCTGGCACTACAACGAGTTGTGGGTCGGTGGCTCGGCCGGACCGGGGGAGAAGGCCTGGGTGGCCGGACTGATCCTCACCGTGTTTTCCATGCGGGTCGCCGCCGCGATCGGGTTCTTGCAGATGAAGCGCTGGGGACACCAGTGGATGGTCATCACCTGCTGGATGGGCGTGGTGATCTGGTGCGGCTACGTGTTCAACATGACGATGTTCGCCGACGTGCGCTACGCCGGGGTGGTGTTCCCGGTCGTCGGCTGGTGGCTCTACGACGTCTTCTACATCACCCCGTTTTTGGCGATCCCGTATCTGCACACGGTCAACCGCGAAATTTTCTCCGACTGAACCAGATTCAAGGAGCACGACTGTGACCAGACCAACCGAGGAAAAGGACCCGGCTAACGACCTGCCGCCGGGCACCACACCCTATTACGCGCGGATGCATACCTGGATCAAGCGGGCCGTGCTGGTCTGCCTGGTCGCCCTGGTCATCGAGGGCGCATTCACGCTGCCGTTCATGGCGGTGTACTACGGCTACCCGACCTTGAGCCTCACCGAGATCTGCAGCGAACTGCTGAAGGTCCGCTACTCCGACGACACGCTGGAGTGCAAGTTCCCCTACCCGCCGTTCGGGCCGCCCGAGGGTGCCGAAGGCAAGGACACCGCCCAGGATCAATGGGGCATTCAACCAATCCCGAAGTACCACCGACTCGGATTTCGTGAACTCGTCCGCATCCACCAGGAGCGCCTGGCGCGGCAGGCCGCCGAGCAGCACAGCACGCCCAGTCCATGACTGAGCCACTCAAAGTCGTTCAGTGGGCCACCGGAAACGTCGGTGGCCATGCCGTCGCGGCCGTGCACGACCACCCCGACCTGGAACTGGTCGGGGCGCTGGTCTACACCGACACCAAGGCCGGTCGCGACGTCGGCGAGATCTGCGGTACCGGCG
Organism: Mycobacterium kyorinense; assembly: GCF_001672775.1. Lineage (GTDB taxonomy): Bacteria > Actinomycetota > Actinomycetes > Mycobacteriales > Mycobacteriaceae > Mycobacterium > Mycobacterium kyorinense_A. The sequence continues at coordinate 16,769 of NZ_LZKJ01000055.1, read as the reverse complement.
AAATCGGCGTTACCGCAACCAAAGACCCCGAGCAGATCTTTGCCCTCGACGCCGACTGTGTGCTCTACATGGCCCAGGGCGAATGGAATCCGTCGGCCGCCCTCGACGACGTATGCCGGCTGCTGGCCTCCGGCAAAAACGTCGTCTCGACGGCGGTGACGGCATGGATCTATCCGGAAAGCAGCGGCGGCGACGTGGTCGAACGGCTCGAAGCCGCCTGCGAGGAGGGGCAGACCTCCTTCCACGGCACCGGCATCGAACCGGGGTGGGCCGCCGAAGTCCTGCCACTGACGATGTCGGGTCTGTTCCGCCGGATCGACTCGCTGCGGGTGCAGGAGTTGATGGACTACACCACCTACAACGTTCCGTTCGTGTTGATCGACGTGATGGGATTCGGCAAAGACCCCAACGAACCGGTCCCGATGGACGAGCCGGCGATCGGAGGCTTGTCGTTCAAAGCTCCACTGATGTTGTTGGCCGACGGGCTCGGCGCAACCGTCGACGACTACGTCTGGGAGCGCGAGGTCGCCGTCACCGACACGCCGATCGACATCACCGCCGGGCGTATCGACGCCGGCACGGTCTCTGCGCAGCGGTTCGCCTACACCGCAATCATCGAGGGTCGTCCGGCGCTGACCGTCGAGCACATCACCCGGCTGGGCGCCGACCAGGCGCCGCATTGGCCGAATGGGCGGGGCTGGAAAGTCACCGTCGAGGGATTGCCGTCGATGGTGTTGGAGTCGCGCATCGCCATCCACGACGAGGACGACACCGACCAGGGCTGCCTGGGCACGGCCATGCATGCGGTGCATGCGATCGCACCAGTCTGCGCGGCGGCCCCCGGAATACGCACCTTCCTCGATCTGCCCACGATCGTGGGCCGCGGCGTGCTGTCACGAGGGTTGCGACGTTGATTGTTCCCAGGTGTCCTACGCGAACCGCATAAGCCGCGACGCACCATCAGAACTTCAAGTGCCGGCTGGTGTCGCCGACCTGATCGATGAACATGATGCGGGTGTCGAACCACCACATTTCGTCGATCCGGTGAAACGTGTCGTGGTAGCGGCCGGTGACGATCACCTGCAACGGCAAATCGGCGGCGGCCTGGGTGACGGCGTAGTAGGAGCGGCTCTCCGCGACGCCGGCAGCCTCGTCGACGAAAATCTGCACATTGCTGGTGATGTGCTTCGTCTTGGGGGTGCCGTCGTCATGCAAACGGACAGCCATCTCATACATCGTGCGCACCTCGGCAGCACCCGTGAACACGCTTTCCGGCGGCCCGTTCTCGATACCGCAGATCCGGCCGTGGGCGAACAACGCCGCCACCCCGTCCAGATCGCCCGCGTCCATCCGCTCCGCGTAGGTATAAATCAGGTTCTCGATCAGACGGGCGCTGTCGGTCATGTCACACGAATCATGGTGCGGCAGCGGAGTTCGCGCGGCGTCTGCATCGACTGAGCCTCACATCCCGGAGAATCCTGTCTCGACGTAACTAACCAGCGACGGATTGCTCTGTCAATCCCAGGTCAGCGACGAAAAGCGGCGCGGCTACTCTCGACAAGTGGCTGCACAGTGGTCGCCGAGGCGACTGGGAGATCTGACCGGCAAGCGGGTCATCGTGACCGGGGCAACCAGCGGCGTCGGCTTGGGAACCGCCCGTGCTCTCGCGAACGCGGGCGCGCACGTGATCATGGCGGTGCGTAACACCGAGTTGGGCGCACAACGTGCCGCGGAGATCGGCGGCTCGACGACCGTGCTCAAGCTCGATTTGGCCGACATGTCCTCGGTACGTGCATTCCCGACCCTGCTCGACGGCGACGTCGACGTGCTGATCAACAACGCCGGAGCGCTGACCGACCACCGCGCCGAAACGCCCGACGGGTACGAAATGACCATCGGCACAAACTTTCTGGGTCCCTTCGCGCTGACCAATGTGCTGTTCGATCGACTGCGGTCACAGATCATCAACGTGGGCTCGGACGCTCACCGAGGTGCCCAACTGCGGCTCGACGACATGCATTTGCGACACCACAAGTGGAGCGTGATGGGCGCCTACGCCCGATCCAAACTCGCGGTCATGCTGTGGGGGCTGGAACTGGATCGCAAACTGCGCGCGGCCGATTCGCCGATCGTCACCCACCTGACCCATCCCGGCTGGGTGTCGTCAAACCTGTCGCAGGTCTCCGACAAACCGCTGCTGGCACTGGCGGATCGCGCCGTCAAGGCGGTCGCAGGTGTGTTCGGCAACGATATCGACGCAGGCGCGGCGCCCACGCTGTATTGCATCAGCGAACCCATCCCACCGGGAAGCTACGTCGGTGTCGACGGCAGATTCGGACTACGTGGTGGCCCGGTGCTGATCGGCCGTTCGGCCGTGGCCTGCGATTACGAGGCAGGCGCCCGAATCTTCGAATTCGCCGAGCAGGAGACCGGCACGAAGCTGCCGGTCTAACCAAGCTTTGCGCGGACCCACTGGATGGTGCCGAGGTTCTTGGTGCGCACGCTGACGAAGCCGCGATCTTCCAGGATGTCGCCGAGTTCGTCGTCGTCGAAGCCGTGGGCGCCCGCGTTGGGCAGCATCCGCAACAACCGGCCGGCCCGCCCGGCAGTAGGGACCATCACCGCCAGTCGTCCGCCAGGCCGCAGCACGCGACCCATCTCCGCCAACGCCGCCGCGGGGTCAGGTATCAACTGCAGTACGGCCATCGAAACCAGCGCGTCCACCGTGTCGTCGCGCAGCGGCAGTCGTTGCGCGTCGGCTCGCAGAAACCCGACCTGTGGGCCGTATTCGGCGCGCACCGCCCGTGTCAGCATCGGCTCGGACACGTCGATCCCCAGCGCCAATCCACCGGGGCCGGCGGCCCGGGCCAGCGAGGCCGTGACATTGCCAGGGCCGCTCCCGACGTCCAGAGCGGTCCCACCCGGCGGAATGTTCAACCACTCGACGGGGTGCTGCCAGGCCGTGAGCAGCCGACGGGCCACCGCCTGCGCGTTGTCGTAGAGCATCGACCCGATCCGCGACGCCCACACCGCCTGGATCAGCCCGGTGTTCTTCGGGGCGGCAGCTGCCTCCGGCCCAGTGCCGAGCAGATCGAGATAGCCGTTGCGGGCGTCGGGTTCGGCCGGGGGGTCGATCAGCAAGTCCAGCGCCCGGCGCAATGCGGGCGACAAGCTGGTGTTCGAATCGGCCATCGGCAGTCCTTCGACAGGAGAAACTCGTCCGCAGCCTACGCGCGGCGCCGGCCTCTGCCAGACTCACAGCATGCACCGGTTCGTCGAGCGGAGGACCGATGAACGTGGCGGCTAAGGCCATCGACCGGCTGGCCAATCCGACGCGCATCGCGGATCTCGACAGGCTGCGCAGCGCCGTATCGGGGAAGACGGTCCTGGTCACCGGAGCGTCCTACGGCGTCGGCGAGGCCACCGCCCGCCGACTGGCCGCCGCCCAAGCGACCGTGCTGCTCGTTGCCCGGTCGGCGGACCGGCTGAGCGACCTCGCCGCGTCGATCACCGCCGGCGGGGGACGAGCATGCGCCTACCCGGCCGATCTGACCGACGAGGCGGCCATCGGCAGCCTCGGGACACGGCTCGCCGACGAACATGGCGCGCTGGACATCGTGGTGAGCAACGCCGGTAAATCGCTGCGCCGCTCACTGCATCACCAGTACGACCGGCCGCATGACTTCCAGCGCACAATCGCGATCAACTACCTCGGCCCGATTCTGCTGCTGCTGGCAGTACTTCCGGCGATGCGTGAGGCCGGCGGCGGACATATCGTCAACGTGTCCAGTGTCGGCGTCCGCGTCCCGCCGGGGCCGCAGTGGGGCGCCTACCAGGCATCCAAAGGAGCATTCGACCTCTGGTTGCGCAGCGTCGCACCGGAATTGCACGCCGACGGCGTGGAGGTCACCTCCGTCTACTTCGGGTTGGTTCGTACCAGGATGATCGAGCCGACACCGATTTTGCGCAGGCTTCCGGGGCTGCACCCCGACCAGGCCGCCGACGTGATCGCCAAAGCCGTGATCCAACGGCCCCGCACCATCGCGCCGGCCTGGACCGGGCCCGCCGAATTGGCGTCGGTGGCGTTGGCCGGGCCGATCGATCGGGCTGCGCGGCTGTGGTCTCGTTATGTTGTCGGCTCGGGACAAGGCCGGCCATGACGATCCTAGGTGTGGTCTGGGGCGCCGGGCGCGCGCTGGCGCGCTCTCGGCTGCTGATCCCACCGGGACCGCTCGCAACGGCCCGGCTGCTCAACGAGGCGCGGCGAGGCGGCACCAATCCCTTCACGCTGCTGGCGGTCACGGCAGCCCGGTGGCCGAACCGGACTGTGATGATCGATGACGACGGCGCGGTCAGCTACCGCGAAATGCGGTCCAGCATCGAGGGTTTGGCCGCAGAGCTGTATCGCCGAGGCGTGCAGCCCGGTCAGGCGGTCGGTGTTATGTGCCGCAATGGCCGCCGATTCGTCGAAGCGGTCTTCGCGGTCGCGCTGGTCGGTGCCGACGTGGTGCTCGTCAACACCGAATTCCGCAGTGCGGCGCTGGCCGCCGCGCTGAGCGCACACGACATCCAAACCGTGGTCTGTGACGCCGAATTCATCGAACAAGTGCGCGCCGCGGGTGAGTCGATCGCGGCGGTCGACCCCACGACAATCCAAGCTCACGGGTCTGGCTCGCGGCCCACCGTCGCGCGGGCCGGCCGGATCGTCTTGCTCACATCCGGCACGACCGGCAAACCCAAGGGTGTGCCCCGCGCCCCGCGGGTCAATCCAGGGGTGCTGGGCGTCGGCGTGACGATCCTCGAGCGCACCGGGCTGCGCACCGGATCACGAATAGCGTTGGCAGTACCTATGTTCCACGGGTTGGGCTTCGGCATGGTGATCCTGACGGTGGCCCTGGGTGGCACGATCCTCACCCACCGGCGCTTCGATGCCGAGGCGATGCTGGCGCAGGCGTCGTTGTATCGCGCGGACGCGTTTACCGTCGTGCCGATCATGCTGGCGCGCATTTTGGAACTGCCGCACGCGGTGCGGGCGCGAAATCCGCTGCCGTCGCTGCGGGTGGTGCTGTCCAGTGGAGCGCGGCTCGAGCCGGGGCTGGTGCGCCGATTCAGCACGGAGTACGGCGACGTCCTCTACAACGGTTACGGGTCCACCGAGGTCGGGATCGGTGCACTGGCAACGCCCGCCGATTTGCGGGAAAACCCTGAGACGGTGGGCAAGCCGTCCATCGGTTGCCCGGTCCGAATTTTCGACGACGACGACAAGCCCGTCGGCCCGCGGGTCATCGGACGGGTCTACGTCGGTGGCGAGCTGACATTCGAGGGCTACACCGGCGGCGCCACCAAAGCCGTGCTGCACGGCATGACCAGCACCGGCGACATGGGATATTTCGACGAGTCGGGGCGGCTGTTCATCGTCGGCCGCCAAGACGACATGATCGTGTCGGGAGGCGAGAACGTCTATCCCCGCGCGGTGGAAAACGCGCTTGCCGAACACCCCGGCATCGCCGACATCGCGGTCGTCGGGGTGCCGGACGAACAGTTCGGTCAGCGACTGGCCGCATTCGTGGTGCCCCGGGAGGACAGCGACATCGACGAGCCGGGCCTGCGGGAGTATTTGAAAGACAAGGTCTCTCGCTTCGAGCAGCCGAGGGACATCCGCATCGTCGGCGCCATTCCGCGTAATCCGGCCGGCAAGGTGCTGCGACACGAACTGCCGGAGATCTAGTCGACGACGTGCAGCGCCGGCGGGGGCGCCTCGTCGTCGGCGACCACCACTTCGTCATCGGTGGTTTTGATCAGCCAATTAGGAGCCACCACCGAGACAGCGGTGGCCGCCGCGGTGGCACCGGCTACGCCCGTCCACGCCACCGGCCCTAGTGGTGTGCAGCCGAAGAAGTGACTGACGCCTGGGGTTTGGACCACGGCGACCAGCACGGCCGCGCTGCCCAGCGCCGTCGCCACCACCAGCGGGCTGTGCCGACGCGCCAGCAGCGTCTGGGCCAACTGTGTGCTCACCAGGGCAGTCAAACCCATTGTCGCCGTGCGTCGTTGAGTGCCGGGTGTCCAGCGCCCGATCGCCCACGCGGCGGTGGCACCGGCGGCCGTCACGCCGCCGCGGGTCAGGATCTGCCGCATCAGCGGCACGTCGAGCGATGGTGTGGGCTCGGTGAGTATCGCGCGCTGGTAGGCGCGCCGCGCCGCATCCAGGTCCTCGTCGCTTTGGTCGGCGGCGTCCTCGGGCTGCGGGTATTGCGGAGTGACGGCCACCGCAAGGGCGGGGAACATGTCGGTGAGCAGATTCACCAGCAGCAGCTGGCGGGTCCCGACCGGGGCGCGCCCGGTGCCCAACGCGGTCCCGATGATCGTGAACACCACTTCGCCCACATTTCCGCCAACCAGGATGGTCAGCGCGTCGCGCACCGCGCCCCACATCCCGCGGCCCTCGACCAACGCGTCGAGCAGCACACCCAGGTCATCTTCGGTCAAGACGATGTCGGCGGCGCCGCGCGCAGCCGACGACCCGCGTCCGCTGACCCCGATGCCGACGTCGGCGACCCTGATCGCCGCGGCGTCGTTGGCGCCGTCGCCGACCATCGCGGTCACCTGCCCGCCGTGCTGTAGCGCGGTGACGACTTGCACTTTCTGTTCGGGGCTGACCCGGGCGAAAACCTGGACGTCGGCGGCGAATTCAGCGCGGGCATCCTCGTCGAGAGCGGCCAGTTCGGCGCCGGTGACCACCCGCACGTCCTGCGGCAGACCCAGTTGGCGCGCAATCGCCCGTGCGGTGACCGGATGGTCGCCGGTGATCAGCACGACTTTGCGTCCGACGTCCTGCAGGGCTTCGATCAGTGGTTGGGCCGACGGTCGTGCGGTATCGGCCAGGCCGACGTAGCCGAGCAACTCCAAATCGTATGCGGCAGCATCGACGTCGTCGGCGTCGGTATCGGCGTCGTCGGTCGCGTCGGCGTCCCAGTGTCGTCGCGCTACCGCCAGCACCCGCAATCCTTGCTCGGCGAGGTTATGCACCAGCGATTCGGCGTGGCCGCGATCGCCGTCAGGGTCGTCGAAGCGGCACCGCGGCAGGATCTGCTCGGGTGCTCCCTTGAGCACCAGTGTCGGCGCATCCCCGTTCATGCTGCCGACCGCGGCCGCGTAGCCACGGCTGGACTCGAACGGCACCTCGGCGATCGTGACCCAGTCGGAATTCAGCTGCTCGGGAAGCGAATTCGCCGCCGATAGCACCGCTTCGTCGGTGGCATGGGCGTGACCTTGCCCGTTCTGGGGCGCCGGACAGGCCCGTGCGGCAGCCCGGATCACGCCGGCGGCCACCGGGTCGGCGGCATCGGGGAATGGTCCCTGCGGGTCGGTGCCGGCCGGTACGGCGCGGACCACATGCAAACGGTTCTCGGTGAGCGTGCCGGTCTTGTCGAAGCAGACCGTCTCGACGCGGCCCAACGCTTCGATGGTGCGCGGAGCGCGGACCAGCACTCCGCGCGCCGACAGCCGCCGCGCCGCCGCGAGCTGGGCGAGCGTGGCCACCAACGGCAGGCCTTCCGGGACGGCGGCCACAGCGATCGCGATGCCGTCGGCAACGGACTGGCGCAACGACGCGCGGCGCAACAACGCCAACCCGGTGACCGCGGCACCGCCGGCCAGCGTCAGCGGCAGCACCTTGTTGGTCAGCTCCCGCAGCCGCGCCTGCACGCCGGCCGCGGATTCGACGTCGGCGACCGCCGCCAGAGCACGATGCGCGGCGGTGGCGACACCGGTGGCGACGACGATCGCGCGGGCATGTCCGGCCACGATCGTGCTGCCCTCGAACAGCATGCTGGCCCGGTCCTGATCGGCCGCGGCGACGGGTTCCACCTGCTTGTCGACCGGCAGTGATTCACCGGTCAGCAACGACTCGTCGACCTCGAGGTCCTCGGCCACCAGCAGACGGGCATCGGCCGGCACGACGTCCGGAGCGGCCAGGTCGATGATGTCGCCAGGCCGCAGCGAGCTCGCGGGCACGGTGACGGTTCGCTCGGCGTGGCGGGCCGCCTCCAACCGGCGCCGCGACGTCGCCACCACCGGGACCACGACACGGCGCGCGAACTGGTCCTGCTCGGCGAACAACTCGGCAGCGGCGTCCTCGGCGCGCAACCGCTGCACACCGCCGACGAGCGCGTTGACCGTCATCACCCCCGCGACCAGAAGCGCGTCGACGTTGCTGCCCACAATCGCCGACGCCGCGGCTCCCACCGCCAAGATCGGTGTCAGCGGATCGGACAGTTCGCTGCGGGTGGCGGCCAGCAGCCGTCCCAGACCCCGGGCCGGCTGACGCAGCGGCGCGAGCATCGGGTTGTAGGACAGGTCGTCGAGAACGCGTCGCCACGGCGGCGCGCCCGGTTCGGCGGTCAACGGCCGCGACCGGCTGGCCAGCCGCGCATAGACGATCTCCGGGTCCAGTGCGTGCCAGGCGGTCAGCGGCTGCGGAGTGGGATCGGGTTGCCGCAACACGTTGCCGGCCGCCAGAGCTCCGCCGATCAGCGCGGTGGCGGCGGCGGCGTTGACTGGATTGAGCCAACGCCGTACCGCAACCGGACTGCCGCCGCGGGGGTCGCCGGTGACCACCAGGAGCCCGGCCAGTGTGCTGCCGCCCTTGGCGAGTCGCACCGCCGATTCGCTGGCCCGCCGCGCCGCGGGAACGGCTGAGAGGATCCTGACCACAGCGGCCAGATCGGTGCCGGTGATGATGTCGGCGGTCCACGGGGTGGCGGCGGCGGGATCGTCGAGAGCCACCCCGACATCGGCGACGGCCAGCGCCGCTAACGTGTCGGTCGACGCGAAGTCCCGGTGCAGCGCGGTGACCAGCAACACCGGTCCACGGTCGGCGCGCAGCTCGCGTACCAGCGGCAGCAGCGGAGTCCCGCAGGGGTGGGCGGCGCCCACGCTGGCGGCCAGGTCCTCGGTGCCGGCGACGTGCCGCAACACCACCCGGGCGCCCGTGCGCTGCGCGGTCTGCAGCAACGGGATCGCATACGGGTCGACTTCCCACGCCACGTCGACGCTGCCGACCCGCTCGCCGTCGACCACTAGGTCGGCACGTTCGAGGCCCTCGGCCGGAGCCGCCGACGGTCCCCTGGCCGGAAGCCATCGCAGCCGCGCCCCGGTGGCCGGCAATTCGTCGGGGTCCGGGTCGGGGGCCCGCTCGCCGTGCAGCAGCGCGTCGGCCACCTCATAGACCCGGTCGTCATCCCAGCCGGCGGCACTGCCCTCCGCCCGCAATACGGCGCGGGCGTCACCGCGCAATGCCGCGCCGTCGATGAGGATCACCTTGACCCGGTCCAGCCGCCGCAGCGCACCCGGATCGGGAACCAGCTGACCGGCGTTGGCCAGCCCGCGGCCCAGGATGGCGGCAAAGGTTTGGCGCCCGAAATGCGCCGCTTTGGGGATGGCGGCCAGGATCGCGTCGGCGACCTCTTCGGCGCGTCCGCCGGCCAACAAGGCACCGGCGGCGGCGACCAGCGAGGCATTCGCCGCCTGGTCGGCGTATTCCTCGACCGGCCCGGCCATGGCGCCCTTCGCGGTGTCGATCGCGGCGTCGATGGCGGCGTCGACGACGACGTGCGAGGCCTCGCCGGCGGCCGCGGCCGCCCAGTTGTGTCGCGGTATGTGTGAGCCGGCCCCGGCCGACGAGATGACGGGGACCACCGGAGCTTGGGGCCGGTCGGGTGAGGCGAGCTCGGGTTCGCGTTCGCGCCACGTGCGTCGATGCGCCGCCGCCTCGGAGATCTGCAACCCGCGTTGCGCCAAATCGAGCAGGGGTGTGCCAACCGACTGGGTCAGCCCGTGCGCCACTGCGGTCGAGGCGCTGAGCGCGATATCGGTGCCCACCCGTCCCAGCCGCGACTCCAGCAGGGAAACCAGCCGGGGTTGGTGGTTGATGACCGCCGCCGCGGCCTGCGCCGTTCGCGGCGCGGCCGGCAGGCGGCCCAACCATCCGGCCACCGCCGCGCCGAGCGCCAGCACATCCATCGCCGCGGCGGTCAGCGGGAGAAGCAACGCCAGCGGGTCACCCGGATCGGCGAATGGCGCGGTGCGCGGCGACCGCGGACCGGTGGGAGAGCCGTCCACCGACGTTGCGAGCGCCTCGCGCACTGCTTCCCAGATACGGTCGCTGTCCGCGTATGTCTTGTGTTCGACGACCAGTCGCCCCAATGCGCCCTCGACGTGGGCAGCGGCGACACCCGGGATGGTGCGCACGGCCTTCTCCACCGCGGCGGCGTGTTCATGCCAGCGGGTGAACGGCAGTAACGGATCCAGGTCGAGATGCAGCCGCCGCCCGGTGTGCCACGCCACGGACGGTTGGGCATCGGTGTGCTGCGCGCCGTTGCCGGAATCGCCCGTTCCGAGCACTCGACTCGTCGACTCGCTCACCGATCGCACGACGGGTTCGGTGAGCATCTGAACCGCACCCGCCGTCATCGCCGCACCCTGCATTCCGGCCCGCAGCATCCGGCCTGCTCCGTCGGTCACGCCACCAACCACGGTGGCCAAACCCGGAACCTTCATCCCGCTACCCCTAGATCACGTCTGCCGCGCCCGTAAGAACCCACGACGCTTACCCCGCACTTTCCATAAATAGTCCTCGAGCGGCACATCTGCCGTTACCGCTCGGCACATGCGTCAGTTCTTGATCCCGACGGTGAGCAAATCCGAGAGGATCTTCGTCCACACCGGCCGCTGCACCCGGTGTTGCTCGCTGACGGTGAACCCGGCGTCCTCGAACAGGCCGCGCATCTCCGGCGGCGACGGGTTGTGGGAGGGATTCCACCGGTTTGCTGACAGGTTGTGCAGCAGCAGCGTCCGTCGCGGGCTCAGCGTCGCGACCGCCGCTAATCCGCCGGGCGCCAGCACCCGGTGGAACTCACGCAATGCGGCCGGCTGGTCGAAAAAGTGAAACGCTGAGGTGGTCACGACCGCCTCGAGCGCACCATCGTCAAACGGAAGATGCTCGGCTGGGCCCTTCAGCCAGTGCACCCGGTCCGACCGCATCCGTGCCTGGGCGAGCATCCCGTCGGACATGTCGACGCCGTAGACCTCCTCTGGGTGCAACTCACGCTCGATGCGATCAGCCAGAACGCCGGTGCCGCAGGCGATGTCAGCCACCCGGCGAGAACGGTGAGCGACGAGCTGCTCAATCACCTCGTCTTGCGCGGGCCGATAGACCCACTGCTGCAGCGCTGGCAGGTTGTAGGCGGGAGCTGCAAAGCTCCAGAACCGGGTGACTGTCTCGTTGAAACCGCGTCGTCGAGCCGTGGCCATAATTCACCCTACCCAGCTGCTGAACCCGCCACCCCGGCGATCCAGGCCAGCAGCCGTCGCCACAACAGCCGACGGGTCGATGCCATGTTGTGGCAATGCGCGCTGCCCGGAACGATGAACGTGGTGATGTCGGGGCTGTGGCTGTAGAACCGCGCCTCGGCCCGTGGATCCGGTGAGACATCCACCTCGCCGTAGCCGAGGAAAACCGGCACCGCCACCGACGCTGCTTCTTCGGCGGCCACACCCGGGATCGCCGCAGCTGAAAAACACCGCGGTGCAACCGAAATCGTCGTCGAATTATCCGCGGTCAGCACCGCCGCCGGGACGTCGGGGAGGTGAAACCAGCTCTGCAACCAATCGCGCGAGGTTTCCATGTACGGCTCGGGAATCATTCCGGCGAATTGCTCGATGAGCAGCGCACGTCCTTGTGAGGTGCCGGCCGCCGCGACGAATTCCGGGTCGAGGTTCAATGGTGCGACATGTTGATTGGTGCAGCCGAGGATGGCCAGCGCCGCATAACTGGGGGCGGCGGCCTGCTGCAGAATCGCGAGATAGCCGCCCAACGAGTGCGCTACCGCGACGGGAGCTGCTGTGCTGTCGGTGATTTCGGGCAGAGCAGAGATCGCGCAGTTTAGCGCCGCCGCGATATCGGCCAGGGCGATGTCACGGGCCGGCCGGGTGCTGTCGCCGGTGCCGAGCGGGTCGATCGCTACCACCGAATAGCCGTGTTGGACGGCGTAATCGGCGAAGTTGTAGCCGGGATGGTCGGGCACATCCAGGTGCCAATAGCCGCGGTTGTATGTCCCGCCGGGCAGGCACACCAGCACCGTCGGGTTCGGCGTGCCGGCCGCGTAGTGGGTTGCGGCCAACGAGGCCGGTTCGCCGACGGCCGCACTGACGTCGAGCCGCAGCTGTTCGGCTCTGCCCCGCTCTGTCATCGACACTCCAGCTCTACATTGACTCGAGCACAGTATCGGGCCCGGCGATGCTCATCTAGCGGACATCGTGCCGGCGGCGGGGGATGCTATCGGATATGGCGACCAACACCGATCGCTACCGCATCGCGCGTGACCAGATCCTGTCCGGTAACGGACCTGACGGCGCGTTTTCCTGGCCGCAACTCGCCGGTCGCTTCAACTGGGCCACCGACTGGTTCGACGTCATCGCCCGGAGCAATAACCGCACCGCGCTGCGGATTGTCGAAGAGCAGGGCTCCGAGCAACGGGTCAGCTTCGCCGAGTTGGCCGAACGCTCTAACCGGGTCGCGGCATGGCTGGACGGGCTCGGCGTCGGCAAGGGGGACCGGGTCATCCTGATGCTCGGCAACCAGGTCGAACTGTGGGAGTCGATGCTGGCCGTCGCCAAGCTCGGAGCGATCATCATGCCGACCACCACCGCGCTCCAACCGGCGGACATCGCCGACCGAGTGAGCCGCGGCGCGGCGCGCGCGGTGATCGCCAACGCCGCCGACACCGTCAAGTTCGACCACGTCGTCGGTGACTACACCCGAATCGCGGTGGGCGCTCCGGTCGACGGGTGGCGCTGCTATGCCGAGGCCTCGAAACTGGGCGGTGTGCACCCCTTTACGGCGCGTACTGACATCGACGATCCGATGTTGATCTACTTCACCTCCGGCACCACAAGCGCACCCAAGCTGGTGCAGCATTCACAGATCAGCTATCCAGTGGGGCATCTGTCGACGATGGCGTGGATCGGGCTGCGGCCCGGCGATGTGCACATGGCCATCGGCTCACCGGGGTGGGCCAAGCACGCCTGGAGCTGCTTTTTCGCGCCGTGGATCGCCGAGGCATCGATCTTGGTCTACAACTATCACCGACTCGACGCCGCCGCGCTGCTGACTCAGCTGCGTCGCGGGAACGTGACGACGTTCTGTGCGCCACCGACGGTGTGGCGCATGCTTGTTCAGGTCGATCTGGGTGCCCGGCCCGAGCAGCTGCGAGAGGTCGTGGCCGCCGGCGAGCCGCTGAATGCGGACGTGATCGCGCAAGTGGAACGCGCGTGGGGGTTGACCATCCGCGACGGTTACGGCCAGACGGAAACCACGCTGTTGATCGGCAATCTCCCGGGCCAACCCGCCAAGGCCGGTTCGATGGGTCGCCCACTGCCCGGTGTGCCGGTGGTGTTGGTCGATCCCGTCACCGGGCAGCCTGCCGACGAGGGTGAGATCTGCCTCGACCTGAACGCTCATCCGGTCAACATGATGACCGGCTATCTCGGTGACGCGCAACGCAACACCGCAGCGATGGCCGGCGGTTATTACCACACCGGTGACGTTGCGCGCCGCGGCGCCGACGGCGCTATCACCTACATCGGCCGCACCGATGACGTCTTCAAGTCATCGGACTACAAGGTGTCGCCGTTCGAACTGGAAAGCGTGCTCGTCGAGCATCCCGCGGTCGTCGAAGCCGCCGTCGTCCCCCAACCCGACCACACCAGGTTGTGCGTGCCGAAAGCCTACGTCTCGCTGGCCGTCGAATGGGAGGCCAACGCCGACACCGCCCGCGTGATCATGGAGCACGTGCGCGACCGTGTTGCCCCCTACCTGAAGGTGCGGCGTATCGAGTTCTTCGAACTGCCGAAGACCATCTCCGGCAAGATCCGCCGGGTGGAGCTACGCCGCCGCGAAGAAGCTCTGGCGGGCGGGCCGATCACCACCGAATACCGCTACGAGGATCTGATCCGATGAAAGCCTATGACGCCGGTCCGACCGATGTCGCGATCCTGGAGGAGACCATCGGGGCCAACGTCGAGCGCACCGTTGCGGCGATGCCCGACGCCGAGGCGCTGGTAGACCTCGCCGGCAACCGTCGCTGGACCTTCGCCGAACTCAACGCCGAGATCGACCTGACAGCACGGGGATTGATGGCGCTGGGTGTGGAAAAAGGTGAGCGCGTCGGCATCTGGGCACCCAACTGCGCCGAGTGGGTCATCGTGCAGTACGCCACAGCCAAGATCGGCGCCGTCCTGGTCAACGTCAATCCCGCCTACCGCACCCATGAACTCCGCTACGCGTTGAATCAATCCGGTGTGCGCACCCTGATCGCGGCGACGGCGTTCAAGAGCTCCGACTACCGCGGCATGATCGAGGAGGTGCGTCCGCAATGCCGGGATCTGAACGACGTGCTGTTTCTCGACACCGACGACTGGAAGAGGTTGCAGGACCGCGCCGAACGGTGCGCCTCACACGAACTGCGGACGCGGCTGCGCGCGTTGCGCAACACCGATCCGATCAACATCCAGTACACGTCGGGAACCACCGGCTTCCCGAAGGGCGCGACGTTGTCGCACCGCAACATCCTCAACAATGGATTCTTCGTCACCGAACTGCTCAACCTGGGACCGGCTGACCGGCTGTGCGTTCCGGTGCCGTTCTACCACTGCTTCGGCATGGTGATGGGCAACTTGGGCTGCGCCACGCACGGCGCCACGCTCGTCATTCCAGCGGCCGGTTTCGACGCCAAAGCCACGCTGACGGCCATCGAACGTGAGCGCTGCACCGGTGTGTACGGCGTGCCGACGATGTTCCTGGCGATGCTGGCTCACCCGGCCTTCGCCGACACCGATGTGTCGTCGCTGCGCACCGGGATCATGGCGGGGTCGGTGTGTCCGGTCGAGGTGATGAAGCGCTGCATGACCGAGATGAACATGGCCCAGGTCGCCATCGCCTACGGCATGACCGAGACATCACCCGTGTCCTGCCAGACCCTCATCGACGACGATTTGGATCGGCGCACCGCGACGGTCGGCCGCGCGCATCCGCACGTCGAAATCAAAATCGTCGATCCCGACACCGGCGACGTCGTCGAACGGGGCCAGCCGGGCGAGTTCTGCACGCGCGGCTACTCGGTCATGCTGGGCTACTGGCGCGAGCCGGACAAGACAGCCGAAGTGATCGACGCCGACGGGTGGATGCACACCGGCGATCTCGCGGTCATGCGTGACGACGGCTACTGCCGCATCGTCGGGCGTTTGAAGGACATGATCATCCGCGGCGGGGAGAACGTCTATCCCCGCGAAATTGAGGAATTCCTTTACACCCATCCCGACATCGAGGACGCACAAGTCATCGGCGTCCCCGACGACGCATACGGTGAGCAGATCTGCGCCTGGATCCGGATGAAACCGGGACGCCCTCCGCTGGACGCCGCGGCCGTCCGCGCCTTCGCCACCGGCAAGCTGGCCCACTACAAGATCCCCCAATACGTCCACGTCGTCGACGAGTTTCCGATGACCGTCACGGGCAAGGTCCGCAAGGTCGACATGCGCGAGCAGAGCATGCGGTTGTTCGCACCGGAGTGAGCCTCCTTCCGCGAAGCAGAAGCCAGGGCTGCGATCTGGCCCGCGATCACGACCCTGGCTTCTGTTTGGCGGTGCCCGCTTGGTTGACTTCTGGCATGCCGTTGCTGTCGCTGCCCTTCATTGCCGACCCCATGGCACGACTGTTCGCAGCGGTGGCCGGTGGCACCACGCCGCCCCCGGAGTTACGGTTCGACGACATCCCGGCGCGCAGCAGCGACGTCACGATCCCCACCCGTCACGGACCGCTCGCAGCGACGATCTACCGTCCGCCCGCCGATGCCGTTGCCAGGCCGCCGGTATATGTCAATGTGCACGGCGGAGGATTCGCCGTGGGACATCCCGAGCAAGACGACCCGTGGTGTCGCTACCTGGCGGCACACGCCAAAGTCGTTGTGATCAACCCGGATTACGCCCTGGCTCCGCGGCACCGCTTCCCTGTCGCAGTCGAGCAGATCTACGACATGGTGGCGTGGGCGGCGTCGCCGGACCGGGATTGGGACGGCACCCGGCTCTGCGTTGGAGGTCAGAGCGCCGGGGGCAATCTGGCCGCCGCAGCCGCCCGCCTCGCACTGGAAAGCGGTGGTCCGCAGATCAAACTTCAAGTGCTGCACTACGCGCCGGTGGATCTGGTGACGCGGGCCAAACACAAGCACACACCCGCGGGCCGCAAAGCGGTCTTCCAGCCGTGGATGGGCGACATCCTGGACGCCGCGTACATCCCCGACCCGCTGCAACGACGCGACCGGCTGGCGTCGCCAGGATGGGGAACCAACGCCGACAACATCGCCGGTATCGCGTCCGCAGTTGTGGTCACCGCGGAGTTGGACCGCCTGCGGGACGAAGCTGTCCACTATGCGCGCAAACTCGAGTCCGCCGGTTCGTTGGTCGAGCACTACGACGTCGGCGGAGTCGACCACGGCTACAACATCCTCGGGGACTCGCTGGACATCACCGCCAAGATGTACGACGTCATCGCAGGCCACGTCGTTGCCGCGACGAGCACTTGATGCTTCCCACAAGGCTCAAAATCCCCTTTTTGCCCCAAGAAAATTGGGATGCGGCGATGTGCCCGCCTTGCAGCGACAAACCGGCCTGCTGCACGGTGCGCGGCTGATGACTTGTTCACTTATGCCACT
>NZ_LZKJ01000054.1 GCF_001672775.1 Mycobacterium kyorinense | reverse complement strand
CGGCACGCCAGCAGCCCGTCGTAGCCGGCCTCACCGGTGAAGATTGCCGGCAAACCGATCGCCGCGGCCGTCCGCGCGCCGGCCTCGGACCCGGCTATCACCAGCGCCTCGCCGGCCACAATGCCCAGCTCCCACAGCGCCAGCCGGTAGAGCTCGGCGTCACCGGCGGGGCCGGTCAAGTCGTCGGCGCTGATCACCGTCTCGGTCATGCCATCCCCGATCAGTTCCCGCGCCCGCTTTCGGGCACCCTGCTGTTATGCCGATCACAACTGAGCTCGCTCGATGGACCAGTCCCGGCCGTCCGTTCTGGTGGGACCAGGTGGTGCAACGCGATGCCGAGGTGTACCCCCTGCAAGCGGTGATCTTCGATACCGATGCTCTGGCCGACTCCGACGGTGAGCCGCGTTCCGGACTGGTCGACCTGGTGCTGAGCCTGTTCGTCACTGGCATCTGGGTCGCGGTGGTCGGCGCCGGGTCACGCGACTGGGTGCAGAACCGGGCGCGGGAACTGATCGGGGATGGCATGACCGAGACGGTGATCAGCGCCGACGACTTGACCGGCCCCGCCGGTGACGCCGAGCTCTACCGGCTGGCGCTGTGGGAGCTGGGCATTGTGGCCGGCGAGGCGCTGGTGATAGCCGGGTCCGAGGCCGGCGCGCGGACGGCCGCGGCGATCGGTTTGCCGGCAATCTTCACCGGTGAGGCCGGCTACGACGGGCTGCTGGCCAGCGGGTGCCGGGAGGTGCAGGCGCAGCGGGTGGTGGCCCGGTTCAGCTGCCGCGAAGCTGGTTGATCACCGCGCTGAAGTCCTCAGCGCCGTGTCTGGCGGCGAAGTCGCGATAAATTTCCGCCGCGTGGCTGCCCAGCGGGGCGGCTGAACCGGTCGAGGCCACCGCATCCATCGCCAGACCCAGATCCTTGTTCATCAACGCAGTCGCGAACCCGGGTTTGAAGTCGTGGTTGGCCGGTGAGGTCGGCACCGGGCCGGGTACCGGACAGTTGGTATGCACGGCCCAGCAGTTACCGGTCGCGCCGGTGATCACGTCGAACAGCGACTGCGCCGACAGCCCGAGCTTCTCCGCCAGCACGAACGCCTCCCCGACCGCGATCTGCTGTACGGCCAACACCATGTTGTTGCAGACCTTGGCGGCTTGACCGGCGCCGGCCGCGCCGCAGTGAATGATTTTGCGCGCCATGGGTTCCAAGATCGGATGCGCCTGTTGCAGGGCGTCTTCGTCGCCGCCGACCATGAAGGCCAGCGTGCCGGCGACGGCGCCGGCCTCGCCGCCGGAGACCGGCGCGTCGAGCTGAGCGAAACCGTGCGAGCCGGCCAGCGCGTGCACCTCGCGCGCGTCGTCGACGGAGATCGTGGAGCTGTCGATGAACAAGGCGCCCGGCTGAGCGGCCGGCAGGACGTCGGCGTAGCAGCGTTTGACCGCATCGCCGTGGGGCAGCATCGTGATGACGACATCAGCCTCGGCCACCGCGGCTGCGGCGCTGTCGAACACCGCGACGCCCCTGCCGGCAGCGGTAGTACACGCCGCGCTCACCGGGTCGAAACCCCGCACGGTATGGCCGGCGGCAACGAGATTCGCCGACATCGGTCCGCCCATGTGGCCCAGCCCCAGAAACGCGATCGTCGACAACTTCCCGCCTTTCTACGCGCCGGCGCGCACCCGTGCGGCTTCTGCCCGGCCGATGACCACCCGCATGATCTCGTTAGTGCCCTCCAGGATGCGGTGCACCCGCAGATCCCGGACGATCTTTTCCAGACCATACTCGCGCAGGTAGCCGTAGCCGCCATGCAACTGCAGCGCCTTGTCGGCCACGTCGAAACACGCGTCGGTGACATACCGTTTGGCCATCGCGCACAACTCGACCTTGTCCTCGGCATCGTCGTCCAGCGCAGTAGCCGCACGCCACAACAACATTCGCGAGGATTCCAACGCGGTCGCCATGTCGGCCAAGGTAAACCGGATCGTCGGCTCGTCGAGCAAGGCGTTGCCGAACGCCTCGCGATGGGCAAGGTAGGCGGCCGCCTTGTCGAAGGCGGCCTGCGCCCCGCCGAGTGAACAGGCGGCGATGTTGATCCGGCCGCCGTTGAGCCCGTTCATCGCGATGCCGAAACCGGCGCCTTCTCCCTCGGCGCCGCCCAGCATGGCGTCGGCGGGTACCCGCACTCCGTCTAGCACTACCTGTGCCGTCGGCTGCGCGTTCCAGCCCATCTTTTCCTCGTGGGCGCCGAAACTCAACCCGGCAGTGCCCTTCTCGACGATGAAAGCCGAAATGCCGCGCGGCCCGTCGCCGCCCGTGCGTGCCATCACCACGTACACGTCGGAGGCGCCCGCCCCCGAGATGAACTGCTTGACACCGTCAAGCACGTAGTCGCCGCCCTGCTTGACGGCACGGGTGCGCAACGCGCTGGCGTCCGAGCCGGCATTGGGTTCGGTCAGGCAGTAGCTGGCGACGACGTCCATCACCGCCAACCGCGGCACCCAGGTTTTGCGTTGTTCGGCAGTGCCGAAGGTGTCGATCATCCAGGCGCACATGTTGTGAATGGACAAGAACGCAGCCGTCGTCGGGTCGGCGATCGCCAGCTGCTCGAAGATCCGCACGCCGTCGAGCCGGCGCAGCGCGCTGCCGCCCACGTCGTCGCGACAGTAGATCGCAGCCATGCCCAGCTGTGCCGCCTCACGCAATTCGCCGACTGGGAAGTAGTGGCTTGCATCCCATTCCAGGGCGTAGGGAGCCAGGCGCTTGTCGGCGAACGCGGCTGCGGTTTCGGTGATCACCCGCTCGTCGTCGTTGAGTTCAAAGAATGGCATTCTGCAGCTACTTCATTGTGGGGATGACGAATTCGGCACCGTCTTTGATGCCCGACGGCCAGCGTGAGGTGACGGTCTTGACCTTGGTGTAGAACTGGATCGACGCCGGCCCGTGTTGGTTGAGGTCGCCGAAGCCGGAGCGTTTCCAGCCGCCGAAAGTGTGGTAGGCCACCGGAACCGGGATCGGCACGTTGACGCCGACCATGCCGACCTGCACCCGTGAGGTGAAGTCGCGGGCGGTGTCGCCGTCGCGCGTGAAAATCGCTACCCCGTTGCCGTATTCGTGTTCGGTGGGCAGGCGCAAGGCTTCCTCATAGTCGTGGGCGCGCACGATGCACAACACCGGCCCGAAGATCTCGTCGGTGTAGATCGACATGTCCGCAGTGACGTGATCGAACAGCGTGGGGCCGATGAAGAACCCGCCCTCGAGGTTGGCAGTCCCGTCAGCCAGGCCAAAAACAAGATCGTCGCTGGCGCGCTCGCGCCCGTCGACGACGAGGTCGGCGCCGGCGGCCACGCCTTGGCCGATGTAGTCGCGCACCCGGTTGAGAGCGGCGCCGGTGACCAGCGGCCCGTAGTCGGCCTTGGGGTCCAGACTGTGTCCAACGCGCAGGTTGTTGATGCGCTCAACCAGCCTGGCGCGCAACCGGTCGGCGGTCTGTTCGCCGACTGGCACCGCGACGCTGATCGCCATGCACCGTTCACCGGCGCTGCCGTAACCGGCGCCGATCAGCGCGTCGACGGCCTGATCCAAGTCGGCGTCGGGCATCACGATCATGTGGTTTTTCGCCCCGCCGAAACATTGGGCCCGCTTGCCGGTGCCCGTTGCCGTCGCATAGATGTACTGGGCGATGTCCGAGCTGCCGACAAATCCGACTGCGGTGATGTCGGGGTGGGTCAAGATGGCGTCGACGGCTTCCTTGTCGCCGTGGACCACCTGGAACACCCCGGGCGGCAGTCCGGCCTCGACGAACAACTCGGCCAGGCGTACCGGCACCGAGGGATCGCGCTCAGATGGCTTGAGAATAAAGGCATTCCCACACGCCAGCGCCGGTCCCGCTTTCCATAGCGGGATCATCGCCGGGAAGTTGAACGGGGTGATGCCGGCCACCACGCCCAACGGCTGGCGCAACGAGTACACGTCGATGCCCGGCCCGGCGCCCTCACTGTATTCACCCTTGAGCAGATGCGGGATGCCGACGGAAAACTCGATCACCTCGATACCCCGCTGAATGTCTCCGCGGGAATCAGCCAGTGTCTTGCCGTGCTCCAGCGACAGCAGCTCGGCCAGCTCGTCGACATTCTGGTTCACCAACTCGATGAAGCGCATCATGACCCGGGCGCGCCGTTGCGGGTTCCAGGCCGCCCAGTCGCGCTGCGCCTGGGCCGCCGACGCCACCGCCGCATCGACGTCGGCTTTGCCCCCCATCGGCACCAGCGACTGCACGTGGCCGGTGTTGGGGTCGAATACCTCCGCGGTACGACCGGACTGCCCGGTGCAGCGTTGGCCATCGATGAAATGCGAAATCTGTGCGGTCATGGCAGCCCTCGGCTAAGGAGAAGAACGAGTGGATACTAGGACATCCTAGTAATGATCCGGGTTGCGTGGCAAGCCGGGACGAACACCGACCTCAGTAGATTCGGCTCTGTGACCTCTGATGCCGCCGATCGAGTCATCGAGTTGTATGAGCGTCATGCGGGCGCCTGGTCGCGGGATCGTGGCGAGTGTGTACCCGAAGCACGGTGGCTGGATCGTTTCCTGGCGCTGCTCCCGCCCCATGCCGCAGTGCTGGACATCGGATGCGGATCCGGCGTGCCGGCTCGATACCTGATCGAGCAGGGCTGCCGGGTGACGGGGGTGGACTCGTCTCCCAGCATGATCGCGCTGTGCAGAAATCGCTTCCCCGAACAGCATTGGCACGTCGCCGACATGCGGATGTTAGCTCTGGAGTGCACGTTCAACGGAATACTTGCCTGGGACAGCTTCTTCACCTGCCGCCGGCCGATCAGCACCGGATGTTTTCGCTCTTCGAGCGGCATGCAGCCCCGGGGGCCGCGCTGATGTTCACCAGCGGGTCATCGGGTGGCGAGCGGATCGGCGCCTATGCGGGCGAGCCGCTGTATCACGCCAGCCTCGACAGCGCCGAATATCGCGACCTACTCGGCACGCATGGGTTTCGGGTCGTCGCTCATACCGTGGAGGACCCGACCTGTGGACGCCATACGATCTGGCTTGCACTGCTTGAATAGGTGCATGGCTGCGATCAATCGGCGGACGGTGCTGGCTGGTGCTGGGGCGGCGGCGGGAGCTGCCGCGTTGGGACTCGGCGGATACGAATTGCTGCGCAAACCAGGGCCGAGCGAATCGACGATGGCCGGCGGTAACAAACCCAACATCCTGGTGATCGTCGTCGACCAGATGCGGACGCCGCAGTGGTTTCCGCAGCGCCGGCAACTCAACGCCCTGCTGCCCCACATCGGCCGATTACAGAGCAGCAGCGTTTCTTTCGAGTCGCATTACACCGCGTCGAACATGTGCACGCCGTCGCGCGGTGTGATGACCACCGGCCTGTATTCGCACCAAACCGGATGCTTGTTCACCGGAGAGGGGCCGAGTGAGTCGACGCTGGCTCCGCGGTTCCCGACCTGGGGCACCGTGCTGCGCCAGCAGGGCTATGCGACGTGGTGGTCGGGCAAGTGGCATCTGGGGCATTCGGGTGATTCGACGCCGGAAGGGCTCGAGGAGCACGGCTTTTCCGGCGGCACCTTTCCCTCGCCGAACGGCTCGCCCAACCAGGGACTGCAGAAAGACCCCGGCATCGTCGACCAGTTCTGCCAATGGTTCGACGACAACGCCGGCAACGGCCCATGGTGTACGACGGTCTCTCTGGTCAACCCGCACGACATCTGCTGGTGGCCGAAAAACCCACTGCCCGAAGATGTCCCGCATTGGTTCGACGCCGTGCCGGTGAACTTCGAAACACCCGAAGACTTACGTCGCCGGAGTAAGCCACAACTGCAGATCGACTACCTCAACTTCATGTCGCCGCTGATGACGGGGACGTTGTCGTATTCGGGACCGGACGCCGCCCGCCAGTGGGCCCGCTGCCTGGACATGTACCTGTGGCTGCAACAGCAAGTCGATGCCCAGATCGGGCGCGTGCTGGACAAACTGGCCTCACACCGCGAAATCGACCGCAACACCGTCGTCGTCTTCACCTCCGATCACGGCGAGTACGGCGGCTCGCATGGCCTGCGCGGCAAGGGCGCCGCGGCTTACGACGAGGCGATCCGGGTACCGCTGTACCTTCGCGACCCGCAGGGGCACCTCACACCCAGACCCGGCGACACCCGCACGCAGCTCACCTCCAGCGTCGACTTGACCGCGCTGCTGCTGACCATCGGGCATGGCGGCGACGGCTGGCGCGCCGAACCCCGCTACTCCTACCTGGCGGGGCGTGCGGATTTGGCCGCGATCGCCAGAAGCGCAGCCGCGAAGGGCCGCCCGTGGATTGCGCATGTCACTGATGACATGTCGGTCGAGGAGATGACCACCTTGTTGAAATCCCCAGATATCCGTGCGGTATTCGGGGCGGGCGAGCTGCCCACCGACATTCCCACCTCCGCGCCGAACCACATTGTGGCCGTGCGAACCCAGGACGCCAAGCTGAGCATGTACTCGTACTGGAAGCCCGGTGGCATGGAAATCGACACGTCTCGGCAGATCGAGCGTGAACTCTACGACTACTCAACGCCGTTGGGTCGCCAGGAGATCGACAACCAGGCCGGCCGCAACGCCAAGCAGTCTGCGTTGCAAGCTCTCATCGACCACGAGGTGTTGCCCGAAGTGCAGGCTCCGCTACCGGCCTTCCTCAACGATGCGCAGGAACAAGGCCTGGCCAACATGCGTGAACTGGTCTCCCGGCGCGGAGGCTGACACCGCCCTTCACCTCCGACAACGTCCTGCTGCGATGAACTTCTCGCCGACCTCCAACGTGTAATCAATAGGAGGCTTTGCGATGAGTCCGATGCTGATGGTCTACATTTCGCTGGGCGCGCCGTTCGCGGGGATGGCTCTGCTGAAGTTGCAAGCGCGACTCGAGCGTTGGGACTACACCCGCCACGCCGACGATTAAATGGGCGCTAGGGCTTGTCCTGTAGTCCCTCGACGAAGGCGCGGGTCGCCTCCCAGGTGGGCAGCAGTCCGGCGGCGCTGACTTCCTCGAGGCTGGGAGCCGCGGCGTCACGCTCGGACAGCAGCAGTTCGCTGCCGCCGGGCCAGTCGATTCCCAGCGCCGGATCGGTGGCGCAGATGGTGTGTTCACGCTGCGGGTTGTACTCCGCCGAGCACAAATACATCACTGTCGAGTTGTCTTGCAAGGCAAGAAATCCGTGCGCAAGGCCTTCCGAGATGTAGATCGTTTTGCGATCCTGGTCATCGAGCAGCACCGAATCCCAACGCCCGAAAGTCGGTGAGCCCACCCGGATGTCGACGACGACGTCGAACACCGACCCGGACACGCACGTCACATACTTGGCCTGGCTCGGGGGCAGCTGAGCGAAATGCAGGCCGCGCAGCACACCCGCTGACGAGACGGAGCAGTTGGCCTGCTGCAGGTCGAAGTGGTGGCCGGCGAACGACGTGAAATCCCGGTCGGTAAGCCACTCGAAGAAGGCTCCCCGGGAGTCGGCGTGTAGCTGCGGCGTAATTTCCCAAGCACCCGGGATGTCGAGTTCACGAACCTTCACGTCATTGACCGCGCTCGTCGTAGCGGGCCTCGACGGCGTCCTTCAACGGACCCCACCAGGACTCGTTGGCGCGATACCAGTCGATGGTGGCGCGCAGACCGTCCTCGAAGTCGGTATGCTTTGGCGCCCAGCACAATTCGTCATGCAACTGAGAGGGATCGATGGCGTAGCGCAGATCGTGGCCTACGCGGTCTGTCACGTGATCGAAGTCGTCAGGGTCGCGGCCCATCATCTGCAATATCGTCCGCAGCACCGACAGGTTGTCACGTTCGCCCTCCGCGCCGATCAGATACGTCCGCCCCGACTGCCCGGCTTCGAGGATCCGCCGCACCGCGGCGTTGTGGTCGTCGACGTGGATCCAGTCGCGAACGTTGGCTCCGCGGCCGTACAGCTTGGGACGTCGCCCGGTCAGCAGATTGGTGATTTGGCGGGGAATGAATTTCTCCACGTGTTGATACGGTCCGTAATTGTTGGAGCAGTTCGAGATCGTCGCGCGCACACCGTAAGAGCGCACCCAGGCGCGCACCAGCATGTCGGCAGCGGCCTTGGTCGACGAGTAGGGGCTCGACGGGTTGTAGGGCGTGGATTCGGTGAACCGTCGCGGGTCGTCAAGTGGGAGATCGCCGTAGACCTCGTCAGTCGAGACGTGGTGCAAGCGCACCCCATGGCGTCGGACCGCTTCGAGAATGGTGTACGTGCCGATCACGTTGGTGTGCAGGAACGGCTCTGGATCGGCCAGCGCGTTGTCCACGTGGGTTTCGGCGGCGAAATGCACGACTGCATCGGAGTCGGCTACCAACTGGGAAACCAGTTCGGTGTCGGTGATGTCACCTTCCACCAGCCGGATGTCGTTCTCGACGGGGGCCAGCGATTCTCGGCTACCGGCGTAGGTGAGCGCGTCGAGCACGGTGACCACGTCGTCGGGGTTTTCCCGTACCGCGGCGTGCACGAAATTGGCGCCGATGAAGCCGGCACCACCGGTCACCAGTAGCCGCATGCCGCAACCCTAACCGAGCAACCACGCCGTGGTGCGCAGCCGGTGAGGCCCGCTGCCTAGGCGCGGGCAGTCAAGCCAAGCGCTGCGGCAAGTCCGGTCAGCGCTTCGAGCAGCTGCTCGGGCCGCGTCAGTATCTGGATCGCCACGTGGTCGGCACCGGCCTGCAGATGCTCGTCGAGCCGCGCGGCGATGGCGTCCGGGGAGCCGTGGGCGACCACAGCATCGATCAGTTTGTCGCTGCCGGGCTCGCGGACGTCTTTCTCGGTGAATCCGAGCCGGTGCCAGTTGTTCACGTAGTTGCTCAGCCCGAGGTAGAAGCCGACGCTCTTGCGGCCGACCCGGCGGGCTTCCTCGGCGTCAGCGGTCCACACCACCTTGTGTTCGGGCGCCAAAAACACCGTATTGCCCACCAGCTCGCGGGCCTGCGCGGTGTGCTCGGGCGTGGTCAGATACGGGTGAGCGCCGGCGCTTCGCTGCGCCGCCAGGCCGAGCACTTTCGGGCCCAGCGCTGCGAGCACCCGCCGACTGGTGGGCACCGTTGCGGCGTCGAGTTCGTCGAGATAGCTCACCAGCGCGTCGTAGGGCTTTTCGTACTGCTGACTGTGTTCCGGGTGTCCCACCCCGATGCCGAGCAAAAACCGTCCCGGGTAAGCCTTTTCGATGCGCTGGTAGGACTCGGCGACGGCCGCTGCCGGCGATGACCAGATGTTGACGATCCCGGTGGCCAGTTGCAGCGAGGTGGTCTGCGCGAGCGCGGGCTCCACCCAGGACAAATCGGCGTCCGGTGATCCACCGATCCACGCCGCGCCATAGCCCAGCGCTTCGATGTCGCGGGCCAGGTCGGGGGAGATGTTGCGGGTGCCCAACCACACGCCGTAGCGGCCCAGGTCGGGTTTGAGGGAAACGGCCTCGGTCATCTGCGTCCTTATCGTGGGTCTTTCGCCGCGCTCAGGTGGGGTTCAGTTCTAGCGCGCCCGCCAGTTCGGTCAGCGCCGGTACCAGCTTGTCAGGTCGAGTCAGCACTTGGATAGCGACGTGGTCAGCGCCGGCGGTGACGTGCTCGTTGATCCGCGCCGCGATCGCCTCCGTGGTGCCGTAGGCGACCAAGGCATCGAGCAGGCGGTCGCTGCCCGGGCGGGTGATGTCGTCGTCGGTGAACCCGAGCCGTTTCCAATTGTTCAAGTAGTTGGCCAGGTTGAGGTAGATGTCCAGCGCCTTGCGGCCGACGGCTCGTGCGCTATCGGCATCCGTGGTCAGCACCACTTTGTGCTCGGGTGCCAGCAGCGCCGACGGGCCCAGCAGCTCGCGGGCCTGCGCGGTGTGTTCCGGGGTGGTCAGGTACGGGTGCGCACCGGCGCTGCGCTGTGCGGAGAGCTTCAAGACTCGCGGGCCCAGCGCGGCCACCACCCGACGCTCGGCCGGCACCCCATAGTCGTCGAGGCGGTCCAGGTATTCCACCAGCGCGTCGTAGGGCTTGCGGTATTCGCTGATCGCTTCGGGGTGGCCGACGCCGATACCCAGCAGAAAGCGGCCCGGGTAGGCCTGGTCGATGCGGTGAAACGACTCGGCCACCGGCTTGGCCGGCGCCGACCAGATATTGACGATGCCGGTGGCCACCTGCAGCGTGGTGGTCTGTTCGAGGATGGGTTCCACCCACTCCAACTCGGCCGGCGGTGAGCCGCCGACCCAGACGGCGCCGTAGCCCAGCGCCTCGATCTCCCTGGCTTGCTGTGGGGTGACGCCGCGACCGAAGGATCCGAAACGACCGAGGTTGGGCTTGCTTGCTGCATCAGTCATGGTGGCTCCAACCTGCGGTCCGAGGTCGCTATTCCTGCTGACAGCGCGGCCCCGCCCGGCCCACGGAGGACGGCAGGATTCCTCCCACAGCGATTTTGGCCAGGGCGAATGAGCGAGTATCGTGGAGCAACGGTGCGTCATCCGCGCCGGCTTTTTTGCGTGCCCAGTCCTAGGAATTTCCGGAATTTTCCTGACACCGGCTCACGTTTCAAGTCGAGCGAATGCTGCGCCGATTCGGGTGCACACCCGGATGAAAACAAGGACGAGGATCTCTGGAAGGTTATGGCCAAGAAGGACGGTGCCATCGAGGTCGAGGGCCGCGTGGTCGAGCCGCTGCCCAATGCGATGTTTCGCATTGAGCTGGAAAACGGCCACAAGGTGCTCGCCCACATCAGCGGCAAGATGCGGCAGCACTACATCCGCATCCTGCCCGAGGACCGGGTGGTAGTGGAGTTGTCTCCCTACGACCTGTCGCGGGGCCGCATCGTGTACCGATACAAGTGATAAAGCCCGACCGCTACCAGCGAGAAGACAGAACAGGATCGAAACAGCCGTGAAGGTGAACCCGAGCGTCAAGCCGATCTGCGACAAGTGCAGGGTGATCCGCCGGCACGGGCGGGTCATGGTGATCTGCTCCGATCCGCGCCACAAGCAGCGCCAAGGCTAGCCGGACATATAAGCCTGAGTCGCAAGCGCGGCGCCCTAACAACTGAATGCAGACCTCCCAGCACCAATGAGCGGATAGGCCGCTCATCCACGCCCGGAACGGAGGCCGGGCCCCGGAGCAGTCAGCCGGGAACGGACTGGGATCAGAACCTCCGTCACGAAGACGAAAGAGGGCATGCCCCATGGCTCGACTTGTGGGCGTCGACCTGCCGCGCGATAAGCGCATGGAGGTCGCGCTGACCTACATCTACGGCATCGGCCGTACCCGATCGAACGAGATCCTGGCCGCCACCGGCATCGACAAGGATCTGCGCAGCAAGGACCTGACTGACGATCAGTTGGCCCACCTGCGTGACTACATCGAAGGCAATCTGCGGGTTGAGGGAGATTTGCGCCGCGAGGTGCAGGCAGACATTCGCCGCAAGATCGAGATCGGCTGCTACCAGGGCCTGCGTCACCGCCGCGGTCTGCCGGTGCGTGGCCAGCGGACCAAGACCAATGCGCGCACCCGCAAGGGGCCCAAGCGCACTATCGCCGGCAAGAAGAAGGCCAGGTAATCAGCCATGCCACCAGCCAAGAAGGCAGCGTCCGCCCCGAAGAAGGGGCAGAAGACCCGTCGCCGGGAGAAGAAGAACGTCCCGCACGGCGCCGCCCACATCAAGAGCACCTTCAACAACACGATCGTGACGATCACCGACCCGCAGGGCAACGTGATCGCCTGGGCATCGTCGGGTCACGTCGGCTTCAAGGGGTCGCGTAAGTCGACGCCGTTCGCTGCGCAGCTGGCCGCCGAGAACGCCGCGCGCAAAGCCCAGGAGCATGGCGTGAAGAAGGTCGACGTGTTCGTGAAGGGCCCCGGTTCGGGTCGCGAGACCGCCATCCGGTCATTGCAGGCGGCGGGTCTGGAGGTCGGTGCGATCTCCGACGTCACCCCGCAGCCGCACAACGGTGTCCGTCCGCCCAAGCGCCGCCGGGTCTAGGAGGAGAAACAACCCATGGCTCGTTACACCGGACCCGCCACCCGCAAGTCGCGCCGCTTGGGCGTCGACCTGGTCGGTGGTGACCAGGCATTCGAGAAGCGTCCCTACCCGCCCGGCCAGCACGGCCGCGCGCGGATCAAGGAAAGCGAATTCCGGCTGCAGCTGCAGGAGAAGCAGAAGGCCCGCTTCACCTACGGCGTGATGGAGAAGCAGTTCCGCCGCTACTACGAGGAAGCGGTTCGCCGCGGTGGCAAGACCGGCGATGAGCTGCTGCGCATCCTGGAAAGCCGGCTCGACAACGTGGTTTACCGCGCCGGGCTGGCCCGGACCCGTCGAATGGCTCGCCAACTGGTCAGCCACGGCCACTTCACCGTCAACGGCGTGAAGGTGAACGTGCCCAGCTACCGGGTGTCGCAGTACGACATCATCGACGTGAAAGACAAGTCGCTGAACACGTTGCCGTTCCAGATCGCGCGGGAAACCGCCGGCGACCGTCCGATCCCCAGCTGGCTTCAGGTGGTCGGGGAGCGGCAACGCATCCTGGTCCACCAACTGCCCGAGCGGGCGCAGATCGACGTTCCGCTCACGGAGCAGCTGATCGTCGAGTTCTACTCGAAGTAGTACCTGCACCGGCCGGTGCAGGACACCTGCGGCGATTGCAAGCACGGCGAAGCCGGGCGAAGCGGGTCGGCGCGGGAGAAACAAAGCGGCATCAAATAGCGGGTGCCGAGAAGGAGAAGAAAACACATGCTGATCTCACAGCGACCGACCCTGTCCGAAGAGACCGTCAGCGACAACCGTTCGCAGTTCGTCATCGAGCCGCTGGAGCCGGGTTTCGGCTACACGCTGGGCAACTCGCTGCGCCGCACGCTGCTGTCGTCGATTCCCGGCGCGGCGGTCACCAGCATCCGCATCGACGGCGTGCTGCACGAGTTCACCACCGTGCCCGGTGTCAAGGAAGACGTCACCGACATCATCTTGAACCTCAAGAGCCTGGTGGTGTCCTCGGAGGAAGACGAGCCGGTGACGATGTATCTGCGCAAGCAGGGTCCGGGCGAGGTCACCGCCGGCGACATCGTGCCGCCGGCCGGCGTCACCGTGCACAACCCGGATATGCACATCGCGACGCTGAACGACAAGGGCAAACTCGAAGTGGAGCTCGTCGTCGAGCGCGGCCGCGGCTACGTGCCGGCGGTGCAGAACAAGGCGTCGGGCGCTGAAATCGGCCGTATCCCCGTCGATTCCATCTACTCGCCGGTGCTCAAGGTCACCTACAAAGTGGATGCGACCCGTGTCGAGCAGCGCACCGACTTCGACAAGCTGATCCTGGACGTCGAGACCAAGAATTCGATCACCCCGCGCGACGCGTTGGCGTCGGCCGGTAAGACCCTGGTGGAATTGTTCGGTCTGGCGCGCGAACTCAACGTCGAGGCCGAGGGCATCGAGATCGGGCCGTCGCCCGCCGAGGCCGACCACATCGCGTCGTTCGCGCTGCCGATCGACGACCTGGACTTGACCGTGCGGTCCTACAACTGCCTCAAGCGTGAAGGTGTGCACACCGTCGGCGAGTTGGTGTCGCGTACCGAGTCGGATCTGCTCGACATTCGCAACTTCGGTCAGAAGTCCATCGACGAGGTCAAGGTCAAGCTGCACCAGCTGGGCCTGTCGCTCAAGGACAGTCCGGCCAGCTTCGACCCCTCGGAGGTCGCCGGCTACGACGTCGCCACCGGAACCTGGTCCAGCGACGCCAACTACGACGACCAGGACTACGCCGAAACCGAACAGCTGTAGCAGTCGGTACCAAACAAGGAGTCAGCAATGCCTAAGCCCACCAAGGGGCCTCGTCTCGGCGGGTCGTCGTCGCATCAGAAGGCGATACTGGCCAACCTCGCCACGGCGCTGTTCGAGCATGGCCGGATCAAGACCACCGAGCCCAAGGCGCGGGCACTGCGGCCCTACGCCGAGAAGCTGATCACCCACGCCAAGAAGGGCACGCTGCACAATCGGCGCGAGGTGCTCAAGAAGATCCGCGACAAGGACGTGGTGCACACCTTGTTCGCCGAGATCGGACCGCACTTCGCCGACCGCAACGGTGGGTACACCCGCATCATCAAAGTCGAGGCGCGCAAAGGCGATAACGCTCCGATGGCGGTGATTGAGCTGGTGCAGGAGAAGACGGTGACCTCGGAGGCCAACCGGGCCCGTCGGGCAGCCGGTTCCAAGGCAGCGCCCGCGGCTGCCGCGGCCGCGCCGCAGGCCGCTGTCGAGCCGGAGGCGACGGTCGGGCCGGAAGCCGAGGAGGTGGCGGAAGCCGAAGCCACTGACAGCGGTGCCGCCGAGGAAGCCACCGACGCTGCGGCGGACGACGACGAGGAAGCCAAGGCTGACTCCGACGAGTCCTGACAGTCCCGTGGACGGGCCCGCCATCGACGCCGGTGGCGGGCACGTTCGTCTTCGGCTCGATATCGCCTACGACGGAACGGAATTCGCGGGCTGGGCGGTGCAGGAGGGTCAGCGCACCGTCGCAGGTGTTCTCAACGAGGCGTTGTCGACGGTGTTCCGCACGCCGGTGCGGCTGCGTGCGGCCGGACGCACCGACACCGGCGTGCACGCCACCGGCCAGGTGGCCCATGCCGATGTCCCCGTCGATGCGCTACCCAACGCCTATCCACGCTCGCCGCGGCCGGCTGAACCGGAGTTTTTGCCGCTGCTGCGGCGACTCGGCCGGCTGGTACCCGCCGACGTTCGTATCCGCCGAATCATCCGGGCGCCGGCGGCTTTCGATGCCCGCTTTTCTGCGCTACGCCGCCATTACATTTATCGGCTGTCGACCGCGCCCTACGGGGCGGAGCCGCACCAGGCCCGTTACGTGACGGGGTGGCCGCGGGTTTTGGATGTGGAGGCGATGGCCGCGGCGTCGCGGGAGTTGTTGGGATTGCACGACTTTGCCGCGTTCTGTCGTCACCGTGACGGCGCCACCACTATTCGGGATCTGCAGCGGCTGGACTGGTCACGCGAGGGCGAACTGGTCACCGCGCACGTCACCGCCGACGCGTTCTGCTGGTCGATGGTGCGCTCGTTGGTTGGGGCGCTGCTGGCCGTCGGCGAACACCGGCGCGGCGCCGCGTGGTGCCGTGATCTGCTCACCGCTACGCACCGGTCCAGCGACTTCGCGGCCGCGCCGGCGCGCGGGTTGACGTTGGTCGGCGTGGATTACCCGCCGGACGACCAATTGGCGGCGCGCTCGCTGGTGACTCGCGATCTCCGGTCGCGTGACTGAAGTTTCCGGTTAGCGCAACCGGTCCGCGACGAAATCGGCGGCCTGATTGACCATGCCCGCCTTGATGTAGGCGGGCGCCATGTGTTCAGGCCAGTTGGTCCGCCAGGTATTGGGGTCGGCCGGATTACAGATCGGATCGGCGCCGTGACACAGCTCGATGGTTCGGTCGTTGTAGATCGGGTTGAAGTTCGTGATCGGCCCGACCCATTGGCTTCCGTTGCCGAATAGCGCCACCGCGGCGACGTGTTCGTCGGTGCCCGCTGGAAGCGGATTGCTGAACCCGAAAATGGCGGTCGGAACGGCCAGCACCACATCGGTGACCGCAGCACCCAGCGAGTAGCCGCCGAGCACGAGCCGCGTGTCGGGGCAGTTGTCGGCCATGTACTGAACGTGCCCGCTCATATCGTTGGCGCCCCGTTGAACATCGGTGTTGGCGGCGTAGTTGACGGCATACAAGCCGATGTTCTTGTCCGGGACCCTCGACCGCAGCGCGCTGAGCAATGCGGTACCGATCTGGCCGGCGCCGGGCGGCTCCAGCCGGCCACGAGCGAACACCAGTTGGGCGTCCGAGCAGGATGCCGCGGTGGCCGCCGGCGGCGGTGCACTTACCAGCGCGGCCGCCGCGAGCAACACCGCAACGACGAGGGGCCGTGGATCCACCGAGAGAATGCTCACGGCACGATATTAGCCGTTCTAATTGATGTGCACGCCGTATTGCATGTGTGGCTCCCCGACCAGCAGCTTGGCAGCGATGAACGTCGCGGCCTGGGTGGTGTAGGTGGGCACATAGCCGTCGGTGTGGTCGCTCCACTCGTTACCGGGACCGGCGTGGCAGATCGGGTCGCCGGGGTTGCACAGGTCGATGGTCTTCGATCCGAGCAGCGCGCTCTGGCTGGACAGCGGGGTGCCAGACCGGCCGACGATGTTGCCGAAGGTGGCCACCGCCGCGATGTTGTCGACGTATTGAGGCGGCAACGGGCTGCCCCAGGAAACCCCGCCTACCGGCACTCCGGCGACGATGTCGATCACCGATGCGCCCTGCGAGTAGCCGCCCAGCACAATCTTGGTGTCGGGGCACTCTTGCACAACCTTCTTGACCCGCGAAATGGTGTCGTTTGCGCCGTCGCCCCCGCCCAGCTGGAGTTTGCCGGCCGGATAGTTGACGCCGTAGGTGTCGATGTTCAGCCCGGTCTGCTGGCGCAGCGAGCCGACCAGGGCATCACCCACGCGTCCCAGGCCGCGCGGCTCGCCGGTGCCACGGGCGAAGATCACCTCGGCATCGGGGCAGTCGGCGGCTGCGGCCGACGGGACCCCGGCCGGGAACACGCTTGGCGCGACCACCGTTGCGGCGGCAGCCAGTACCGCAGCGCTCAGGCTCGCGCAGCGCCGGTACCGGGACGGCAGCTGACTCATCTGGTGGTAGCGCACGTGAAGATATTACCGGTAGCCTGCCAAATCCTCATTTCGGCGAACGTCGGCTGTGGATCGACGGACGCGGCAACGCTGCTCGGCGGCCTATCGTGACGCCGACATGGCGTCACGAGCAACCACCCGATTGCACGTCAGCGGGTACCGATTTCTGCTGCGTCGCCTCGAACGCGCCCTAGTGGGCAGAGACATCGCCGCCAACGCGGTCCGTACACCGGCGCAGGCCTTGGCGACCGGGGCTGTGCTGGCCGTCGTAATGATTGCCGTCTGCGCGGGGCTTGCCGTGCTGCGCCCGCAGGCCTCGCTGGGCGACGGGCCGATTCTGATGGGCCAACAGTCCGGAGCGCTCTATGTCCGGGTTGGCGACATCGTGCATCCGGTGCTGAACCTGGCCTCGGCGCGGTTGGTCACGGCAACCGCCGGCAACCCGCAGCCGGTATCGGAGTCGGTGTTGAGTCACACCAAACGCGGCCCGGTCATGGGAATTCCCGGTGCTCCGCAATTCCTGGCCCCGCCGCTACCGACCGACCAAACATCATGGACTGTGTGCGATGACCACGACGGCACCACAATCATCGTCGGCTCCGCGCAGACGGCCGCACATCGCCTTTCGGCGACACAGACCGTGTTGGTCACGCCGGACGCGGGTGCCTCGACCTATCTGCTGTACGCCGGGCGTCGAGCGGTTGTCGACCTCGCCGACCCCGCCGTCGTGCGCGCTCTCCGGTTGGAGGGCATTGTGCCGCAGTCTGTTTCGCACACATTGCTGAATGTCATTCCAGAGGCGCCGGCGATCGCCGTGCCGCCGATTCCTCGCGGCGGCCAATCCGGTCCGGTAGCGGGATTCGCGGTCGGCAGTGTGCTGCGCATAGCGCGTGCCGGCGGTGACGAGTTGTATGTCGTGCTCAGCAGCGGGATTCAGCGCATCGGGCAGGTTGCCGCGGATCTGCTACGGCTCACCGATGCGCACGGCGCGCGCACCATCATCTCGGTGGCGCCCGACCTCCTCCGCGGCATTGCGACCGTGAACGAGTTGCCGGT
Source organism: Mycobacterium kyorinense (assembly GCF_001672775.1). Lineage (GTDB taxonomy): Bacteria > Actinomycetota > Actinomycetes > Mycobacteriales > Mycobacteriaceae > Mycobacterium > Mycobacterium kyorinense_A. Next base: position 27,955 of record NZ_LZKJ01000054.1, on the reverse strand, counting down.
GGCCACCTTTCCCTTTGCGTCGACGCCGGTCGCCGCCGATACGACGCTGTGTGTGAGGTGGGCCATCGCGGCGTCGGGTGGCGTCGAGATCTCATTTGGCACCGGCGGCCTGCCCGTTCCGCCGGGCGAGACGCCGGTGGTTTTGTCGCAGGCGGACGGGGCCGGACCCGCGGTCGACGCCGTGCACCTTCCGCCCGGTCGCAGTGCCTATGTCCGGTCCACGGCGCTGTCCGGCGACAACGCCGAATCCGGCACCCGATATTTGGTGACCGATACCGGGGTGCGGTTCGCCGTGCACGACGCCGATGCCGAACGTAACCTTGGCCTACCGCAGACGCTGATCCCGGCGCCGTGGCCGGTGTTGGCCACGCTGCCGTCGGGTCCGGAGCTGAGTAGAAAAAGCGCGTCAGTCGCCCGAGACACCGTCGGCGGCCGTTCCCCGGGCACGCCGTAGCCGGGCCGACAGCGCGCCGATGCTCAGTGCCGCCGCCAATACCGCAAGACAGACGGCTGTTCCGGCGTACGCGGTGTCTCGGGAGTGGCGATCCGGCGCCGGAGGCGGGGCCGGCGATGGGATCGCCACCTCGCGCGGCCGGGGATCGGGGTACGCCGGCGCATCGGTGCTGACGGCGGCGCCGATATCGATGAGCCCGTTGCCTGTCAACGGATTCCATCCGCCTGGCGGATGGTGCGCGGTGCTTTCGATACGTTGCATGACTTGCCTGGCCGTGAGTGTGGGGAACCGGGAGCGGATTAGCGCGGCCAGCCCGCTGACCACCGGCGCCGCGTAGCTGGTGCCTGACAGCGGCGTCGGATCGTCGTGATTGGCAAGCGAATTCATTATTCCGGTGCCCGATGGGCTGAGTGAGGTCACCGACTCTCCGGGCGCGGCTACGTCCACCCACGGCCCGGCGAGCGTAAACGACGACGGTTCACCGTGCGCGTTGACTGAACCCACCGTCAGGACATAGTCGTCGTACCATGCCGGGCTAACCACGACCGACGCGGTCTCCCAGGTGGATTCGGATCGTGGTGCCGGGCACTGTCCGGGGCCACCAGTGTTGCCGGCCGCGGCGACCACGACCGCGTTCTTAACGTCGACTGCGTACGCCAGAGCGGCGCCCAGCGCGCGGTCGTCGAGTGCCGATGAGGCCGGCACGCACGCGACCGACGAGATGTTGATGACCGACGCGCCGAGGTCGGCTGCAGTCCGGACGGCTTTCGCCATGGTGTCGACGTCACCGGACCCGGTGTTCGACGGATCGCCAACCGCCCCGAACTTACTGCTGGACTGCCGAATACTGATCAGCGCGACCTCGGGAGCGACGCCGCTGAAGTCATCGGGGTGTTCGGGATCGGATGCGGCAGCGATGATCCCGGCGACAGCAGTGCCGTGCCCGTCGCAATCCTGCAGACCGTCGCCGGTGAAGACATAGTCACCGCCGGGCGCCGTTTCGGGCAGCCGTGGGTGCGGCGAAACACCGGTGTCGATGACCGCGACCCGTTGACCCGAGCCGCGGCTGAGTTGCCAGGCCTGCGGTATACCAAGGCCGGCGAGCTGGCCGACCGCTTCGCCCGCGGGGGCATCCATCGACGGCACGGCGCACATCTCACGCTGCACGGTGGAGCGCGGCGGCGCCGGCGGCGCCGGTTCGGGCAGCCGGCTGTTGTCGATCGGCGGCGGCGTTATCGCTCTCGCGACCGGCGTAGCGCACGAGGAAAGCGCGAGCAGCACCACGGCAGCAGCGGCGCGCAACGCGCTCGTCGCAGTATTCACGGGGTGAGACCACGAGCAAGGGTGTAGAAGCCGCAGATCCAACATGCCAGCGGTGCAATGGCTGCCAGCACCAGACACTCCAGCAGCGCAAGGAATCGCTGCGCGACCGGAGAGAAGGTGATCGCGGGGACGATAAAACCCAGGGTTAGCGCGATGGCTGCGAGCGTTGGCGCCGACGCAGCAATCCACACGACGTGTCGCGCATTAGCGGTTGCCGCGACGACGAATGCGACGCTGAGCGCCGCTGATCCGGTCACGACGAGTACCGCGACTCGCGGTATGCCGCGTTGGGAACGTGCCCGGGCCAGCAGCGCCACACCGGTCAGCGCCGCAAACGCCACCCCCAACATGCGCGGTTGTGTGGTTACTGCGGCGTCGGCAGCTCCGAACGCCGATGAGACCGCGAATGCGCCGACCAGGCTGGTCAGCCAGGTATCAGCTCGAAACACTTTGGCGCGCAGGTCTTCCAGCTCAGGCAGCGGCTCGTCGGCGGGCTCAGCGGCCAGCCGCGGTGACAACCCGGCCAACATGACCGACAAACGCGGAGCGCCCTGGAGTAAAGCCAGCGATATCACTGCGGACGCCGCACAGACGGCTTGTAGCGGCGCGGCGGCGGCCACGCGCAGCAACGCGGCGAGGGCGCCAACGCTCGCTGCGCAGGCGACGGCCGTCAAGGTGGTGGTCCCGCAGCCGCTTCCATGTATGGCGACGACGGCGGTGACGGCCGCAGCCGCGGCGGCGAGCAACGCTTTCGCGGCGCTGACTTCGCCGGGGACCGCCAGCGCGCCGGCGACTGCGGCGAAGCCGGTGGCCAATAAGCTTAGCGCCAGTCCCGCCACGGCGTCGTCGAATCCGCGATGGGCCATCACGGCTGCCAGCAGCGCGCCGCAACCGGCGCCGGCAGCAACGGCGGTCGCGGCGCCGACATGGCGGGCATCGGCGGCAACGAGCATCGTTCGGATCAGCATCAGCGCGCCGAGACCGGCCAGCCAGATCGCTGCCAGCGCACCCGCGAGCTGCGACGCCCGCGTGGTCCACGGGCGGGCATGCTCGAGCAGTGTGGCCGACACCGCCTCAGCGGCGTCGTCATTAAAGCAGGGCGGCGCCAACGCGGTCGGCGAGCTGAACAAACTCAGCACGGCGCCATCTCGGATCCCATGCTGCGCCAAGGATTTCGATGCATCCAGGGCGGCCTGACCCGGGAGAGCGAGTTGGTATCGGACTGCCGGTGGTTCGCGGTAACGAACATGTCTGTCGCCCAAGATGTCCACGATCGAGGGGATCAACGTCGTGAGCGCCACACCGCCGGGCAGCACCAGGTCGACACTGACGTCGTCGGCGTGTATCGACACCCGCCGCGGTTGTGAATGAGCCACCCCGACCTCCCTTTGAACGAATGCGGGCCTTGAGTGCGGCACGCTAGTCAGCCGCGCGAGGGTACGTGTGCACTGATCCACAGCTGACTTGTCGGCGGCCGCGGGATTGCCTACGGTTGCCCATCGCAATTCGGTAGGGAAGGGCCGAGGTGGAGCAGCGCGAGAGCAGTTCTGCGACCGAAGGGTTCGTGCCGGGGCCACGCCTGCCGGCTCCAGACGTTGAAACCGGCGACATCACCGTTGCCGCGCCACCACTGGTGCCTCCGGCCGGGCAGTCCAAACCGATGATCCGACTGCTACCGGTCGTGATGGCCGGTGCGACGGCGGCACTGATGGCGATGTTCTTCTTTACCCGGTCGGGCGCGGCGCGCAATCCCATGTTTATGGCATTTCCGCTGATGATGGTGATTTCAGCGGTCGTCACCGCGATCACTGGCCGAGACCGAACGCGCATGGACATCGACTGCGACCGCGCAGACTACCTGGACTATCTCGGCGACCTGCGCCGCACAGTCACCAAGACCGCTGCGGCACAACGCGCATCGCTCGACTGGCGACATCCTCATCCCGACTCGCTCTGGGCGCTGGTGGGCAGCGCCCGGATGTGGGAACGGCGGCCGACCGACGCCGACTATTGCGAAGTGCGGATCGGCACCGGCACGCAGCAGCTTGCTACCGGCCTGTCGCCGCCACAACTCGAACCCGCGCACACATCGGATCCGGTCACCATGACGGCGCTGCTCCGGTTTCTGCGCACCCATTCCACGGTCGCCGACGTGCCCGTCGCGATCGCACTACAGAGCCACGCCACCGTCACCATCGCCGGGGACCAGGCATCCGCACGCGGACTCGTTCGTGCCATGATCTGCCAGTTGGCCGTGCTGCACAGTCCGGCCCGGCTACTGATCGCCGGGGCAATCGGTGACGGCAACCGTCCGCATTGGGACTGGTTGAAGTGGTTGCCGCACAACCATCATCCCCATGCCCGGGATGACAGCGGTCCCGTGCGCATGGTGTATCCGACGGTGGCCGCCGTCGAGAAGTCACTTGACGGCCTGCTATCGCAGGACACCTTGGCTCCCCAGTTGGTGGTGGTCGTCGACGGTGCGGTGCTGGAGGTCCGCACCGGCTACGGTGCGCCGGCTGCCCAGTTGGAGGTGGCCGACAACACCCTGTGCCTCGACGGCGGAATGCTCGGCTGTCCGGACCGAATGGATCTGGCCGCTGCGACGGTGTGTGCCCGCAGGCTGGCCGCCTATCACGCCGACCACTCGGCCGAGTGCTCGCCAGCCGGCTCTGCACGATGGCAGGACCTGCTGGGCATCGACGATGTGGCCGGTTTTTCGCCGCAACCGTTCTGGGACAGTCAGCCTCCTGCCCATCGGCTGTCCATCCCGATCGGTACGGCCGACACCGGTGCGACCGTGGATCTCGACATCAAAGAGGCCGCGCACAACGGAATGGGACCACACGGCCTTTGCGTTGGGGCCACCGGATCCGGAAAGTCGGAGCTTCTGCGATGCATTGCGCTGGGCATGATCGCCCGGCACTCACCCGAGGTGCTGAACATGGTCCTCGTCGACTTCAAAGGCGGCGCGACGTTTCTCGATCTGCAATCAGCACCGCACGTCGCGGCGGTGATTACCAACTTGTCGGATGACGCGCCACTGGTTGCGCGCATGCGCGACGCCCTGACCGGGGAGGTGACCCGCCGCCAGGAATTACTCAGGACCGCAGGCAATGTGGAGAGTATCGACGCATACAGGCGTGCACGGCGGGCCAACGCGGAGTTGCCGCCGCTGCCCGCGCTGTTCATCGTCGTCGACGAGTTCTCCGAGCTGCTGAGCCAACAGCCGGACTTCGCCGACGTCTTTGTGTCGATCGGTCGACTCGGCCGCTCGTTGGGCATGCATTTGTTGCTGGCAAGCCAGCGGCTTGACGAAGGCAGACTACGCGGACTGGACTCACACCTGTCCTACCGGATTTGCCTGAAGACGCTGTCGGCCAACGAATCACGAATCGTACTGGGAACTTCGGACGCCTATGACCTGGCGGGTACACCGGGGGCAGGTTATCTGCGCACGGCCCCGGGTGAGCTGACCCGTTTCCAGAGCGCATACGTCTCCGGGCCCTGCCCACGCAAATTTCAGCCCGCTGCGCCCGCCTTCACCGCCCCGCACGCCACGCGGCGCGCCGTTCGACGGTTCACCGCCGCGCCGACGGGACCGATCACAGTCTGTCGCGCTGCAAACGTCGTCACCGACGAGCGCACGGTATTGCAGACGTTGGCGGATCGAGTGTCCGGGCATGGACCACCGGCGCATGAGGTGTGGCTGCCACCGTTAGGCGAGGCTCCGGCACTGGACGCCCTGCTCCACGACGTGGCCGCGCGCGACCTGTTCGTTCCGATCGGCATCGTCGATCGGCCATTCGAGCAGCGCCGTACTCCGCTGACCGTCGAGTTATCAGGTGCTGCAGGCAATGTCGCCGTGATCGGATCACCACAATCCGGGAAGTCGACCGTGCTGCGCACCTTGATCACCGCACTAGCCGCCACTCACGACCCGAGTATGGTGCAGTTCTATTGTCTGGATTTCGGCGGTGGTGCGCTGACGTCGGTGCGGTCGCTGCCGCACGTAGGATCTGTGGCCGGCCGGGCGGAACCCGAGCTTGGGGCTCGCATGGTCGTCGAAATGGAGTCACTCGTCCGGTCCCGGGAGGCCTTGTTTCGCGGCCACGGGATCGAGTCGATCTCGCAGTATCGCAGGCTCAAAGCTCGGCGTGACCCGGTGTGTGATCGATTCGGCGACGTGTTTCTGGTCATCGACGGCTGGACAGCGCTGCGCCACGATTTCGAAACGCTCGAGCTGTCGATCAGCACCCTTGCGGCTCAGGGGCTTTCGTTCGGTGTGCACGTGGTGGTGGCTGCGTCGCGATGGGCGGAGCTGCGGCCGGCATTGCGGGATCAGATCGGCACTCGCATCGAGTTGCGGCTCAGTGATCCGACCGATTCCGAACTGGACCGTCGACGCGCTCAGCAGGTGCCTGAGGGTAAGCCCGGGCGGGGGCTGTCCCGTGACGGCCTGCATATGGTGATCGCGCTACCCCGCCTAGATGGCGTCACCTCCGCCGACGGGCTGGCGGAGGCGAGCGTGCAGGCGGCGGAGCTGGTGCGGCGTCGCTACCCCGGAGAATTCGCACCGCCGATACCGCTATTGCCCGCGTGCGTCGACCGCCACGATGTCGTCTCGTCGGCTGGCGATGAACTGCAAGCAGCCATCCTGCTTGGTCTCGAAGAACGGCGATTGCTCCCGGCAGTAATCGATTTCGATCGGTACCCGCATCTGCTGATCCTGGGTGACGGTGGCTGCGGGAAGACGGCCACATTGCGTACCCTGTGCCGCGAAATCGCGCGGACCGCGACCGCCGCCCACGCACAGCTGTTCATCGTCGACTTCCGCCGCACGCTGCTCGGTGTGATCGAGTCCGAACACCTTGGTGGCTACGCGATGTCGCGAGCGGCGCTTGACGCGCTGCTGCCGGAACTGCTCGGCCTGTTGCAGAGCCGACTGCCCCCGCCGCACGTTACCCAGGCGCAGCTGCGCGCCAGGTCCTGGTGGTCCGGACCGAACACCTATGTCGTCGTCGACGATTACGAGCTGGTCGCTACCGACGCCGGCAATCCGTTGACACCGATCCTCGAATATTTACCGCACGCCGGGGATGTGGGTCTGCGCGTGGTAGTGGCCCGGCGCAGCGGCGGGGCTGCGCGGGCCATGTTCGATCCGTTGTTGGTCGGGCTACGTGACTTCGGTTGCACCACGCTGATGATGAGCGCACAGCCCGATGAGGGCCCGCTGATCGGCTCACTTCGGCCGATGCTATTGCCGCCCGGACGCGGCACCCTGATCACCCGCGCCGGCAGAGATCTGGTGCAGGTGGCCTGGAGCCCGCCGCCGTGAGCACGCACATCGTCGCGGCGGGTCCGACAGCTATCCGGCACTTGTGTTGCGGCCCAAAGGATGACGCTGACGACGAGATCGCGAGGGGTGCGCTGGACGGCATCGATGACCCGGTGGCTCTGGTCGGGGACTGTCCGACGTCGGTGGAGTCATTGTGGCGTACGGCGCTGCAGTCACTGGGCTGCGCAGGGCGGCAGGGCGTGGTCGTCGTTCATCCGTCGTGGTGGTCGCCGGCACGGATCGCGGTGGTCAGCGCCGCCGCCCACACGGTGGCCGACGACGTCGTGTTGCGACCGCGGTCGTGGTTGCTGGCGCGGAAGTCGCCGGCGGGTTCATCGCCTGCCCCGGTGATTGTGGAGATCGCGGAACACATGGTGGTCATCACCGGACCGGTGATGCGGGCACAACCTCGCCGCGGAGAGCCGCAGCGGGTGGCCGACGCCGTTGCGCGCCTCATCGCGGGGATGACCGCGAATGATGTTGCGACGCTGGTGATCGACGCACCGGACGCGGTGGGCGGAGCGGGTGTGCTCGCGAGGATGATCGCCGACCGAGCCCGCCAGCGCAGCGGGATGACGGTCTTTCACGTCGACGATGCCGAGTTTCAGCGACTCGCCGAGGCCGTCGTCGCCAACCAGGCAACCGCGGCGACGCCGCCCGGCCCGGCAGATGGCGGCCGACGTCGGCACCGATGGGTCATGCTGGTCGTCCTCGTGATCGCGACGACGCTCGGCTTCTTCGCAGTCGACCGTCGCGAAACGTCGTCGCCCGTCGCGATGGCGACGACGTTTCTGGTGGAAGGCCGGGTGGCGGTGGAGGTGCCGGCGGCCTGGACGACGCAGCGGATCCTGGCTGGGCCTGGATCGGCGCGGGTGCAGATCACCTCCCCGTCGGATCCGAACGTGGCGTTGCACATCACTCAATCTCCCGTCGCCGCCGAGACGCTGGGTGACGCTGCCGAAATCCTGAAGCGCGGGATCGATGCCGAGCCGCCGGGCGTCTTCGTCGACTTCAACCCGTCGGGGTCCACCGCCGGCCGGGCTGCGGTGACCTACCGCGAGGTGCGCGTCGGACACGACATCCGCTGGACGGTCCTGCTGGATAGGAACGTGCGGATCAGCATCGGATGCCAAAGCCGGCCGGCCGACGAGGAGGCGGTGCGCGACGCGTGTGAGCTGGCGGTCGGGTCGGCCCGCGCGCTGAGCTGAACTCGGCGGAACCCGACGCGGCTCGCCGGAGTCCTAACTGTGTGACCAACACCCTGCGCACCGACTTCGATTTGATGCGTTCCGTTGCGACGACCACCGATGCCCGCAACGAGGAGATCCGGGCGATGCTGCACACGTTCATCTCCCGCATGAACAGCGTGCCGCCGTCGGTGTGGGGCGGAGCTGCGGCCAGCCGGTTCAGAGAAGTGGTGGATCGCTGGAATGCCGAGTCGATCAAACTGCATCACGCGTTGGGTGGCATCGCGGAGAGCATCCGCTATAACGAGGCCGCACTGCGCGAAGCGGCCGACCAGCATGCGCACCACATCGCTGCCGCCGGCGGGAAGCTCTGACCATGGACCCAGTGCTGTCGTATGACTTCGGCGAAATCGAGTGCTCGGTCCGGCAGGAAATCCATGCCGTCTCCGCCCGTTTCAATGCCGCCCTCGAGGAATTGCGGTCTCAGGTTGCGCCGTTGCAGGAACTGTGGACTCGCGAGGCCGCTGCGGCCTATCGGGTTGAGCAACTCAAATGGCATCAGGCGGCCACTGCGCTCAACGAAATCCTGGTCGATTTGGGAAATGCGGTGCGTGACGGCGCCGACGACGTCGCCGGTGCCGATCGCCGGGCGGCCGGCGTTTGGGCGCGATAGCGCCTTGAGGCTCTGCTGGGGTCCCGGCGAGGGAGAGACGTCGGGACCCCGCAGTCATGGACCGGCGTTTTGACCTGCGCGGATGCTCGCCGGTAAGCTGCACCGTTGGCGTACGGTACGCCGGGGCTCGGGTCAATGTCGGTCGCCGAGAACCTCCCCTACCGTCGACGCCTGACCGGCACCCGGAACACCGGGATCCAACCCGAGAGAGGTTAAGCGCTGTGCCTACATACGCGCCTAAGGCGGGTGACACCACGCGGGCGTGGTACGTCATCGACGCCACGGACGTGGTGCTCGGCCGCCTTGCCGTCGCGGCAGCGACTCTGCTGCGCGGCAAGCACAAGCCGACGTTCACCCCCAATGTCGACGGTGGTGACTTCGTGATCATCGTCAACGCCGACAAGGTCGCCATCAGCGGCGACAAACTGCAGAACAAGCTGGCCTACCGCCACTCGGGTTATCCCGGCGGTCTGCGCAAGCGCACCATCGGCGAGCTGATGCAACGCCACCCCGACCGGGTCGTGGAGAAGGCGATCGTCGGGATGCTCCCCAAGAACAAGCTCGGCCGTCAGATCAAGCGCAAGCTGCGCGTCTACGCCGGCCCGGAGCACCCGCACACCGCCCAGCAGCCGGTTCCGTTCGAGATCAAGCAGGTGACGCAATGACTGAAGCGGTAGAGACCGAAACAACCGAAGCCCCGGCTGCCGAGACCGCGGACGCCTCGGCCCCGACCTCGGATTCGTTCGTGATCGAGCGCCCGATCCAGACCGTCGGCCGCCGCAAGGAAGCTGTGGTGCGGGTGCGACTGGTGCCCGGCACCGGCAAGTTCGACCTCGATGGCCGCAGCCTGGAGGCTTACTTCCCCAACAAGGTCCATCAGCAGCTGATCAAGGCTCCGCTGGTCACCGTCGACCGGCTGGAAAGCTTCGACATCTATGCCCACCTCGACGGTGGCGGCCCGTCCGGGCAGGCCGGCGCGCTGCGGTTGGCGATCGCCCGGGCTTTGATCCTGGTTACGCCCGAGGACCGGCCCGCGCTGAAGAAGGCCGGCTTCCTCACCCGCGACCCCCGGGCCACCGAGCGCAAGAAGTACGGGCTGAAGAAGGCCCGCAAGGCGCCGCAGTACAGCAAGCGCTGATCGGCGATCACTTTCTGGGCCGCGAGCGTGCGCAAAAACGGCCCGTTGTTGGCGTGTCGGGCCGGGGACACGCACGCTCGCGGCGGATAAAGGATGGCTATGGGTCGTCTGTTCGGCACGGATGGTGTCCGCGGGGTCGCCAACCGTGAGTTGACCGCCGAGCTCGCGTTGGCACTGAGCGCCGGCGCGGCGCGGCAACTGGCCGGACCGGGCGGGCAGCGGCGGCGGCTTGCCGTCGTGGGCCGCGACCCGCGGGCCAGCGGCGAGATGCTGGAAGCCGCGGTGATTGCCGGTCTGACCAGCGAGGGCGTCGACGCGCTGCGGGTCGGCGTGCTGCCGACACCGGCGGTGGCCTGCCTGACCGGCGCCTACGACGCCGATTTCGGTGTGATGATCTCGGCGTCGCACAACCCGATGCCTGACAACGGGATCAAGATCTTCGGGCCGGGTGGGCACAAACTCGACGACGCCACCGAGGATCGGATCGAGGAGGCGGTGGCCGCCGGACCGGGGCTGCGTGTGGTCGGCGCGGAGATCGGCCGCGTCGTCGACGCCGAAGACGCGCTGGACCGTTATTTGCGCCAGCTGAGCAAGGCCAACACCGCCCGGCTCGACGGGCTGACCGTCGTCGTCGACTGCGCACACGGGGCGGCGTCGGTGGCGGCGCCGCGCGCCTACCGCGCGGCCGGCGCCCGGGTTATCGCGATCAACGCCGAACCCGACGGGCTCAACATCAACGACGGCTGCGGGTCCACCCACCTGGATGTGCTGCGGTCGGCGGTGCTCGCCCATGGCGCCGACCTGGGCCTGGCCCACGACGGCGATGCTGACCGGTGCCTGGCGGTGGATGCCGCCGGCCAGGTCATCGATGGCGACCACATCATGGTGGTGCTGGCGTTGGCGATGCACGAAGCCGGCGAGCTGGCCAGCAGCACACTGGTGGCCACGGTGATGAGCAACCTCGGTCTGCACCTGGCGATGCGCGCAGCCGGAATCACCGTGCGCACCACCGGGGTGGGCGACCGTTACGTGCTGGAAGAGTTGCGGGCCGGCGACTACCGGCTCGGCGGCGAGCAATCCGGCCACATCGTGCTCCCGGCGCTGGCCACCACCGGCGACGGCATCCTGACCGGGCTGCGGCTGATGTCGCGGATGGCGCAAACTGGGTCACCGCTGGCCGAGCTGGCAGCGGCGATGCGCACCTTGCCACAGGTGCTGATCAACGTCGAGGTTGCCGACAAGGCCACCGCCGCTGCAGCGCCCGCCGTGCAGACCGCGGTCCAACAAGCCGAGGCCGAGCTCGGTGACACCGGGCGAATCCTGTTGCGCCCCTCGGGCACCGAGCAACTGATTCGTGTCATGGTGGAAGCTGACGACGAGGACACCGCGCGCCGGATCGCCGCCGCCGTTGCCGATTCGGTGCGCGCTCAGAGCTGAAGGGAACCCGGACCCGGCGCCGCGCGTCCTAACGGGTATGCGCCACACCTTCGTCGACGTCAGCGCCGTGCGCGCGGTCGCCAACCGGTTTGATACCACCGCGGACCTCATCGACGGCGCAGCACGTGACCGGTTGTCGCGGCTGGGTTTCGACGGCGCCACCGCCGGGCGGGCACATATCGCCAGCGGTGATGCCCTCCACACCGCGGTGTACCGGCTGACCGCTGCGCTGTCGCAGTGGGCCAGGGCATCGGCGGAAATCGCTGCGGCGCTGCGAGTCGGCGCCGAGCGGTACGCCGACGCCGACCGGCGCGGCGCGGCACGGATCGGGTAGCGCAGATGGCCGAACGGTTGGATGTGGCGGCGCGACTGGCCGAGGGCGCACCGGCCGTCGAGCACACCCAAACCTATGTAAACGCCTGCCGCGCAGTGGGTTACCAACATCCCGACCTGACCGCGCGCGACTCGCAAATCCGCGACTGGTACGAGGCCGAAGCTGGCATGCAGCTTCGGACGCTCGACAATGATTGCGCCGCACTGTGGGCCGCACTTAATGCGGCCGACGAAGCGCTGGCACTACAACGGGCCCAGGTCGGCGAGCTCGACGCGGCATGGCGCGGGCCCGGAGCCGACTCGGCGACGCAGTTCCTGCATCGGCACTGCGAAACCGCCGCCGCGGTGGTCGCCGCGGTGCGCACGGCGTCGCAGGAGTGCGGGGCGCTGCGCGACAACGTGTGGCAGCTGATCGACGGCAAAGTCGCGACGGCCATCGCCGTCGACGACCGCACGCAGCAGACCGCCTGGCTGGCCGCCGCGCACACCGTCGCGACCGGTGCGGGGGACCGGTCGGCCGCCGAGAATGTCATTCGCGAGCAGGTAATCCCGTACGTGGACAACGATATTCGCGTCGAGTGGCTTACTGCCATGCGCTCGGCCACCGAGTCGGTGGCGGCCGCGTATGACGCCGTTCTCGACGCGTTAGCGGCGGGACCGGAGGTGCGGTTCGAGCTCCCGAGCGACCTCGGCCCGCGACCGCAGCTCGAGGAGGTGCCGGGTCCGATCGGCGGAGTCGGGCCAATACCGGAAGCGCCGCCGCCGGTCGCCACCACGCCTGCGGCTGTATCGACCCCGTTGCCCCCGCCGGCTCCAGCGTCCCCGCTTCCGACGGACATACTCGACGCGTTGCCGGCCGATGAGCCGCTGCCTGAGGCTGCATTGGGAGATGGCGCCGGAATGCCCACCGGTGCAGGTACTTTGGGTGGGCTCGGCGGCCTTGGCGGCAGTATCGGCGGAGTAGTCGGCCAGATCATCGACGGTATTGCTGGTCTGGTGGGCTCGCTGACCGACGGCCTCGGCGATCCGTCGGTGCCCGATGACGCGCCGTTCGACGATGAGCTGGACGGCGACGATCCAGTCGACGAAGCGGCCGATGAGCGGCCCGACCGCGAGCATGAACCGCCACCGGCCGACACCGTCGAAGACGGCGCCGCTGCCGACACGTCTAGTGAAAACCCAGAAACGACAGAGCAAGTCGGCGGCCAACCGGTTGCGCAGCACGACAGCGCGCCACCGCCGACAATTGCGCCAGCGCCCGTCGCGCCGACACCACCGGCCCCGCCGCCGGAGGGGCCTGCGCCCGCCGATCCCACCCCGTGCCAGATCGCCGCCGACGAACTGCCCCAGGCAGGGCAATAGCTAGGGCAGCACCGCCTTCAGGTCCTCCACATACCGCACCGCTTCGAACCGGTCCGTAGTCACCGGCGTGGCCAACAGCGTCGTCACCCCCGCCTCGGCAAACGCCGCCACCCGCTCGGCGACGAACCCGCGCGGCCCGATCAGCGAAATCTGGCGCACCAATTCGTCGGGCACCGCAGCGATGGCCTCGGTCTTGCGGCCGGACAGATACAACTCCTGGATCCGGTTGGCCACCTCACCGAAGCCATACCGGGTTGCCAGGTTGTGGTAGAAATTGCGCCCCTTGGCGCCCATGCCCCCGATGTACAGACCAAGCTGCGGCTTGACCCACGCCAGCCGGTCCTCGACGTCGTCGCCTATGGCCAGCGACGTGCCCACCATCACGTCCAGCGGTCCCAGCGACGGATCACGTTTGGCCCGACCGGCGTCCAGCGCCTCGCCCCACACCGACTGCGCCTTCTCCGGGTAGAAGAACACCGGCTGCCAGCCTTCGGCGATCTCGGCGGTCAACTCGACGTTTTTAGGTCCCAACGCCGCGATCGAGATCGGAATCCGTTCGCGCACCGGGTGATTGATGATATGCAGGGCCTTGCCCAGACCGGTTCCCCGTTCGGGCGGCAGCGGAACCTGATAGTGCTTGCCGTGGTAGGTGACCCGGTCGCGTCGCCACACCTGGCGGCAGATGTCGACCACCTCTCGGGTGCGGCCCAGCGGGGCGTCGAAGGCCACCCCGTGAAAGCCCTCGACGACTTGCGGCCCTGAGGTGCCGATGCCCAGCCGGAACCGGCCATCGGAGACGAAGTCCAGGCCCGCGGCGGTCATCGCCAGCAGCGACGGGGTGCGGGTATAGATCGGAAACACCCCCGACGCCAATTCGACGGCCGAGGTCTTGGCAGCCAGATACCCCAACTGGCTGACCGCGTCGTACGAATATGCCTCGGCCACCACGGCGACGTCGATACCGGCCGTCTCGAGTGCTACGACACGGTCGGCGGCTTCGTGAAAGCCGCCGGAATAGTCGAGCATGACGCCGATTCGCATTTACGACACATACCACGCCGGCCGGGCGCCGCGGTGAGGCGCTCAGTGCTTGAGCAGCGCGACGAACTTTTCTTCGGGGCTCACCGGCGTCAACGCCTCCTCCGCCGGCACGGTCCTGGGCAACTGCACTTCGGGGTCGGCGAAGTCGCGATAGGTCTTGTCGCCTGCGAGCTCATAGCGTAGGTACCCGGTCAGCAGCCCACGGACTGCCTGCTGTGTTTTGCGGTGCGCGCCGGGCAGTCCGACCACCGCCGACAGCCGACGTCCTTCGGCCAGCCCGCCGGGCTGGGCCTTGCCGACAATCCGCAGTGTCGCGGCATCCCACGCCTGCGCAATCGCAAGTGCGTTGGAGCGCAACGTTTTCGCGTCCCCGGGAGCGCTGAAGACTACACCGGGGCCTTGCAGCGTCGCGGCGGGTTGCTCGGCAGGTGGTGCGGTGACCGACGGGAAGATCGCCGCAACGGCTTTGGGCTTGGTCGGCATCCCGGCCGCCGCGAACACCGCGGCCGACCCGCCGAAGCCGTGACCGACCAGGCCCAGTTTGGTCGGATGCACGCTGATCTTGCCCGGCCCCAGGCGGACGCCTGCCGCGATGTCGAGGGCGGTACCCAGGTCGAACGCCAGGTTCAGCACCGAGGGGGCCAGTCCGCGTTCGGTGTCGGGGGCGGCTGCGACGATGCCCCAGGATGCCAGGTGCTCCAGCAGTTTCGAGTAGCGCTCGACGCCGGCAAGCCAGTCGTGGCCGAAGGCGATCGCGGGCAGGTTCAATCCGGCCTCCGGCGTGTAGACCACGCCGGGCAGACCGGCGAAAGCCAGGTCGCCGCGCAACACACGGTGCGGTCCACGCCGGGTCAAAGCGGCGAAAAGCTTCCTCATGCTGGCCACGCGTTGACGGTAGCGCACCACGGCAGCCTGGCGACGCTGCAGAGCGCGTAGCGCGATGAGGAGGAGCCAGGCAATTAGACGCGGTGCGCAAGTCTGACTATCAGCGTCATGATTCCCGGGCGCAGGCCGCCGCCGCGGAGCGATACTCCCAAGATGGCGGCAACCGACCACAGCGTCGACGACGCACTGCGCGACAGCCATCGGGAGCTGGAACGGTTTTTCGATCTGTCCACGGACCTGTTGGTGATTGCCGACCGGCACCGGTTGATCCGGGTCAACCCGGCCTTCAGCCGAATCTTCGGGTACGCGCCCGGCACCGCGGTGAAGGCGACCGATTTTGCCGCGCCCGAGGACCAAGAGGACGTCGACGCGGCCATCAAAGAGCTTTTCCGCGCCGGCGTGCCGATGGGCTTCGAAAGCCGGGTGGTCTGTCCCGACGGCAGCCGACGCTGGTTCGAATGGAGCGTGGTACCCCAACACGGGCTGATTTGTTGCCTGGGCCGCGACGTCACCGAGCGGCGCCGCGAACAGGAGCAGTTGCGTCATCTGGCAACGCAGCAAGCCGCGTTGCGGCGGGTGGCGACACTCGTGGCGAGCGGGGTCAGCCCGCAAGAGGTGTTCGGCGCGGTGGCCGAGGAGATGGGCCGATGCCTGGAGGTGCCCTACGCCGAGGTGCTCCGTTACGAGGACGACGGCACCGCGATCGTTGTCGTCGCCTGCTATGCCGAAGCCGGGGCGCATGGCCTTGCCATCGGGGAGCGGCTGCCTTTGGAGGGCCAAAACGTGGCCGGAGAGGTGTTCCGCACCGGCCGCGCCTACCGCATGGAAAGTCTCGACAACGCCGCCGGGCCGCTCGTCGCGCGCATGCGGGAATTGGGCATGCATTCCCGGGTGGGCGCACCGATCATCGTCGACGAACGGGTGTGGGGCCTGGCGTTGGTCGGTTCGTCCGGGCCGGAGTCGCTGCCGGTCAACAGTGAGCAGCGCATCGCCGAATTCGCCGAGCTGATCGCCACCGCAATCGCCGCGGCCACCACCCGCGCCGAGCTGGTGGCGTCCCGGGCCCGGATCGTCGCCGCCGCCGACGATGCGCGGCGCCGCATCGAACGCGACCTGCACGACGGTGCCCAACAACGGCTGGTCTCGCTGGGCCTGCGGCTGCGGATGGCAGAGGAATTGGTGCCGGCCGATCTGACCGAGGTCAGAAACGAGCTGTCCGAGGCGGTCGCCGGTTTGAACGAAGTCTTCACCGACCTGCAGCAGCTCTCCCGCGGCATCCATCCGGGCATCCTCGCCAAAGGGGGACTCGCCGCCGCGCTGCGCAACCTGGCACGGCGATCCGCCGTTCCGGTCACTCTCGACCTGGACATCGACCGCCGGTTGCCGGAGCCTGCCGAGGTTGCCGCCTATTACGTGGTGGCCGAAGCGCTGACCAACGCCGACAAGCACGCTCAAGCGAGTGAAGTCACGATCGCCGCGCACGTCGACGACGCGAATTTGTATGTGTCGATTGGCGACGACGGCGTCGGCGGCGCCGATGCCGCCAGCGGATCAGGGCTGATTGGGCTGAAAGACCGCGTCGAGGCGGTCAGCGGACAGTTCAAGGTCGAATCCCGGCCGGGCAGCGGGACGTCGCTGGACGTCACGATTCCCGTCGACGGCGCATAACGCTACAGCGGATACAGCTCAGGCGGATTGACGACGATCGCCGCCACGGGCGGTGCGGTATTCCTGCTAGCAGGTAGGCCGATATTGCAGGTCGCCGCAGGCAGTAATGGTTGCCAGCCTAGACGACTTTTCCCGGCCCAAGCCTGAGTCTTGACGGAGTCACCACGTCGGCATCACGAAGGGACTCAACCGAAATGAACCACGACGATCTCATCCAACTGCGCTTGGTCGCCGGATCGTATCCGGCCGGTTCAGGCAAAGGGTGCGCGATGAACGCGATCTCCTACATCAACGGCGACACCGAGATCACCGACTTTCCGGACTGCTCGGCCCGGCCGCTGGCTGCTTTCGTCCAGTGGTGCAACGACCTGCTCGCCGGCCCCGGTGGTTTCCTGTCCCGCGAAGACGGTGCCGTTGCGCTCGACCTCGGCTGGCAGACGGTGGGGACCGCCGAAGTGGCCGACACCGTGATCCACGCGTGGGTCGCCGAACTGCTGGACAACCCCGTCTGGGGAGTCATTCGCTACGCGGAAGACGATGCTGCCCAAGCGATTTCGGACATCGCCAAGTTGCACCGCCAAGTCGCATCCGGTGACACACCACCGGTGGCCGCCTGGGGCGCGGCGCATCGCGCCGCCTATGCGGCGTCCCGCGCGACCAAGCGGATGCTCAACGCGGCCGAACTCTATGCCCTGCGGGCGGCCTACCAATCGACGGCACCTATCGACGCCGAGCACCTGAAGACCTTGGACGCCGTGACCGGCAATGCGTTGCGCGCCCACTCGGTGGTCGTCGGTAGCACGGATTGCAGCCACGCCGTCGACCTCGCCCGCTGCGCGATCCGGTCCTGGCGCGCGCTGGCCGGGCTGGCCGGCGACGTCCGCTACCGCGTGCGGCTGTCGGCGTAGCGGCGATCGCAAGCGCGGCGTGTCCGGGCACGGCGGGTCGCCGCCATTGGTCTAGCGGCAGACGGATTCCGGCAGCCCGCCCTCGCCGACGTCTCGCTTTGGTGCAAGATGTGTCCGAACGCAACGGTCACCGTTTTCCGAAGGGCACCCGCTGAGCGCCGACACGACTACTACCGAGACGCCGTCGCCGCTGCGTGCGGTAGTGGCCGACGACGAAACACTGCTGCGCGAAGGCCTGACCAGCTTGCTGGACCGGTCGGGGTTCACGGTGGTGGGTCAGGCGGGCGACGCCGCCGAACTGCTCGCGCAAGCGCGCAGCCACGCCCCCGATGTGGTCGTCGTCGATATCCGGATGCCGCCGACTCATACCACCGAGGGGTTGGACGCCGCCCGAACGATCCGCGAAGAGCTGCCCGACACCGGGATCATGGTGCTGTCTGCTCATGTCGACGTCGAGCATGCAATGGAGTTGTTGGCCGGCGGCGGCGGGATCGGCTATCTGCTCAAAAGCCGGGTCACCGACGTCGCCGATTTCGTGGACACCCTGCGCCGGATCGCCAACGGCGCCTCGGTGGTCGACCCGGCGCTGGTGCAGGAACTGGTATCGGGCCGGCGCCGCGACGACCCGCTGTCGGTGCTGTCGCCGCGCGAACTCGAGGTGCTGGAGTTGATGGCCGAAGGCCGCTCCAATGCGGGCATCGCGCGGCGGCTGTGGGTGGCTGAGGGCACCGTCGAAAAGCACGTCCGCAGCATCCTGACCAAACTGGATCTGACCGAAACAGACGACGACCACCGCCGGGTACGCGCGGTGATCACGTTCCTGGAAGCCAGATAAACCCCTCGATTAGCTGGCGTTGTCCAGAATTTCGCGGATCGCGGCACCCGACACGACGGACTTCGGCAAGAAAGCCACCGCCGGGCTCGTCGAGATCAACTCCGCAAAGTCCTCCTCGGCATGGGTAGAGATCAAAATCACTCGTGGGGCAGCGTCGGCGCCCCGATGCAGTTGTTCAGCCAGGTCGAATCCGCTTTCCCCGTCCAGCTCGATATCGACCAGGGTGACGTCGGGGCGCAGGTCTTGGACGCATTGCACCCCGGCCGACGACGAGTGCGCCACCCCCACGACGTCGATGTTCTGCCGCTCGAGCAGTCGAGCCGCAGCATTAAGGAAGTCGCGGTTGTTGTCCACGATCACGCAGCGCAATACCCCACCCGTTGCCACACCGTCCAGTGTCGCGGGCGGGACGGCCGGGCGCATACCTGCTAGCTGGAAACTATTTGCGCCCCGCGAGCGGTACGCGTTGTGCCGCATCCGGAGCAGGAGCACCCCCTGACCTGCTGAATTCGACGGTGGTGGCCCCTACTGCACTACCCTGATGGGCTATGTGCGGAATCGTCGGCTACGTCGGGCAGCAGTCTGCCTGCGAGGTCGTCGTCGAAGCGCTGCGCCGGATGGAGTACCGCGGCTACGACTCGGCCGGCATCGCGCTGATCGACGGGGCCGGCGAACTCACCGTCCGGCGGCGAGCCGGCCGGCTGGCCAACCTCGAGGAGTCGCTGCGCGATACCGATTCCGCAGCGCTGAGCGGCACCACCGGTCTGGGACATACCCGCTGGGCCACCCACGGCCGCCCCACCGACCGCAATGCACACCCACACAGTGACGCGGCCGGCAAGATCGCCGTCGTCCACAACGGCATCATCGAGAACTTCGCCACCTTGCGCCACGAGTTGGAGGCCGCCGGTGTGGAGTTCGCCAGCGACACCGACAGCGAGGTGGCCGTGCACCTGGTGGCGCAGGCGTACCGACACGGGCCGACTGCCGGTGATTTCACTGCGTCGGTGCTGGCGGTCGTGCGCCGACTGGAAGGGCACTTCACCCTGGTGTTCGCCAACGCCGACGAACCCGGCACCATCGTCGCCGCCCGTCGCTCCACGCCGCTGGTGGTCGGCATCGGCGACGGCGAGATGTTTCTGGGCTCCGACGTGGCCGCGTTCATCCCGCATACCCGCGACGCGGTCGAGCTGGGCCAGGACCAGGCGGTGGTGATCACCGCCGATGGCTACCGGATCACCGATTTCGACGGCAACGACGACGCCGCCAACGCCCGTCCCTTCCATATCGACTGGGATCTGGACGCCGCCGAGAAGGGCGGCTACGAGTACTTCATGCTCAAGGAGATCGCCGAGCAGCCGACCGCGGTGGCCGACACGCTGCTCGGGCACTTCGTCGACGGCCGGATCGTGCTCGACGAGCAGCGGCTCTCCGACCAGGAGCTTCGCGAGGTCGACAAGGTGTTCGTGGTCGCCTGCGGGACCGCCTACCACTCCGGGCTGCTGGCCAAATACGCGATCGAGCACTGGACTCGGCTACCCGTCGAGGTGGAGTTGGCCAGTGAGTTCCGCTATCGCGACCCGGTGCTGGACCGCAGCACGCTGGTGGTGGCGATCTCGCAGTCCGGCGAGACCGCCGACACCCTCGAAGCGGTCCGGCACGCCAAGGAGCAGAAGGCCAAGGTGCTGGCGATCTGCAACACCAACGGCAGCCAGATTCCGCGGGAATGTGACGCGGTGCTCTATACCCGCGCCGGGCCGGAGATCGGCGTGGCGTCGACCAAGACGTTTTTGGCGCAGATCGCGGCGAACTACCTCGTCGGCCTGGCGCTGGCGCAGGCCCGCGGCACCAAATACTCCGACGAGGTCGAGCGCGAATACCGGGAGCTGGAAGCGATGCCGGATCTCGTGGCCCGCGTGCTCACCGGCATCAGGCCGGTTGCCGACTTGGCCTACCGGTTCGCCCAGTCGTCGACCGTGTTGTTCCTCGGTCGCCACGTCGGCTACCCGGTGGCGCTGGAAGGCGCGCTGAAACTCAAAGAATTGGCGTACATGCATGCCGAGGGCTTTGCCGCCGGCGAGCTCAAGCACGGCCCGATCGCGCTGATCGAGGACGACCTGCCGGTGATCGTGGTGATGCCGTCACCGAAGAACTCGTCGACGCTGCACGCCAAGCTGCTGTCCAACATCCGCGAGATCCAGACCCGCGGCGCGGTGACCATCGTGATCGCCGAGGAGGGCGACGACACCGTCCGCCCCTATGCCGATCACTTGATCGAAATCCCCGCGGTATCAAGGCTTTACCAGCCGCTGCTGTCGACGATCCCGCTGCAGGTGTTCGCCGCGTCAGTGGCCCGCGCGCGGGGTTATGACGTGGACAAGCCGCGCAACCTGGCCAAGTCGGTCACCGTCGAGTAGCAGCTTTTCGCGAAACGGACGCCACGGTCGTGATCCGGGCCCGATCACAGCCCTAGCTTCTGACTGGCGTGCGATCGTGCTCACGGGTGCCGGGCCGTGACGCCGCCGTCGACGACGACGTGAGTGCCGGTGATGAACGACGCCCGCGGCGACATCAAGAACGCCACAGCTTGCGCCACCTCGGCGGGCTCGCCGATCCGGCCCAGCGGTGCGGCTTGCACAAAGCCGGCGCGGACCTCCTCGACGTCGAGGGCGATCTGCAGCATCGGGGTGTGAATGAAGCCGGGGCACACCGCGTTGACCCGGATACCGGCCGGCCCCAGTTGGGCGGCCATCGACCGGGTCAAACCCAGCAGGCCGGCCTTGGAGGCGCAGTAGGCCGGGATGAACGGGTTGGCGGCCAAACCTTCGATACTCGAAATTCCCACCACCGCCGGCGAACGGCCTTGGCGCGCCGACTGTTCCAGTTGCGGCAGCAGTAACTGCACCAGCATCGCCTGGGCGCGCAGATTCACGTCGAGGATGGCGTCCCAGGAGTCGCCGGTGTAGGCGCCGACCGGCTCGGCGAGCACCCGCCCAGCGGCGTGCACCAGGCCGTCGACGCCGTCGAGCGCCTCGGCGGCGGCGGCGACCGCGTCGGGCAGCGCGGCGTCGTCACTGACGTCGACCACGGAGCCCGGCATGCTCAACTCCGCGGCGACCTGCTGCACCGCCGGGGCGATGTCCCACAGCGCGACCCGCCGGCCGTCGGCGATCAGCGCCTCTGCACTGGCCCGCCCGATGCCCGACGCGCCACCGGTGACGATTACTCCGCTCACTGCGCTCCTTTCGCGCCGATTTTCCGTACGACGAACTGCGACCAGTCGGGTTCGCGGACCGCCGTCCAGTACTCGTTGAGTCGCCACGGGCTGACGGTGTGGATCTCGCCGTCGGTGTTCTTGAAGTAAGAGTGCTTGACCGCGGGGTGTGACCACACCATCTGTTTGATCTCGGCCTGGGTGCGTTGATGCCATGCGAGGGCCGCCTCGGCGGTCGGTTCGACGGAATGCACGCCGCCCCTGGCCAATTCCTCCAGGCACGTGTTGATGTAACGCATCTGCAGTTCGGAGTTGAAGATCAGGCTGCCGCCGTGGGCCAGATGTGCGCCCGGGCCGTAGAGCAGAAAGAAGTTGGGAAAGCCCGGAACGGTGATCCCCAGATACGCGTAGGGCCGTTGACCCCACAGCGTATGCAGGTCGGCGCCGTCGCGGCCGGTGATCGTCATCGGCCACAGCACGTCGGTGTGCCGAAAGCCGGTGGCGTAGACGATGACATCGACCTCGTGGTGGACGCCGTCGTCGGTGACGACGCCGCTGGGGGTGATCCGCTGGATCGGGGTGCGTACCAACTCGACGTCGTCGCGGCGCAGCGTGGCCAGCCAGGTGCCGTTGTCCTGCAGCGTCCGTTTGCCGGTCGCCGGGTAATCCGGCAGCACCTTGGCCAACAGATCTTGGTCTGCCCCAATCTGATTGGTGATCCAGTCGGTAAACATCAACCGCGCGGCCGCGTTGATCTCGCTGACCGCATACTCCTGATCGGAGTAATCAGGGTCCACGCGTGCAGCGTCGAGTCCTTTGTCGGCGCCGGGCCACAACACCAGGAAGCGATACCAGCGACCGTAGAACGGCAGGTGGTCCATCGCCCAGCGCACTCCGTCGCCGACGCACTCGTGATACATCGGGTTGGGAAACATCCACTGTGCGCTGCGTTGGAAGACCGTCAGATGCTCGACGTCCTCGATGATGGCCGGAGCGATCTGAAATCCGCTGGCGCCCGCGCCGATCAGCGCCACCCGCTTACTGGCCAGGTCGACGGAATGGTCCCAGGCCGCCGAGTGAAACGACGGCCCACTGAAGGTGTCCGCCCCGTCGAAGGCTGGGACATGGGGCCGGTTGAGCTGTCCGACCGCGGTGATGACGGCGCGGGCCCGCAACGTGGTGATCTGGCCGTCGTGAGACCGCGCGGTCAGCGTCCACGTCCCGTGGTCGTCGTTCCATGCGGCCGCGGTGATCTCGGTCTGCCAACGTATCTGCTCACCCAGGCCGTGCTTGTCGATCAGCTTGGTGAAATACGCCTGCAACTCGGGTTGTTCGGCAAAGAAGTGCGTCCAGTCGTTGCTGGGTTCGAAGCTGTAACAGTAGAAGTGGTTGGCGACGTCGACACGGGCGCCCGGATAGGTGTTCTCCCACCAGGTTCCACCCGGGCCGGCATTCTTCTCCACGATCGTGAACGGAATATTGGCCTGGCGCAGCCGGATTCCGGCCAGGACGCCGGATTCGCCGCAGCCGATCACCACGACGGGCAGCTCCTGCGTGCGGTCGGGATCCAGCGGCGCCGGGCGGCGCGGGTCGATGCCGTCGAGGTCCATCTCCTCCAGCAGCAGCTCGACGTAGCCGTCGGGCACGATTTCGCAGGCCGCCCAGTCCATCATCTCTTTGACGAGGTCGCGGGGCAGGGGCGCGGGCTCGGGGCAGCCGCGATCGCGGTAGTCGACGATCACCGGCAGCGCCGCCGCGCGGGCCCGGGCTTTGTCGTCCTCGGACATGAACCCCTGGACCTCGTTGAGAAAGATCCCGGCGGGTTTGAACTCGCGGATGAAGCGCGGCTCACCGGTGATGTGCACCAGCGAGAGCAGCAGCGTCGGGATGCTCACCTGCTCCAGCGCGGCCGCGATCTCGGCTGTGGACGTGGTGAACGGCCGGCCGGCATAGCGGCTGCACGTCAAGTCGAGTCCTTTCGTCCGCCTATTACGCTACGCATAGTTGCGTAATCGCTGGATACCCTACGCGGACGGCTGTGACGGATCAAGAGTGCTGTCCCGCCGTGGCGGACTAATTCACCGAAATTGGTTTCGTCGGCGTTAGCTTCATGCTCAAATCCGAGTCATTGTGTCGGCGAGGAGATCTCATTGTGCAAAACGAGTCGGTCGAGTGGCCGGAAGTCGGCTTAACGGGCACCGGGTTTGGGTCTTCGTGAAATTCGCTATAGCGGGACTCATCGTGGCGGTCCTCGGCGCTTACGTCGCGTCGGTCGTGCTCTACGCCAACGGCGGCATGGGGCACCGCCAGACCGATGGCGCACCCCCGGCCGACGTGACCGTCGCGAACTTCAATGTCGAAGACATTCAATCGAACAACACGGTGCTGGTTGCCAACCTGACCATTTCGCCGGGGTCGGCACTGCTCGACCCGCACACCCACCGACTGGCCGACGAGCTCAGCGTCGCAGTTACATCAGTGGCCCAACCGACCATGCGGACATGGTCAAAAGACGTACTTCCCGGTGTTTTTCCCGTTCCGTTG
Source organism: Mycobacterium kyorinense (assembly GCF_001672775.1). GTDB lineage: Bacteria > Actinomycetota > Actinomycetes > Mycobacteriales > Mycobacteriaceae > Mycobacterium > Mycobacterium kyorinense_A. Next base: position 3,615 of record NZ_LZKJ01000054.1, on the reverse strand, counting down.
ACGCTTAGCGGCCAGGCGGAAGACTGGCCCTTCGACAGCTACCATTCCGGCCCGATCACGGTCGAATTGTTTCGCGGCGCGGCGAAGGTCCCGGAGCCCGCGATGGTGACCTTCACCAATCGCCTGCCCGGCTGGCGAGTCGATACGGGCCCCGCTGCCCAGAGCGAGATTTTCGCCCCGCATCGGGTGGAGTTGCGGCGATCAACAAGTACGGCAGCGTTCGCCATCGTCATTGTCACCGTTCTGGTGGTGATTGCCGCCCAAGCGCTGTTCGTCGCGGTTCAAACGTTGCGCAACCGCCGCCCGTTCCAGCCGCCCATGACGACGTGGTACGCCGCGATGCTGTTCGCGGTGGTGCCGCTGAGAAACGCGCTGCCGGGGTCGCCGCCGTTCGGGAGTTGGATCGACGTCACCGTCGTGCTCTGGGTCATCGTGTTGTTGGTGGTCGCGATGCTGCTCTACATCGCTTGCTGGTGGCACCATCTGAGGCCACACGTCGCGGGCGACTTTGGCGGCTGAGCCGTCGGGGAGCGCGGCGCATCGCGGCGCGGCATGCAATCCTGGGGATGATGCGGCACTACTACTCCGTTGACGCGATTCGCGAAGCCGAAGCGCCGCTACTGGCAACCCTGCCCGACGGCGCGCTGATGCGCCGGGCGGCCTACGGGCTGGCCACCGAAATCCTCCGCGAGTTGACCGCCCGCACCGGCGGAGTGGCGGGGCGGCGGGTGTGCGCAGTGGTCGGCTCCGGCGACAACGGCGGCGACGCGCTGTGGGCGGCGACGTTTCTGCGTCGCCGGGGTGCAGCCGCCGACGCCGTCTTGCTCAACCCCGAACGGGCCCACCGCCAGGCCCTCGCGGCGTTCCGAAAGTCGGGCGGGCGCATCGTCGACTCCATCGCCAGCACCACCGACCTGGTCATCGACGGCGTGGTGGGTATTTCCGGGTCTGGGCCGCTGCGACCGGCGGCCGCCGAACTCTTCGCCGGCGTCGGTGCGATTCCGGTGGTTGCCGTCGACATCCCCAGCGGCATCGACGTGGCCACCGGCGCCATCACCGGCCCCGCAGTACACGCCGCGTTGACCGTCACCTTCGGTGGGCTCAAACCCGTGCACGCGCTGGCCGACTGCGGCCGCGTTCGGCTGGTCGACATCGGTCTGGGCCTCCCCGACACCGATGTACGTGGTTTCGAGACTCCCGACGTGGTGGCGCGCTGGCCGGTGCCCGGACCCGACGACGACAAGTACACCCAGGGCGTGACCGGCATCCTGGCGGGTTCGTCGACCTATCCCGGCGCGGCCGTGCTGTGCACCGGCGCGGCGGTGGCCGCCACCTCCGGCATGGTCCGCTATGCGGGCCGCGCGCACGCTGAGGTGCTGGCGCACTGGCCCGAAGTCATCGCCTCGCCCACTCCCGCGACGGCCGGGCGGGTGCAGTCCTGGGTGGTCGGGCCGGGGCTGGGCACCGAGGACACCGGCGCCGCCGCGCTGTGGTTCGCATTGGACACCGACCTGCCGGTGATCGTCGACGCCGATGCGCTGACCATCCTGGCCGCGCACCCCGAACTGGTCAGCGCCCGCCGCGCGCCGACCGTCCTCACCCCGCACGCCGGCGAATTCGCCCGACTGGCCGGCGCCCCGCCGGGCGAGGACCGCATCAGCGCCACCCGCAAGCTCGCCGACGCGTTCGGCGCGACCGTGCTGCTCAAAGGCAACGTCACCGTCATCGCCGAACCCGACGGCCCGGTCTACCTGAGTCCGGCCGGCCAATCCTGGGCGGCCACCGCCGGATCCGGTGATGTGCTGTCCGGCATGATCGGCGCGCTGCTGGCAGCCGGCCTGCCGACGGGCGAGGCGGCCGCGGCGGCGGCCTTCGTGCATGCCCGCGCGGCGGCGCTGTCGGCCGGCGATCCCGGACCCGGCGACGCGCCCACGTCGGCGTCGCGCATCCTCGGCCACATCCGCACCGCGCTGGCCGGCCTGTAGCCCGCACCAACGAAAGGATTCGCCGTGCCCCACCCCTCAGTCCCCGCGCATTCAGTCAGCCCCGCCTACACCGGCCGGCTGTTCACCGCACCGGTGCCCGCGTTGCGGATGCCCGACGAATCGATGGATCCCGAAGCCGCCTACCGCTTCATCCACGACGAGTTGATGCTCGACGGCAGCTCACGACTGAACCTGGCCACGTTCGTCACCACCTGGATGGACCCCGAGGCCGGCAAGCTGATGGCCGAAACGTTCGACAAGAACATGATCGACAAGGACGAATACCCGGCGACCGCGGCCATCGAGCAGCGCTGCGTGTGCATGGTCGCCGATTTGTTCCACGCCGAGGGGCTGCGCGACGACGACCCGTCCAGCGCCATCGGGGTGTCGACGATCGGCTCGTCTGAGGCGGTGATGCTGGGCGGGCTGGCGCTGAAGTGGCGCTGGCGGGCGAAGGTCGGCAAGGACTGGAAAGGCCGCACCCCCAACCTGGTGATGGGCTCCAACGTGCAGGTGGTCTGGGAGAAGTTCTGCCGCTACTTCGACGTCGAACCCCGCTACCTGCCGATGGAAGAGGGCCGCTACGTCATCACCCCCGAGCAAGTGGTGGAGGCCGTCGACGAGGACACCATCGGCGTGGTGGCCATCCTGGGCACCACCTACACCGGTGAGCTCGAACCGGTCGCGGAGATCTGCGCGGCCCTGGACAAGCTGGCCGGCGGCGGCGGAGTCGACGTTCCGGTACACGTCGACGCGGCCAGCGGCGGCTTCGTGGTGCCGTTCCTACATCCCGGCCTGAAGTGGGACTTCCGGCTGCCGCGGGTGGTGTCGATCAACGTCAGCGGCCACAAATACGGCCTGACCTATCCCGGCATCGGGTTTGTGGTGTGGCGCAGCCGCGAACACCTGCCCGAAGACCTTGTCTTCCGGGTCAACTACCTGGGCGGCGACATGCCGACCTTCACGCTGAATTTCTCCCGGCCGGGGAATCAGGTCGTGGGCCAGTACTACAACTTTCTGCGGCTGGGCCGGGAAGGCTATACCCAGGTGATGCAGTCGCTGTCGCAGACGGCGCGCTGGCTGGGCCAGCAGCTCAAAGCGGGCGAGCATTTCGACTTGATCTCCGACGGGTCGGCGATCCCGGTGGTGGCCGCCCGGCTGCGCGGCGACCGCGGCTACACGGAGTTCGACGTCTCCCACGAACTGCGCACCTTCGGCTGGCAGGTGCCGGCCTACACCATGCCCGACAACGCCACCGACGTCTCGGTGCTGCGCATCGTGGTGCGCGAAGGGCTCTCCGCCGACCTGGCGCGGGCATTGCATGACGACACGGCGACCGCGCTGAAGAACCTGGACAAGGTCAAGCCCGGCGGGCACTTCGACGAGCAGCACTTCGCCCACTGAGCTTGGCGATCGGCCGCTCGTCTGGGAAATCGCAGTCATCTCCCCGCTATTGTCCCAGAAGCGGGCGTGGAGGCCGCTACACCCCGATTGTGCGGTTTCATACGCTCTTCCCGGCGTGTTGCGTATGAAACCGCACACTCGGCGCGGAGGAGCGGCCGATCGCCAAGCTCAGTGGGCGAAGTGCTGCTCGTCGAAGTGCCCGCCGGGCTTGACCTTGTCCAGGTTC
>NZ_LZKJ01000053.1 GCF_001672775.1 Mycobacterium kyorinense | reverse complement strand
GCCTCTCCGACCGCGAAATCCAGATGCGGGATGACGGCGTAACTGCTCGCGCAGCGAGGCCAGCTCGGGGTCCACGTCGGGGCCATCAGCTGTCTGGCCTCGTCGCCTGCCCCGCTGGGACGTGGTGACCAGTCCTGCAGCCGCCGAGCGCAGCGCCGATGCCAAATCCCGGCGCACCCGTGGTTGGCGGTGCTCGACCCGCTTGGGCAAGCTCATCGACCCGACCGGCGTCGCCGCCCCGGAGTAGTCCGCCGACGAAATCCGCCCGGCCCAGCGGTGTTCGGTGAGGACCAACGGCCGGGGATCGGAGGTGTCCCGGGCGGATTCCAGCACCACCGCCAGGCCACCGCGGCGGCCATGCGGGATCGTGATGATGTCGCCTCGGCGCAGCGCAGCCAGGGCGTCGTTGGCGGCCTGACGTCGCTGCAGCCGCGAGGCGCGGGCCTGTGCGCGCTCCCGTTGCGAGATCTGTTCGCGCAGGCGGGCGTAGTCGAGGATCGGCGCGTCTCGGCCGCCCAGCTCGCCCGCGATCTCCTCGAGCATCCGCTCGCCGCGCTCGACGCCGCGGACCAGCCCGACGACCGATCGGTCGGCCTGGTATTGGGCGAACGACTGCTCCAGCAGCCGGTGCGCCTGCTCGGGGCCCATCTGCTGCACGAGGTTGATCGTCATGTTGTACGACGGGGCGAACGAGCTGCGCAGCGGGAAGGTGCGGGTAGAGGCCAGGCCGGCAACTTCGGCCGGTTCGATATCGGGGTGCCAGATCACCACCGCGTGACCTTCCACGTCGATGCCGCGCCTACCCGCCCGTCCGGTCAGCTGGGTGTACTCCCCCGGCGTCAGCGGAACGTGTTGCTCGCCGTTGAACTTGACCAGCCGTTCCAGCACCACGGTGCGGGCCGGCATGTTGATGCCCAGCGCCAGGGTCTCGGTGGCGAATACCGCCTTGACCAATCCGGCGGTGAACAACTCCTCGACGGTGTGCCGGAACACCGGCAACAGCCCGGCATGGTGGGCGGCCAAACCGCGTAGCAGGCCCTCGCGCCACTCGTAGTAGCCGAGCACGTCCAGGTCGGCGTCGGCCAGATCGCCGCAGCGATGGTCGATCACCTCGGCGATCCGGGCCCGGTCCTTCTCGGTGGTCAGCCGCAACGACGAGCGCAGACACTGCGCGACCGCAGCGCCGCATCCGGCGCGGGAGAACACGAATGTGATCGCCGGCAGCAAACCCTCGCGGTCCAGCGCGTTGATCACGTCCGGGCGGGATGGCGGCCGGTACATGCTGGGTCGGCCGGGCCGCCCCGGGCCACGGTGGCGCGGTCGCCAGTCGGCCAGCCGATCCGCCTCTCGCCGATTGGCGATGTGGCGCACCAGGTTCGGGTCGACGTGGGGCTGGTGCTTGGCGCCGTCGCCGTCGTAGTCGAACAGGTCGAAGAGGCGTTTGCCGACCAGCATGTGCTGCCACAGCGGCACCGGCCGGTGTTCGTCGACCACCACCGCGGTGTCGCCGCGGACGGTTTGGATCCAGCCACCGAACTCCTCGGCGTTACTCACCGTCGCCGAGAGGCTGATCAACCGCACCTCGTCGGGCAGATGCAGGATCACCTCTTCCCACACCGCGCCTCGCATCCGGTCGGCCAGGAAGTGCACCTCATCCATAACCACATGCGAAAGCCCCTGCAATGCAGGCGAATTGGCATACAGCATGTTGCGCAACACTTCAGTGGTCATCACCACCACGGGTGCATTGGCGTTGACCGACAGGTCACCGGTGAGCAACCCGATCCGGTCTTTGCCGTAGCGGGCGACAAAGTCGGTGTGCTTTTGGTTGCTCAGTGCCTTCAACGGCGTGGTGTAGAAACACTTGCCGCCCGCGGCAAGAGCCAAATGGACCGCGAACTCGCCGACCACGGTCTTGCCGGCCCCGGTCGGAGCGCAGACCAACACCCCGTGGCCGCGCTCGAGCGCCGCACACGCCTGCTGCTGAAAACCGTCGAGCCCGAAGGACAGTTCGGCGGTGAACCGCGCCAGCTCGCCCGAGTGGCCGTCAGGTGACGTCGTCATGGGTTCCGGCGCTGCCCGACGGCGTGGCCACCGCCGACGGCGGTTCGATGGTCGAGGCCTCCTCGTCGGGAATCGCGGTCAGCGCTTCACGCTTGGCTTTCCGTTTGTCGTGCAGGCGGGCGATTTGGATGGCCAGTTCGAGCAGCAGGGTCAGCGCCAGCCCGAGCGCGAGCATCGAGAACGGATCCGATCCCGGGGTAAAGATCGCCGCAAAGCAGAACATCGCGAAGATCAAACCGCGCCGCCATGCCCGCAGCCGCGCATAGCTGAGCACACCGGCCAAGTTGAGCATCACGATCAGCAACGGGAATTCGAAGCTGATGCCGAAAACCATCAGCAGGTTGATCAGGAACCCGAAGTAGCGGTCGCCGGACAACGCGGTGACCTGGACGTCGCTGCCGACGGTCAGCAGGAAGTGCAATGCCTTCGACAACACCAGGTAGGCCAGCAAGGCGCCGACGATGAACAGCACCGCGGCGGGAATGACGAACGCCGCGGCGAAGCGTCGCTCCTTTTTGTAGAGGCCCGGCGTGATGAACGCCCACAGTTGGTAGAGCCACATCGGGCAGGCCAGCACGATCCCGGCGGTCAACCCGACTTTGAGCCGCAACATGAATTGGTCGAACGGCGCAGTCGCCAGCAAGCGGCATTGCCCGTCGGCGCTGATCTCCGCGCGCGCCGAGGCCGGCAACGCGCAGTACGGATGGCGCAGCCACTCCCCCAGACTTTCGAGTCCGAACAGCGAGTGCGAGTACCAGAAAAATCCCAGCGCGGTGGTGAGCACGATCGTGGCCATCGAGATCAGCAGCCGGGCACGCAGTTCGGTGAGGTGGTCGACGAGCGACATCGTCCCGTCTGGGTTGGTGCGGCTGCGACGCTGGCGCGGATCGAGACGCCTGAAAATACCGGTGGTGCGCACGACGGTCAGCGGGTGACGCTCAGGCACCCCGACAGCGATCGCAGACTAAGCCTGCCGATCCTGTCCGGATGCAGGTGCCGGCGGGTCGACCCGCTCGGCCTGCACGGTTGTCGGCGCGGCCGGCGCGTCCGCCTTGCTCTCACTCTGCAGTTCACGAACCTCGGATTTGAAGATTCGCAACGACTTGCCCAGTGCGCGTGCCGCGTCAGGGAGCCGCTTGGCACCGAACAATATGACCACTACGACGGCGAGGATCGCCCAGTGCCACGGACTGAAACTGCCCACTTTGGTTACCTCCAGACGTCCAACCGATGCTACCGCAGCGCGGCCTGGTACATCTCCAGCGCCGCCGCCGCGGCGTCATGTACCCGCTGCGCCAGCGCCTCGGGGGCCAGCACCCGCACCGCGGGTCCAAGGCCCAGTACCAGGCGCGTCATCCAGTCGTCGGAGGCATAGGTCATGGCCGCCTCGCAGTAGCCGTCAGGCAGGTCGCGCAGGTGGCGCATCGGGTAGTACTCGAACATCCATGCCGCCGACGGGGCCAGCTCCAGGGTGGCCGAGGGTAGCGCGGGATCGGCATCGAACAGCGAGGTATCCGGTGGCGCGGCCAGGGCGGCTTCCGGCGGCGCGGCAGGCTCGTCGAGCACCTGCGCGTCGACGATTCGGTCGAACCGGAACAGCCGCACGCCCTCGGCCTCGCGGGACCACGCCTCCAGGTAGCTGTGGTCGCCGATCACGACGATCCGGATCGGGTCGACGACCCGGTGTGACAGGGCGTCGTGCGAGGCGGCGTAGTAGTCGATCGCCACCGCGCGGTTGTCGCGTACCGCGGAACGCACCGCAGCCGTGGCCTGGCTCTCGGCCGGAGCCGGCTCGTCGACGGCCGCGCCGGATCCCCGTGCGGCGATACCGGCCGCAGTCTCGATCTTGGCGATCGCGCTGCGCGCCGCCTCCGGGTCGACCACGCCGGGGATGTCCGCCAGTGCCCGCAACGCCATCAGCACGACGGTGGCTTCCGGCGAGGTCAGCCGCAGCGGCTTGTCCACGCCGGCCGAGAAGATCACTTCGATGGTGTCGCCGGAGAAATCGAAGTCGATCAGGTCACCGCCGAAGCCGCCGGGAAGACCGCAGACCCACAATTGATTGAGGTCCGTGTCCAGCTGCTCCAGGGACACACCCAGGTCTTCGGCGGCCTCGGCGCGGGTGACCCGCGGATTGGCCTGAAGGTACGGAACCATGTTGAGCAGCCGCACCAGGCGGGTGGTCAGCGCCGTCATGTGTGGACCCGCAGCCGGTCCAGCACGTCCTCACGCAGCGATTCCGGTTCCAGTACGACGGCGTCCGCGCCGTAGCCGGTGATCTCCTGCGCCAACCGGTCGGTGGTCCCGATGTCGAGTTCGATCACCTCGCCGGCGCGACCGCCCAATTGCCGCGCCTCGACCACGTTTCCGGCCCGCCGCAGCGCGGTGGCCCGCCCGTCGGCCACCCACACTCGCGCGCGTACGCCCGTCGGCGCGTCGGTCACCGCCTCGGTGACAATCGCGCGTAGGTCTACATCCGCCGGCTGGATCACTGCGCCGGGCGGTCCGATCGCGGTGACGTCCGCACCGATCCGCGACAGCCGAAATACCCGGGTCGCGCCGCGGTCGCGATCGTGGCCGACTAGATACGGGCGGCCCTTCACGGTGATCACCCCCCACGGTTCGACGGTGCGCATCGTGTACGCCTCCGTCGGCGACGGCCGGTGCGGAAACTGCACGGCCTGCCTGTTTTGGATGGCCGTCAGCAGCGGACCAAGGCTGTCCGGGCCGGCGGCCCCGGCCGGTGAGGCGATGGCCACCGGAGCGTCGGGGTCAAGGTCCATCCCGGCGGCCCGCAGCTTCAACAGCGCCCCCTGGGTGGTGGTGACCAACTCCGGCGATTCCCACAACTTGGTGGCGATCGCCACTGCGGCGGCCTCGTCGCCGGTCAGCTCGATGTCGGGCAGCGCGTAGGCGTCGCGGTTGATGCGGTAGCCCTCCACCGGATCGAACGACGACACCTTGCCGGTTTCCAACGGGATGCCCAGGTCGCGCAACTCGTTCTTGTCGCGCTCGAACATCCGCGAGAACGCCTCGGCATTCGGGCTGTCGTCGTAGCCCTTGACGCTGGACCGGATCTTCTCGGCGGTCATGTAGCCGCGGGTATACAACAGCGCGATGACGAGGTTCATCAGCCGTTCGATCTTCGACGTCGCCACGGGCACCAGGGTAGAGGGCTACATGCTCGCGATCAGCCGCTTGACCCGCTCGTCGACTGACCGGAACGGATCTTTGCACAACACGGTGCGCTGGGCTTGGTCGTTGAGTTTGAGATGCACCCAGTCGACGGTGAAGTCGCGGCCCGCGGCCTGTGCAGCGCTGATGAATTCACCGCGCAGCCGGGCGCGGGTGGTCTGCGGCGGCTGATCGACGGCCTCTTCGATTTCCTCATCGGTGGTTATCCGCGACGCCAGGCCCTTGCGCTGCAACAGATCGAACACCCCGCGGCCGCGCTTGATGTCGTGGTAGGCCAGGTCGAGTTGAGCGATCTTGGGGTCGGACAGCTCCATGCTGTAGCGGTCCTGATAACGCTGGAACAGTTTGCGTTTGATCACCCAGTCGATTTCGGTGTCGACTTTGGCGAAGTCTTGGGTTTCGACCGCGTCGAGTTGGCGGCCCCACAGGTCGACGACCTGTTCGATCTGGGCGTTGGGCTCGCGGGTCTGCAAGTGCTCGACGGCCCGCGCGTAGTACTCCCGTTGGATGTCCAGCGCGCTGGCCTGTCGCCCGCCGGCGAGCCGCACCGGACGGCGGCCGGTGACGTCGTGGCTGACTTCGCGGATCGCGCGGATCGGGTTGTCCAGTGAAAAGTCGCGGAACGCCACCCCGGCTTCGATCATCTCCAGCACCAGCGCGGCCGTGCCGATCTTGAGCATGGTGGTGGTCTCGCACATGTTGGAGTCGCCGACGATGACGTGCAGGCGCCGGTATTTTTCGGCGTCGGCGTGCGGCTCGTCGCGGGTGTTGATGATGGGGCGTGAGCGCGTGGTTGCGCTGGACACGCCCTCCCAGATGTGCTCGGCGCGCTGGCTCAGGCAAAAGGTCGCGGCCTTCGGGGTCTGCAACACTTTGCCCGCCCCGCAGATCAGCTGGCGGGTCACCAAAAACGGCAGCAGCACATCGGAAATGCGGGAGAACTCGCCGGCCCGCACGATCAGGTAGTTCTCGTGACAGCCGTACGAGTTACCCGCCGAGTCGGTGTTGTTTTTGAACAAGTAGATGTCGCCGCCGATGCCCTCGTCGGCCAGCCGCTGCTCGGCGTCGACGAGCAGATCTTCCAGCACCCGCTCCCCGGCGCGGTCATGCGTGACCAGTTGCACCAGGCTGTCGCATTCGGCGGTGGCGTACTCGGGGTGACTGCCCACGTCCAGGTACAGGCGTGCGCCGTTGCGCAGGAACACGTTCGAGCTGCGACCCCAGGACACCACCCGGCGAAACAGGTAGCGGGCTACCTCGTCGGGGCTCAAGCGGCGATGGCCGTGAAATGTGCAGGTGACACCGAATTCGGTCTCGATGCCCATAATCCGTCGCTGCACGTGATCGAGCGTACTTGTTGCCCTACCGGGGCGGTGGGAAGCCTCGCCTGTGGTCCTGTGGATATGTGTCGGGATGCCCGGGGCGCGGCGCACCTCGGGCAGACGCCACAAGACTCATCAGGCACAGCAGCCACATCAGTACCGGCGCCGAACCTATGACCTAAACGTCAATGCGATATCACGGGCGATATCACGCTAATCGCCGCTGTGGGTTCCGTCCGACGACTTGTCCGACGCCGAATCTTCTTTGGGCAGCAGCCGTTCCAGCGCCGGGCCGGTGATGCGCCGGAAGGCGCGCCGCGGCCGGCTGGCGTCGAGGATGGCCACCTCCAGCGTCGACACCCCGAGGGCGGGTTGATCACCGTTGGCGCTGCCGGCCCGCAACGCGTCGACGGCAATCCGGACCGCATCGGCCAGGTCGGCGTTTTCGGCGTAGGTGTCCTTGAGCGCGGTGGTGATCGGCTCCGTCGTCCCGCCCATCACCACGTAGTGCGGTTCGTCATTGATCGAGCCGTCGTAGGTGATCCGGTACAGCTCGGGCGCTTTGGTCTCGCCGTGATGCGCGACCTCGGCCACGCACAACTCGACCTCGTACGGCTTGGCCTGCTCGGTGAAGATGGTGCCCAGCGTCTGTGCGTAGACATTGGCCAACTGTCGGCCGGTGACGTCGCGGCGATCGTAGGCGTAGCCGCGGGTATCGGCGAACTGGATTCCACCGCGGCGCAGGTTGTCGAATTCGTTGAACTTTCCCGCCGCCGCGAAGGCCACCCGGTCGTAGAGTTCGCTGATCTTCTGCAGGGAGCGCGACGGGTTCTCGGCAACAAACAGCACCCCACCGGAATACGCCAGCGCCACCACACTTCGGCCGCGGGCGATGCCTTTGCGGGCGAGCTCGCTGCGCTCGCGCATCGCCTGCTCGGGCGAGATGAAGTATGGAAAGCTCACGATTCACCCCGATGCGCGTCGGGCCCGAAAGTGTCTGCGCGGGAACGACTTTCGATAACCTCGCGGGCCAGTTCGGCGATGCGCGACTCAGCCACGTCGACCGCTCCGTCAGCGTCGATGGTGACCGCGGTCGGGTAGATCCCGCGGACCAGGTCCGGGCCGCCGGTTGCCGAATCGTCGTCGGCGGCGTCGTAGAGCGCCTCGACGGCTACCCGCAACGCGGAGTCGGCGTCGCTCACCTGTGCGTACAACTTCTTCATCGACGACTTGGCGAAGATCGATCCGGAACCCACCGACTGGTAGCCCTCTTCTTCGAGGTTCCAGCCGCCCGCGGCGTCGAACGACACGATGCGGCCGGCCTTCTCCGGGGCCGGGTCGTCAATGTCGTAGCCGGCCAGCAGCGGCAGCGCCACCAGACCCTGCAGGGCGGCGCCCAGGTTGCCGCGCACCATGGTCGCGAGGCGGTTGACCTTACCGGCAAACGTCAGTGGAACGCCTTCCAGCTTCTCGTAGTGCTCGAGTTCGACCGCGTAGAGCCGGGCGAATTCGACCGCGATGGCCGCGGTGCCGGCGATGCCGGTCGCGGTGTATTCATCGGTGATGTAGACCTTTTGCACATCCCGCCCGGCGATCATGTTGCCCTGCGTGGAGCGCCGGTCACCGGCGATGAGCACACCGCCAGGATATTTCAGCGCGACGATGGTCGTCCCGTGCGGCAATTGTCCGGTGGGCTCACCGCCGCCGGCGCCCGTCGGCAGCAATTCCGGTGCCTGGCGACGCAGGAAATCAGCGAACGAAGACAGCTCTATAGGGCTAGCGGGGATTCCGGGAATTGCCGAATTTGTGGCCAAGCGATTACGAAACGGCCAGGTCACTGGCCGCCCTTTTGGACGTATGCCCGCACGAAGTCCTCGGCGTTCTCTTCCAGAACGTCGTCGATTTCGTCGAGCAGATCGTCGGTTTCCTCGGTCAGCTTCTCGCGACGCTCTTGGCCGGCGGCCGTGCTGGCAGTCAGATCGTCGTCGTCTCCGCCGCCGCCGCCGCGCTTGGTCTGCTCTTGAGCCATCGCTGCCTCCTGCATCGTTATCGGCCGCGCATCACACGGCGGCCGGTTTCTTTAGCCTACCGGTCGACCCCGGTCTTGCCGTGGCTAACCACGTCTAAGTGGTCAGTTGTTCCACCAGCTCGACCGCACTGTCCACCGAGTCCAACAACGCACCGACGTGGGCCTTGCTGCCGCGCAGCGGCTCCAGCGTCGGGATACGCACCAGCGAGTCGCCGCCCAGGTCGAAAATCACCGAGTCCCAACTGGCCGCGGCGATATCGGCCCCGAACCGCCGCAGACACTCTCCGCGGAAGTAGGCGCGGGTATCGGTCGGCGGATTGTCCACCGCGTTGAGCACCTGCTGTTCGGTGACCAAACGGCGCATCGAGCCGCGCGCTACCAACCGGTTGTACAGCCCCTTGTCGAGCCGGACGTCGGAGTACTGCAGGTCGACCAGATGCAACCGCGGCGCCGACCAGCTGAGGTTTTCCCGGTGCCGGAATCCTTCGAGCAATCGCAGCTTGGCCGGCCAGTCCAGCAGGTCTGCACAATCCATCGGGTCGCGCTCGAGCTGGTCGAGGACTTCCGCCCAGGTTTGCACGACGTCGGCTGCGCGCGAATCCGGGTCACGGGAATCGACCAGCTTTGCGACCCGATCCAAGTAAATCCGTTGCAGCGCAAGCGCGGTCAGTTCACGTCCGTCGGCCAGCGCGACCGCGGTGCGCAACGACGGGTCCCGACTGATGGCGTGCACGGCGTGGACCGGCCGCGCCAACGCTAGGTCAGTCAGGTCGATGCCGTGCTGGGGGCCCTCTTCGATGAGGTCGAGCACCAGCGCCGTGGTGCCCAGCTTCAGGTAGGTCGACGTCTCGGCGAGGTTGGCGTCACCGATGATCACGTGCAGCCGGCGGTAACGGTCGGCGTCGGCGTGCGGTTCGTCGCGGGTGTTGATGATGCCGCGTTTGAGCGTGGTTTCCAGCCCGACTTCGACCTCGATGTAGTCGGCCCGCTGGGACAACTGGAAGCCGGGCTCGTCGCCGGCAGGGCCGATGCCGACTCGGCCGGAGCCGGTCACCACCTGCCGCGACACCAAAAACGGGGTCAGTCCCGCGATCACCGCGGAGAACGGCGTCTGCCTTGACATCAGGTAGTTCTCGTG
>NZ_LZKJ01000052.1 GCF_001672775.1 Mycobacterium kyorinense | reverse complement strand
CTCAGAGTCAGACACCAGGTGATCCAGAACCAACCACCACGACACGGCCACCGTCACGCAGACACGCCGCACGCAGCACCCTCACGATGACACTGAGCACGCTCGCGCGGAATGGGTTCAGGCAAGCGCCGCGCAGAGTGCCGAAACAATGTCGTCGATCGAGCCGGTGGTCGAATACCCCGCGGCCAGCTTGTGTCCGCCGCCGCCGAACGCCGACGCCACGACGGCCAGATCCACCGCCTTTTTGGCCCGCATCGACACCGACCAGCGCTGCGGCTCAACCTCTTTGAACACCGCCGCGACCTCGGCCTGCGACGTGGTGCGCACGATGTCGACGATGCTTTCCACTTCCTCCGCGCGTGCGCCGATCCACTCCTGGTGCCCGACCACCGCATACACCAGCCCACGACCCTCGACGGCGTCGGGAAGCAACTGCGCCGAACCCAACACCCGCGACAGCATCGTCAGCCAACTGAACGGATGCGTGTCCAGCAGCGCTCGGCTGATCGCCGCGTTGTCCACCCCGAGCTCGATGAGCCGCGCCGCCAATCGGTGCGCCCGGGCGCCGGCCCAGCGGAACGACCCGGTGTCGGTCGTCAGCCCGGCATAAAGGCAGTGCGCGACCTCGACGTCGATCGGCTTGGACCACGCGTCGAGCAATTCGGCGACCAGCATCGTGGTGGAATCCGCCGACGGGTCAACGAAATTGGCGGTGCCGAACAGTTGATTGGAGGCATGGTGGTCGATCACCAGCAGCTCCCGGCCCTTGCCGGCCATATCGCGCAGGTCGCCGAGCCGGTTGATGCTCGGAATATCCACCGTGACCACGAGCTCGACGTCGAGGTCGCGCACTGCCTTTATGCCGGGCTGACGACCGACACCGGGTCGTTCCGCTGGGCCGGCGCCCGG
>NZ_LZKJ01000051.1 GCF_001672775.1 Mycobacterium kyorinense | reverse complement strand
GCGGCCCCGGCCTGGGTAGCGGCCTGGTCGGCCTGGGCGGCGCTGCTGCTCATCCACGCGATATAGGGCGCGGCGGCGTCGGCCATCTGCGCCGACGCCGGGCCGCGCCACAGGCCACTGATTTCGGAGATCGCCGAGCCGTAGCAGGACGCGGTCGTGTACAGGTCGGTGGCCAACACGTCCCAGGCAGCGGCGGCCGCCAACATCGGTCCCGCGCCCGCGCCGGCGTACATCCGGCCAGAGTTGACTTCCGGCGGTAATGCTCCGTAATCCACTACTTGACGTCCTGGCCTCGTCGGTCGCTACAGCCTGCCGATCTACTCGACCTCGTAGTCACGAATGCGATGCCCTTCCTCGCCATCGGCGACGGCTGCGATCCACTATCTGAGACATAAGTTCACTAATGAAGATATAAGGCGTTCAGAGGCGTCAGCGGTACGCAGTAATGAACTCTTTCTATCTTTAGGTGAACACTCGTCGTTGGTAGTGCACAGTCGGCTCCCGGCCATCTAACGTCGCTAGCGAGCGGCTCGTGAAGGCCGTTGAGACCGAGCACTGAGGAGAAATCAGCGTGGCGTTCGTAGAAACCCAGCCGGAGGTGCTATCCGCTGCGGCTCGCAATTTGGTGGCTATCGGCGCGTCAGTGGCGGCGCAGAATGCGGCTGCGGCGGGCCCGACGACGGGAATAGTGCCGCCGGCAGCCGATGAGATTTCGGCGCTGACGGCGGCACAGTTCGCCACGCATGCCCGGATGTATCAGGCGGCCAGCGTCCAAGCCGCGGCAATTCACGACATGTTCGTGAACATGCTGGGCACCAGCGCCGGTTCGTACGCGGCCACGGAAGCCGCCAACGCCGCCGCGACCAGCTAGAGGAGACGTAGTGCTGGATTTCGGGGCGTTACCGCCAGAGGTCAACTCCGCTCGCATGTATGCCGGACCGGGGTCGGCGGCGATGATGTCCGCGGCGTCGTCCTGGCGGTGGCTGGCCGCCGAGTTGGAGTCCGCCGCAATCGATTACGACAGGGTGATCACGCAGCTGACCAGTGAGTGGCGCGGCCCGGCGTCG
>NZ_LZKJ01000050.1 GCF_001672775.1 Mycobacterium kyorinense | reverse complement strand
CTCAGAGTCAGACACCAGGTGATCCAGAACCAACCACCACGACACGGCCACCGTCACGCAGACACGCCGCACGCAGCACCCTCACGATGACACTGAGCACGCTCGCGGGTTAGCCGCGGGGGCCGTGGCGCTGGCTTTCCTGGTCGCGATAATCGTCGGCAAGCTGCGCGACGTGTTTGGGCAGGTTGCTCGACGCCACGTCGGCCACCGTCGTTTCCTCCAGCACCGAACGCATGCTGGCGCGCAGCGCCCGCCACACGTCGGTGAGCGCGGCCGTCGGGCCGGAATAGGGCAGATCGCCGAGCCCGATGTCGCGGACGCTGGCCAGCGGCCCGTCGATGCAGCGCAGCACGTCGCCGATGCTGATTTCGGTGCCGGGCCGCGCCAGTTCATAGCCGCCGTCGCGGCCGCGGTGGCTGCGGACCAGGCGATCGGTGCGCAGGTCGGACAGAATGTCGACGAGAAACTGCGAGGGTATGCCCTGCGCTTGGGCCAGCTCGTCGGTTTTGACCAGTGCGCCATCATCGACCGTCGCTAGTTGCACCATCGCTCGCACCGCGTATTCCGCTTTGGCCGACATCCGCATGCTGTGGATTCTGCCACTCCCCATACGCCGCCCGGCGATGCTGCGGACCGCAATTCAGCCGGTCACTTCCCGAGATTAAGCAACGTGACGACGTCGGCCGGTGCGGGCTGTCGAAGCGCAACGTGGCCCCAATTTTCGACGGCCACGGCGGCAGCGGAGCGTGGCCGACCAGCCAGATTGAGCCACGTCGGGTATACAGTGCAGCTAGTCGCGAGGCGAGTAGCTCAAGTACCTGGTGCCGCATTGCGGCGACCGCCGGGGAGGGCAGCGGATGGTACGAACGGCGAAGAGTGCGGCGGAGTCTGACTCGGAAACGACCAGCAGGATTCTCGATGCGGCGCGGGAGTTGTTCCTGCGAGACGGATACACAGGGGTGAACCTGGATCGGATTGCGACGTCGGCGGGGGTGGCCCGGCAGACGTTGTACAACCGATTCGGTAGCAAGGAATCGGTGTTCCGCGCGATGGTGGACCGGCACTGGTCCAGGCTGCGGGCCGGCCGTGCCGAGGATCTCATGGATGAAACCGCGCGGCCTGTGGATGCGGTGCTTAGGCGCTTCGCTGAAGCGATTCTCGAGTTTGTCGGTGAGAACGATCAGGTCGGTTTCATCCGCTTGGTGGTTGCGGAGTCTCGGAGATTGCCGTGGATCGCCGAGGAGTTCTATCGGTCCGGCAAGGAACCACTGTTGCGGGCGCTGGTGGACCAGCTTGAGCGATGGGCCGCCGACGGTCTTATCGAGTGCCGGTCGACCGAGCTGGCTGCCCACCAGTTCTTCGGGTTGCTCCAGGAGGTTGCGTTATGGCCTCACGTCATGGGCTTTGGCGAGTTGGTCTCCAAGCCTCCGCCGGCAAGCGTTGTGGTCGACGAGACCGTCGCGACGTTCATGGCGCGATATGCACCGTCTGCACGATGAACCTGGCGAGCTCCGCCGGATAAGACGGATAAGAACTCCCCCACGAGGAATAGTTCGCGGATTTCGACGAAGTTGCCAACGGTGATGATCGCGATGAGCGGCTTGTAGCCGTCGTCGCAGAGGTGTACTGTACAGTCCAGTCTAGTAAATGCGAGCAACGACGAGAGCAAGCAACATGCAGTATTCCTGGGAGAAGATGACCGTCGAGCAACTGCGGGATCGGGCGTGCCGAGGTGGACTGGTGTTGCTTCCTGTCGGTTCGATCGAGCAGCACGGCCCCCATCTGCCCAGCGGAGTCGACGCGCTGCTGGCTCTCGAGGCGGCGAACAGGGTCGCGACCCTGCTGATCGAACGGATGCCCGTGGTGGTTGCCCCACCGCTGTGGTGGGGGCTGGCGGAGCACCACATGCGCTTCGGCGGCACGCTCACGCTGAGCCTGCCGACGTATCACGCTGTGCTCCGGGATGTCTGCAGGTCAATCATGCGTGCCGGGTTCACCCGGATCGCGCTGGTGAACGGTCACGGAGGGAACATCTCGGCCCTCAACGCCATCGTCAACGAACTGACCGCGGAATTGCCCGTCACCGTCGCGGTGACGACCTACCTCACCGCTGCAGCGGATGACATCGAAGAGATCCTCGAGGGCCAGAGCGGTGTGATGCACGCGTGCGAGGGAGAGACATCGATGATGCTTGCCGCACACCCCGATCTGGTTGTCGCGGAACGCGTTCCCGACGCGCACGGCCCCGAATGCGGACTGCAGTCCGACAACGTACCCGTTTATCTCTGGCGCTCGTTCGAGGAGATCACCGAGTCCGGCGTTGCCGGGGATGCCCGGCTCGCCACCGCCGACAAGGGTGAGAAACTCTTGGCAGTCTGTGCGCAGCGGCTGGCGGACGTCCTCGGCGCGCCAGAGACGTGGCGTCGTGATGCCACCATCGACCGGGAATTTGCCGTGAGCACCCAGAGCTGATCGTGACCGGAACACCGGCACGTTGGACGGTGGGGAACGCGAAAATCGGTCGCGTCGACGAAGTCGTACTGGAAGGGCAAGGCAGCTGGCTGCTGCCCGGGGCGACCGCCGAACTTGTTGCGGGCCAGCGCTGGTTGGACCCGTCGGCTGTCGACGCCCGCGGCGAGATTCGTCTGTCGGTGCACAGTTTCGTTGTCGACATCAGTGGCACCCGGATTGTGATCGACACCGGTGTCGGCAACCACAAGGTTCGAGACAACCCGGCGTGGAACAACCTTGACACCGACTATCCTGCGAATCTGGGGAAGACGGGATTCGACCCGGATTCGGTCGACCTCGTGATCAACACGCACATTCATCGCGATCACGTCGGATGGAACACCACTCTGCGCCAAGGGGTTTGGCAACCCACCTTCCGGAATGCTCGCTACCTGACCAGTCGTTCGGAGTGGGACTATTGGGCGGCCGCGTCGTTGAACGAAGATCAGCAGCGGATGTTCGCCGATTCAGTCACCCCCGTGCGTGACGCCGGCCAATTAGATCTCGTCGATGTCGAGACGCCCGTCGAGATCGCAGAGGGGGTCGAGCTTATCCCCACGCCAGGTCACACTCCAGGGCACGTGTCGGTCCGGATCGCATCGGCCGGCCGGACCGCACTGGTCACCGGAGATTTCCTGCACCACCCCGTCCAGGTCGCTTACCCGGATCTGTGCTGTGGTGCCGACGTCGACGGGGCTGTCGCGGAACGAACACGGAAGGCAATGCTGTCGAGCCTCGTCGATACGCAAACCCTTGTGCTCGGTAGTCATTTCACCCACCCGACCGCCGGATTCGTCCGCAACGGGGTGTCCGGTCTCGTACTCACTCCGCCCGCCGAGACCTCGTAGATCAACCGCCCCGACCAACCAGAGGAAGACACTCAGTAAATAGCGCGCAACGGCGCCTCATTCAGGTTGATTCGCAGCCGGCTACGTTGCGGGGTCGTGCACGACGACGGATAAGACCCGAACGATCCGAGTTGTGGGGTTGCGGTAGTGATGGGGTGTTGCGGGGTTGAAGGCCAGCGAATCCCCTTCGGACAGCCTCAGCATGTCGAATCCGATGACCGCTTCGAGTTCACCTTTTAAGACACAAAGGTATTCACGACCGTCATGCCGGACGGCTTGGCCGCTGTCGGAGGACTGGGCGCCCGGCGCGTAGACGACTTCGAGAAAATCAACCCTGCTGTCATGCGCCGGCGTGAGGCGCTCCCAGCGAACGCCCGTGGACAGTTCGATGGTGCTGCGGCTTCCTGCCCGTTGCACTATGCCCGCGCCGTCGGGCCCGCTCGCGCGCCCCCACGGACCGGTCGCGTCGGGAGCGGTCGCAACGCTGCCACCAGACGAGAGAGCCGCTGGTTCGATCGGTTCAGCCCCAAACAACAAGTCCAGCGAGACGCCCAGCTCATTCGCCAGCGCGTAGACCACATTGGCAGACGGCGCCGTGACGCCCCGCTCCACCTGAGAGATGAGACTGGCCGAGCATCCCGCCCGACGGGCGAGTTCACGTACCGACATCCCCCGGAGTGCGCGGACCTGACGCAGCCGTCCGCCGAGGCCACCCGTTGCCGCGTGTGGCGCGCCGGCAGCCGAACTACCCGGCATGAAAACTCCCTCTGTACAAGATAGCGAACGTAATGTGCGTTCTAGCGTAACGCTAGCCAAAGCTCTCACGCCACCGACTCACGGAATGTGCCTCAGTCCCTGGAAGCTGGTCACCACCCAAGGAGTACGTTGACAAGATACTGCACATCGTGTGTAGTATTACATACATCGACGGTTGGGAGGTTGAGATGGCGGATGTTCGCTTGCTGACATTCGATGAGGTTCCGGAAGAACTCTTCACCCGGTGGGACATCACCGGCTACCAGTTGAACCGGCACTTGCTGAGCAGATCGTTGACCGGGACACCGGACGTCGTGGTCGACATATTCACATTCCCGCCCGGATTCATTCACCATATGCACCGGCACCCGCACGCCGACATGGTCATGGTCCCGCTCACCGGAACGGTGCAGTTCGTCGGCGAAGCGGATCACGCGATGCAGTTCAAAGCCGGGCAGTTGCTGGTCATTCCGCGTGGTAACTGGCATGAGTTTCGGAACGTGAGCGACGCACCCGCCCAGGTGCTGCATTTCTTCGCCGGCGTGGGCGCGGTCGAGGAGATCGGTTACGAGGCGTACCCGGGACACCTCTCCGCCGTGCGCTAGCTCAGGTGAAGCCCTTGCCGTGAAGGGAGAATCATGCATACGAACCATCACATCGGCTGGCTGGGAACGGGCCGGCTGGGTACTGCGATGGCGGCCCGCCTGCTCGCGGACGGCGTCGCATTGACCGTCTGGAATCGCACAGCGTCGAAAACCGCCCCGCTGATTGAACTGGGGGCCACCGCAGCTGAGCGGGCGAGCGATCTCGGGCGTTGCGACATTGTGTTCACTACGGTCACCTCCTCGCCGGACCTGCTCGCGGTGACATCGGGCCCAGCCGGCCTGCTTCGAGCGCAACCGACGTTGCGCATAGTGGTGGACTGTTCAACTGTGTCAGCGCAGGCAGCAGCCGCGGTCCGCGCCGAGGCCGCGAACCGTGATATCGCGTTCCTGTCCGCCCCTGTGAGCGGCAATGCGGACATGGTCGCGGAGGGACGCGCGTCGCTTATCGTTTCCGGCGCGGCGGAGGCCTTCAAGACTGTCGAACCACATCTGCGCGCGATCACGCCCAGCGTGACCTATTGCGGCACCGGCGGAGAGGCGCTGCTCACCAAGCTATGCCACAACCTGCTGCTGGGCATGGTGAGCGAAGCATTGGCCGAAGCGACAACTTTGGCCCAGAAAGGCGGCGTGGCGCCTTCGGATTTTCTGGATTTCATCGACGGCTCCGTGTTGGGGTCGACGTTCATCCGGCACAAAGGCCAAGCGATACGGGCTCGAAACTACGAGCCAACCTTCACCACCGAGAACCTGCGCAAGGATTTTGACTTGGGGCTCGCCGCCGCACGAGAACTTGAGGTTCCGATGCCGGTGGCGGCAACCACGCACCAACTCATCCAGACCGCGATCGGCCACGGATACGGCAAGTCGGACTTCGCCGCCCTCTACGAGATGGCGGCACGGGCGGCTGCGCTATCGAGAACGAACCGCTGACTTGAATGAAGGAGTCGCCGATGTCTTCCGCGCCGCCGGCAGCAGCTCTTGCCATCAACCATATCGGGGTGACTGTCCCAGACATCCATGCCGCGATCGACTGGTATGGAACGGTGTTCGGCTTTCGCTGCATCATGGGTCCGCGCGTGCTGGAAGCCACCGGGCATACGGAGGCCGCACCGGTGTTCGGCAACCGCTTCCGGCAAGCCTGGCAAGCACACCTGCTGAGCGGGAATTCGGTGGGCATTGAGCTGTTCCAGTTCATTGACCCGCCGACCCGCGGGCCGCGGCCACCGCACGAACCAGTGCCCTGGCTGGACCGCGGGCTTTGGCATCTGTGTATCGCCCACCCTGACGTTCAGGCGATGGTCAACCACATCGTCGGACACGGTGGCACGTTGCTGACACCGCCAACCCAATTCGTGCCCGGGCGCCCCTGGACGCTGGCCTACGCCGCCGACCCGTGGGGTACCGCACTCGAGTTGATGAGCCATAGCTACGCCGAAGCGTTCAGCAATTGGCCGCAGCCCGGCCAGCTGACCGCTCCAACATTGGTGCCGCGCGCGGAGCGCGAAGACGATATGCGCCCGCAAAGCCGCGGGTAACACCGGTTTTCGGCTCCTTCAGCACCGCGTGTTGTTGCGGACCACAATTCAGCCGGTCGCGGCCAACACCGCCTCGGCGTATTCGGGGCGGCATACCACCAGGTCGGGCAGCAGCGGGTCGGCCCGGTTGTACTCCAGCGGTGTCCCGTCGATCCGCGAGGTGTGCAGTCCGGCCGCGCGGGCCACCGCGACCGGCGCTGCGGAATCCCATTCGTATTGCCCGCCGGCGTGGACGTAGACATCGGCCAAACCCTGCACGACGGCGGCGACCTTGGCTCCGGCCGAACCCATGGCCACCAGGCTGCCGTCGAGGTGGTCGCGGACCTGCAGGGCAATCGCCGGCGGACGGGTGCGCGACACCACGATCCGCGGCGGACCAGAGTATGCCGGTGGGAATGCGACGGCGGGTGTGGCCAGCGTGACGCCCTGCGCGGGCAATGCGACCGCCCCCGCAACGAGTTCCCCGGCTTCCCACAGCGCTACGTGAACCGCCCAGTCGTCGCGGCCGAGCTCAGAGAACTCCCGAGTGCCATCCAACGGATCGACGATCCACACCCGGCGCGCTTGCAACCGCACCGGATTGTCGGCGCCTTCTTCGGAAAGCACCGCGTCCTCGGGCCGCTCACGTGCCAGGGCATCCATCAGAAAATCGTGGGAGCGCTTGTCCCCCGCCGCTTTTCGCTCGCCCTCGGTCGCATCGGACAGCTCGTCTCGCACGGCAAGCAGCAGCTCACCGGCCTGGCCGGCTAATTGACCGGCCAGCTCGTGATCGTTCACGCGCCGGGCCCGAGCAGGTCGATGACTTGCTGCGCCAACTCCTCGAGGCTGCGGTCCGACGTGAGCCGCAGATCCGGGTTCTTCGGCCGCTGGTAGGGACTGTCGATGCCGGTGAAATGGGTGATCAACCCGGCCCGCGCTTTGGCGTACAGACCCTTGGGATCCCGCTTCTCGCAGTCCTCTAGCGGCGTGTCGCAGAACACTTCGAGGAAGTCCAGACCGGCCTCGACGTGGACCTGTCGGGCCAGTTCGCGGTGCTCGACAAGCGGGCTGATCGCCGGCACCAACACGGTGTGGCCCGAGTCGGCGAGCAAGGCCGCCACGTGCGCCAGCCGGCGCAGATTCTCGGCGCGGTCGGCCATCGAAAAGCCCAGATCGGCGTTCAGGCCGTGCCGCAGGTTGTCACCGTCGAGAACATAAGCGGGCACGCCTTGTTCGAGCAGTTTGCGCTCGACCAGCATGGCCACCGAGGACTTGCCTGACCCCGACAGGCCGGTGAACCACACGGTGCGACCCCGCGCCATCCGGTCCTCGGCGGTCACCAGCGACTTGTGCCGCACCGTGTTCGGGCTCGCGGTGCGCGCCGAAACGTCGCGCAGCACCATGCCCGCCGCCACCGTGCCATTGGTCGCGGGGTCGATGAGGATGAACGACCCGGTGCTGGCGTTACGGCTGTATTCGTCGAGCAGCAGCGGCACCTGGGTGCGCAGCGAGATCCGGCCAAGTTCGTTGAGCTGCAACGCCGTTGCGGACTTGTCGCGGTGCAGGGTGTTGACATCGAGCCGGTAGTCCAGCTCGGTGACCCGCACTCGCGTGGTGCGGGTGGTGTGTTTGATGATGTAGTCGCGGCCGGGCTCCAGGCTCGCGGAATCGGCCATCCAACACACCGTCGCGTCGAACTCCTGGGCGACCCTGGGCTGATTGGTGGGCCGGGCGATCATGTCACCGCGGGATATGTCGATGTCGTCGGCGAGGCTCACCGAAACCGCCATCGGCGGAAACGCTTCCTCCACCGGTCCGGTCGCGCCTTCGATCGCCGTGATGCGACTGGTTTTTCCGGTCGGCAGCACCGTCACTTCGTCGCCGGGACGCATCACCCCGCTGGCCACGGTGCCGGCATAGCTGCGGTGGTCTTGATGCTCGCGGGTCTGGGGCCGGATGACGTACTGAACGGGGAACCGCACGTCGACCATGTTGCGGTCGCCGGCGATATAGACCTCCTCGAGATGCGATAGCAGCGCCGGCCCGTCGTACCAGGGTGTCTGGTCGGACTTGGTCACCACGTTGTCGCCGTGCAGCGCCGACATCGGGATGGTGGCCACGTCGTGCACGTCAAGCCGGGTGGTGAAGGCATGGAACTCGTCGCGGATCGCCTCGAAAACCTTCTGGTCCCAGCCGATCAGGTCCATCTTGTTGACCGCGAGCACAATGTGCTGGATGCCCAACAACGACGCCAGGAAGGTGTGCCGGCGGGACTGCTCCAGCAGGCCGTGGCGGGCGTCGACCAGCACGATCGCCAACTGGGCGGTGGACGCCCCGGTCACCATGTTGCGGGTGTACTGGATGTGGCCCGGGGTGTCGGCGATGATGAATTTCCGCTTGGGCGTGGCGAAGTAGCGGTAGGCCACGTCGATCGTGATGCCCTGCTCGCGCTCGGCGCGCAGACCGTCGGTGACCAACGCCAGGTCGGTGTAGTCGTGACCGCGCTCCTTGGAAGTGCGCTCCACCGAGGCCCACTGGTCTTCCATGACGGCCTTGGAGTCATACAGCAGCCGCCCGATCAGCGTGGATTTGCCGTCGTCGACGGAGCCCGCCGTGGCGATGCGGAGCAATGTCGCCATCAGAAGTACCCCTGCCGTTTGCGGTCTTCCATGCCCGACTCGGAGATGCGGTCGTCGGCCCGGGTGGCGCCGCGTTCAGTCAGCCGGGACACCGCAGTCTCGGCGATGACTTCGGCCACGGTGGAAGCGGTCGACTCCACGCAGCCGGTACAGGTGACGTCACCGACGGTGCGGAATCGCACCGTCGTTTCAAACACCTCCTCGTCGGCGCGAGGTTGCATGTGCCGGTGGACGGCCAGCAGCATCCCGTCGCGCTCGAAGACCTTGCGTCGGTGGGCGAAGTAGATCGACGGCAACATCACCTTCTCGGCCCCGATGTAGGACCAGACGTCGAATTCGGTCCAGTTCGACAACGGGAACGCTCGAATGTGCTCCCCCTTGTGGTGCCGGCCGTTGTAGAGGTTCCACAGCTCCGGGCGCTGGGCCTTCGGGTCCCACTGGCCGAACTCGTCACGGAAACTGAACACCCGTTCTTTGGCGCGAGCCTTCTCCTCGTCGCGCCGCGCGCCGCCGAACGCCGCGTCGAATTTGTTCTCCCGGATCGCACGCAGCAGGGTCACCGTCTGGATGGGGTTGCGCGACGGGATGGTCTCCACGACCCGCCCGGCATCGATGTCGTCTTGCACCGACGCCACCACCAGGCGCACGCCTGTCTGGGCGACCAGCTCGTCGCGGGTGGCGATGACCTCGTCGAAGTTGTGGCCGGTGTCCACATGCATGACCGGGAACGGCAGCCGGCCCGGACGGAACGCCTTGAGCGCCAGATGCAGCATCACGATCGAGTCTTTGCCGCCGGAAAACAACAGCACCGGTCGCTCGAACTCGGCAGCCACCTCGCGAATGATGTGGATGGCTTCGGCCTCCAGCAGCCGCAAATGGCTGAGCTCGTATTGCCCGGGAACTGGACGACGATCGTCGTGTCCGGCCGCTGGGCCGGCGGTAACGTGGCTGGTCATGGGCCCCCGCAGGATTCTGGGTAAAGTAGGCTGGATTGGCCATCTTTCTGAGCTTTAACACGTATAAAACCAGCGGTGACCGCGGCTTGTCAATCAACTGCCGCGCCCGGCGTGATGCCAGCGCACCGTCGCGGTGCGCCGAAACGTGCGACGTGTTCGCGCTTAGCCCGTGACCTCGTTGAGCTTGCCGGTGGCGACGTCGAAGACGAATCCGCGCAGCGACTCGTGCTTGGTGACGAAGGGGCTGGACTCGATGCGACGTAGCGACTGGCGAACGTCGTCGGCCGAGTCGGGGAAGGCCTCGGCGGCCCAGGACGGTTTGATACCGGTCTCGTCGGCGATAGCGCGTTTGAAGTCGTCGTCGGTGAAGGTGAGCATCCCGCAGTCGGTGTGGTGAATCAGGATGATCTCCCGGGTGCCCAACAACCGCTGGCTGATCGCCAGTGACCGGATCGCATCGTCGGTGACCACGCCGCCGGCATTGCGGATGACGTGCGCCTCGCCCTCCTGGATCCCGAGCATGCGGTAGACGTCCATGCGTGCGTCCATACACGCGACGATCGCGACGTGTTTGCTTGGCGGCATCGGGAGCGGCCCGTTGAAGGAATTTGCGTATTCGGCATTGTGAGCCAAGTAGTCGTCGGTGACCGTCACGCCAATCTCCTTGTGTCGCAGTAGCGTTTGCTGCACGCACAACCAAGCTGGTGATTTTAGCAATCGGCGTAGCGAATTTCACCCATCAAAATCAGTGCGATCTGAATCGCCGACGGTAGCTGCGGTATCCGCTATTCGCCGGGGCTCATCTTTTACCCTGTGGATCATGCAGCACAGGCGGGACGTTCGGGCATGACCCGCTTTTTGGCGCGTCGCCTGATCAATTACATCGTGCTGCTGGCGCTGGCGTCGTTCTTGTCGTTCTGCCTGACCTCGCTGGCATTTTCGCCACTGGACAACCTGCTGCAACGCAACCCGCGCCCACCGCAGGCGGTCATCGACGCCAAAGCCGCCCAGTTGGGCCTGGACAAACCCATACCCGTCCGTTATGCCCACTGGGCTTCACATGCCGTTCGAGGCGATTTCGGCGCAACGGTCAACGGTCAGCCCGTCGCTGCCGAATTGGGTCGCCGCATCGGAGTCAGCCTGCGGCTGCTGGTCATTGGCTCGGTGGTCGGAACGGCCACCGGTGTGGTGTTGGGGGCATGGGGTGCGATTCGGCAGTATCGGCTCAGTGACCGAGTCGTCACCATGGTTGCGCTGCTGGTGCTGTCGACCCCGACCTTCGTGATCGCCAACCTGCTGATCCTGGCTGCGTTGCGGGTGAACTGGGCCCTCGACCTTCGCGTGTTCGAGTACATCGGGGAGACATCACCCGGCGTCACCGGCGGAGTGTGGCATCAACTCGTCG
The DNA here is from genome assembly GCF_001672775.1 of Mycobacterium kyorinense. GTDB lineage: Bacteria > Actinomycetota > Actinomycetes > Mycobacteriales > Mycobacteriaceae > Mycobacterium > Mycobacterium kyorinense_A. Next base: position 13,585 of record NZ_LZKJ01000050.1, on the reverse strand, counting down.
ACCGGTTACAGCACTTGATTTTGCCGACGCTGTCGCTGGCGCTGGTGTCCGCCGCCGGTTTCAGCCGCTACCAACGCAATGCGATGCTTGACGTGCTGGGCCAGGACTTCATCCGCACCGCCCGCGCCAAAGGCCTCACCCGACGCCGCGCCCTGTTCAAGCACGGCTTGCGCACCGCGTTGATCCCGATGGCCACGTTGTTCGCCTACGGGGTGGCCGGGCTGGTCACCGGCGCGGTCTTCGTCGAGAAGATCTTCGGCTGGCACGGCATGGGCGAATGGGTGATCCAGGGCGTGGCCACCCAAGACACCAACATCATCGCCGCGATCACGGTGTTCACCGGCGCGGCGGTGCTGCTGGCCGGATTGCTCTCCGATGTCATTTACGCCGCGCTCGATCCCAGGGTACGGGTGTCATGACGGACGCGACTGCGACGAGTGCGCAATCCGGTTTGGCTGCCGAGGAATTCGTTTCGCGCCGCACGCTGGTGGTGCGGCGGTTCTTGCGGAACCGCGCCGCGGTGTTTGCGCTGACGATCCTCGTGGTGTTGTTCGCCGGCTGCTATCTGCTTCCGTCGGTGCTGCCCTACTCCTATAACGACCTCGACTACACCGCGCTGCTGCAGCCGCCGGGCGTCGAGCACTGGTTGGGAACCAACGCGCTGGGCCAGGACCTGCTGGCCCAAACGTTGCGTGGCATGCAGAAGTCGATGCTGATCGGCGTCTGCGTGGCAGTCATCTCCACCGGCATCGCGGCCACGGTCGGGTCCGTCGCCGGGTACTTCGGCGGCTGGCGCGACCGCGCGCTGATGTGGATCGTGGACTTGCTGCTGGTGGTGCCGGGCTTCATCCTCATCGCGATCGTCACCCCGCGTACCAAGAACTCGGCCAATATCATCTATTTGATCCTGCTGCTGGCCGGCTTCAGCTGGATGGTCAGCGCGCGGATGGTGCGCGGTTTGACGATAAGCCTGCGCGAACGCGAATTCATCCAGGCCGCAAGGTATATGGGCGTCGCCAATCGCCGCATCATCGCGCGTCACATCGTCCCCAACGTGGCGTCCATCCTGATCATCGACGCCACCTTGAACGTCGCGGTGGCGATTTTGGCCGAAACCGGCTTGAGCTTCTTGGGATTCGGCATCCAGCCACCCGATGTTTCGCTGGGCACGTTGATTGCCGACGGCACCCAGTCGGCAATCACCTTTCCCTGGGTGTTCCTGTTTCCCGCTGGCGTGTTGGTGCTGATCCTGGTGTGCGCCAACTTGGCCGGCGACGGCCTGCGCGACGCATTCGATCCGAGCAGCCGAACCCAGCGGCGAGGGCGCCGGTGAGTCCGCTGTTGGAGGTGACCGACCTCGCCGTCAGCTTCCCGACCGACAGCGAACGGGTGAGCGCGGTGCGCGGTGTGAGCTATCACGTCGACGCCGGCGAGGTGGTCGCCATGGTCGGTGAATCGGGCTCGGGAAAGTCAGCGGCCGCGATGGCGGTGATGGGACTGCTGCCCGAGTACGCCGAGGTGAGCGGTTCGGTCCGGCTGCACGGCACCGAGCTGTTGGGCTTGGCCGATGGTGCGATGTCCCGGTTCCGCGGTAAGGCCATCGGCATGGTGTTCCAGGACCCGATGTCGGCGCTGACGCCGGTCTACACCGTCGGCGACCAGATCGCCGAAGCCATCGAAGCGCACCAGTCGGGGGTCGGCAAGAAAGCCGCCCGCCACCGCGCGGTGGAACTGCTCGAGTTGGTCGGGATCACCCAGCCCGAGCGGCGGGCCCGTGCGTTTCCACACGAGTTGTCCGGGGGCGAACGACAACGCGTAGTCATCGCGACCGCGATCGCCAACGACCCCGACCTGTTGATCTGCGACGAGCCCACCACCGCACTCGACGTCACGGTCCAGGCACAGATCCTCGAGGTGCTCAAGACGGCCCGCGACGTCACCGGCGCCGGAGTACTCATCATCACCCATGATCTGGGAGTGGTCGCCGAGTTCGCCGATCGCGCGCTGGTGATGTATGCCGGACGCGTCGTCGAGTCCGCCGCAGTCGACGACCTCTACCGCGACCGTCAAATGCCCTACACCGTGGGACTATTGGGCTCGGTGCCGCGGCTCGACGCCGCCCAGGGCACCCGGTTGGTGCCGATACCGGGCGCGCCGCCGTCGCTGGCCGGCCTCGAACCGGGATGCCCGTTCGCGCCGCGCTGTCCGCTGGCCATCGACGAATGCCGCGCGCAGGAGCCCGACCTGATCGCCGTCGCACCCGAGCACCGCGCGGCGTGCATCCGGACCGAACACGTCGTCGGGCGCAGCGCCGCCGACATCTACGGCCTTAGCACTGAATCTGCCACCAGCGAACCCGACGACACCGAAGTCGTCGTTCGGGTCCAAGATCTCGCCAAAACGTTCCGGCTGACCAAAGGTGTGCTGCTGCGCCGCAAGATCGGCGAAGTCCGCGCCGTCGACGGCGTCAGCTTCGAATTGCAGCAAGGCCGCACACTGGGCATCGTCGGCGAATCGGGATCGGGCAAGTCGACGACCCTGCACCAGATCCTGGCACTGGCCGTGCCGCAATTCGGATCGATCGAAGTGCTCGGCACCGACGTCGCGACGCTGAACGCAGGTCGTCGCCGCGCCCTGCGGCGCAACCTGCAAGTCGTCTTCCAAGATCCGGTGGCATCGCTGGATCCGCGGCTGCCGGTTTTCGACGTGCTGGCAGAACCGTTGTACGCCAACGGCTTCAGCAAAAGCGCGACCAACAGCAGGGTGGCCGAACTCCTCGACCTCGTCGGCCTGCGACGAGCCGACGCCAGCCGCTACCCGGCCGAGTTCTCCGGAGGACAAAAACAGCGCATCGGCATCGCCCGAGCACTCGCACTGCAGCCCAAGATTCTCGCGCTCGACGAGCCGGTGTCCGCACTGGACGTCTCCATCCAGGCTGGCATCATCAATCTGCTCCTTGACCTCCAACAGCGTTTCGGGCTGTCCTATCTATTTGTGTCACATGACCTTTCAGTCGTGAAACACCTCGCACACCAGGTAGCGGTGATGTACCGGGGGTCGATCGTCGAACAAGGAGACAGCGACGAGATATTCAGCCGGCCCCGACACGACTACACACGGCGGCTGCTGGCTGCGGTGCCCCAACCGGACCCGACCCGTGGCTAGCCTCAGGCGGGTCACCGCGGCGATTCTCGCCGCCGCGATGCTCGTTACCGGATGCTCGGCGGGCACCATTGAGATTCCGGGGGCCGGCGGCACCGCCAAGGTAGGCACCACCAGCGACATCAACCCGCAGGATCCCGCGACGCTGCGCGAAGGCGGCAGCCTGCGGCTGGCGCTGAGCGAATTCCCGCCCAACTTCAATACCTTGAACATCGACGGTAATACCGGCGACGTCGGTTCCATCATGAAACCGACCCTGCCGCGGGCGTTCAACATCGGCCCCGACGGCTCGGCGACGGTCAACACCGACTACTTCACCAGCGTTGAGTTGACCGGAACCAATCCGCAGGTCGTCACCTACACGATCAACCCGAAAGCGACATGGTCCGACGGCACGCCGGTCACCTGGGAAGACATCGCCGCACAGATCCATGCCACCAGCGGCGTCGACAAGGCGTTCGCCATCGCCGGACCGAACGGCAGCGACCGGGTCGCGTCGGTGACCCGTGGCGTCAACGACCGGCAGGCGGTCATGACCTTCGCGAAGCCCTACGCGGAGTGGCGCGGCATGTTCGCCGGCAATTCGATGTTGCTGCCGAAGAGCATGACTGCCGACCCCGAGGTGTTCAACAGCGGCCAGCTGACGCGGCCGGGTCCGTCGGCCGGTCCGTTCATCGTGTCCTCGTTGGACCGCAGCGCTCAACGGGTCGTGTTGACGCGGAATCCCAAGTGGTGGGGCAAGACCCCGCTGCTGGACAACATCACCTTCATGGTGCTCGACGACGCCGCGCGGCTGCCGGCGCTGCAGAACAACACCATCGACGCCACCGGAGTGGGCTCGTTGGACCAACTGACGGTCGCGCGGCGCACCGATGGCATCTCGATCCGGCGGGCTTCGGCCCCGATGTGGAATCACTTCACCATCAACGGGGCTGAAGGCTCGATACTGGCCGACAAGGCGTTGCGCCGGGCCGTCGCCAAAGGGATTGACCGGCAGATGATTGCGAACGTGACGCAGCGCGGGCTCGCCAACGACCCAGCACCGCTGAACAATCACGTCTACGTCGCCGGGCAGGAGGGCTACCAGGACAACAGCGCCGTCGTCGCCTACGACCCGGAGCAGGCCAAGCGTGAACTCGACGATCTGGGCTGGAAGCTCAACGGCAAGTTCCGGGAAAAAAATGGGCGCCAACTGGTCATCCGCGACGTGCTCTACGATGCGCAGAGCAACCGGCAGTTCGCCCAGATCACCCAGCACAACCTGGCGCAGATCGGCGTCAAACTCCAACTCGACGTCAAAGCCGGCGGTGGGTTCTTCACCCGCTACGTCAACGTCGGCGACTTCGACATCACCCAGTTCAGCTGGATCGGTGACGCGTTTCCGTTGGCCGGGCTCACCCAGATCTACGCCTCACACGGCGAGGGCAACTACGGCAAGATCGGCAGCCCGCAGATCGACGCCAAAATCGAACAGACACTGGCAGAACTCGATCCTGCGAAAGCGCGCGCGTTGGCCAACGACGTCGACACATTGCTCTGGGACGAGGTGTTCAGCTTGCCGCTGACGCAGTCTCCCGGTGACATCGCGGTGCGCAGCTCGCTGGCCAATTTCGGTGCGCCCGGGCTGGCCGACTTGGATTACACCGCAATCGGTTTCACACGCTGACATCCTGTGCCGCGAAAGTGCAACTAGCGACGCGTTTCTCGAGTAGACCCGTCGGCAGTTGCACTCTCGCGGTTATGAGGAGATCAGATCCGCCGCCTTCTCCCCGATCAGGATCGACGGCGCGTGGGTGTGCCCGCGGATGATGCTCGGCATCACCGACGCGTCGGCAACCCGGAGCGCATCGACGCCGCGGACCCGCAATTGCGGGTCTACCACGCTGGCGCCGTCGCTGCCCATTCGGCAGGTGCCGACCGGGTGATAGAGGGTGTGCGAACAGGTGTTGAGCGCGTCCTCGAGGGTGGCCTCGTTGAGTTCGGTGGCATTGCGCGGTCGGGCGATCGGACCGAGGAGCCCCTTCAGCGCCGGGGCTTCGGCGATCTGCACGCAGATGCGCAGGCCGGCCATCATCGCGGCGCGGTCCACGCCGCCGGGGTCGGACAGGTAGCGCGGTTCGATGGTCGGCTTGGCGTGCGGATCGGCCGACCGTAACAGGATCTGTCCGCGGCTTTCGGGTCTGACCAGGATCGGTCCGAACACGACACCGTGCCCAGGCGGCGCGGCTAACAGCCCCTCGTCGTAAAACGGCGCGGGGGCGAAGATCAACTCGAGGTCAGGCAGGTCCAACTCGGGCCGGCTGCGGACAAAGCCATAGGCCTCACCGACATTGGAGGTGAGCATGCCTCGGTGCCGCAACAGGTAGTTGATCAGCTGTTTGGGCTTCTCGGCGGCAAACAAGCTGTCCTCGGCCACCTCGAATCCCAGCGGCGTGACCAGGTGGTCGCGCAGGTTCTGCCCGACTTCGGGCGCATCGCACACGGTGTCGATGCCGTGGTCGTCGAGGTGGTCGCGGGGGCCGATGCCGGAGAGCATCAGCAACTGCGGGCTGTTGATGGCGCCGCCGCAGAGCACCACCTCCCGGCGTGCGTGGGCGACGCGTCGTTGCCCATCCTGTTCGAATTCGACACCGACGGCCCGCCCACCGTCGATGACGACACGGGTCGCGGTGGCCTCGGTGAGCACCTGCAGGTTCTTGCGGCGCATCGCCGGTTTGAGATAGGCGTCGACGATGCTGCACCGACTGCCCTTACGCTGGGTGACCACGGTTTGGCAGAAGCCCTCCGGCTCAGCGGAATTCGGGCGCGCAGCACCGAATCCGCATTCACGCGCCGCTGCCAGCCACGCCGCCGTCAACGGACGGGAACTGCGTTGTGGCGACACATGCAGCGGACCGGTCACGCCGCTGTCGTCACCGCTGACGAACGGCCACGCCGCGGTGACGTTCTCGATGCGACGGAAGTAGCCCAGCGCCTCGGCGTAGCCCCATTCCGGTCCGGCGTGGTCGGCCCACTCGTCGTAGTCGGCCCGGAATCCGCGTACCCACATCATCGCGTTCATCGACGACGAGCCGCCAAGCACTTTGCCTCGCGGCCAATAGATTTCGCGACCGTTCAGCTCTTTCTGCGGTTCGGTCAGGTAATCCCAGTCCACCTCGCTGCGGTACAGCTTGGAAAACGCCGCCGGGATACGGATGAATCTGTTCTTGTCCGGCGGTCCGGCTTCCAACGCGAGCACCGTTGTCGCGGGATCGGCGCTGAGCCGGTTGGCGATCACTGAGCCGGCCGAACCGGTTCCGACGATCACGTAGTCGCAGTCGACGTCGTCCATGCGCACCCCTCTTTTTCGGGGAGTTTAGGGCCACCGCGAGCGTTAGGCGCTCAATTCGATACGGTGGGCGCCCTTGACGCCGTCGTAGCGGTCGGGAGTGCAGGTCAGCACAATCACCTGTCCGTCTGCTCCCAGGGTGTCGAAGACCTCGCCCATCTTGGCCAGCCGCGCCGGGTCGGTGAACCCGAGCGCGTCGTCGATGAGCACCGGGACGGTGTCCTCCTTGGCCACCAGCGCCGCGCCGGCCAATCGCGCCAGGATTCCGAGTTGCTCTTTGGCCCCGCCCGACAGCGACTCGTAGGGCACCGTGCACCCGTCGAGGGTGCGGCTGCGGATGCACAACGCGCTGTCGACATCGACCTCGAAACTCGGGCCGAACACCGGTCGCCCGAGCCGCTCCAGCTCGGCGCGAAACGGCTCGACGTAGCGCAGTCGGGTGGTGTCGCGGTGGCGCGCCATTACCGACCGCAACAACTGTGCGGCACGGGCTCGCCGGCCCACCCGGGTGTACTCGTTGTGCGTGTGTTCGCGCTGGATCTCGGCGGCATCGAGCTTGCCCTGACGCCCCTCGGTGCCGAACACCGTGAGTTCGACCGCGATCTCGCGTAGCGCGCGGTCGGCCTCGTCAAGGCGGGTCTGCAGTGCTTCAGCCGCCTCGGTGGCTTCGGCCAACTCGGCGGCCACCGCGTCGGGCGAGGCAGCCGTTAGCTGCTCGGAGAGCTCGGCGACCCGTTGCTGCGTTGCTTGCGTCGCGCGCTGGTCGGCAGCCGCGGTAGCCGCCAGATCGTGGTCGGCGCAGGATGCCCGTTGCTGGGCCAGCCGGTCGGCGACGGCAGTCAGCTCCGCGTGCTGGGAGGCCAGCTTGTCACGCAGAACCGTTGCCTGCGTGGCGATCTCGGTGAGCTTTTGGCGCGCCGCGGCCGCGACCCGGCGATGGGTTTCGCAATCTCTCGCGGCTTGCCCGCTCGCCGCGTCGGCCGCCTCGAGTTCGGCGCGGGCCGCAGCGCTATCCATCGCAGCGCCAGCAGGATCGGGTTGATCGGCCCGCAGCTGGGCCAGCTGCGAGCGCAGCTGCTCGGGCTGCTCCTCGCCGCACAGCCCGGTCAGAGTGGCGGCGAGCCGGTCACGGTTGTGCTGCAGCTCGCGGCGACGCTGCTCGGTGTTTCGCGCGGCGGCCACGTCGGTGACCCGACCGGCGGCCAGTGCGGCGGCCAATTCTTCTTGTGCCGCAGCGTAGGTGGCCTGGACCTCGGCTGCGGTAACCGCCGGGCGGAACCGCAGTGTCACGACGCCGGGCAGCTCGACCTCGGTTGCGGCGCTGGCTGTCAGCGACCAACGCTGTCCGGCGATCAGCGACACCCGTTGCTCGTCGACGGACAGGTCGACGTCGGTGGCCGCAGTGAATTCCACCGTCGTCGAAACCAGCGCGAGTTGCCCGTCGGCCCGATCGACGGCGGCGACGGCCTGCTCGATGCGCTGCAGCGCCTCGTCGGTCAGCGCTATCGCGGCAAACTCGCGACAGATCTGATCGTGTTCGCGCTGGGCGGTGTCGATCTTGTCCAGCCGGGCCGCCAACCGCTCAGCTTCGTCGCGGCGGGACAGCTCGTCGACAATGCGCCGAGCAGAGCCGGCCCGCTGCTGGGCAGCTGCCAGCACCTGTTCGGACTGCGCGACAGCGCAGTCAGCGGCCGCCACGACCTCTGCAGCCGTCGACTCCGCCTCGGCAGCCTCGCGCGCCTCGGCCTCCAGCGCAGCGATTGTCGCGGTACGCGTGTCGATTTCGTTGCCCAACCGCACCCGTTCGCTGTGCGCGGCTGTCGACGCGGTGCTGGTGGCGGCCGCGGCCGCAGCGACCAGCTCGGCTTCCCGTAACTGTTCGGCAAGCCGGCCGATGTGGTCTGCCGCGGCTTGAGCCGCGGTGTGCCGCTCGCCCGCGGCCTGCTGCTGCTGCGAGCAGTCGGCCAACTCCGCGGTCAGGGCGGCATGCCGATGTAGGCGGTCGTCGATCTCGGCGACCGCGGCGGCGCACTGCTCCACTTCGGCCTCGGCATCGCGCAGCGCCGACGTCGCCGCCGCCCACTCCCCTGTCGGCCGTCCGGTCGCGGTGAAGTAGCGGGCGTACTCGGTGTCGATCCGTTCTACGAGCGCCGGCTCGCTGCCCGACAGCGTGACCGCGTCACCGGCGGCAAGGTCGAGCGCCCGCGACAACGCGTCGCAGCCGGACAGATCGACCGCCGCGGTCGAGGCTGCCTGCAGCACTCGCTGGGCCTGCCACAACTCGGTGTCGACCGTCTCGGCCAGCATGGCCCGCACCCGTTCGTGCGCCTCGTCGCCGGTCAGTTGTTCGCGGCGGGGCGTCAGCACCGTCAACTGCGTCTCGGGCCGTTTATGAAAACGCTTGTGGTAGACGAAACGATAAGGGCCAGTGCTGATCTCAGCGGTGATCTCCGAGCCGACGTCGGCGTGGGTCGGTTTGACCTGCTTGACGTCTTTCTTTGTCGAGCGGTCCTTGGATTCCAGCAGCAGATCCAGCGCCTCGATCATCGACGACTTGCCGACCTCGTTGGCGCCGCACACCACGACCACGCCGTGGTCGGGAAAGTCGATCTCGCGGTGGCCGATGCCGCGGTAATTGGTCAGGACCAGCCGGTGCAGCTTCATGCCGCACCTCGGTCGGCGAGCCGCAGCAGTAGCGCCAGCGCCGCCTGGGCATCCTCGGCGGCTTCGGCGTCGTCCGCGCGTGCCGTCGCAACCAATTCCTCGACGGCGGCGGCGGCGAATCCCCCGATCCCGAGGTCGTCGAACTCGCCGTCGCCGGGGATCACCGCCACATCGGTGTGCCGATCCCAACAACCCAGCCAGGCGAACAACCGCGAATATCGGTCCAAGCACGCGTCCAAGGCAGCGCGGTCGGTGACCGTCAACGACCCTTCCAAGGCCAGTCGGATCACCGTGCGGTCCTTGTCGCTGATCTGGTCGAGGTTGAGATCCAAATCGGCGATATCGCGGTTGTTGTCGAGTTGATGGCGCAGGGTGAGAAACCGCCACCGGCCAACCGCGCGGGCCTCGACGGTGACCGGGCGCTGCTCATCCGCTTCGTCGATGTCGACGACCAATACGTGTCCTGGCCGCGGCTCGATATCGTCGAAGTTGGTGACTTCCGGGGACCCGGAATACCAGACCCGGCCGCTGTCACCGACGTCGGTGACCGAATGCTTGTCGCCCAACGCGACGTAGTGGATGGCGCCGCGGGCCAGCGCGTCGTCGACCCCGGCGAGCCGAATCAACGACGGCTTGCCGGGATCCGGGTCGAGCACATCGATGCCGCCGTGCGCGACGAGCACCCGGGTGACGCCGTCGGCCGGCAGGCCTTCGAGCACCTCGCCGGTCAAGTCGGTGGTAGGTGCTTTCGACCGCCAGGGCGCGGCCACGATCTGCAGACCCGGGCGCAGCTCATGGATCCCGGCCCGGTCAATCACCACCACGTTGTCTGGGCATTCCGCGGTGAACAACGCGCTGGTGTACACCGACGCCGCGTCCAGCGGATCATGGTTGCCCGGCAACAGGTAGACCGGAATGCCGATGGCGCGCATGGCTTCCAGGGACTGGCTGACCACCTGCGGGGCGAGCTGGTTGTGTTCGAAAACGTCGCCGGCGACCACGACGAATTCGGCGTTGACCTCGGCAGCCAACGCGCCGAGCCCCACCACCGCGTCGCGGCGCGCGGCCGAATATCGGGGCTGGGCTTCGCCGGCGAGGAAGTGACGGGTCATGCCGAGCTGCCAGTCGGCGGTGTGTAAGAACCGCATGTCGATCCGTCCCCTCCTGCCCGTCGTGATCCAGGCATCGCGAGTGTAGGACCGGGCCCCGACAAGTCCGGGGAGGCCGATCGGCAGGTCTGAGTTGAGTAGCGGTGGGGTGCCTTACCGTTGGTCGAATGACTGGTCGACACCGGATGCTGGTGCTGCTTCGGCACGCGAAATCCGCATATCCCGATGAGGTAGCCGACCACGATCGGCCGCTGGCGCCGCGCGGCGAAAGGGAAGCGGCCTTGGCCGGTGAGTGGCTGCGTGCCCAACTGCCCGCCGTCGACGCCGTGCTGTGCTCGACCGCAACCCGCGCCCGACAGACGCTGGCGCGAACGGCCGTCGATGCGCCGGTGCGTTACGTCGAGCGGCTCTACGGCGCCAGCCCCGGCACGGTGATCGACGAAATCAACGGGATCGACGACGAAATCGGCACGCTGCTGATCGTCGGGCACGAGCCGACGATGTCCGCGGTGGCGATCATCTTGTCCGGCGCCGAGGGCACCAGTGCGGCTGCCGTCGATGCGGTCGCAGCGAAGTTCCCGACGTCAGGCATCGCGGCGCTGCAGGTTGGCGGCTCGTGGAAGGACCTCACCCCTGGCGGCGCCGCGCTGATCGAGTTTCATGTGCCGCGTTGAGTTCTTGCCGTCGCAGCGCTATCACGCCCGTCGGATGAATGAGAAGAACATTAACGAATACGGACGTCGCTCAGGTTTATCTCAGCTAGCCTCGTACAAGCCGAATACCGGCCTGAGAGCGCCCGTAATGCTGAGCACCGACAGCCGCAGAAGACATGGTTATGAAGTCAGCCGTTCGCCACAAAGCCGTAGCCAGCGTGCTGCTCATCGGTGCCGGCATCATCATCGCGAATCCGGTACGGCCGTCGCTACCCGAAGTGCAGACTCCTGCCACCGAGCTCACCACCAACGAATCGGTGTTTTTCAATCCCCCCGGTATCAGTGCCGACCACGAAGTTCTGGCTCCGGGGAGCTGGGCTCTGGGCGGATCGGGCGCGGGCGGCGATGTCGGCCAACTGCCGATGCTCGACGACTTCGATCCCTTGCCGCTGCCGATCAACGTGTTCGGCGACCCGCCGGAGTCTCCGCCGATGATTGCCGGCGACGAGCCGACCGACTCTGACGACGAGTAACCACCGTCAGGAGTTCGTCGACAGCGTCAGCTCCATGAGCTTGATCGCCTGCGCGCACGCGTCGATACCCGGCGCCTGCGGGTTGACCCACCACCCGACGACGCCGGCGGCGTCGCTGGCCACACCGCACGAGCCGTTCGGGTCGTTGGGCCGCATCACGATCGATGGCACACCGTTGATGGACCGGGTCTCGATCTGGTACTTCAATCCCTCGGCGACCTTGCGCTCGTTGTCGAGACTGCCCTGCTCGAACCAGAACCGGGTGATGTCGATCAGGCCGGCCGGGTTGGCCGCCTGCCAACGACAGATCGCGCCGACAAAGGTGCTCTGAATATCGAGCGGGTCGGCGCCGACGGTCTTGGCGAGGATGTCGGTCGTCAGCACCTCACATTCCTTGAGCAGATTCGGGTACTGCTGTTCGGAATTGTTGTTGCGCTGGACGTCGCCCGAGCCCGCTTTGACAGCGGTACCGCCCACCGACCGGGTGCAGCCGGTCAGCACGGCCAGCGTCGCAAGCACAACAGCCGCACTGACGAGCAGATTGTGGCGCACCGACCGACTCATTTCGAGTTCGCAATCGATTGTCGCGTCAGCTCTTTGGCGACGTTGCACGGGTCGGGAAACGGCTTCTGGTTGAAGCTGACCGACCATTCGATGAAGTCGTCCTGGAACTGGATGCCGATCTCGCACAAAGAGTCACCCAACGTCGGTTCGCTGCCGATAGCGATGAAACCGCCATGGCCATTGATGTTGATGTCTTCGACGCTCGACCGCGACAACTCCTCGGTCTTGCGTTCGCGTCCGATCGGGCTGCCGCGATACCAGGAGAAGGAGAAATGTGGGCCGAGGATTCCGCCGCCCGCCAGCCACTGGCAGCCCACCGAGTTCTGGGCGGTATTGATCAGCCCGCTCATCTGGGTCAGCTGGCCAACGGTCTCGTCGCTGACGCCACCGCATTGCGGGAAGAACGGACCATGATGGCCTTCCGAGGACGCCGGCCGCGAACTGTCGCTCGGCTGCGGCTGGTCGGAGTTGGAATCGGAACATGCGGCCACCGTCGGGATCAAAGTCGCTACCGCGAGGGTCAGCGCCGCCACGTTGCGCCGCACCACTACGCGCACCTTCTGCTGATCACACGATGCACTGTAGCGGCAGCGCCGGTGGTCAACCACCGACACGCGCGCTGACCAGGACTTTGTTCTCCCTCCGCGGGTGTCTACGATGCACCGACCCAACCGGCAGGCGTCACGACTCGACGCCAGCCGGTGTGGGACAGTTACCAAATGCTTCTGGCACTGCTGCGCCAGTACGTCCGGCCGTACCGATGGCTGGTCGCGGCGGTGATGACGCTGCAACTGATCAGCACGTTGGCGTCGCTGTACTTGCCGACGTTGAACGCGTCGATCATCGACGACGGCGTCACCAAGGGCGACACCGGCGTCATCATCCGGTTGGGCGCGGTGATGCTGGCCGTCACCGGACTGCAGGCGGTGTGCGCGGTCGGCGCGGTCTACTTCGGTTCCCGCACCGGGATGGGGTTCGGCCGGGATTTGCGCTCGGCGATGTTCCATCACGTCACCACGTTCTCTGACCACGAGACGGCGCGCTTCGGTGCGCCGTCGCTGCTGACCCGGACCACCAACGACGTCCGCCAGATCCAGTTTCTGGTGCAGATGAGTTGCACGGTGCTGGTCACCGCGCCGATCATGTGTGTCGGCGGCATCTTCATGGCCATCCACCAAGACGCCGGGCTGTCCTGGCTGCTGCTGGTCAGCGTCCCGGTGCTGACGGTGTCGAACTATTGGATCGTCTCGCACATGCTGCCGATCTTCCGCAGCATGCAGCGACTGCTCGACAACATCAACCGGGTGATGCGCGAGCAGCTTTCCGGCGTACGGGTGGTGCGGGCATTCGCGCGGGAGGCCTTCGAACGTCAACGATTTGACGAGGCCAACCTCGCCTTGTCGAACACTGCGCTGGCCGCCGGAAACTGGCAGGCGCTGATGTTGCCGCTCACGACGCTGACCATCAATTGCTCCAGCGTCGCGCTGATCTGGTTCGGCGGCCTGCGCATCGACCACGGCCAGATGCAGGTCGGCTCGCTGATCGCTTTTCTGGCGTACTTCACCCAGATCC
>NZ_LZKJ01000049.1 GCF_001672775.1 Mycobacterium kyorinense | reverse complement strand
CCTGCTCACCAGGCAAATGCACCAACCGGTCACACGGATCGGCCGGCACATACTCCGGACGAATCCTGGCGACGTTCTCCCCAAACCAGGAATGCCCACCGGCCCAGCCGACGCGCTGGGCGATCACCGTCGCCGGCATCGTCGGGTACTGGCTCAGCACCGCCCGCACCGCAGGCTCGATCTGCGCCCACGCCGACGTCGTCACCGGCGCCCGCTCATAACGGGGCGGTTCATCGGCACCCAGCGCTTTAGCCACGGTGTTTCGTGACAGGCTCAGCTGTCGCGCTATCGCGGCCTTCGACAACTTCTCCGACCGATACAGCCGGCGGATCTCGGCCCAATCCTCCACAGTGATCACTCTCCAATCGAAGGGTGCTCACTTTTCGACCGGAATCACCTGCTCACTTTTCGACCGGAACCGACAGTATACCCCCTGAACTGCCGAAACTCTGTGGAGCTAAGGGGAATCGAACCCCTGACCTACTCGATGCGAACGAGTCGCGCTACCAACTGCGCCATAGCCCCTGATCGCTAGCAGGCTACCAGCCGTCAATCGACTGGCCGAATTGTTACTGGCCGACCGCTCGCGGCAGGTCCCGATGCCAGCCGTAATCGCGGGCGTAAGGCGCGTAGTCCAGATGCTCGAAGACCGGGTCCTCGTCGTCGATCTCCAACACCACCGCGCCCGGGCGCCGCAGCCGGGAGGGCACCACGTCGAATTCCCGGTCGTAGGTGTTCTCCACGCCGAGCCGCGACCGCGCCATCCGCTGCATCCGCCGGCGCCGCACCCGTGCCTCGATACGGGTCTGGCGACGCAGATACCCCAGATACAGCATCGTCACTGCGCCGGTGAACCCGCAGACCCACCACGCCGTCGGCGTCAACACGAAAGCTGCCGCAGCCGAGGCCGCCAACATCAGCGCCATCGCCACCAGCATCCGCTTGCGGAAGGCGTACTTGCGGGCGCTGACCGCGGCGGCCTTCCTTGCGTCGTAGCCGTGTCGCCGCGAGATCGCCGCGGTCGCCCTGGTTTCGGGCTCCTCTGCCACCGGGATCCCGGAGGTGTCGGCGACGTACTCGTACTCGTCGTCCTGGGCGTCCTCGTCCTCGTCGTGTTCGGCGGTCACGTCCGCGACGACGGGCTCGCCGTCCTCCTCGGCCACACCGTCGTCGTCGACGACCTCGACCTCCACCAGTTCGGGTTCGGCTTCGACCACCGCCGGCGCCGCGACGACAATCTCCGCCGTCGGCGACTCGTCCACGTCGTCGTCGAGGTCGTCGAACGCGTCTTCCTCGGGCTGCCAATGGGGGTCACTGCGGTGCCCCGCCGCCGGGCCGCTGCGTCTGAGCAGGCGCGCGGCCGTACCGCTGTTGAGCACACGGGTCGCCAACGCCACATCGCTGGTCCGTCGCACGGCGTCGCGCTTGCTGACCAGCATCGGGACCAGCACGAACAACCAGAGCACGACGAGCGATATCCACAGCAGCGATTGCGGGATGCTTGGCATGGTGACCTGTCCTTTCCACGCCAGAGTGGGCCGGGTAGCCGGCGCAGCCCGTAAAGCGCGCCGAGGACAATTACACACCTGTAATTTGCCTGTGACAAGCACCAAACGCCACAAATGTCACATCTGTAACACATCGATGGCAAAGTTTTAAGCGACAACAGCCGGGGCTAAGCCCAGCTCGCGTGTCCCCCACGGACCAGGGTCGACGTCACCGATCCGTACACCTCTTCCGCGGTGAGCGCGACCAGCACATGGTCGCGCCAGGCGCCGTCAACCTGCAGGTAACGCCGCAATAGTCCCTCCTCGCGGAAACCGACCTTGGCCAGCACTGCCCGACTCGCCACGTTTTCCGGGCGCACGGTGGCCTCCACGCGATGCAGTCCCACCGGCCCGAAGCAGTGGTCCAGCCCCAGCGCCAGCGCCCCGGTGGCGACGCCGGCGCCAGTCGCCGTCGTCGACACCCAGTAGCCGATCCACGCCGAGCGCAACGCGCCGTGCGTGACGTTGCCGATCGTCAGCTGGCCACAGAACTGACCGTCCAGCTCGATCACATACGGCAGCATGCGGCCTTTGCGTGCTTCCGAGCGCAGACTCGAACACACCGCCGGCCACGACGAAACCCCGTGCCGGACAGCCCAATCCGTTTCGGTGCTGGGCTCCCACGGTTCCAGATGGGCACGATCGGCCAACCGAATACGGCTCCATTGCGCAGCATCGCGCATCCGCACCGGGCGCAGCCGGATCACCCCCGCCGAGACCCGCAACGGGCCGACCGTCATCGGCCAGCCAGGATGCTGGGAACCGGAACGCCAGAGGTTCACGAGGGTCTGCCGTCGTGTCTCAGCCACGCTGAGCCAAAAACGCAACGTCGACGATCTCGCCGGTCCGAATCTGCTCGGCCTCACTGGGAACGACGACCAGGCAGTTGGCTTCGGCCAACGTGGCCAACAGGTGCGACGAGGCACCTGGCGCGCCACCCAACGCCTGGACCAGATATTCGCCCGTGTCCTGGTCCCGCATCAACTGGCCGCGCAAATAGCCCTTGCGCCCCGGCACCGAAGTGATCGGTGACAGCGTGCGGGCCTGCACCACCCGGCGCATCGGCTGCCGCTTGCCCAGCGACAACCGGATCAACGGGCGCACCATCACCTCGAAGACCACCAGCGCGCTGACCGGATTGGCGGGCAACAGGAACGTCGGTATTCCTTCGCGGCCCAGCTGTCCGAAACCTTGCACCGAGCCGGGGTGCATCGCGACCCGGGTGACTTCCATCTCGCCGAGCCGGCACAACACCGAGCGCACCGCCTCGGCAGCCGCGCCGCCGACCGCCCCGGCGATCACCACAATCTCTGCGCGGTGGATCTGGCCCTCGACGACATCGCGCAGTTCACCGGGGTCGTTGCTGACGATCCCGACCCGGTTCACCTCCGCCCCCGCGTCGCGACCGGCCGCGGCCAGGGCATAGGAGTTGACGTCGTAGACCTGGCCGTTGCCCGGGGTGCGCGAAATGTCGACCAGCTCGCCGCCGACGGCCATCACCGATAACCGGGGTCGCGGATGAACGAGCACCCGCTCCCGGCCCACCGCCGCCAGCAGCCCGACCTGGGCGGCGCCGATGATTGTCCCGGCCCGGACCGCGACGTCGCCCGGTTGCACGTCGTCGCCCGTGCGCCGCACGTAGGCCCCCGAGCGCACCCCGCGCAGCACCCGCACCCGCGACTCCCCGCCGTCGGTCCAGCGCAACGGCAACACCGCGTCGGCCAACGTCGGCAACGGCGCCCCGGTCTGCACCCGCGCGGCCTGCCGCGGTTGCAGCCGGCTGGGCGTGCGCGCACCGGCCTCGATGGCGGCCATCACCGGCAGCGTCACGTCGCCCGGCGCGTCCTCGTCGTGACCGTGGTCGGTCTCACCGACACCGAGCACGTCGACGCTGCGGACCGCGTAGCCGTCGATCGCGGCTTGGTCGAAACCGGGCAGCGGGCGCTCGGTAACCACCTCTTCGGCGCACATCAGTCCCTGGGCCTCGGCGATCGCCACGCGCACCGGTCTCGGTGCCACCGCGGCGGCCGTCACCCGGGCCTGCTGCTCTTCCACCGAACGCACAGCGCGCCTTTCTGCCGTCGAGCCTTTTGCAATCCAGGCCCGACCCGATTGCCCGGGGCTATCCCTCGGGCAGGCCCAATCGCGCCACCAACCACCGCCGCAGGTCCGGGCCATAGTCAGCGCGGTCCAACGCAAAGTCAACCGCAGCCTTGAGGTAGCCGCCGGGATTTCCCAGGTCGTGTCGAGAGCCGCGATGCACGACGACGTGGACCGGATGCCCTTCGGTGATCAGCAACGCGATCGCATCGGTGAGCTGCACCTCGCCGCCCGCTCCGCGCTCGATGCGGCGCAACGCGTCGAACACTGCGCGGTCGAGGACGTAGCGCCCGGCCGCCGCAAACATCGACGGAGCATCTTCGGGTTTGGGCTTTTCCACCATGCCGTTGACCTTGAGCACGTCTTTGTCGGCGCCGGGAACCGGCTCGACATCGAATACCCCATAGGCGCTGATCTCGTCGCGGCCGACCTCGATGGCGCACAACACCGTGCCGCCTTGCTCGGCTCGCACCTTGGACATGGTTTCCAGCACGCCCGTCGGTAGCACCAGGTCGTCGGGGAGCAACACGGCCACGGCGTCCTCGTCGTCGCACAACGTCGACTCCACACAGGCGATCGCGTGCCCCAGCCCCAGCGGCTCGGCCTGCACCACCGACTCGACCTTGATCAGCCCCGGCGCCCGTCGCACCTTGGCCAGCATCGCCTTCTTGCCGCGGGCCTCCAGCGTTCCTTCGAGCACCAGGTCTTCGACGAAATGCGCGACGACGCCGTCCTTGCCCTCCGACGTGATGATCACCAGCCGTTCGGCGCCGGCATCTGCGGCCTCGGCGGCGACCAGCTCGATGCCCGGAGTGTCGACCACCGGCAGCAGCTCCTTGGGCACCGTCTTGGTGGCGGGAAGGAAGCGGGTGCCCAGGCCGGCAGCCGGAACAATTGCCGTGCGCGGAACCGGGATGTGTGCGCGTGACATCGTTCACACGATAACCATGTGGGGATGTGGCGCGCCGGAAGGCCGGGCTGTCATCGTTGACGGCATGGGAACCGCGGGCAAAGCCGCATTGCGACAACAGTTGTTGGCTGCCCGGCGCGCGGTTGCCGACGACGTCCGCGCCGACGAGGCGCGGGCGCTGAGCGAGCATTTGATCGGGCTCAATTCGGACCTGAGCAGCAGCAGTACGGTCTGCGCCTATGTTCCGGTCGGCGCCGAGCCCGGGTCGATCGACATGCTGGAGGTGTTGCTGCGCCGAACCGGACGAGTGCTGCTGCCGGTTGCCCGCACTGCCGGCGACGACACGCCGTTGCCGTTGCAGTGGGGCGAGTACCGACCTGGGCGACTGGTGGCGGGACGGTTCGGACTCCTTGAACCCGCCGAGCCGTGGCTGCCGGCGGCGGCGCTGGCCGACGCCACCCTGGTGCTGGTTCCGGCGCTGGCCGTCGACCGGGCAGGAGTGCGGCTGGGCCGCGGCGGCGGCTACTACGACCGGTCACTGCCGCACCGCGACCCGCAGGCACGGGTGGTCGCGGTGATCCGCGACGACGAACTGCGCGACGAGTTGCCGTGCGAACCGCACGACGTGCGGATGACCCATGCGCTGACCCCGCAGGGCGGGTTTCTTGCCCTGGACACCCGCCGGGAATCATGCAGTCCGGATAGCGGTTCTAGCACTTAGCACGGTAGAGTGCTAACGAATCTGACCTCCGGAGGTTTCTGTGCCGACCTACAGCTACGCGTGCACTGAGTGCGGCGACCGCTTCGACGTGGTTCAGGCCTTCACCGATGACGCGCTGACGACCTGCCGGCAGTGCTCCGGCCGGCTGCGCAAGGTGTTCAATTCGGTCGGAGTGGTGTTCAAAGGCAGCGGTTTCTACCGCACCGACAGTCGCGAGTCGGCGAAGAGTTCGACCAATGGCTCCAGCAAATCCGAGTCCTCGTCGAAGTCCAGCGAGAAGTCGAGTAGTTCCAGCGAGAAGTCGTCGAGCGGTAGCAAAGAGACGTCAACCAGCTCGTCGACGTCGAAGACATCGGACTCCGCAAAGTCTGCCGCGGCCAGCTGACGGTTATCCACAACGGGGGCTTTCCCGAGCACGCTTAACGCCCCGCCCGCTTAGCGTGGCGCCATGGGCGAATCGCTGAATCCGTCGCTGACGGACCGCCTGTCGCAGTGGATACGCCCGGACTGGACGCGAACCGTGCTGGCCCGGCGGATCGCAGCCGGCGGGCTCGTCGTGTTGGCCGGTGTCGCGGCGTTTCGGTCCGATCCCGACGGCGACCGCGCCGAGGTGGTGGTGGCGGTGCACGACCTCAAACCAGGCGCGGCGTTGGCCGTCGACGATGTTCGACTCGAAACACGTTTGGCGACAACGGTTCCCGACGGTTCGCAAGACGACCTGGGCGCAGTGGTCGGTGCGACGCTGACCGGGCCCGCGCGTCGCGGTGAGGTGCTCACCGACGTGCGGCTACTGAGCAACCGGCTGGCCGAGTCCACCGCGGGGCCGCAAGCGCGGATGGTGCCGCTGCATCCGGCCGACAGCGCCGTGGTCGACCTGGTGCGCCCCGGAGACGTCGTCGACATCGTGGCCGCACCTAGTGACAACGTCGCCGACCCGCAAAGCAAACCCCGGCTGGTCGCCAGCGACGCCATCGTCGTCCTGGTTTCCGCCAAGCAGAAAGCCCCGTCCGACGACCGGATAGTGCTGGTTGCGCTACCGGCTGCCGCGGCCAACGCGGTGGCCGGCGCTGCGCTGGTTCAGACCGTGACACTCACCCTGCATTGAGGGCGTGAGGCGCGTCAGGCGGCCGCTGGCTGCTCGCTGGCGCAGTACTTGCACTTCTGTGCGGCCTCGGGGATGTCCGACATGCACTGCGGGCAGGCCTTGGTGGCCGGCTCGTCCCCGAACACCGTGACTCCGCGACGTTTCTGAATGTGCTTGTACGGCAACACGATCACGAAGTACACCACCGCCATGAAAACGATGAAGTAGATGATCGCCGAAATGAACGCACCGAAGTCGATGAACGTCGCCTTGTTTCCGGCGTCGCCGAGTTGCACACCCAACCCCAGGGTTGCATTGGGCTGCGCGGCAGCGACGAGCGGATTGATCACGCTGTCGGTGAAGGCTTTGACCAGGTTTGAGAACGCCAGAGCCACCACCAAACCGACGGCTACGGTGATCACGTCACCGCGCATCACGAAATCTCTGAAACCTTTGAACACCAGAGCCAACCTCCCGTCACAGGAATCATCGGGGCGACGCGACGCCGCCCGAAAAAACCGTATGCCGCAGAAGGGCCAATTGTGGGCGATGCGGGCAATTAGTCATCCAGGATTGACCGCGCCGTGACCATCAATTGTGGTGCGGTGGCACGTTCTCTTGAAGCCAGCGTTCGCGCTCGTCGGCGTCCCGAACATCGTCGGGATCGCGCTCGTCTGTGGTTTCGCTCATATCTCCAGGCTCGAGAGCTGACCGATGATCTGCGCCGCCAGCGGGTTCAGCGTCGCCATTCCGTCGCGCACGGCATAGCGCGAACCGGCAAGGTTGACCACCAGCGTGCTGCCCGAGATGCCGGCCAGACCGCGTGACAAACCAGCCTCGACGACGCCGGCCGACAATCCGGAGGCGCGAATCGCTTCGGCGATGCCGAGGAGCTCGCGATCGAGGATCTCCCGGGTGGCCTCGGGAGCGACGTCACGTGGGGTCACACCGGTACCGCCGACCGACACCACCAAATCCACCCCGCCGATCACGGCGGTGTTCAGCGCGTTGCGGATCTCCACTTCGTCGGCGGCGACGGCTACCACGCCGTCGACGACGAACCCTGCCTCGCTGAGCAGCTCGGTGACCAGGGGCCCACTGTGGTCCTCTTCGTCCCCGTGCGCCGTGCGGTCGTCGACCACGACGACGAGTGCCCGGCCTACCAAGTCCGCACGCTGTTCCATGGCTGCAACCGTATATCCGTGATCTGACCCGGGCGCGGCGACTCTCATCACTGCTCCGCCTTGCCCAAAGTGACCTGCACTGTCCGGGAATCACCCGACGGATCCAGATACGTCAGGGTCACCTTGTCCCCCGGCGCCTTGGACCGCACCGCGGCCACCAGGCCGTCGGCACTGTTGATCGTGCGGTCGTTGACCTTGGTGACCACGACCCCACTGGGCAGTCCCGCACTGGCCGCCGCGCCGCCTGGCACCACGTCGACAACCTTGGCGCCGTGGGCGCTCTTGTCATTCATGACCTGGACACCCAGCGAGGCGTGGGACGCCGTACCGCTGCGGATCAGCTCGTCGGCGATCCGCTTGGCCTGGTCGATCGGAATCGCGAAGCCAAGACCGATCGACCCGCTCTGGCTGTCCGCCGAGTCGCCGCCCAGGGTGGCGATCGCCGAGTTGACGCCGATCAGGTCACCATTCATGTTGACCAGCGCGCCGCCCGAGTTACCGGGGTTGATCGCGGCATCGGTCTGAATGGCGTCCAGCACCGTGTTCTGGTTCCCGGTGTCCCCGGTGGTCGACACCGGCCGGTTGAGCGCGCTGACGATGCCGGTGGTGACCGTGCCCTCGAGGCCAAGCGGTGACCCGACCGCGATCACCGGCTGACCGACACGCAGGTCAGCCGACGAGCCGATGCTGATCGGGGCCAGCCCGGAAACGTCTTGGACCCGCACCACCGCGATATCGGTGGTGGGATCGGCCCCGACCACAGTGAACGGAGCGGTGCGCCCATCGGAAAAGGTCACTGTCGTTTTCGGCGCCGGGCCGGGGGGCGTCTCGCCACGACCGGTGGCGGCTGCGGCCACCACGTGGTTGTTGGTCAAGATCAGCCCGTCCGCCGACAAGATGATGCCCGACCCTTCTTCGGACTGGCGCCCCAGATCCGTCTCCAGCATGACCACGCTGGGCACCACCTTGGTGGCGACCTGTTCGACGCTGCCTGCCGGCAGGTTGGCGGCCGGCACGCTGGGAGCGGGCCCGCCCCGGATGGTCGTCGTGGTGTGCGCGCTGCCCTGTCCACTGTGCTCGACCACCGACGCTGCCGCACCACCGATTCCCGCCGACACCACTGCGATAGCCAACGCACCGGCAGCTAATAGCCCTGCGCGAGAACGCTTTTGGGCTGGAACGATCGGAGGCGGGGAGGCGCCGGGGCTGGGCTGGCCAGCACCGAACGGCGGGTAGGGCTGACGGTAGCCCTGCTGCTGGGAGTACCGCCAGTCGTATTGCTGGGCATACGTTTGCTGCTGGCCCGGAACGGAATAGGCTGGCGCCGCTTGCTGATCGGACACCGGGCGGTATCCGGGCTGCGGCGGTGGCGAATACCTCGGGTGATTCGTCATGCGCTAGGTCGCTCTTCCTCTAAAGATCAGTTCGGGCTCAACGGTAACTGCAACTACCTTGCCTGCGTGGACTGAGATTCCACTGAGACAACGTTCGCTGGGCCTACAGAGTTTCCCCCATTTTGCCCCTCACTAACTTCCGGCTCCGGATACGGCGTAACCGGCAGCGGACGTCCCGGCAACAACATGTATATCGACGTCCCCGGCGGCTGGCCGCCGGGCACAGTGTCCTCGACGCGCAGCGCTCCACCGTGTTTGAGGACCACCTGTTTGACGATCGCCAGCCCCAGACCCGAACCCGGCATTGCCCGCGCGGCGGCGGAGCGGAAGAACCGTTCGAACACCAATTGGCGTTCCTCCGGCGGGATGCCCGGGCCGTTGTCGGCCACCACCAGTTCGGCGTGCGAGGGGTCCAGTTGCGTCATCCGGACACTGACCCGCCCACCCGACGGGCTCCACTTGGCCGCGTTGTCCATCAGATTCAGCACCGCGCGCGACAGTCCTGCCAGGTCACCGTAGACCTGCCAGCCGATCACCTGCGCCTCGAAGTCGATGTCGTTGCGGCGCCGCCGGACCCGCTCGAGGCTGCGGTCGATGACCTCACCCATGTCCACCGCCTCATGCAAAACCTCACCGGCGTCGTCTCTGGTCAGGTCCACCAAATCGCCTATCAGCGTGGACAATTCCTCGATCTGGGCGATCACGTCGGCACGCAGGTCGATCATTTCCTGCTCCGGTAGTCGCGGCGCACCGGGCTGCATCGACGCCATCAGCAACTCGACGTTGGTGCGCAGCGACGTCAGCGGCGTCCGCAGTTCATGGCCGGCATCGGTGACCAGCTGGGCTTGCCGTTCTCGCGACTCGGCGAGCGCCCGCAGCATCAGGTTGAACGCTTCGGTCAGCCTGGCCAACTCGTCGCTGCCGAATACCGGGATGGGCCGTAGGTCGTCGGTGCGGGCCACCCGCTCGGCGGCCTCCGTGAGCCGGCCCACAGGGCGCAGCCCAGCGCGGGTGACCATGCCCCCGGCCACCGCGGCCACCACGACGCCCACGCCGCCGACGATCAGCAGCACCCAGCGCAGCTTCATCATCACCGCATCGGTGGGCGCCAGGCTCTTGGAAATCAGCAGCGACGCGCCGTTGGGCAGATGAATGGCCAGCACCCGCTGATCAGCCGCCGTGCGCCGGGACATGAACAAGTCACCGCGAATCACTGCTTTCTCCGGGTTGCCGACCGGCAGGATCTGACCTTCCTGGTTAGCGGTGTAGATCGATCGGCCCGGGTTGACCAGCATCGCGTTGACGTCCGAATACGCCGTGCCCTCAATAGCTTTGCCCGGGTCGGCGGACAGCGACCCGCTCGCGATCAGCAGTTGCGCTCTGCTTTGCAGTTGGTTGTCGATGTCTTTGTAGAGCGCCGCCGAGATCACTGCGTACACCGCGACGGCCATCAGCACGACGACCATCGCCACCATCGACATCGCCAGAAGCATCACCCGCCACCGCAGGGACAACGAGGGAGTCGCTCGCAGCGGAGCGCGCCGCCGGCCGAACATGGACATCAGGGGGGCGATTCGCGAAGCACGTAACCCACGCCGCGAACGGTGTGGATCAACCGCGGCTCGCCGTCGGCTTCGGTCTTTCGGCGCAGATACCCGACGTAAACCTCCAGCGCGTTGCCCGAGGTGGGAAAGTCAAAGCCCCACACCTCCTCCAGGATGCGACTGCGGGTGAGCACCCGGCGCGGGTTGGCGATCAGCATCTCCAGCAGCGCGAACTCGGTGCGGGTCAGGCTGATCTGACGCTGTCCGCGCGTGACCTCGCGGGTCAGCGGGTCGAGCGTCAGATCGGAGAACGTCATCGCCACCGACTCGGCGGAGTCCTCCGGCTGGGTGCGGCGCAACAGCGCCCGCATCCGGGCCAGCAGCTCTTCCAGGGCAAACGGTTTGGGGAGATAGTCATCTGCGCCGGCGTCCAGGCCGGCGACCCGCTCGGAGATCGCGTCGCGGGCGGTCAACACCAGGATGGGCAGATCGTCGCCGGTGCTGCGCAGCTGACGGCAGACTTCCAGGCCGTCCAGCCGGGGCATCATGACGTCCAGCACCACGGCGTCGGGCCGGTCGGTGGTGATCATGTCGAGAGCCTCGACACCGTCTTGAGCCAGCGTCACCGAGTAGCCGTTGAACGACAGCGACCGCCGCAGCGACTCACGCACCGCACGATCGTCGTCGACGACAAGAATCCGCACGGCCACCAGTTTTATCCAATCGCCTGAGAGCGACCTAAGAGGTCCGCGGCCTTACTGCAGTGCGCGCAGTCGCGTTCGACGGGCGAAGTCAGCGCCGGTCGAGGTCGATGAGACCCAGCCGGGCGGCCTTGAGCAGCCGGCGCGGCACCTTATGCCGCTGACCGGCCACCGTCACATTGACGAGTTCGGGCTTGGCGGCCTTCCACTGGGCGCGCCGGCTTCGGGTGTTCGCACGCGACATCCTGCGCTTGGGCACAGCCATAATCGAGCCTTACTCCTGGTAGGGGGGTCGCCGCGCAACAGATCGACAGCGACGATTGCTGCCCAGAATAGTCGGTGTCCTGTTAGCCACCCAAATCGGGTGATCGGCCGGGCATCCTTGACGTGACGCCTGCCGCACCGGCTAACCTACCGGTTGGTTGGTACGTTGGCTGCTCTGTCGCCGGGGAGGGAGGGAGGACGCCGATGAGCACTGCGGTCCGAATCGGGAACTGCTCGGGGTTCTACGGCGACCGGCTTTCGGCGATGCGCGAGATGCTCACCGGCGGCGAGTTGGACTACCTGACCGGTGACTATCTCGCCGAGTTGACCATGCTGATCCTGGGTCGCGACCGGATGAAACACCCCGAGCGCGGCTACGCCAAGACCTTCCTCACCCAGCTCGAGGAGTGCCTGGGGCTGGCCCACGACCGCGGTGTCCGCATCGTGGCCAACGCCGGGGGACTCAACCCCGCCGGCCTGGCCGACGCGGTGCGGTCGCTGGCCGAGCGGCTGGGCATCCCGACGCAGATTGCCCACGTCGAGGGCGATGACCTGCAGCCGCGCGCCGACGAGCTCGGGCTGGGCACACCGCTGACCGCCAACGCCTACCTGGGCGCCTGGGGCATCGTCGACTGCCTGAACGGCGGCGCCGACGTCGTCGTCACCGGGCGGGTCACCGACGCATCGGTGATCGTAGGTCCGGCGGCTGCGCATTTCGGCTGGCAGCGCGGCGACTACAACCAGTTGGCCGGGGCGGTGGTGGCCGGCCACGTCATCGAATGCGGCATCCAGGCCACCGGCGGCAACTACTCGTTCTTCACCGAGGTGCCCGACCTGACCTACGCCGGCTTCCCGCTGGCCGAGATTTTTCCCGACGGCTCCTCGGTGATCACCAAACATCCCGGCACCGGAGGTCTGGTCAGCGTCGACACATTGACCGCCCAGCTGCTCTACGAAGTCACCGGCGCCCGCTACGCCAACCCCGACGTCACCGCCCGGATGGACACCATTGCGTTGTCCGACGACGGCCCGGACCGAGTGCGGATCAGCGGTGTGGTCGGCGAGCCGCCACCGCCGACGCTGAAGGTGTCGCTGAACAGCATCGGCGGATTCCGCAACGCGATGACGTTCGTGTTGACCGGTTTGGACATCGAGGCCAAAGCCGAGCTGGTGCGTCGGCAGCTGGAGGCCGGATTGCCGGTCAAACCCGCGGAGCTGGAGTGGACGCTGGCCCGCACCGACCACGCCGACGCCGACACCGAGGAAGCGGCCAGCGCGCTGCTGCGCTGCGTGGTCCGCGATCCCGACCCGGCGAACGTCGGACGTCAATTCTCCTCGGCCGCAGTCGAACTCGCGCTGGCTAGCTATCCGGGGTTCACCGTGACAGCCCCGCCCGGCGACGGCCAGGTGTACGGCGTGTTCACCCCCGGCTACGTCGACGCGGCCAAGGTGCCGCACCTTGCAGTGCACGCCGATGGCAGTCGGGTTCAGATCCCTTGCGCCACTGAGACTCTCGAACTGGCCCCAGCCGACCCGCCGGAGTCTCCCGAGCCATTGCCGGCCGGACCGACCCGGCGGCTACCGCTGGGCGTGTTGGCGGGCGCCCGAAGCGGCGACAAGGGCGGGTCGGCCAACGTCGGCGTATGGGTGCGCACCGACGAGCAGTGGCGTTGGCTGGCCCACACACTAACCGTCGAGAAGCTGCGCGAATTGCTGCCCGAAACCGCGGATCTGCCCGTCACCCGGCACATGCTGCCCAACCTGCGCGCGGTGAACTTCGTCATCGACGACATCCTCGGTCAGGGCGTCGCCTACCAGGCGCGTTTCGATCCGCAGGCCAAAGGGCTGGGCGAATGGTTGCGCAGCCGCCATGTCGAGATTCCGGAAAGGCTGCTGTGACTATCTGGACCACACCCGAGCGCGATCAACTGCGCAAGACCGTCCGCTCGTTCGCCGAGCGGGAGATCCTGCCGCACGTCGACGAGTGGGAGCGGATCGGCGAGCTGCCACGCGACCTCCACCGCCGCGCCGGGCAGGCCGGCCTGCTGGGAGCGGGATTTCCCGAGGCGGTCGGCGGTGGCGGCGGCGACGGCGCCGACTCGCTGATCATCTGCGAAGAACTGCACGAGGCCGGCGTGCCCGGCGGGGTGTTCGCGTCGCTGTTCACCTGCGGGATCGCGGTACCGCACATGATCGCGTCGGGCGATCAGCGGCTCATCGAAGAGTTTGTCCGGCCCACGCTGCGCGGTGAGAAGATCGGCGCGCTGGCCATCACCGAGCCGGGCGGCGGTTCCGACGTCGGGCACCTACGGACGGCCGCGGTGCGGGACGGCGACGACTACATCGTCAACGGCGCCAAGACCTACATCACCTCCGGGGTGCGGGCCGACTACGTGGTGTCCGCGGTGCGCACCGGCGGTCCCGGCGCCGCCGGAGTGTCGCTGTTGGTGGTGGAAAAAGGCACGCCCGGTTTTGACGTCACTCGCAAGCTGGACAAGATGGGTTGGCGCTCCTCGGACACCGCGGAGCTGTCCTATGTCGACGCGCGGGTACCGGCAGCCAACCTGGTGGGCGCCGAGAACAGCGGCTTCGCCCAGATCGCCCTGGCATTCGTGTCCGAACGCGTTGGGCTTGCCGCGCAAGCCTATTCGAGTGCACAGCGCTGTTTGGACCTGACGGTTCAATGGTGCCGCGACCGGGAAACCTTCGGCCGGCCGCTGATCTCGCGGCAGACCGTGCAGAACACGCTCGCCGAGATGGCCCGCCGCATCGACGTGGCCCGCGTCTATACCCGCAATGTGGTGGAACGTCAGCTCGCCGGTGAGACCAACCTGATCGCACAGGTGTGCTTCGCCAAGAACACCGCGGTGGAAGCCGGCGAATGGGTCGCCCACCAAGCCGTCCAACTGTTCGGTGGGATGGGATACATGGCCGAGTCCGAAGTCGAACGCCAATACCGCGATATGCGGATCATCGGCATCGGCGGCGGAACCACCGAAATCCTGACATCACTGGCCGCCAAAACCCTTGGATACCAATCATGATCATTCCGCCTCCTCCTCATCGCTTCGCCCCCCTCGCCGTCCCCTCGCTACGCTGGGGTACCCCCGCGCGGCCGGGGGTGCCCCCACTGCATCGTCGGCGGTGGCTATGACCGTCCTGCAGTCGGTACTTGATCCCACCGCTCCCACCTACACCGAGGCGGCGGCGGCGCTGTCCGCCAAGCTCGACGAGATCAACGGCGAGCTGGCCAAAGCGCTGGGCGGCGGCGGGCCGAAATACGTCGAGCGCCACCATGGCCGGGGCAAGCTCACCGCGCGGGAACGCATCGAGCTGCTCGTCGACCCGGATTCGCCGTTTCTCGAGTTGAGCCCGTTGGCAGCGTGGGGCAGCAACTTCCAGATCGGCGCCAGCCTGGTGGTCGGGATCGGCGCGGTCTCCGGGGTGGAGTGCATGATCGTCGCCAACGACCCGACCGTCAAGGGCGGCACCAGCAACCCGTGGACGCTGCGAAAGATTCTGCGGGCCAACCAGATCGCGTTCCAGAACCGGCTCCCGGTGATCTCGCTGGTGGAATCCGGCGGCGCCGACCTGCCCACCCAGAAGGAGATCTTCATCCCGGGCGGTCAGATGTTCCGCGACCTGACCCGGCTCTCGGCCGCCGGAATACCAACGATCGCTCTGGTTTTCGGCAACTCCACCGCGGGCGGCGCCTACATCCCCGGCATGTCCGATCACGTGGTGATGATCAAAGAGCGCTCGAAGGTCTTTCTGGCCGGGCCGCCGCTGGTCAAGATGGCGACCGGCGAGGAGTCCGACGACGAGTCGCTGGGCGGCGCCGAAATGCATGCCCGCATTTCGGGATTGGCGGACTACTTCGCCGTCGACGAGCTCGACGCGATTCGGCTCGGCCGGCGCATCGTGGCGCGACTGAACTGGGTCAAGCAGGGTCCCGCACCGAAACCGGTGACCGAGCCGCTGTTCGACCCCGAAGAGCTGATTGGCATCGTCCCGTCGGATTTGCGCATCCCATTCGATCCCCGGGAAGTGATCGCGCGCATCGTCGACGGCTCCGAATTCGACGAGTTCAAGCCGATGTACGGCTCGTCGCTGGTGACCGGATGGGCGCAACTCCACGGTTACCCGCTGGGCATCCTGGCCAATGCCCGGGGAGTGTTGTTTTCCGAGGAGTCGCAGAAGGCCACCCAGTTCATTCAGCTGGCCAACCGTTCCGACACGCCACTGCTGTTCTTGCACAACACCACCGGCTACATGGTGGGCAAAGACTATGAGGAAGGCGGCATGATCAAGCACGGCTCGATGATGATCAACGCCGTGTCGAACTCCACGGTGCCGCACATTTCGCTGCTGATCGGCGCGTCGTACGGGGCCGGGCACTACGGGATGTGCGGCCGGGCCTACGACCCGAGATTCCTGTTCGCTTGGCCCAGCGCCAAATCAGCGGTGATGGGCGGCGCTCAGCTGGCCGGCGTGCTGTCGATCGTGAGCCGGGCCGCCGCCGAGGCTCGCGGCCAGCAGGTCGACGAACAGGCCGACGCCGCGATGCGGGCCGCCGTCGAGGGCCAGATCGAAGCCGAGTCGCTGCCCATGGTGCTATCCGGGATGCTGTACGACGACGGCGTGATCGACCCCCGCGACACCCGCACCGTGTTGGGAATGTGTTTGTCCGCCATCGCCAATGGCCCGATCAAGGGGACGTCGAACTTCGGCGTCTTCCGGATGTGATGCCCGTGATTACCCGAGTATTAGTGGCCAACCGCGGCGAGATCGCGCGCCGGGTATTCGCCACCTGCCGTCGGCTCGGCCTGAGCACCGTCGCCGTCTACACCGACCCCGACGCCAATGCGCCACACGTCGTTGAGGCCGACGCCAAGGTACGGCTGCCGAAGACCAACGACTACCTGTCCATCGATGCGCTGATCGCCGCGGCCCACGCTGCCGGCGCCGATGCAGTCCATCCCGGGTACGGGTTCCTTTCGGAGAACGCGGATTTCGCGACCGCCGTGCAGAACGCCGGACTGACGTGGATCGGACCGCCGGTAGCCGCGGTGCAGGCAATGGGATCCAAGATCGAAGCCAAGAAGATGATGGCCGCCGCCGGCGTGCCGGTCCTCGACGAGCTCGACCCGGAAACCGTGACACCGCAGCAGCTGCCGGTGCTGGTCAAGGCATCGGCAGGCGGCGGCGGACGCGGCATGCGGGTGGTCAACGACCTGGCGGATCTCCCCGCCCAGGTCGCGGCCGCTACACGGGAAGCGCAATCGGCGTTCGGCGACCCCACGGTGTTCTGCGAGCGCTACCTGCCCACCGGGCACCACGTCGAGGTGCAGGTGCTCGCCGACTCCCACGGCACCGTATGGGCTGTGGGCGAACGCGAATGCTCGATCCAGCGGCGCCATCAGAAGATCATCGAGGAGGCGCCCTCACCACTGGTCGAACGCACGCCGGGCATGCGCGCCAAGCTGTTCGACGCCGCGCGGCTGGCCGCTGAGGCGATCGGCTACACCGGCGCCGGAACCGTCGAGTTCCTGGCTGACGACGACGGCGAATTCTACTTCCTGGAAATGAACACCCGACTTCAGGTCGAACACCCGGTCACCGAGGAGACGACCGGACTTGACCTGGTCGAACTTCAGCTCGCCGTGGCCGACGGCGCCCGTCTGGACCCCGAACCCCCGGCTGCGCAAGGGTATTCGATCGAAGCGCGGCTCTACGCCGAAGACCCGGCTCGGGGCTGGCAGCCGCAGGCCGGGGAGGTGCAACGCATCGACGTCGCCGGCGCGCGGACACAGTTCGAGACGCTCGGTTCACGCACCGGGATCCGGCTGGATTCCGGCATCGTCGACGGGTCGGTGGTGTCCATCCATTACGACCCGATGCTGGCCAAGGTCATCTCCTACGCGCCGACGCGCCGTCAGGCGGCGCTGGTGCTCGCCGACGCACTGGCCCGCGCCCGCGTGCACGGGCTGCGCACCAACCGCGACCTATTGGTCAACGTGCTGCGCCATCCGGCGTTCCTCGACGGCGCCACCGACACCGCGTTTTTCGACACGCATGGCCTCGACACGTTGTCGGCACCGCTAGCCGACGCCGCCGGCATCCGGCTGTCCGCCGTGGCGGCCGCCCTCGCCGACGCCGCGCACAACCGCTCGACCGCGGTGGTTTACGGCTCGATTCCCAGCGGCTGGCGCAACCTGGCCTCGGGCTACCAGGTCAAGGCCTACCTCGACGACAGCGGCGAAGAACATCGAATCGAATACCGGTTCGGCAGAACCGGTTTGGAGCTTGCCGACGAGATGCGCCTGATCTCGTCCACCCCGCACGAGGTCGTGCTGGCCGACAACGCCGGGGTGTCGCGCAATTTTGCTGTCGCCCGCTACGGCGACGACGTCTACGTCGACTCGCCGCACGGACCGGTGCACCTGGTCGCGCTGCCGCGCTTCCCCGAGCCGGGCTCGGCCGTCGAACAGGGCTCGCTGGTTGCACCGATGCCGGGCAACGTCATTCGGGTCGGCGCTCAAGTGGGTGACACCGTGATCGAAGGACAACCGCTGATCTGGCTGGAAGCCATGAAAATGGAACACACCATCACCTCGCCCACCGACGGCGTGCTCGCCGAACTCGACGTCCAGCCCGGCCAACAGGTCGAGGTGGGCGCCGTCTTGGCGCGCGTCGACGCATCCGAAAACCCAGAAGGAGACCCGCAATCGTGACCGACACCAGCTTCATCGAGAGCGACGAACGCCAAGCGCTGCGCCAGGCGGTAGCCGCGATGACGGCCAACTACGGCCAGGACTACTACCTGGAGAAGGCCCGCGCACAGCAGCACACCGACGAATTGTGGAACGAGGCAGGCAAACTCGGCTTCCTCGGGGTCAACCTGCCCGAGCAGTACGGTGGTGGCGGCGCCGGAATGTATGAGCTGTCACTGGTGATGGAAGAGATGGCAACCAACGGCTGCGCGCTACTGATGATGGTGGTGTCACCGGCGATCAACGGCACCATCATCGCCAAGTTCGGCACCGACGACCAGAAGCAACGCTGGCTGCCCGGCATCGCCGACGGGTCGATCACGATGGCCTTCGCCATCACCGAGCCCGACGCCGGGTCCAACTCACACAAGATCACCACTACTGCGCGTCGTGATGGCAGCGACTGGATTCTGTCCGGGCAGAAGGTTTTCATCTCCGGCGTCGACCAAGCCCAGCTGGTGCTGGTCGTGGGCCGCACCGAGGAAACCAAAACCGGCAAGCTGCGTCCGGCGCTGTTCGTCGTGCCCACCGACGCACCCGGTTTTTCCTACACCCCGATCGAGATGGAGCTGATCAGCCCCGAACGCCAATTCCAGGTGTTCATCGACGAGGTGCGGTTGCCATCCGATGCGCTGGTCGGATCCGAAGACGCCGCGATCGCCCAGCTGTTCGCCGGCCTGAACCCCGAGCGGATCATGGGTGCGGCCAGTGCGGTGGGCATGGGCCGGTTCGCCATCAACAAGGCCGCCGACTACGTCAAGACCCGCAAGGTGTGGGGCACCCCGATCGGTGCGCACCAGGGACTTTCACACCCGTTGGCGCAGAACCACATTGAGATCGAACTGGCCAAGCTGATGATGCAAAAGGCCGCCACACTCTACGACAGCGGCGACGATTTCGGCGCCGCCGAAGCGGCCAACATGGCCAAATACGCCGCCGGGGAGGCGTCGACGCGGGCCGTCGACCAAGCCGTGCAGTCGCTGGGAGGCAACGGGCTGACCAAGGAATACGGCATCGCCGCGGCGCTGACCGCATCGCGGTTGTCGCGGATCGCGCCGGTGAGCCGGGAAATGGTGCTCAACTTCGTCGCGCAGACGTCGCTGGGTCTGCCACGCTCCTACTGATGGACAGGCTGGTCGAGTATGCCGCCGACGGGCACGTCGCGCGGCTGACGCTGAATTCCCCCCATAACCGCAACGCGTTGTCGACGGAACTTGTCAACCAGTTGCACGAGGGCCTTCGCGAGGCCGACGCCGATCCGGCAGTACGGGCGGTGGTGCTCGGCCACACCGGCGGGACGTTCTGTGCCGGCGCGGATCTCGCCCAAGCCTCAGGCGGCGATCCCCGCGGCGATCGCGAGCGCGGCGAAGCCGGGCGAAGCGGGCACCCCCAGCCGCGGAGCGGCGAGGGGGACAGGTCGCCACTATCGGCATTCGACATGGCCGCCGGCCGGGCCCGCGAGCTCACCGCGCTGCTGCGCGCCTTCGTGGCGTCGCCGCTGCCGGTGATCGGGGCAATCGACGGCCACGTCCGGGCCGGCGGCTTCGGCTTGGTAGGCGCCTGCGATATCGCGGTCGCCGGCCCGCGCAGCACGTTCGCGCTGACCGAGGCCCGGATCGGGGTCGCACCGGCGATCATCTCGCTGACGTTGCTGCCGAAACTCTCGGCGCGTGCCGCGGCCCGCTACTACCTGACCGGCGAGAAGTTCGGCGCCAGCGAAGCCGCCGCGATCGGGTTGGTCACGATGGCCGTCGACGACGTCGACGCCGCGGTGGCGTCGCTCGTCGCCGAAGTGGCGCAGGGGTCTCCGCAGGGCCTGGCGGCATCAAAAGCGCTGACCACGGCTGAGGTTCTGGCGGGCTTCGACCGCGACGCCGAACGGCTTACGACGGACTCGGCGCAACTGTTCGTCTCCGAGGAAGCGCGCGAAGGCATGCTCGCCTTCCTGCAGAAACGCCCACCCCGGTGGGTGTCCGACGACGACGCGGGCCGCTGACCGGCCCGCGAGGTAGCAAGCCACTTTAGCGAAGATGCCTTGCAGCAAAAATTCTTCGTCGTAGGCTCATGGTGATGAGCAATTCAGCGCAGCCAGGCGCGGAGGGCGAGCGGAGCGGTCTGCCGCGCGCCGCCGAAACCGACCGCATCCAGGTGGCTCAGTTGCTCACCGAAGCCGCTGCCCAGGGCCGGCTGCAGATGAGCGACTACGAAGATCGGCTCACCAAGGCGTACGCGGCCAAGACGTATGCAGAATTGGACCGCCTGCACTCCGACTTACTTGGCTCGGTGAGCCCTTGTCGTGGCGGCGACTGCCAACCCGCGCCGTCCACTCTGCTGCTGGCGATCATGAGCGCATTCGAGCGGCGCGGCCGGTGGAATGTGCCGAAGAAGTTGACGACGTTCGCGCTGTGGGGCGGTGGGGTCGTCGATCTCCGCTACGCCGACTTCACCTCCACCGAGGTGGAGATTCGCGCCTACTCGATCATGGGCGGGCAAACAATTCTGCTGCCGCCCGAAGTCAACGTCGATATCCACGGCCACGGCGTGATGGGCGGGTTCGATCAACGTGTCAGCGGCGAAGGCTCACCGGGCGCTCCGACAGTCAAGGTTCGCGGCTTCTCGCTGTGGGGCGGTGTGGGTATCAAGCGGAAGAACCGCAAAGCTCAGCGCTAGCGGCGCCGCCGCCTGGACCGCAGGTAGTCGCCGACCACCGCGGCGCCCAGCCCGTCGAGGTCGGGCACCACGACCCGGCCCTCCACGCGTCGCGCCACCTGGTCGATGAACCGGGCCAGGCCCGGATCGCTGCCGAGTCGGAAGATCGTCACCTGCGCGCCCAGCCGGGCCATGTCGTCGAATCCCCGCACGGTGTGGGCGATGGTCCGGGGGTGCGGCGGATAGTCGAAAAATACTGCCGTGCCCTCGCCGTCGATTCCTTCCAGATGCGCAGTCGGCTCGCCGTCGGTGACCACCAAAACCACCGGCTGCGCGTTGGGATGGCGACGCAGATGCTGGCCGGCCAGCGCCAGCGCGTGGTGCAGGTTGGTGCCCTGCTCGTAGACACCCTCCAAGCCCATCAGCTCGGCCGGTGTCATCGTCCGCGCGTAGCGGCCAAACGCGATGATCTGCAACGCATCCGAGCGGAATCGGGTGCTGACCAGATGGTTGAGCGCCAGCGCGGTACGCTTCATCGGCAACCAGCGGTTCTCCATCACCATCGAAAACGAGGTGTCGACCAGCAGCGCCACCGCGGCCTGTGTGCGGGTCTCGGTCTCGGAGACCTCCACGTCGTCCACGGTGATCCGGATTGGCCCGTCGACGGTCGCGGTGCCGGCCCGCCGGAGCACCGCATTGGTCAGCGTGCGGGTGACATTCCACGGCTCGGTGTCACCGAACTGCCACGGTCGGGTGGCACCGGTCAGTTCGCCTGCCGCACCGGCACGCCGGTGATCACGCTCGCCGCGCCGACTGGAAAGCTGTTCTGCCACATCGCGTAACGCCGTCTCACCCAGCCGCCGCATCGCCTTGGGCGAGAGCCTCCACTGGCCGTCCGAACCGCGGTCGAAGAAGCCTTGGTTGACCAGCGCACGCTCCAGCTCGGCCAGCGTCTGCGCGTCGATGGCCGCCTGGTCGCCGAGCTGGCGAGCCAGCGCATCGAGGTCGACGTCATCCATGGTCGCGCCCGGATAGCTCTGGGACAGCTGCTCGGCCAGTTGTTCCAGCTCGGCGATGTCGGCCAACGCCTGCGCGCCCTCCCCCATCCCCAAGGGGTTGTCACCGGAGAACTCCGACGACCCGGTCCAGTCCTCGCCCGGGCGGGCGGCCTGCAGATGCATGTCCAGCCGATCCAACGCCTGCATCAACGCCGGCGACCCAAATGCTTGCTGCGCCAGCGCATCCAACTCGGCGCGCTGCTCGGCGCTCAGGCTGTTGCGAAACCGCTGCGCTGCGGCAGCCCGCTTGGCCAGCGAGTCGAGCAGCTCGTCGACGTTGCGTGGATTCTCCGGGAAGAACTCGCCGTGCTTGTTCATGAAGTCCTGAAAGTCCTGCTGCGTGTCCTCACCCCGGGAGTGCTTGTCCAGCAGGTTGTTCAGGTCGTCGAGCATCTCGGTGACGCGCTGGCGGTCCTCGTCGGTAGCGCCCTCCAATGCCTGCTTCATCCCGGCGAAGCGCTGGTCGAGCATCTCGCGGCCCAGCAGATCTTTGATCTGCTCGTACTTTTCGCGGGCCTCGCCGCTGCGCCAGTTGTACTCGGAGAGCTCCTGAACAGCTTTGGCCGGCGATGGCGACAGCGCCTCGAGCTGCAGCTCGCCGAAGCGTGCGTCGTCGTCGAGCGCGCGGGCCAGTGCTTTGCGCTCGGCCAGCACCGCCTCGTCGAGAAGCTTTTTAACCTCCTGCAATGTGCCGTCTAAATTGTTCTGGCGCAACAAGTCCCGTCGTCGCCGGTTGGCTTCGGCAGCTAGCCGGTCGGCACCAGGCAGATTCTTGGTGCCCCGCCGCAGCAGCTCGGACAACGCCCGGCGCGGCGAAGTGCCCGCCATCACGTCCTGCCCGATCTGCTCCAGCGCCTCGCGCAGGTCCACCGGCGGAGCAAGCGGGTCCGGCCCGCCGGTGTACGCCGAGTACCGCGACGAGTGCCCTTGTGACGATCGCAAGCGCGGCGAAGCCGGGCGCAGCGAGTCGTCACCATCGAAATTAGCCATAGACGGTTTCGCCCTCACCGGACACTTTGTCGACTCGCTTGGCCAAATACAGTGCCTCCAGCGCCAGCTCCAGGGCCGCGGCGCGCTCGCCCTCGGATTCCGCGCCCAACCGCTTGGCGACCGCGTCGATCACCGGCAATTCGGGCAGCGCCGCCAGCACGTTCTTGGCCGACACCCGCTCCCCCGTCGTCACCGCCGAACCACCCTCGACCGCGGCCACTAATGGGCCGACATCGAGACCACCAAGCACCCGCGACGCGGTGTCGGCGGTGGCGCGGCGCAACAAGTGTTCGAGCACTGCCTGCTCGCGCCCTTCCTCACCGGACTCGAACTCCAACTTGCCGCGCAGCACGTCGATGACGGTGCCGAGATCCACCACTCGGGCCACCGGGTCCGTTTCGCCGAGCACCGCGCCGCGATGCCGCGCGGCGGCAGCCACCGTCTCGGCGGCCGCGATCGCGAATCGGGCCGAGACGCCGGAGCGCTGATCGACCGAGTGGGATTCACGCAAGTAGCGAGCGAACCGCGCGATGATCTGGGTCAGATGTTCAGGCACCTGAGCACTCAGGTGCGCCTCCTGCACGATGACACCCACTTCGGCGTCGAGCTCCAACGGGTAGTGCGTGCGGATCTCCGCGCCGAACCGGTCTTTAAGCGGAGTGATGATCCGACCGCGGTTGGTGTAGTCCTCCGGGTTGGCGCTGGCCACCACCAGCACGTCGAGCGGCAGGCGCAGGGTGTAACCGCGAACCTGGATGTCACGCTCCTCCATCACGTTGAGCATCGACACCTGGATGCGCTCGGCGAGGTCGGGCAGCTCGTTGACCGCAACGATGCCGCGGTGCGCTCGCGGGATCAGCCCGTAGGCGATGGTCTCGGGGTCACCGAGGCTGCGTCCCTCGGCGACTTTGATCGGGTCGATGTCGCCGACCAGGTCGGCCACGCTGGTATCCGGTGTCGCCAACTTCTCGGTGTAGCGCTCGCTGCGGTGTCGCCACTCCACCGGTAGGTCGTCGCCCAGGGTGGCGGCGCGCCGGATCGACTCCGGGGTGATCGGCGAGTAGGGATGCTCGCCGAGTTCGGCGCCGCCGATCACCGGGGTCCACTCGTCGAGCAACCCCACCAGCGCCCGCAGCAGTCGCGTCTTGCCCTGACCCCGTTCGCCGAGCAGGACGAAGTCGTGGCCGGCGATCAGCGCGCGTTCCAGCTGCGGCAATACGGTGTCGTCGAAGCCCAGGATTCCCGGCCAGATGTCGTCACCCTCGGCCAGCGCGGTGAGCAGGTTTTCCCGGATTTCCTGTTTGACTCCCCGCTCGCGGTGCCCGCCGGCGCGCAGTTCGCCGACGGTGCGGGGCAGATGGGTCGGTGCGGTCACCACTCCACGCTACGACGGCGTCTCAACCTGCGTCATGCCACGTCGGATCCGCCATGTGTCGGGCATACCCAGCTACCCGATACCCTTGGTCCCGTGAACCTGCTGGATTGGCGTGATCGTCCCGCGACCGCGCATTTCGGGCCGGCCTGCTGGCAGCAGAGCCTGCTTGCCCTGTTGACGGCGATCTTCGTGCGGCCCGTGCTGGCAACCCTGACTGTTGTCGGCATGGTCATCAACCGCTTCCGCCCAGATGCGCTGCAGCGCGCCCGCCTCGACGTGATCGACAAGCCGCTGCGAGTGATTCCGCCGCTGCCGGACACCGACATCACTGCGGTTCGGCTGCCGCACTGCTCGGCCGAGTGGGTGGTCGCGGGGTCGGCGCGGGGCGCTGAGCGGGTCATCGTCTACTTCCACGGCTCGGCGCTGGTCACCCTGGGCCTGAATTCACATCGCCGCTTCGTCAGCAAGCTCTCAGCTGCCACGGGCGCCCAGGTGTTCAATGTGGGCTATCGGCTGGCGCCGCAGGTCGGCATTGACGACGCGGTGTCCGACGGACTCGACGCCTACCGGTACGTGCTATCCCGCGGCTTTGCTGCGGAACACGTTGTGGTGGCTGGGGATTCGGCCGGCGGTTTGATGGCAGCGCAGACCGCGCTGGCCGCCAGGGACGCCGGGCTGCCGGTGCCGGCCGGGCAGGCGCTGCTGTCCCCGCTGACGTCGTCGGACATGGAGTTGAAATACCGCGCGCTGAAAAGTCACCGCGACGTGATGTTTCCGTTCATGACGGTCAAGTTCATTTACGACGTGTTCGCCACCGTCAACGGCACCCGCCCGCTACCGGTGATGCCGCCCGAAGCAGACCTGCGCGGACTCGGCCCGTTCCTGCTGCAAGTGGGCACCCACGAGATGCTGCTCAACGACGCCCGGACGCTGGCCGAGCGATTGCGGGCGGCCGAGGTGCCGGTGTGGCTGCAGGAGTGGCACAAGTCCATGCACATGTTCCAGCTGAGCTTCGACGTCAACCCCGACGCCCGCCGAGCAGTCGAGGAGGTCGCCGGATTCATCCGCTACGTGACGACCGTGCCGGACGAAGCCAGCGCCTAACTACACCGCCGAATGTGGGCTTGATGCACGCTTTTCGCGATTTCGCGTAACACAATCCCACACTCGGCGGGCTCTTAGTGCGCGAAGTGCCGCGCGCCGGTCAGATACAGCGTCACGCCGGCGTTGGCCGCAGCGGCAGTCACCTCGTCGTCGCGAACCGAGCCGCCGGGATGGACGATCGCCGTGACCCCGGCCGCGGCCAGTGTCTCCAGCCCGTCCGGGAACGGGAAGAACGCGTCGGACGCCGCGACCGCGCCCTGCACCCGCTGCCCGCCGCGCTCGACGGCCAACCGGGCCGCGTCCACGCGGTTGACCTGACCCATGCCGACACCGACCGTGGCCCCGTCGGCCGCAACCACGATCGCGTTGGACTTCACCGCGCGGCAAGTACGCCAGGCAAACACTAAGTCTTCCAACGTTTCTGGGCCAGCCGGCGACCCCGCCGCCAACGTCCAGTTAGCCGGATTGTCCCCCGGCGCGTCGAGCCGGTCACGTTGCTGCATCAGAAGTCCGCCGCTGATTTGCCGCACCTCGGTTCCGCCGCCAAGCGGTTCGGAAGCCACCAACACCCGGATGTTCTTCTTGCGCGCCAGCACGTCGACGGCCCCGGGAGCATACGCCGGCGCCACAATCACTTCGGTGAAGATAGTGCTGACGTATTCGGCCATCTCGACGCTGACTTCGGTGTTGGTCGCGATCACTCCACCGAACGCGCTGAGCGGGTCGCACTCGTGGGCTTTGCGATGCGCGTCGGCCACCGAAACCGAGGAGATCGCGATCCCGCACGGGTTGGCGTGTTTGATGATCGCCACACACGTCTGCTCGTGGTCGAACGCTGCCCGCCAGGCGGCATCAGCGTCGGTGAAGTTGTTGTAGGACATCTCTTTTCCGTGCAACTGCTCGGCTTGCGCCAAGCCGGGCCAACCACTGTCGTCGGTGTAGAGCGCTGCTTGCTGATGCGGGTTTTCGCCGTATCGCAGCAATGTCGACCGCCGCCACGACCCGGCGAACCACTCCGGGAAAGATGTCTGCGGCTGCTCGGGCGCCAGCGTCGACTCCATCCAGCTGGCGACCGCGATATCGTAGTCGGCAGTGTGCCGGAATGCCAACGATGCCAACTTCTTTCGCTCAGCCAGCGTGAACCCGCCGTTGGACACCGCGGCGAGCACGCCGTCATAGCCGAGCGGATCGACCACCACTGCGACGCTGGGATGGTTCTTGGCCGCGGCCCGCACCATCGACGGTCCGCCGATATCGATCTGTTCGACGCACTCGTCGACACCGGCGCCGGAATCCACCGTCTCACCGAACGGATACAGATTGACCACCACCAGCTCGAAGGCGGCAATCCCGAGTTTCTCGAGGGCTGCGACGTGCTCCGGCTTGCGCAGGTCGGCGAGCAACCCGGCATGCACATGCGGGTGCAAGGTCTTCACCCGGCCGTCCAGCACCTCCGGGAAGCCGGTGACGTCTTCCACCGGGGTGACCGGAATGCCCCTATCTGCAATCGTTTTCGCTGTCGAGCCGGTCGAGACGATGTCGACGCCGGCGGCGTGCAGACCGCGGGCGAGGTCGATCAGTCCCGTCTTGTCGTACACGCTGATCAATGCGCGACGGACCGGCCGTCTCCCGTCGTTGCTCACCCGATGATCGCCTTTCGTCCGCTCCACGTCACGCCGCCGGTTGCCACCGCGGCCACCACGTCCACCAACAACTGCCGCTCGGTGATCTTGATTCTCTCGTGCAGGGTCTGCTCGTCGTCGCCGTCGAGCACCGGAACGGCTTGCTGAGCAAGTATCGGCCCGGTGTCGGTGCCGGCGTCGACCAGGTGCACCGTACAGCCGGTGATCTTCACCCCGTAGTCCAGCGCGTCGGTTACCCCGTGCGGGCCGGGGAAGGCCGGCAGCAACGTCGGATGTGAGTTGACGATTCGACCCGAGAAGCGTGAAAGAAACTGCGGTCCAAGGATTTTCATAAACCCGGCGGAGATGATCAGGTCGGGCGAATGCGCGGCGGTGGCCTCGGTGAGCGCGGCGTCCCACGCGTCGCGGCCGGGGTAGTCCTTGAGCCGGGCGCTGAAGATCGGCAGCGCCGCTACAGCGGCGACCTCGGCCGCCCGGCAAGCGCGATCCACCCCGACGGCGACCACCCGGCCGGGGTAGTCCCCCGCGGCGGCGCCGAGCAGCGACTCGAGCAGCGAACCGGTACCCGAAGCCAAAACCACCAGCCGTGCCGGCGCGCTGGGAGGCACATGGAGCGGTTGCTGCACAGGCTGAGCGTAGCTGGACACCCGATCCTCAGTCCGCGCCCGGCGGCACGTCGTCCGTATCGGTCGGTGTGACGGGCTCGGCAGCGTCGGCGTCGACGACCGGATCGTGTTGCGCCTGGTCCGGCTCGACTGGTCGGTCGTCGGGTTCGGGGGCAGGCGGTACGGTCTTGGGCTTCCGGGGCCGGCGGCTGATCCCGCCGGCCATCACCACCGTGAGCAGTCCCACGATCGCAAACCAGAGGAACACCGCGACACCGAAGGTGCCTTGGTCGACACCCACACCGCCAAAGTTGCCCAACTGCCCGCCGCCGGCGTACCCCAGCAGAGCCATGGTCAGCGCCGCCAACACCGCGGCAACCACCACGTTGGCGACTGCCGCCGACGCCGGAAGCGGGCGCCGTGCGCATTGCTGCCCGACCGCCACTGCCGAGGATGCGCCGATGATCAGCAGCGCGACCCACACCGGCCCCAGCGGCGGGCTCGGAGCCGCAGCCAGCACCGGCAGCGCGGGAATGTCGCCGCCGAACACGGTGAACGAGCTAAATGTCGCGAAACCGAGATGGACACTGGATCCCACCGCAACCGCGGCGGTACCGACGATGACGTTGGGTGCATACAACACCGACAGCACGGTCAGGCTGAATTGGCCGAAAATCGAATCGGTGATCGCATAAAGGTCGTGCATCGTCCCCCAGTGCACGATCAGCGATCCGGCCGTCACCACGCCGGACAGTCCCAGCAGCGCCAGCATGCCTGCGACCGCGCCGCGCAGTGAATCAAATAGCCAGTCAGGCAACGGCGAAACCGCCAACGCCCGGCGCCCCACCCGCGAACCGACCCCGATCAGTGCGCCGATGCCGTGTACCACCAGCACGCTCACGAATGCCCGCAGCGCGCTCGGCGTCTGCAGTTCGGTGATCACCGAGGCGGCATCGTGGATCACGGCTAACGAGACCGCGGCGATCAGCAGCGGCCCGCCCAACGCTGAGGCCACGATCCAGCGGATGACAAACCAGGACGTCGTGCCGGCGGTGGCTTGGGCCGTCGTGCGGGCAACCCCCCACACCATCAGCAGCACCGGCAACAACGGCATCACACCGAGCTCACGGCCGCCGATCGAGATCGGCACCTGATGGGCACCCAGCCACATACTGGCGATGGCGCCCAGCGCGCCGGTCATGTCGCTGTTGGCCATCAGCAACTGCAGCAACGTCACCGCGGCGATGATGACCAGCGCCACCACCGCCGGGCCGAACGCCACCCGCAACAGGTCACGG
Source organism: Mycobacterium kyorinense (assembly GCF_001672775.1). GTDB lineage: Bacteria > Actinomycetota > Actinomycetes > Mycobacteriales > Mycobacteriaceae > Mycobacterium > Mycobacterium kyorinense_A. The sequence continues at coordinate 95,459 of NZ_LZKJ01000049.1, read as the reverse complement.
GCCTGGCGGGCGCCTACCGCTGGATTGTCAGCCACCCACGTCACTCTTTGCGCACGTTGCTAACCCGCTGCGCCCGTCGTCGCCGCGCTGGCGATCACCACCGGGGTACTCGGACGCGACCCGCTGGGCTCGTCAGGACTGCGACGGGCCAGACGACGGAGACTGTGGTTGCTGGCCCTGGCCGTACGACTGCTGGCTCTGGCCCGAACCGCTTTGGGTGCCGGAACTCCCCTGACCTGTGCTCTGGGATCCCGAACCGCTCGACGGCGGTTGGCCGTAGCTGGGGAAGCCGGTGGGCGGCGTGGCCGGGCCGTGTTGGGACGACCCCTGCTGCGAAGACTGTTGCTGCTGCTGCGGGCCGGTCTGCTGGCCGACGGTGCTGAAACCGCCGGTCGACGGCGACGACGGGTAGCTGCCGTACTGCGACCCATAGCCCTGCGGCGACTGGGGGCTGTGCTGCTGGTAATGGCCCTGTTGCTGGCCGTAGTAACCGGACTGGCCGCCGTACTGGCCGTAGTGACCGCCGTACTGCTCGTATTTGGGTCGCGGCGCGGGCGGGGTGATGACGCCCGCCTCCAGCAGGAGTGCAACGACCGCGACGATCGCCTGAATCACGCCGCAGGCCAGAATGAACCACAACGCCCACGCGGCCGAGACACCGCTTGGCGTACTGAGCGTCTCTTTGATCGCCGTCAACGCGCCCAGCACCGCAATCGCCGCGACCACCGCCGCGTAGTTCTTCGCCTTGGGCACCAAACTGACGGCGGCGAGCAGCGCGGCCACCAGCGCCGCGAGGATCCCGATCCCGATGTCGCCGGAAACCGGTACGGCCGGGCCGACGTCGGAGTCGACATTAAACATTGTGCCGAAGCTCGCCAGATAGCTCGCCAAGCCGAGCGCCACCACTGCGATGGTCAAGTAGAGACCCAAATTGCTCGCGTGGTCATCGGATTTCGCGAACGACGGTGAAGACGCTCCGTAGGAGCCCGGCGACTGAGCGGGCGGATATCCGGGACTGCCGGGCGAGTAGGTCATGGCTTCTCCTGTGCTTCCAGTGCTGTTCCGGCCCCACTGTCGTGCGGCGCTTGTCACTCCCATGCGCCGCTCCCCGCGACGCTGCGTCGGACCGCTCCATGAACGCCGTGACGGCTGGCGCGGCGTTGCGACGCGATTCGATCATCCACGCTAGCGCACAGACTGGTGAAGGCGCTGCGCCCCACGCGTGTCAATCTGTGACCCCGCGGTTGCCCGGTGGATTGGAACACGTTCTAATTCAGGGCATGGATTACGGGCTTGTGCTGTTCACCAGCGACCGTGGTATCTCCCCGGCCGCGGCCGCCACCCTCGCCGAAAACCACGGCTTCCACACCTTCTACGTCCCAGAACACACGCATATCCCGATCAAGCGCGAGGCGGCGCACCCGACTACTGGCGACGAGTCGTTGCCCGACGACCGTTACATGCGCACGTTGGATCCGTGGGTGAGTTTGGGCGCGGCGTGCGCGGTCACCTCACGGGTTCGGCTGTCCACGGCAGTGGCACTGCCGGTGGAACACGATCCGATCACGCTGGCCAAATCGATTGCCACTCTGGACCATCTGTCCGGCGGCCGGGTGAGTCTCGGCGTGGGGTTCGGCTGGAACACCGACGAACTGGCCGACCATGGTGTGCCGCCCGGCCGGCGTCGCACGATGCTGCGTGAATACCTCGAGGCGATGCGGGCGCTGTGGACGCAGGAGGAAGCCGCTTACCAGGGTGAGTTCGTCAACTTCGGGCCCAGTTGGGCCTGGCCCAAGCCGGTGCAGTCGCATATCCCGGTGCTGGTGGGCGCGGCCGGTACCGAGAAGAACTTCAAGTGGATCGCACGGAGCGCCGACGGCTGGATCACCACGCCGCGGGACGTCGACATCGACGAGCCGGTGAAGCTATTGCAGGACACCTGGGCGGCCGCCGGCCGCGACGGGGCGCCGCAGATCGTGGCGCTGGACTTCAAGCCGGTGCCCGAGAAGCTGGCCCGCTGGGCCGAACTGGGTGTCACCGAGGTGCTGTTCGGGTTGCCGGACCGCTCCGAAGACGAGGTGGCCGCCTACGTGGAGCGGCTGGCCGGCAAGCTGGCCGCCTCGGTTTAGCGTCGAGCGTGCGCAGAAACGGGTTTGATGTCGGCGTGTCGACCGGGGACACGCACGCTCGCGCAAGAAGTTAAGACAGCGTGCAGCGGTTGCCGTAGTCGAACGAGCGCACCGAAACCGACTGTCCGAGCGGGTCGCCCTCGGTCAGCAGCGCGATCAAGTCGTCGTCCTCGGTGGTAGCCAAAAACCGGCTGTCGTCGGCGGTTAAGCGGCCGATGATGATCCCGGTCAACCGGCCGTTGTCGCGCCGCACCGTGTAGGTCTCCACGGTGCCGGTCCCCTCGGCCTGCTCGGTCACCGCCACGGTCGGCGCTGCGGCGATCTGTGCCTGCAGCTCGGCGCTGCGATCGGCTTTCCATTCCACCGGTGTGCTCGAGTACACCCCGACCGAGTACTTGCTCATGATGCCGCCGTTGGCGCCGACGACACCGAATTGCCCTGGCCTACTGCGCATCTGCGCGACGGTCTCGGCCACGCCGTGCATCGAGTAGTTGTTGCCGGCCCCGCCGAAGAACGGCAGGCCACCGGTCAAGGTCAGCCCGCGCCGATCGTCGGGCGCAATGCCCATCCCGTCGCAGATGTTGAACACTGGCACGGGGAAGCAGCTGTACAAGTCGAACGTGGCGATGTCGTCGATGCCGATGCCGGCTACCGCCAGCGCTTCGCGCACCGCCATCACCGCCGACGGGGCGTGCCCGAGATCGGGCCGCTCCAGCAGGCTTTGCTCTTCCATATCGGCATGCCCATGCAGGAAAACCCAATTCTCTTCGGGCACACCGAGTTTGCGCGCAGCCTCCACCGACATCAGCAGGGCCGCCGCACCTTGGTTGACCTGGTCGCGGGCGACGAGCAGCCGCGGGTACGGCTCGGAGATCATCCGGTTGCTCTCGGTGACGGTGATCAGTTCCTCGACATCGCGCCGCACCGGCGCAGCGGCGAACGGATTGTCCGCGGCCACCTTGGAAAACGGCGCGAACAGCTCACCCATTCGCCGCAGATAGTCGGCCGGCCCCAGTCCCGTCCCGGCCCGTCGGGCATTCTCCAGCAACGCGTATTGCGTGGGCGCGTCCACCAAGCCGTGCACCACCGTGTAGCGGCTGATGAGTCCCTCGATGCCGTAGCCGCGGTCTTCCAGCGAGCCCTCGACCGTCTCGGTGAAGTCCGGGCGGTTGTCGGCCGTGGCGAAGTAGCGCGTCGTCGACGTCGCGTCCGACCCGAAGATCAACACGACCTCGGCCTGGCCGGCGGCGATCCCACCGGCCAATTCGGTGATCAGGTGCTGCGGGCCTTGTCCGCCCACCACCTCCAGAATCGCCCGGGCCGGGTCGGCGCCGATCCGGTTGGCCACCGAGCGTGGGTAGTTGTTCGACTTGCCCAACACCGGCTGAGCCGGTCCGGAGATCTCGAACTGGCGCACGCCCGCGACGGTGTCGATCGCCGCGGCAACCTTGGCCACGTCGGCGCCGCAATCGTCTAACGCGGCACGAGCCCCGGCGGCGGCCAACTCCACGGCCGACATTGCGCGGTAGTACGGGTCGTCGATCCGTTCGGCAGCCTGCCCGACACCGACGACGACGGGGGTGCAGGCGTCGATACTCACCGGACCTACATGCTTTGCAGGATCTGGCGCGCCAGCGCCGCAGTCTCCGAAGGAGTCTTACCGACCTTGACGCCGGCCGCCTCCAGGGCTTCCTTCTTGGCGGCCGCGGTGCCCGACGAACCGGACACGATGGCACCGGCGTGCCCCATCGTCTTGCCCTCAGGCGCGGTGAACCCGGCGACGTATCCGACGACGGGCTTGGAGACGTTGGCCTTGATGTAGTCGGCGGCGCGTTCCTCGGCGTCGCCGCCGATCTCGCCGATCATCACGATGACTTTGGTCTCCGGATCCTTCTCGAATGCCTCGATGGCGTCGATGTGAGTGGTGCCGATCACCGGGTCGCCGCCAATGCCGATTGCGGTGGAAAACCCGAAGTCCCGCAACTCGAACATCATCTGATAGGTCAACGTGCCCGACTTCGACACCAGGCCGATCGGACCCGGCCCGCTGATGTTGGCCGGCGTGATACCGACCAGCGCCTGGCCCGGGGTGATGATCCCGGGACAGTTCGGGCCGATGATGCGGGTCTTGTTGCCCTTGCTCACGTTGTAGGCCCAGGCATAGGCGCTGTCCTGCACCGGAATTCCCTCGGTGATGACTACCAGCAGGGGGATCTCGGCGTCGACGGCCTCGATGATGGCGTCCTTGGCGAACTTGGGCGGCACGAAGATGATCGAGACGTCGGCGCCGGTCTCCTTCATGGCCTCCGCGACACTGCCGAACACCGGCAGCTTGATGACCCGGCCGCCCTTGTCCTCATGGGTGACAGTGGTGCCCGCCTTACGGGCGTTGACGCCGCCGACGATCTGGGTGCCGGCCTTGAGCATCCGAGCGGTGTGCACGGTGGCCTCGCTGCCGGTGATGCCCTGAACGATGACCTTGTTGTCCTTGGTCAGAAAGATAGACATATCTAATGGTCCTTTCAGTAGTGGCGACCCGCTGCGCCCGGCTTCGCCGAGCTTGCGATCGCCACGTCAGGCGCTCGCCAGCTCGGCGGCTTTGTCGGCGGCCTCATCCATCGTGGGCACCAGCGTCACCAGCGGGTGGTTGGCCTCGGCCAGGATGCGCCGGCCCTCCTCGACGTTGTTGCCGTCGAGCCGAACCACCAGCGGCTTGGTGGCGGTGTCGCCCAGCATCTGCAGCGCCGACACGATGCCACTGGCCACCGCGTCGCAGGCGGTGATGCCGCCGAACACGTTGACGAACACGCTTTTGACCTGCGGGTCGCCCAGGATGACGTCCAGCCCGGCCGCCATCACTTCGGCGGAGGCGCCGCCGCCGATGTCCAGGAAGTTGGCCGGCTTCACGCCGCCGTGCTTCTCGCCGGCGTAGGCGGCTACGTCCAGCGTCGACATCACCAAGCCGGCACCGTTGCCGATGATCCCGATCTGGCCGTCGAGCTTGACGTAGTTGAGGTCGTGTTCTTTGGCCTTGAGCTCCAGCGGGTCGGTGGCGTCGCGGTCTTCGAACTCGGCGTGGCCGGGCTGGCGGAAGTCGGCGTTGCCGTCGAGCGTCACCTTGCCGTCCAGCGCCAGGATCTGGTCGTCGGGGGTGCGCACCAGCGGGTTGACCTCGACCAGCGTCGCGTCCTCGGCCACGAAGCACTCCCAGAGCTTCTGGATGGTGACTGCAGCGGCGTCGAGCACCTCGGCCGGCAGATGCCCCTGCTCGGCGATGGACCGGGCGAACGCCAGATCGACGCCCTTGACCGCGTCGACGGGCACCTTGGCCAGCCGCTCGGGCTTGGTCGCGGCGACCTCCTCGATCTCCATGCCGCCCTCCACCGAGCACATCGCCAGGTAGGTGCGGTTGGCCCGGTCGAGCAGGAAGGAGATGTAGTACTCCTCGGCGATGTCGCTGGCCTCCGAGACCAGCAGCTTCTTCACGATGTGGCCCTTGATGTCCAGACCGAGGATGTTGTTGGCGTGGGTGTAGGCGTCCTCGGGCGTCGCGGCGTACTTCACCCCGCCGGCCTTGCCGCGGCCACCGGTCTTGACCTGCGCCTTGACCATCACCGGGCGACCGATTTCCTGGGCTATCGCCTTCGCGTCGTCGGCGTCGGCGGTCACCCGGCCGGGCGTGGTGGGGACGTTGTGCTTGGCGAACAATTCCTTCGCCTGGTACTCGAAAAGATCCATGGGCTCACTTCTATGTGTCGGCCTTTGTGTCCACGGGTCGGTTTCCCGAACCCCGCTTGCGGGAACTGTATCGACACGGCCGGAAGGTTCCATCGTCGGCATCCGCCGATGTGGTCGATCTCACCGCCCGGGCTGCGTGATTCAAGTCACATTCCCGGGCGGATCTTTGGCGCGGGATTGCGAGCGTCGGCGCTCTGCGGTTAACGTCTCAGGGTCCAGATAACGTTATGGTTACGACCCGAGGGACAATCAGGTTGACCCAGCACCTTTCCGCCCGGTCTCCTGCCTTAGGAGACTCCCGCGGATCGAGCGACCGCTGGTCAGATTTCGACCGCAACGAAGTCACCGACATCATCCCGTTCAATGAGTTCGGGGAGCTCGCCAACCTCGATGACTTGGACTTCTGCGACAACAGCGTCTTCGACACCGAGGCAGCGGTGCTGCGGGCGCCCGAATTGGATGACCTCGACGAGTCCGACGATCTGACCCCGCTGCAACTGGCCCGCCCCCGCGCGCACCGGCCGGCGCCGGACGAGGCGCGCACCGACCGCCACCGATTCGACCTGCACAGCCATCCCCAGGGCGTCGACGGCACCGACCTTCCTTGGCGCCGCGGACAGCACCGCAAGCAGCCGAGCAGCGCGGTGCGCGGCCGGGTGTTGATCACCGCGATGGCGGCTGGAGCCGCCGCTGCGGCCGCACACTCTGCGACGCATCCGTCCGATACCGCGAACGCCGAAACCGTGCTCGCCGCCGACGCCTCAGCGCTCAACGGCGGCTCGATCACCACGTCGCCGCGGGGCATGCAAATGGTCACCGTGCAACCGGCCGCCAGCGCAGCGGTGCACAGTGCGGAGCTCGCCAAGGGCGTGGCGTTTGCCCAAGAGCGCGCACAGCGCGAGGCGCGACTGCAGCAGCCGCTCTACGTCATGCCGACCAAGGGCCTGTTCACCTCCAATTTCGGCTACCGCTGGGGCGTGCTGCACGCCGGTATCGACATCGCGAACTCGATCGGGACGCCGATCGTGGCGGTGTCCGACGGGGTCGTCATCGACGCCGGCCCGACTGCCGGCTACGGACAGTGGGTCAAGCTGCGCCACGCCGACGGGACAGTGACGCTCTACGGCCACGTCAACACCACCACGGTCAGTGTCGGTGAGCGGGTAATGGCCGGCGATCAGATCGCCACAATGGGTAACCGCGGCAATTCGACTGGACCGCACCTGCACTTCGAGGTGTTGCTCAATGGCTCGGACCGGGTGGATCCGGTTCCGTGGCTGGCCAAGCGGGGTCTCAGCCTCGGCAGCTTCGCCGGTTGATCGGTGGCCAAGCCGACTCGGCGGTAGTGCGCCTACCATCGATCTGATGGTCCTGTTCGCGACGGCGGTGCTGCGGACGCCTCCGCGGCCACACCGCCACCCGAGGACACCACAGGAAGGCCTGAGGTGACGACATCCCACGACGAAGCGCCCCGGACTCGCATCATCCGCCGAGCGCCGACCACGCCGCTTCCGGCGATCGCAGACGATGCCCGCACCACCCACATCCCGCGCCAGCCGCCGACCCCCAGCGGCTACCAAGCGCAGCGCCCCGGCGCGGGGGCGCACACCACGGAGGTACCGGCCAGCCGGGTAGCCATCGCCGCCGCTGCGGTCAGCATCGTCAGCGGTTGGGCCACCTCCGTGGTGGCCACCGAATTGATCGCCGGCTGGTGGCAATCCGACCGGTTGTTTTGCGTCGCGGTCGGGTTTCTCGCGCTGGTGTTCGCGCTGGCCACCGTATCGGGCGTGATCCTCCTGCTGCGGCGGCGGACGCTCGGTCGCTACCTCATCGTGGCCGGTGCCGTGGTTGCGGTGCTGACTTACCTCGGGGTATTCATCGCCGGCGCACGCGTCGCCTGGATCGTGCACACGCTGTGGATACTGCCGGTCGCCAGCGCGGTGCTGGCGATGCACCCGCAAACCAAACGCTGGTTGCCTCAGCGTTAGCCAAGCTAAAGCTTGGTGACCGGGGCGTGGTTGTGCATCAGCTTGACCCGCCCCGAGCTGCCGAAGTCGATCAGCGACATCGCGGATTCCCCGACCCCGGAAACTTCCTCCACCCGGCCCAGCCCGTACTTGTCGTGTGACACCCGGTCACCGGGTTGCAGCACCAGCAGCGGGCGTTTGCTCGACGACGCGCGAGCCGGTGACGGCCGTGCCGGCCCGAATCGGCCGGCGCCGCTGACCGGTGCGCTGAATGTCGGCGCGGGGTCGGTGCGCCGCCAGTCGATGAGTTCCTCGGGGATTTCGCGCAGGAACCGCGACTCGGGGTTGAGCATCGGCTGTCCCCACGACGAGCGGACCTTGGCGCGGCTCAGATACAGCCGCTGCCGCGCCCGGGTGATCCCGACGTAGGCCAGCCGCCGCTCCTCGCAGAGCTCGGTCGGATCACCCAATGCCCGCATGTGCGGGAACATTCCGTCCTCCCACCCGGTCACGAACACGACCGGAAACTCCAGTCCCTTCGCGGTGTGCAGCGTCATCAATGTCACCACACCGGCGGTGTGCTCGGGGATCTCGTCCGCGTCGGCGACCAGCGAAACCCGTTCCAGAAACTGTGCCAGCACACCGGTGTCGGGCACGTCCTCGTCGTCCGGAGCGTCCTCGAGGGCGGCGGCGTTAGCCAGATCGGTCGCGAATTCGTGTGCGACGCTGACAAGTTCGTTGAGGTTGTCCAGTCTGGCCAAGTCTTGCGGGTCGCTGGAGGATTCCAACTCGGTGCGGTAGCCGGTGCGGTTCAGCACCGCCTCGACCAACTCGCCCAGGTCGCCGTCAAGGTGTCCCCGCAGCTCGTCGAGCATCTCGACAAAGCCCTTGATCGCATTGACCGCACGGGAATTCAGCATCGGGACTTTGCCGTCGGCGGCGGCAGCCAGCGCGTCGGCAAAGCTCGCCCCGGTGTTCTCGGCGTAGACGGCCACGCAAGCCTCGGCGCGGTCACCGATCCCGCGCCGCGGTGTGTTGAGGATGCGGCGCAGGCTCACCGCATCGCCCGGGTTGTCCAGCACCCGCAGGTAGGCGACGACGTCGCGGATCTCTTTGCGCTCGTAAAACCGCACTCCGCCAACGACTTTGTAGGGGATGCCGGCCCGGATGAACACCTCTTCCAGCGACCGCGACGAGTTGTTGGTCCGGTAGAAAACCGCCACGTCGTTGTAGGTGATCTCACCGTTCTGCGCCAGCGCGTCGATCTCCTCGGCGACAAAGCGTGCCTCGTCGTGCTCGTTGTCGGCGACGTAGCCGACGATCAGTTCGCCCTCGCCGGCATCGGTCCACAGCCGCTTCTCCCGCCGCCCGGAGTTCCGCGCGATCACCGAGTTCGCCGCCGACAAGATGTTCTGCGTCGAGCGGTAATTCTGTTCCAGCAGAATCGTTGTGGCGTTCGGGTAGTCGCGTTCGAAGTCTTCGATGTTGCGGATCGTGGCGCCGCGGAAGGCGTAGATCGACTGGTCGGCATCGCCGACCACGCAAAGCTCGGCAGGCGGCACGTCGTCGTCGCTACCGTGCCCGGCGAGTTCGCGCACCAGCACGTATTGCGCGTGGTTGGTGTCCTGGTATTCGTCGACCAGGATGTGCCGGAACCGCCTGCGGTAGTGCTGAGCGATCTGCGGGAAGGCTTGCAGCACTGCGACGGTCTCGCCGATCAGGTCGTCGAAGTCCAGCGCGTTGGCCGCCCGCAGCCGGTGCTGGTATTCGGAGTAGACGGCGGCCACGGTGCGGGCCAGGTCATCGGATTCCTCGGAAAGATCCGACAGTGCCCGTTGCGGATCGATCAGCTCGTTTTTCAGGTTGGAGATGGCGTTGGCCAGCAGCCGCGGCGAATACCGCTTGATATCCAGCCCCATGTCCTTGCCGATCATCTGCAGTAGCCGCCGCGAATCGTCGGCGTCGTAGATCGAGAAGTTGGAATTCAGGCCCGGCACCAGCGAGGCCTGGTTGCGCAGGATCCGCACGCAGGTCGAATGGAACGTCGACACCCACATCGAGAACCCAGCGCGGGCTCCTGTCAGCTGGACCACCCGCTCGCGCATCTCGGCGGCGGCTTTGTTGGTGAAGGTGATGGCCAGAACCTGGCCAGGGCTGACGCCGCGGGCGGCCAGCAGGTAGGCGATCCGTCGCGTCAAGACGGCGGTCTTGCCCGAACCCGCGCCCGCGACGATCAGCAACGGCGAACCTTCGTGCAGCACGGCCTGACGCTGCTGCGGGTTGAGCCCGTCGAGGAGTTGGTCTGCTTCGGCGTTTACATGCAGAGTCATGTCTGTCCAAACTTACCGCCGTTCGGCGACACCTTTTGCGCTGCCACGACCGTTAGTGGCACACTTCAATTCGTGCTCTACACGCAGCGTCGATTTTTCTACGGGTACCGGACAGCGGTGCCCGTGGTCTAGCTGCTTCCCAGAGCCCCGCGGTCCGCATCTGCGATCCGGGGCTCGTCTGTTGTGTGAGGCCCGGACACGGATGAGATCAGAAGCCACCAACAGCGAGAATGCGGAGTCACGACCCATGTCTACAGAAACCGAACAGCTTTCCGACATCGATGAGCTGCGGCGGGAGATCGATCGGCTGGACGCCGAGATCTTGGCCGCGGTCAAGCGCCGCACGGAGGTCTCCCAGGCGATCGGCAAGGTCCGGATGGCCTCCGGCGGCACACGCTTGGTGCACAGTCGCGAAATGAAAGTCATCGAGCGCTACAGCGAGCTCGGTCCCGACGGCAAAGACCTGGCCATGCTGCTGCTGCGGATGGGCCGCGGACGGCTCGGTCACTGACTCGCCCGTTTAGCCGCTCGTTCACCTCGCGTTCATCAGGCCCCGGCCCCGCCGTGACTAGGGTCGAAAGGTATGACTGCGGTTGAACAGATCCCTGACATCACCGCCACTCCGGCCTGGAGCGCGCTGCGCGGACACCACGACCAGATCAAAGACCGGCACCTGCGTCAGTTCTTCGCCGACGACCCCGACCGCGGCCGCGAACTGACGATCACGGTCGGTGACCTCTATATCGACTACAGCAAGCACCGCGTCACCCGCGAGACGCTCAAGCTGCTGGCCGACCTGGCCCGGGCGGCCGGCCTCGAGCAGCGCCGCGACGACATGTTCGCCGGCAAGCACATCAACACCTCGGAAAACCGGGCGGTGCTGCACACCGCGCTGCGGCTGCCGCGCGACGCCACACTGACCGTCGACGGGCAGAACGTCGTCGAGGACGTGCACGCCGTGCTCGACGCGATGGGTGATTTCACCGACCGGCTGCGCAGCGGCGAGTGGACCGGCGCGACGGGCAAACGGATCAGCACGGTGGTCAACATCGGCATCGGGGGCTCGGATCTCGGCCCGGTGATGGTGTACCAGGCGCTGCGCCACTACGCCGACGCCGGCATCTCGGCGCGGTTCGTCTCCAACGTCGATCCGGCCGACCTCGTCGCGACACTGGCTGACTTAGACCCGGCCACAACACTTTTCATCGTCGCCTCCAAAACGTTTTCCACGCTGGAGACGTTGACCAATGCGACCGCGGCGCGGCGCTGGTGCACCGACGCCCTCGGCGATGACGCGGTGGCGAAGCATTTCGTCGCGGTGTCCACCAACTCCGAACGCGTCTCGGACTTCGGCATCGACACCGAGAACATGTTCGGCTTCTGGGACTGGGTCGGCGGACGATATTCGGTCGATTCGGCGATCGGGTTGTCGGTCATGGCCGCAATCGGCCGAGAAGCCTTCGCCGACTTTTTGTCCGGATTCCACATCGTCGACGAGCATTTCAAAACCGCTCCGCTGGAATCCAACGCGCCGGCGCTACTCGGGTTGATCGAGTTGTGGTACTCCAACTTCTTCGATGCGCAGTCACGGGCGGTGTTGCCGTATTCCAATGACCTGGCCCGGTTTGCGGCCTATCTGCAGCAGCTGACCATGGAGTCCAACGGCAAGTCGACTCGCGCAGACGGCACGCCGGTGGTCACCGACACCGGCGAAATCTATTGGGGCGAGCCGGGAACCAACGGCCAACACGCCTTCTACCAATTGTTGCACCAGGGCACCCGGTTGGTGCCCGCGGATTTCATCGGGTTTTCTCAACCGCTCGACGACTTGCCGACCGCCGACGGCGACGGCAGTATGCACGACTTGTTGATGAGCAACTTCTTCGCTCAGACGCAGGTGCTGGCGTTCGGCAAGACGGCCGACGAGATCGCCGCAGAGGGAACACCGCCGGATGTGGTGCCGCACAAGGTCATGCCCGGTAACCGGCCGACCACATCGATTCTGGCGAGCCGGCTCACACCGTCGGTGCTCGGACAGTTGATCGCGCTCTACGAACACCAGGTCTTCACCGAGGGTGTGGTGTGGGGTATCGACTCGTTCGACCAGTGGGGGGTCGAGCTGGGCAAGACTCAGGCCAAGGAGCTGTTGCCGGTGCTGGCCGACGACGCCTCGCCTGGTAAGCAGTCAGACAGCTCGACCGATGCGCTGGTGCGCCGCTACCGCACCGAAAGAGGCCGCGCGAGCTGACGTTTCGCGCCGCGCCTTTAGACCGCGAGCGTGCGTGTCCCCGGGCGACACGCCGCTAGTTATTGCGGGATTGCGCACGCTCGCGCTAGAGGTGGGTTGGGACGACGAGCTCGGAACCGAATCTCCGCACAAAGGTGCGCAGGCGTTCCACGGTCGCGGTGTGCGGATCGGACAGGTGCAGCTGCAGTAACTCGCGGCCGGAAGCGTGCAGAATCCGAGCCGTGTATTCGGGGTCATGCAGTTGGGGATTGATGCGCAGCAATTCGCGGATGAAGAACTCCCGGACGGCGGCCTCAGACTGAGCAAGGCGGGCATACAACTCCGGCGGAGCCCCCTGCGGCGGGAACAAAAACAGCCGCCACGTTGCCGGGTGGGCGTCGACGGCGGCCAGCACACCGTCGAACGCGAGCACCAGCGACTCATCGCCGGCGGCAGCGTCTAATCCGGAGATCGCCTCGGCGAACTGCGCGCCGGCCCGTGCCGCCTCGCGGTCGATCAGCTCGACGAACAGCCCAGCCAGATCGCCGAACTTCTGATAGATCAACGATCGGTTGATACCGGCCTGCGCCGCAATGCGGTTCGGTGTTGCCGCGTGAAAGCCCTCGGCGTCGACGATCGCGTGCGTGACGTCGAGGATCTGCTCGCGCCGCCCTTCGGCGGTCATGCGCCGCCTGGGGCTTTCCACAGTCACCCTTGACAGCATAACTAACAACTTGTGAGTATTACTCACTAAGTGTTAGTTAGCCGGAGGCAGTGATGGTCATGTACTACCCCGAACTCGCGAAGCGAGTCCGCAGCCAGCGCGAATTGCAGCCCGACCTCTATGGGGACTTCGACTTTGACCAGCAGCCCGACCGCCTGGCCACCGAGCCCGACGTCGATTCGGCCCTGCCGAAATGGGTCGCCGACCGCGAGCCAATTCTGGAAGACGACCGTGTTCTCGAATTGATCAGCACGGCCACCCTGCTCGGCGACGTCGTCGCCGATCCCTATGCGGCGCTGATGGCCACGCACAGCGTCACGCAGCTGATCGACATGCTCAAGCGGGCATGCCGCGAAGGCATCGAGGCGGTACCGGAGGCACCCCCCGAGCTCGCGTCGTTCATCGCCGCCATGGAGGCCACCCCGGAGTGGATCGACTTCGACCAGGTACGCGAAGGCGCCCGCCAGGAACGCATCCCCGCGGCGCTGCTGGCCCCGTTCATTACCCGCGGGGCCTTCATCGCGACCTTCACCAACACCTACGCCGCGCTGCCGATGGCGTTGACCGGCGCGCTGTCGGGCAAGCGGGCCGCCCGCCGAGTCAACGAGACGGCCAGCTTCTTCGCGGTCACCACCCTGCCCGGCGCGCTGGACCGGTACGGGCCCGGCTTTGAGGCCGCGGCCATGGTGCGGCTGATGCATTCGATGGTCCGCTACAACGCGCTGAAGAAATCCGACAAATGGGACGTCGGGATCTACGGTATGCCGATCCCGCAGGTCGACCAGATGCCCGCTGGCATGATCGGCCAGTACCTGTTGGCCCGCAAGGCGCGCCAGCAGGGCCGGACGAAGTTCACCAAGGAAGAACGCGCCGCCGTCGAATTCGCCAGGTATCGCTGCTTTCTGCTCGGTTTGCCGCCCGAACTCCTGCCGTCAGAACCCGCCGACATCATGCATGTGCTGCACGCGCGCTCGGCGCTACTGCGCGACGGATTCGACGACACCTGCCGCGAACTCGTCAGCGGCACGATGGCGGCCTATCTGCGCCCCGACACCACGCTGTTCGACCGCGGCGCCGAAGCGGTCGAGAAGAGCTTTTCCAAGCTCACGTTCGTCCGCACATTTTGCGGTGGTGACCGCGAAATCGCCGAGGCGATGGGTGTTTCGATGGGAGCGACGGACCTCATGCGCGTCGCGCTGACCGCGCCGTTCATCATCGGCCGGTTCACCGCGGTTCAGCAGGCCAGCCGCATCCCCGTGCTTCGGGACATCACCGACGCCTACGTCATCGGGCTCCTCAAGCTCCGGCTGGCAACCTACGGCAAACCCGAATTCACTACTGACGCAGCGCATTACACGCCAGTGCCAGTCTGAGCTACGCGAAGCGTTTGGTCAGCCGCGGCGGCAGCACCCTCAGCAGCTGCACCAGCGGCACCCACGGCCAGGCCGGGACGACGGCGCGGCCGGATTCGCGTTCGATCGCGGCGACCATCGCATTCACCCCGGTCTCGTTGTCGACCATCAGCATGGTGCTCGCCGACTTGGCGGTCATCTCCGATTCGATGTAGCCGGGTTCCACCACTGTGATCTTGATCGGGCCCTTCGCGTACTCCGCGCGCAGCGATTCGCCCAGCGACGTCACCCCGGCCTTGCTCGCGGCGTAGGCCGCTTTCACGCCCGGCACTCCCTTGTTGCCCAGCACCGACGAGATCAGCACGAGATGCCCCGCGCCGGCCTGCTTGAACATCTCCAGCGCGGTCTCGATCTGCACCAACGCCGACACCAAATTGGTCTCGATGGTCGCCTTGTTGGCCCACAGCTTGCCCGAGCCCAGCGGCGCGCCTTTGCCGATGCCGGCGTTGACGATGACGCAGTCGATCCCGCCGAGTTCGTCGGACAGTTCGCCGAACACCTTGGGCACCTGCTCGTGGTCGTTGACGTCCAAGGCCGCGACGGCCACCGTGATGTTCGGATACTGCTGCGCCAGTTCGGCTTTGAGCTCGTCCAGCCGCTCGGTACGACGGGCGCACAGCGCCAGGTCGCGACCCTTGGCGGCGAACGCGCGGGCCATCCCGGCGCCCAGGCCAGAGCTTGCGCCGGTGATCAGAATCTTCTGTCGAGGCATTGCCACACCCTAACGGGTGTCCCTCGAACGTCGAGTTGTCGGGCCAAATCGCGGGTGGGCCGCACACCAACTCGACGCTCGCGAAGCGCAGTTATTTCAACAGCCGCGACATCCGTCGGTCGGCCAGTACCTTGCCGCCGGTCTGACACGTCGGGCAGTACTGAAACGACTTGTCGGCAAACGACACTTCGCGCACGGTGTCCCCGCACATTGGGCACGGCATCCCCGTGCGCGCATGCACCCGCAGCCCGGAGCGTTTCTCGCCCTTCAACGTCGCGGCCTGTTGGCCGACCGAGCGGGTCACCGCGTCGGTCAGCACCGACACCATCGCCTCGTGCAGCGCCGCCAGCTGACCGTCCGAGAGTTTGCCGGCGGTGGCGAACGGCGAGATCTTCGCGACGTGCAGGATCTCGTCGCTGTAGGCGTTACCGATGCCGGCGATCACCTTCTGATCGGTGACGACGGTCTTGATCCGGCCGGTGTTGCCCGCCAGCAACTCGGCCAACTCGTCGGCGCCGACCTGCAGCGCGTCCGGCCCGAGCGCGCTGATCCCCGGCACGGCCATCGGGTCGTCGACGAGCCACACCGCCAACCGTTTCTGGGTCCCGGCCTCGGTGAGGTCGAACCCGGGCGCCTCGCCGGGCACACCAAGGTGAACCCGCAGCGCAATTGGGCCCTTGCCGGGCCGCAGCGGCGCCCCGGCCAGCTTGTCGGACCACCGCAACCAGCCGGCCCGCGAGAGGTGCGCGATCAGAAACCAATCGCCGACCTGCAGCCCCAGGTACTTGCCCCAGCGCTGCGCACCGGTGACTGCCCGGCCGTGCAGCGCGTCCACCGGCGGGTCGAAGGTCTTGAGCACCGAAAACGCGACGACATCGACCCGGCCGATCGTCAAGCCGACCGCGTGCTGGCGCAGGTAGTCGGCGAGTGCTTCGACCTCGGGTAGCTCGGGCATGCGTCCAGTCTGCCGGTCACACCCGGGTGATGCGCCGGGCGTCGCGCACCACGAGGGACAACAGCCAGCTCACGATCGACAAGACAATCGCAGCCCAGATGGCGGTCCACCAGAAGTGGTCGATGTGCAAGCCCCAGTGCGTGGTGTGGTCGGTGATTCCGGCGGTGATCCACAGCATCAATGCATTGATGACGATGTGGATCAACCCGAGCGTCAGGATGTACAGCGGAATCGACAGGATCTGCACGATCGGTTTGATGAACGCGTTGACCAGGCCGAAGATCACCGCGACGATGAAGACGATCCCGGCCCTCTGCATCGGTGTGCTGCCACCGACGAAGCTGATCCCGTCGACGACGAGCGTGACGACCCACAACGCGAAGCCGGTCACCGCAGCGCGAAACACAAATGGAGCCATGGCGAGGAACCTACTCCGCAGCGCGCAATAAGTAGGTATCCATAATCCAGCCGTGGCGGGCCCGGGCCTCGGCGCGCAGCGACGCGATCCGTTCGCCGACCGCGCCGACGGTGCCCGCCACCAGCAGCTCGTCGGCGGTGCCGAGGTAGGCGCCCCACCAGATCCGGGCGTCGGCGGGACAGCCGAGAAACGAGCAGTCGCCGTCGAGCATGACGACCGCTGACCCGGTCAGCCCATGGGCGCGAAGCTGTCGGCCGGTGGTGATCAACACGGGTTCGCCGACGTCGTTGAGCGGGATCCGATGACGTGCCGTCAGCGCCTGCACGGCGGTGATGCCGGGGATGACGTCGTAGCCCACGCCGACCATGTCGAGGATGCGCAGCGTGCTGTCGTAGAGCGACGGGTCGCCCCAGGCGAGAAATGCGCCGACGTCGCCGGGGGCCAGTTCGGCGGCGATTGCGGCCGACCAGAGCCGCGCGCGGGCCGCGTGCCAATCCGACACCGCGGCCCGGTAATCACCCTCAACAGAACGCGCAGGGTCGGGTAACTCGACGAATCGATACCCCGGCTCACGGATGAACCGTGCGCAGATCTCTCGACGCAGCGCCAGCAGGTCGGTTTTGGCAGAACCCTTGTCTGCGGCAAAGAACACCTGAGTGTCGTTGAGTGCCTCAATCGCCTGCACGGTCAGATAATCGGGATCGCCGGCACCAATCCCGATGACGTGGATGTGTCGATGGCTCATTGCCGGGAAAGCCTAATCGGCATGAATAGCCAGAACCGCCAGTACCCGGTACCGTAGGTATTGACATCTGGCCTTCGCTCTTCCTACCGTCAGGGAACAGGCACCCAGAGAAGGACGTCGCCATGACTCGCGCCGGCGACGATGCAGAGCGAAGCGATGAGAAGGAGCGGCGCCATGACTACTGCGGTGAAGCCGGCCGGGCCCGGTCGCGAGGAATTCTCCGAGCGGCTGCTCAAGGGCTCGGTCAAGAAGTCCTACGCGCCCGTCGTCGACATCGACTGGGACGCCCCGCTGGACCCGGACAAGTTCTTTCTTCCGCCGAAGATCGTGTCGCTGTACGGCACGCCGATGTGGGACGAGATGACTCGCGCGCAGCGCATCGAGCTGTCCCGTCAGGAACTGGTCAACACGCTGTCGGCGGGCATCTGGTTCGAGAACATGCTCAACCAGGCCTTGCTGCGCAAGCTCATTCACAAGGACCCGACCACGCGGTCGTCGCACTACGCGCTGACCGAACTGGGTGACGAAACCCGGCACATGGTGATGTTCGGCAAGGCCATCGAGCGGGTGGGCGCCAAGCCGGTGCGCCCGCGGCTCTACCAGCGGATGGTGATCAACATCCTGCCGCTGTTCTTCCGAGGGCCGGTGCTGTGGGTGGCGGCGCTGATCGGTGAAGAGATTTTCGACTCCCTGCAGCGGCAGATGATGGACGACCCCGAGTTGCAGCCGATGATCCAGCGGCTGATGCGAATTCACGTCACCGAAGAAGCCCGCCACATCCAGTTCGCGCGCGACGGGCTGCGCAAGCGGGTGCCGCACATGGGGCGGCTCAACCGGTGGCTGGTCGCCAACATCAACGGCCTGGGCGGATGGTTCTTCCGCTACTTGTTCACCAACCCGGTGCCCTACGCGCGGGCAGGCCTGGATGCGCGACGGGCCCGGATCGCGGCCCGAAATAGCCCGCACCGACACGAGATTCAGGTGGCCGGCTTCGCCCCGTTGGCTGCCTTTCTGACCGAAGTAGGTCTGATGGGCCGGATCGCGCGGCGCGACTGGACACGCAGCAAATTCTTGTGATCGACAACGTCGTCGTCGTCGGTTCCGCGTCGGCAGCCGCGAAGCTGCGCGATGCCGGTATCACCGACTTCACGCTCGTCGACCGTGAAGTCGTCAGTTCGGTATTCGACGACGAGACCGCCACCTGGACAGTAGCGACCAATGGTGGCGAAACATGCCGTGGCGGCGTTGTCGTAGCCTGCACATCGCCTTTCGTCCCGTGGATCCCAGACCTGCCCGGGCGCAACGACTTTCGCGGGCCAGCAGTCGCGGCCGCGGCAGGCGATACACCGTTCGACCCAACCGGTAAACGGGTGGCGGTAATCGGCGGCGACTTTGCCGCCGGGCAGTGGGTCGACCGGCTGACCCCATCGGCGGCGTCGGTCGAGATCTTCCCCTATTCGCCGCGGAGGGCCATCCGCACGAACCGCCGACGATGGCGGCGCAGGCGCACATCGGTCACGCCGATGCGCTCACCCATCGACGTCATCACCGCCTCGGGCATCCGCACCCGTGACGGGGCTCACCATGACGTGGACGCGATCATCTACGGCACCGGTTTCGCGGTTCGCAAACAACTCCGCCAAGACACGCTCGTCGGCGCCCAAGGATTGCGCATCCAAGAGGCATGGCAGGACGGCATGGAACCCTACCTCGGTGTCGCTATCCACGGTTTCCCCAACTACTTCCTGGCCACCGCACCCGATAGCGAACGCTACGTCGCCGAATGCCTGCGATTGATGCACCGCAGCGGCAGCACCCGCATCGAGGTGCGCCGCAGCAGCGCGCAGACCTTCAATGAATACGTCAACACGGGCCGTCCAAGAAATCTCAAAGCATCGGCGTTCGACCTGGCATCCGGCGCGCAACTCCACGACGAGACCTATGCCGGCCCCGCAACGCTGACCATTGCCGGCACTTGCCGCGAGGTACGCGTCCACCTGACCGGCCACGTAGATCCGATCGACGGTCAATACCATTGGCAGGGAACCGTTTTCGACCAGCTTCCGCCGGATCTGCTTCGACAGGCGCGAACGGCGACGCTGGCGGTCGGCGAGCGCAACTCCTCGGCGCGCATCACCGAAGCGACACCGCAAGGCGGCTATTCGATCGCCGGCGCGGGCCCGCCACCATTCGCGCTCACGAACACCGAACTCGCCGTGCAGCGGCCCTAGAATTTCCGATTGCCCCACCCCCCGTAGACGCGCGTACTCTGGACAGACGCCCCGATAACAGGGTTGCCCTCGCATGCCTGTGGGTAACCCAGAGATGGTGGGGAGCGCTATGCCAGTCGAAAACAACACCCTCAACGTGGTCGCGGTCGGCGCCTCGGCCGGCGGGGTGGAGGCGCTCACCCAATTCGCAGCCGGCCTGCCACCGGATCTGCCGTACGCGGTCCTGGTAGCACTGCATATGCCCGTGGGCGCGCCCAGTGTTTTGGCGCGCATCCTGGACCGCAATGGTCCGCTGCCCGCGGCGCAGGCCGTCGACGGCGCACCCTTAGAACACGGCACCATCTGGGTAGCGGTTCCGAACCGGCATCTGATGGTGGAAGACAACCGGATTGCGCTCTCCGAGGGGCCTACCGAGAACGGCCACCGTCCTGCCATCAACGCGCTGTTCAGGTCGGTGGCGCTGGGCCACGGCCAACGCGCGGTGAGCGTGTTGCTGTCCGGTGTGCTGGACGACGGGACATTGGGCTCTGCCGCGATCCGATCACGCGGTGGTACGACGATCGCCCAAGCGCCCTCTGATGCGCTGTTTCCGGCGATGCCGCTGAATGCGATCGGCGCCGGCGTGATCGATCACGAGGCGGCGGCAGCGGAGGTGGGTGGTCTGCTCAAGCAGTTGGCCGACCGAGTATTTGAGGAATGTGAAATGGAGCCGGACGCGCGCATGGAGTTGGAAAACCGGATCGCGATGGCCCGGCGATTCTCGACCGAATTCGACACTGAGTCGTTGGGCCCCCGTGTCCGGGTACACCTGCCCGGATTGCAATGGCTCGCTGATCTCCGTCAGCGAGGGCAATTACCGCTGCCACGTCGGCCATGCCTGGACAGCTGATGCGTTGCTACGGGCGCGGGATGAGGAGGTCGAAAATGCGATGTGGATTGCCATGCGCAGCCTCCAGGAGAAAGCCAAACTGTCCCGCCGGCTCGCCGACCAGGTCAACCCCGGGCTCCTCAGCGAACGTTATCAAGCAATCGCCGACGAAGCAGAGCATGCGATGGCCGTCCTCGGCAGCAGGTTGTCGGACGCCTATACGAAACACCGGGAAACCAGTGGCTAGATACGCGAGCGAGCTAGCCGTTTCCAGTGACACCGTGGCGACGGCCTGCCTGCTGACCATCGACGGTGTTCTCGACAGCAGTACCTACCTGAAATTGAGGGACGCCATCATCAAAGCGGCGTTGGACGAGCCGCGGGCGGTCCTCGTCGATGTCAACGCGCTCGACGTGCCGGCGTCCTCCGCCTGGTCGGTGTTCACCAGCGCCCGCTGGCACGTGAGCACTTGGCCCGATGTTCCGATCGTTCTGGTGTGTGGCGATGCCGACCGACGGACCACCATCTCCCGGATCGGTGTGACGCGCTACGTGCCGGTACACGCAACCGTCGAAGCAGCCCTGAACGCGCTGCCCGTCGAGGGGCGGCAGGCCAGGCGGCGGGCCCGGGTGGAGTTGCCCGCTTCGCTGGCCAGCCTGCGTCGCGCGCGTGATCTGGTTGGCGAGTATCTGACGGCGTGGTCGCAGACCGAGCTGATTCCGGTGGCCACCGTCGTCGTGAACGTATTCGTGGAGAATGTCTTGCAGCACACCGCGAGCACGCCTGTGCTGGTGCTGGAAACCAACGGAGCAACTGTCACGGTGTCGGTGCAGGATTGCAGCACGACGCCGGCGGCTCGTCGGGAGGACCCGTTCCGCGGCGGCGAGCGAGTGTCCGGCTTGGCCATCGTCGCTGCGGTCTCCTGTGCCTGGGGCAGCACACCGACCCCGTCAGGGAAGGCGGTGTGGGCGGTCGTCGGTCCGGAAAACAAGCTCTAGGCAGCGTCCGCGACGATACGGACCAGGCGTCTCCGAGCCC
The DNA here is from genome assembly GCF_001672775.1 of Mycobacterium kyorinense. Taxonomy (GTDB): domain Bacteria; phylum Actinomycetota; class Actinomycetes; order Mycobacteriales; family Mycobacteriaceae; genus Mycobacterium; species Mycobacterium kyorinense_A. Next base: position 73,965 of record NZ_LZKJ01000049.1, on the reverse strand, counting down.
CGAGTAATGTTCAAATTCGCCACGTTTTATCGCCAGACGGGACGAGATGGACACGAAGACCGACGAATCGTTCGAGGCCCTGCTGCGCTACATGCGGGATTCACGGGGGTTCGACTTCACCGGATATAAGCGCACCACGCTGATGCGGCGGGTGCGTCACCGGATGGCCCAGTCCGGCCATGACACCTTCGAGGAATATCTCGATGTGCTGCAGGCCAGCTCCGACGAGTTCTCGGCGCTGTTCAACACGATCCTGATCAACGTCACGGCGTTCTTCCGGGACCCGGACGCCTGGGAATACATCGCCGCCGATGTCATCCCGAAAATGCTTGCCGAGCGCGGCCCGGACGACCCGATCCGGATCTGGAGTGCCGGCTGCGCCTCCGGTCAAGAGGCCTACACGCTGGCCATGCTGCTGGCCGAGGCACTCGGATCCGATAGCTTTCGGCAGCGGGTGAAAATTTATGCGACCGACGTCGACGAGCATGCGCTGACCGAGGCGCGAGCCGCCAGCTACGACGCCAAAGCCATCGAGTCGGTTCCCACAGACCTTCTGGAGAAGTACTTCGAACAACTCAACGGCCGCTACATCTTTCACAAAGATCTACGCCGCGCGGTGATCTTCGGCCGCAACGACGTGGTCAAGGACGCCCCCATCTCCCGGGTGGACCTGCTGGCGTGCCGGAACACGCTGATGTACATGAACGCAGAAACTCAGCGGAATGTCTTGGGACGCTTGCACTTCGCGCTGGCTGCGCAAGGCACGTTGTTCCTCGGCCACGCTGAGATGTTGTTGAGTCATACCGATCGGTTCACCCCGCTGAGCCTCAAACACCGTATCTTCAAAAAGACGCCGGGATCGCACACCGGCTTGGACCGTTACGATCCAGCGGCGGCGATGTATGACCGCCGCGGAGAACTGCCCGGCCTGGGCACTGTGCGCGACTTGGCTTTCCGCGCTAATCCCGTTGCGCAGCTGGTGGTGACCGGCGAGGACACCGTGGCGATGATCAACCAGCAGGCCGAGACCATGTTCGGGCTGTCGGCCCGCGACATCGGCCGGCTGCTGCGCGACCTGGAGGTCTCGTATCGGCCGGTGGAGCTGCGCGCGTTCTTGGAGCAGGCCAAGGTCGAGCGGCGATCGGCGCGGATTCCCGACGTCAAATGGCAGCGGCCGGGCATGGAAGCCGTATGGTTCGAAATCCATGTCAACCCGCTCGTCGACGCTGAAAACGGGCTGCTGGGCGTGTCGATCGTGTTCTTCGACGTCACGGCGACACGAGCGTTGCTGGACAAGGTGGTTCAGACCAACCGCCAACTCGAAGCCGCTTATGAAGAACTGCAATCCACCAACGAAGAACTCGAGACCACAAACGACGAACTGCAGTCAACGGTCGAGGAGTTGGAGACCACCAACGAAGAGCTGCAGTCCACCAACGAAGAACTCGAGACGATGAACGAGGAGTTGCAGTCCACCAACGACGAGCTGCACACCATCAACGATGCTTTGCGCGAGCGCAGCGTCGAACTCGACGATGCCCGTACTTTCCTTGATTCCCTGGTCAATTCGGTTCATCTCGGCATGGTGGTGGTCGATCGCGAGATGCGGGTGGTGGTGTGGAACCATCGCTGCGAGGAGCTGTGGGGTTTACGCGCCGACGAGACCACCGGCGAAGTGTTGACCGCTCTGGACATCGGACTGCCGATGGACAATGTGCGGCCGCTGATCGGCAATGCGTTCGTGGACCCGGACAACCCGGGCGAGTCGATCGTCGAGGCGGTCAATCGGCGCGGCCGGCCTACTCAGGTTCGGGTGACCTGCACCGGCTTTCAAGCCCCCGAGGGCGGCGTCAACGGTGCCCTGCTGTTGATGGATGCGCAATCCTGACACGAAAGTTCACGAGTTTCGGCGGTGGTTACGCAAGTCGTCGAATTCAGCCTTGACGATGCCGTAGCACTCACATGCCCGCTGCACCAACCCGTCGCGATCGGCGATCGTGATGACGCCACGTCGGTAGCGAATGAGCTCCTGCGCCTGGATTCGTTGCGCGGTCTCGGAGACAGTTGGCCGGTGCACGCCCAGCATCTGGGCGAGAAATTCCTGGGTGAGCGGAAATTCGTCGCGGCCGACCCGGTCCTGGGTGGTGAGCAACCAGCGCGCCATCCGGGCTTCGGTGGCATGACTGCGGTTGCAGACGACATTCTGGGAGACCTGCACCATTGTCGCCTGAGTGAAGCGGTTCAGCAGTGCGTGTAACGCCCCGTCACGGTTGAGGGCCTGCCGGAAGTCACCCACGCTCATCACAGCTGTATCCCCCGGAACCTGGCAAAAGGCAGCCTGTGGGCTACTGGTGGCACCGAGATATACCGGAAGCCCCACCATCCCTTCGTGACCGACGGTGGCGACCTCGAGCTGGATCTGCCCGTCGGCCATGGCCACCAGCGAGTACACCGAGGTCAGTGGGAAATAGATGTCGGCGATCGGCTTTCCCGGCTCGTATGCCGAATGTTTGACTTCGCTCTGCTCCAGACGTAGGTGACCCTGCAACTGGGCGAATTCGTTTTCAGGTAGCTGGGCCAGGATCGCGTTGCGCCGAACCTCTTCCTCGGTCATTGCCGTCGGGTACCCAATGTGTCTGCGGTTATGTCGGGAACCCGACATAACGACTACGCTGATGGAGATGATCCCGGCCGGCGGTTCCGTTACGACACCGAACTTCGGGCGGGTCGTCATCGTTGCATCACTCGGCGGGATACCAGCCATCACGACCCTCTTGGCAGGGCTTCCAGGGGCCTATCCCGTCCCGATCGCGGTGGTGCAGCATCGTCGCCGCACACAGGCCTACGACCTGCTAGCGCCAATTTTGGCCCGCCGTACGGGCCTGCCCGTCCGGGCCGCCGAAGCCGGTTGCGCGGCGGACCAACCCGGCGTCACCGTGATACCAGCGGAGACCATGGCGACCATCGACGACGCGGGCCGATGGGTACTCGACGACAACGCCGGTGACGTCGGTCCCGGCAACGCGCTGCTGAACAGTTCGGCGCAACTTACTCCGACTGTTGCCGTCATCTTGACCGGTGCGCTCGGCGATGGGGCGGATGGATGTCGTGCAGTCAAGCGGGGCGGCGGGCGGGTGCTGGTGCAGGATCCGGCAACGGCTCGCGCCTCGAGCATGCCCGCCAATGCGATTGCGACCGGTTGCGCGGACTTCGTGCTACCGCCGGAGCGGCTGGCACCCGCGCTGCTGGCCCTCACTACTGCGCCAGGAGCGGCGGAATTGCTGACGGTGCCGCTGCCGCCGTGGGCTCGGCTCAGCTCGTAGGCGAGCTACTCCGATTTTTGCTGCTCGGCGGCGGCGTCGTCGTGGGCCGCGGCGGCGGCGCGGTGTGCCTCGGCCGCGTCCTGATGCGCCTCGCCGTTACCGTCTCCGGCGAGCATGGCGGCCTGCTCGTGCGCGGCAGCGGCACGCCGGTGCGCCGCACCGGCCTCGCGGTGCCGCTCGGCCGCGGCGTGATGCGCCCGTTTGGCTCGCGCTAGTGATTCTTGGGCGTGCAGCCGCGCCTGTTCTGCTGTGTCGGCGTCAGCGCCCAGGCCAGAAGCGAGTTCGCTTCTGCGCTTTTGCAACTCGCTGGCCCGTCGCCGCGCCGCCTCGGCCCGTGCCGCCGCGCGATCCAGGTTTGGCGGCTCCGGCTCGGTCGCGGTCATCGACTGGGATGTTCTGACTCGACCAGTTGGCGGGCTACCACGACCAGCGGCGTGTTCGAACTCTGCGACAGCCGCTTGAGCAGTTCGAATGCCTGCACCGCATCGATCTTGAACCGCTCCATGATCATGCCCTTGGCCTGGCCGATGATGTCGCGCGATGCCAGCGCGCTGCGGAACTGCTCGTCGCGGCGCACCAGATTCCATGCCAGCGCGGTGTGGGTGGCGACGATCAACCCGAGCTCGGTCGCCTCGTAGTCGAACACGTTCGGCCGCTCGGCGTAGAAGTTCAACGCTCCCATCGTCTGATGGTCGGCGAACAATTGAAACGACATGATCGACCGGATCGGCGTCTCTGCGATGGCGTCGCGGCAATACGCCGGCCAACGGTGCTCCAGCGTCATGTCTTTGATCCGGATCATGTGCTGTTCCCACGCCGCCGACAGGCACGGCCCCTGCTCGTGGCGTCCCTGAATCTCGTCGAGCAACACTGGATACCGGCCCGTCGCCGACGCCGTTCGCACTTTGCCGTTGCGGGTTGCGATCGTGATGCCGGCGTACTGCGCACCTGGCACGGACTTGACGGCACTTTCGGTGAGTTCTCCGAGGACCATGTCGGCATCGGTCTCCTGCTGTTGCAACGCCTGAATCAGGTCCGCGACTTCGCGGATCTGCTCACCCCGGTGGCTACCCATCATTCGGTTGGCTCCGATCGGCTGCTTCGATCGCGATCCCGTTATTCTTCCGCCGTCCGGCAAACGAGGCAACCTAGTATTCCGTTGACGCTTTGCGATTCCCAGGACTGGAGGCAGTGTGCGGTTCAGCTATGCCGAGGCGATGACCGATCCGACGTTTTACATTCCGCTAGCAAAGGCGGCCGAGGCAGCCGGGTACGCCAGCATGACGATTCCCGACAGCATCGCCTACCCGTTCGAGTCCGAGGCGAAGTATCCGTATACGCCCGACGGCAACCGCGAATTCCTGGACGGCAAGGCGTTCATCGAGACGTTCGTGCTGACTGCTGCGCTGGGTGCGGTGACGACGACGCTGAGGTTCAACTTCTTCGTGCTCAAGCTGCCGATCCGGCCGCCGGCCCTGGTGGCCAAGCAGGCCGGTTCGCTGGCGGCGTTGATCGGCAACCGGGTGGGTCTGGGCGTGGGCACCAGCCCCTGGCCCGACGATTACGAGCTGATGGGTGTCCCGTTCGCCAAGCGCGGCAAGCGCATTGACGAATGCATCGAGATCGTGCGCGGGCTCACCACCGGCGACTACTTCGAGTTCCACGGCGAGTTCTACGACATCCCCAAGACCAAGATGACCCCGGCACCCACCAAGCCGATCCCGATCCTGATCGGCGGGCACGCCGATGCCGCGCTACGACGGGCGGCGCGCGCTGACGGCTGGATGCACGGCGGCGGCGACCCCGCCGAACTCGACGAGTTGCTGTTGCGGCTCAAAAGATTTCGCGAAGAAGAAGGCAACGACGGCCCGTTTGAGATCCATGTGATCTCGGCCGACGCGTTCACGCTCGACGGGATCAAGCGGTTGGAGGACAAGGGCGTTACCGACGTCATCGTCGGCTTCCGCGTCCCCTACATCAAGGGACCCGACACCGAGCCGCTGGATACCAAGATCCGTAACCTGGAGAAGTTCGCCGAGAAAGTGATCGCGAAAGTCTAGGCACGTCAACCTCGCGCTACAGCGGATCCCAAGTCGCGGTCCGCTTCTCGCGGTGCGCCCTGGCCGCCTCGACCGGATTGTTGGTGAAGCCACTGATGATCTGGGTGCGGTTCTCGATCTCTTTGGCGTGTCGCAGACTGGGCGCATCCAGCGCGGCGTTGAGCCCGATTTTGGTCTGCCACACCCCGTAGGCATTGTTCGCGGCGATCGCGCGCGCCATCTCCAGCGCTGCATCGGTCAACTCGTTCGGTGCTACCACTTGATGGACCAGGGTGATCCGATAGGCCTCGGCCGCGTCGATGATTCGGCCGGTCAACATCAATTCTCGCGCCACACCCGCTCCGACGATCTTGGGCAGCAGATAACTGGTGCCCATGTCCATCGACGAGAATCCGGCTTTGATGAATACCGACCCGAACCGGGCCGCCTCGGACGCGATCCGGATGTCGCAATGCAGCGCGTACGCCAGTCCACCGCCCACGGCGACGCCGTTGACCGCGGCGATCACCGGGATGGGCAACTCGTAGAGCCGGGTCAGTTGGTCGGCCAGCCGGACCTGGCCGTCGTAGTTGGTCTTGAAGTCGGCCGCTGCCGGCGCTGTCCAGGGCTCACCCGTGCCGCTGAGGTCGGCGCCGGCGCAAAAGCCGCGTCCGGCGCCGGTCAGGATCGCCGCCCGGTACGTGCCCGCGCTGAGCTGGTCCAGCGCGCCGTCGACACCGTCGAGCAGTGCCCCGTCGATCGCGTTGAGGCGTTCCGGCCGGTTCAGCGTGACGCAGGCGATGTCGTCGTCGAGGCGTTCCACTTCCACAGCAGCCATACCGGAACCGTAGGCAAGAGGGGTAACTCGCCGAGCAACCGGGTACACAGCCACCAATCGCTGAGCCACAAGCGATGTATTTGTGGCGCGCGCCTCATCATGCGCGCCGACAAGGGGGGTCCTCATGGACACGACGTATCTGCACTCAGAACATGGTGTCGGCACGCAGCCGCACCGGATCGCGCAGCCGCTGGCCGGCGATTGGTCGGCGCAGCTGGGCTGGTTCCGGTTCTATTTCGACGACGACCGGTGGGTCTGGTCGTCGCAGGTCGAGCGGATGCACGGGTACAAGCCCGGTACCACCGCGCCGAGCACTCTGCTACTGCTCTCGCACGTTCACCTCGACGACTATCAGCGGGTGGCGGCCACGCTCTACGATGCTCGCCGCAAGCATCACCCGTTCAGTTCGCATCACCGGATCATCGACACCCGCCATCACACGCATGACGTCATCATGGTCGGTGCGCCGTTCTACGGCGCGGACGGAACGCTCCTGGGAACGCACGGCTTCTGGCTGGACGCCACACCGCTGACCCAAGCTCGGGCGAACAACCCGGCGACCAGGGCCGCCGACAAACAGCGTGCCGAGCATCGACAGCAACGGATCCGCGCCGCGACGCAGTGCTGAGTCAGCTGTGTTTGGCGAACCATTCCGCTTGCATGACCAACAGCGCCATCGGCTCCAATTCCGGTGTGGCCGGGTCGAGTTCGCGGTAGCGCTGATAGACGTTGACGACGACGCGTTCGGCGTCCAACCAGGTCGCATACTCGCCGAGGTCGATGGTGTCCGCCGCCTCGGCGAACGATAAGCCTTGGCGCCAAGCCGCTTCAGCCTGCTCGTTGACGTGAACGAGATACCCGCGAACCGCGCGGATACCGTCCGGGTCGGTCACCGGGCCGTGGCCTGCGACCACCGTCGCCGGGTCCAGGGCGATCATCGCGTCGCAGGCCGCCACCCAGTTGCCGATCGGACCAGCCCATACGATCGGCGTGCAGCCGATGAACAGCAGATCACCGGCGAACAGCACGCCGGCGTCGGGCACGTGCACCACCGAGTCGGCCGCGGTGTGGGCCGGACCCAGGTTCAGCAGCCGCACTTCCCGTCCGCCGACCTCGACGGTGAGCTCGTCGTCGAAGGTCTGGTCGGCATTTCGCAGCCGAATCCCGCTGAAATCGAAGGGCCCGAAGCGGTCTCGCAGATACCGCGTTGCGATGGGGCCCAGGTCGGCGGTCTGGGTCATCGCCAACATTTCGGGGGCCATCCCGTGGGCGATTTCCTCGGCGGTGCCCTTGGCGGCGATGATCCGCACCGAGGGATCCAGCAGTTGGTTGCCGTGGGTGTGGTCGCCGTTGGAGTGGGTGATCAGCGCATCGCTGATCGGCGCCTCATCGGTGACCGGCTTGACCGCGGCCAGCATTTCACGGGACAGCGGTAGGTCGAAGAGCGTGTCGACGAGCAGCGACGCGCCGCTGCCGGCGACCAACCCGGCGTTGCTCCAGCCGTATCCGCCGTCCGGCAGCATCCATGCCCACACCCGCGGGGCGACCTCGTGCAGGCCTCGGGTGTAGGGGACCTTCGCGGACGCCCGGTTGACCCGGGTGCCGGCCGTGGCTTGCGGGTTGGGTCGTGGCGGGAGGCGGTGCGGTGCGGGTGTGTGGCGGACTGTTTGGCGGGTTTCGCCCAGTCCCTGGACTTTCAGCGTGACGACGTCGCCGTCGTGCAGCCAGCCGGGAAACGATGCCGGGTTCGCTGGGTCGAGATGCTCGACGAGGGTGCATGTCGGAACGGTGCCCGAGCCGAAAACGTCCCCGGGAGAAAGGGTTACGCCCCGCGAAGCGTAGGAGATCACCTCACCGAAGCTCCAGTCCATCGAGCTTGTCGAGCCCGAACCGATCACCGCGTCGTTGACCATTGCGGTGACGTCGAGGCTGAGTTTGCCGTCGCGGCGGTAGGGCTCCAACTCATCGGGTGTCACGAGATAAGGGCCCAACGTCACTCCACTGTCCTTGCCCTTGGCCTGACCGATGCCCAGTTGGCCTTCCAACTGTTGCAGGTCGCGTGCCGACCAGTCGTTGAAGATCGTGTAGCCGATGATCGCCTGCTCTGCCTCCTCGACCGACAAGTCTTTAGCGGCGCCGCCTCCGATTACTGCCGCGATCTCCAATTCGAAGTCTTGCCAAGCGCTTCCGGGTGCCGTCGGGGCATCGTCATACGGTCCGAGAACGGTCGAAGGACAGGCGAAGTAGAACGCCGGGATGCGGTACCAGGTGTCTTTGAGCACCCGGCCGCCGCCCATCGCGGCCTGACAGTTGCGCATGTGGTCTAAAAAGCACAGCGAATCGCGGATCGACGGCGGGCGCGGGATCGGCGCCAAGAGCGTCACCTCGGTCAACCGCACGACGGTATGCGGCGACCGCAACACCTCCTGGCCCGCCTCGTGCAATCCGGCAGCGCCGCGCCCGATCAGCTCGAGCAACGTCACGCCTGGCGGCATCGCATGGATTGCATCGTCGGCGAGCACCCCGGTGCGCTCGTCGTGATCACTTCGATAGGTCACCCACCGCATGTCGACTCGCTACTGCGCGGTGGCGCGATTGTTGAGCCCATCCGGCAGGAAGGAATCCAGCTGTCCGCGCTTTTGTGCGTCGACGATGTTGGCCGCGACATCCCGCAGTTTGATATTCCGGTCCTGCGATATTCGGCGCAACTGTCCGAACGCCGTGTCGCTATCGCAGGAGAACCGCCGCATCAATATGCCCTGGGCCTGTCCGATGGCTTCGCGCGTCGCCAGGGCACTGTGTAGGTGATCGACGAGTTGGCGGGCGTCGTCGTACAGCGACGCATTGTCGAACGCGGTGCCGGCGTGCAGCGCGAACAGCAACACCAAGTCCAGTGCCTGATCGGTGAACTGGTGCGCGCGGCGCGAAAACAAGGTGAACCCCACCAGCGGCTGGCGTCGCACGGGCATCGGCAGCGCCAGACAACTGCGGAAGCCGGCTTCGCGCATCCGGTCGGAAAAGCCCGGCCAACGCTGTTCGGTGTCCGCCTCGTCGACCCGGCGGGGCTCGCGATAGCGCACCGCGTCAAGGATCGGTCCAGGCCACGGCGTTGCTTCGGACAGCGAGTGGCACAGCGACGTGGCCTCGCCACCGGCAACCGTCTCCAGCTTTTCCTCGGCGCCCACGGTGATCGTCACGTGATCACAGCCCGGGATGGTGCGCGCCGCACGCCGGACCAGCCGCTCGAGCACCATGGTCACGTTCTCGTCCTCGCTGAGCCGGCCGACCTCAGCCAGCTCGTGGGCCAGCGAATACACCTGGTCGTCCACGCGGCACCTCCCGATACGTCGCTTTAGACAGACCACCGTGTTCGTGCTAGAAATGCAAGATCAGTCTGTCTTCGACAGTGCAGGGCAGCGCCAAATCACACCAGAGCATTCTGGAGTTACCGCATGGGCACTGTCATCGAAGAACTACCGGATACCGCCGCCCGACTGCAGGTCGACCTCACACACCACGGTTCTGCCGTGATCATCCATGCCAGCGGTGAAGTAGACGCCTACACGTTGCCGGCCTGGCGACAAGCGACGCTTCAAGCCGCCGCCCAGGTCAGTTCACCGGGGCCGGTGATCGCCGACCTCAGCGGGCTGGATTTCATTTCCTGGGGCGGACTGCGGACTCTGGCGGACCAGGCAGCGGCGCGTCGGCGCAGCGGAACCCCCGTGGTCGTGGTGAGCCAGGCAGCGATCGTGCGCCGCATGGTCGAGGTGGCCGAACTGCACGACCTGCTTCCAGTCCATCCCAGCGTCGAGGCTGCGCTGCGCAGCGTCGGGTAGTCATTCCCGGACCACCTCGTCCGGACTCTTGTCGGGCCGCAGACCGCGCCAGCTGGGCTGGCGCAGCCGGCCGTCCGATGTCCATTCGCTGTAGCGGACCTCCCCGACCAACGTCGGCTCGACGAACGTCACGCCCTTGGCGTCGCGAGTGGGAAGCCGTGTGTTGAACGGGGATTCGTCGGTGCGCAATGGTGCCAACGTCTTCTTCAGATTGGTCAGGGCAAGTTCGGTGAAGCCGGTGCCGACCTTCCCGGCGAACTGCAAACCACCGTCGGCGGGTATGCCCATCAGCAGCGAACCGATGCCGCTGGTGCGTCCGCCCTCGCCGGCGCGCCAGCCGCCGATGACGACTTCCTGGGTATTCCAGTGCTTGTCCTTGATCCACGACGACGAGCGACGACCCGGCTGGTAGGTGGAATCGCGTTTCTTGGCGACGACGCCCTCCCAGCGATGTTTGCGTGAGTGTTCCAGTGCTTGATCGCCGTCGCCGGGCAGTAAGTCCGGAACCATGAGATCGGTGCCGGTGGCCAGCGTTTCCAGCAAACGGCGGCGATCGCGGTATCTGGCGCGCAGCAGCGACCGACCGTCCAGATACAACAGGTCGAATGCCCAATATTGGACGCGGGTGGCGCGGACCCGGTTCTGCATCTCGGAGAAACTCGGCACGCCGTCGTCGTCAAGGGCGACCACTTCCCCGTCGAGGATCATCCGATGCTCTGTGAGATCGGCTGCCAGTGACCGCAATTGAGGATATTCTTTGGTGACGTCGCGGCCACGCCGCGATCGCAGCCGAACGGTGCCGTGGTCGGCGTCGACAAGTAGCCGGTAGCCGTCCCACTTGCCTTCGAACGCCCACTGCGACGCCTTCAGGTTGGCCACCGAACCCTCCGTGGCGAGCATGGGGCTCAGCCCGTCGAGTTCGACGACCTTCTGGTCTTTCATCCGGTGTGCCAGCCACTGATCGCCGTTGGTTTGAATCAGTGCGTAACGACCCGAGATTCGGCTGCCGTGCAACGTAACGATCACTTCATCATCGCGAAACTTCTCGGCCTCGTAGGTGCCCGCGTCCCAGATGATGACCTTGCCGCCGCCGTACTCCCCCTTGGGGATCGTCCCCTCGAAGGTGGCGTACTCGAGCGGATGGTCCTCGGTGTGCACCGCCAGATGATTGACCGACGGCGTATCGGGCAGGTTCTTGGGCACCGCCCAGGACACCAGCACGCCGTCGCGCTCCAGCCGAAAGTCGTAGTGCAGCCGACGGGCGTGGTGCTCTTGGATCACGAAGGTATTGCCTTGCCCGACAACAGGCTTGCCGCTGGGTACCGGCTCCGGCGTTTTCGACGCGTCGCGCATGCTGCGGTATTTGGTGAGCCGGTCGGGGGTGACGTCGGCGTCCAGTGGCGCCAGCAGATCACCGTCGCGCTCGACTCGGGCCAGCACCTCGTCGTAGGTCAAGTGGCGAAGTTTCTTGTCGTCGAGTTCTTCCCAGCTACGCGGCGCCGCGACGGTCGGGTGATCGCGGCCGCGCAGTGAATACGGCGCGATCGTGGTCTTGGACCCGTTGTTCTGGCTCCAGTCCAGGAATATCTTGCCGGCCCGCAAGCTTTTGGTCATCGTCGAGGTGACGAGCTTGGGCATCGCCTTCTCGAGTTGCTGCGCAATACGTTTGGCTACTACCACCGCCCCGCGGCTGCTGACCGGCTTGTCCAGTGGGGCATAGAGATGCAGTCCCTTGCTGCCGCTGGTGAGCGGGAACGCCGTGAGCCCGATATCGCTGATCAGATCGCGCACCGCACGAGCCACTTCGGCGAGCTGAGCCATGGTCACGCCTTCGCCGGGGTCGAGGTCGAACACCAATCGTGTTGCAGGGCCGGGTTTGAGTTCTTCTCCGCTGCGTGTCCACTCGGCGACGAAACGCCACTGCGGCACGTGGACTTCCAGCGCGGCCTGCTGTGCGATCCAGGCCAGTCCGGTCGAGCTGTCGATGATCGGATAGGTCGTCGTTCCCGACTTGTGCACCACACTGCCGCGGGGCAGCCAGTCGGGTGCTGATGACGCCAGCTGCTTTTCGAAGAATGACGGCTCGTCGACGCCGTTGGGCCAGCGCTTGCGGGTAGCGGCGCGTCCGGCGATGTGCGGCACCATCACCTCGGCGATGCCGGTGTAATAGTCGAACACTTCGGCTTTGGTGGTGCCGGTGGCGGGATAAAGCACCTTGTCGGGGTTGGTCAGCTTCACCCGCGGCGCCATAGCGCCCAACCTACGCTGTGTGGCGTATTTCACCACGCCAGTTAATCGCCTGCTGAGGGCAGCATTGTCGGAGGCGACGGTGCCGCGCTCGCTTAACGATCTTCATCTAGACGGGTACGTTCGGCGACCTATGGGTTACGCGAACTGTCTTACGAATGTCGTCACCCAGGACCACACGACTGCGGTTCCGCTGAGTGACGCCACATTGCCCCTGCATTCGTCACGGATCGACGTGCCGACCTACGACAGGTCGGCCCTTCAGCCTGGCGTCGTCCACATCGGAGCGGGCAATTTTCATCGTGCACACCAAGCTGTGTACTTCGACGACCTTGCCCGCTCGGGCATATCCGACGAATGGGGCGTCACCGGGGTCAGTCTGCGGTCCCGCGACGTGAAGGACTTGCTGTCCGCTCAGGATGGGCTCTACACCGTCGTGCAGCGGGGCCACGACCACCAGACGGCCCGCGTGGTCGGCTCGATCGCCGCCTACCACTACGCGCCGAACGACGGCGACGCGGTCCGTGCGGCTCTGACCGATCCGCAAACCCGCATCGTCAGCCTGACAATTACCGGCAACGGGTACTTTTTGGATCCAGTTACCGGCGAATTCGACGCGGCCAACCCCGACGTGCGTGCCGACCTTGTCGCCACGTCGGATTGCTATGTGACTGCCTGGGCATACCTGGCCGAGGCGCTCGACCGGCGTCGTCGCGCCGGTACTGCCCCGTTCACCGTGCTCTGCTGCGACAACATCCCCGACAACACCCAGGCGGCGCGGACCGCGCTGGTCTCATTCGCGGCGTTGAAAGACCCTGAGCTGGCCCGGTGGATCGACAGGAATGTCGCATTCCCGTCGACCATGGTGGACCGCATCACCCCTGCGACGTCGAACTCGGAGCGCCAGTTCGTGGAGCAGACATTTGGCATCGCCGACAAGTGGCCGGTGCTGACCGAACCGTATTGCCAATGGGTCATCGAGGACACCTTCAGCTACGGGCGCCCACCGCTCGACGAGGTCGGCGCGCAGTTCGTTACCGATGTCAGCGATCACAAGCTCGTCAAGACCCGCCTGCTCAACGGAACTCATATCGCGATCGGGTGTTTGGCCACGCTGGCCGGCTATCAGCGCACCGACACCGCGATGCGGAATCCGGTCATCTTCGATTACGTCGAGCAACTCATGCGCGACGAGATTCAGCCGCTGCTACCGGCGGTGCCCGGGATGAACACACCGGACTATCGGGACACGTTGCTGGCTCGGCTGGGCAACCCTCAGATGAGTGACCAGCTGTCGCGGTTGGCGCGCCGGGGATCGACGAAGATGTCGTCGTTCCTGCTGCCGTCATTGCAGGAGGCGATTGCCCAGGGCAGACCGCACACGCTGCTGATGCTGGCGCTCGCCGGGTGGGCCCGGTATCTGCGCGGCTACGACCTCACGGGCCGCAAGATTCGCATCGAAGATCCGCAGGCAGAACTGCTGACGAACTTGGCGACCTACGGAGGGACTAACCCTGATCCGCTGCTGCGGCATGAGATCTTCACCGAATTACGTGGGATTCCTGGTTTTGCAGAGCGTCTCGGCGAGATGATTACCGACATCGACGAGCATGGTGTGGTTCCCACGCTGCGCCGGGCGTTGCGGGACAATGCGCGGGAGTTGGTGTTGCAATGAACCAGCCCGTGAAGTTTGTCCGCGACTTCGACCCCACGCCAATCACCACCTTGCTCTGCGACGCAGACGACAACCTATTCCCTTCGGAGAAACCAGCATTCGCCGCCTCGGTCGAGGTGATCAATCGGTTCCTGGCCAGGTTCGACGTGTCGGCACCTTTCACCGCAGAGCAGCTGCGCAAACAGGCCGTCGGAAAGAACTTCCGCAGCACCGCTCTCGATCTGGCTGTGCAGGCTGGGGTGTCCGTCGACCCTGACGAACTCGAGCAATGGGTGCGACAAGAACGCGAGCAGGTCACCGCACACTTAGCCGCCACCCTCAAGCCAGATCCGCACGTATTGGCTCCGTTGCAGGCGCTCGCGTCGCGGTATGCATTGGCAGCGGTCAGTTCCAGCGCCACCAAGCGACTGGACGCCTGCTTCGCCGCCACCGACCTCGATCCGCTCATCCCGGCGGCGCTGCGCTTCAGCGCGGAAGACTCCCTTCCGGTGCCGACCAGTAAGCCCGACCCCGCGGTGTATCTGCATACCGGCCAGGTGATGGACGTCGAGGCGCACGAGGGACTGGCCGTTGAAGATTCGGTAGCCGGTGTCACCTCCGCGGTCGCGGCCGGCTACCTCACCGTGGGTAACCTGATGTTCGTATCAGAGGACGAACGTCGTTGCCGCAGTGCGGAATTGATTGATGCCGGCGCGGTCGCGATAACCGACTCGTGGCAGGCTCTCGCCGATGTCCTGATGTTGTCGCCCGTGACAGGTGGAAGTTTCACCGCTTAGGAGTTGGGCAATCATGCCTAACGTGACGAACCTCAACGATGCAGCGCTGACAACGCTGCCGATCGCAACGCCGAGTTATGACCGCAGCAGCCTCAGCGTCGGCATCGCGCATCTCGGGGCCGGTCACTTTCACCGGGCGCACCAGGCCTTCTACATCGACCGGTTGCTGCAACAAGGTCTGGCGCATGAGTGGGGCATCTGCGGAGTGGGCGTGCTGCCCTCCGACTGGCCCATGCGCGACGTCCTGCGTGACCAGGACGGGCTCTACACGCTGGTTCAAGAAAGCCCCGACGGCCGTCGGGACGCACAGGTGATCGGCTCGATCATCGACTATCGCTACGCTCCGGACGATCCCGAGGCAGCGCTCGAGGTGCTGGCCGCAGCGTCGACGCGAATCATTTCGCTGACCATCACCGAGGGCGGTTACCGCGATCCCGAAGGCCCCGCGTTCGCCTTGATCACCGAGGCTCTGGCCAGGCGCCGTGACCGCGGGATCGCCGCACCGACGATTCTGTCGTGCGACAACATCGAGAGCAATGGTCTGGTCGCGCGGCGCGTCGTGCTCGCGAATGCCGAGCGGCGGGATCCAGAGCTGGCCGAGTGGGTGGCAGAACATGCCCGGTTCCCGAGTTCGATGGTGGACCGGATCACCCCCTACACCACACCGGAAATGACCGCGGCGATCCAGCGTGAGCTCGGTGTCGCCGACCGGTGGCCGGTACTGACCGAGGAGTTCGCCGCATGGGTCATCGAAGATTGCTTCGGTGACGGCAGGCCGCCGTTGGAAGAGGCGGGCGTGCTGGTGGTCGACGATGTCGTCCCCTACGAAATGATGAAGCTGCGACTGCTCAACGCGGGCCATCAAAGCCTGTGCTACTTCGCGCATCTGTGCGGCTTCAAGTTTGTCCACGACGCGGCACGCGATCCGTTGTTCAGTGAATTTTTGCGCCGCTACTTCGATTCCGAGGCCATCCCGACGCTGCCGCCGGTGCCCGGCATCGATCTGCACGACTACAGCCGCACACTGATCGAGCGGTTCGCCAACTCGGGCGTGAGCGACACGGTTGACCGGCTGTGCGCCTACTCGTCGGATCGCATCCCGAAATGGCTGTTTCCGGTCATCTGTGACAACTTGGCCAACGGTGGGCCGGTTCGGCTGGCCGCCGCGACGGTGGCTAGCTGGGCTCGGTATGCCGAGGGTGTCGACGAGCGTGGTGAGCCGATCGACGTGGTGGACCAGCTGGCGGACTCGCTGGTGCCGATTGCCCAGTCGCAACACGAGAATCCCACCGCGTTCATCGACACCGTCTTGTTCGGGGATCTGGTCTGCCAGCCACGTTTTGTCGAGGCGTACCGCTGGGCGCTGGATTCGTTGCACCGCAAGGGAGCTCGGGCGACGCTGGAGGAGCTGCTGCGGTGAGCCGCGCGCTGGTGATCGGCGAGTCTTTGATCGACATCGTCGGTGCTGGTGAGCACGTCGGCGGCAGCCCGCTCAATGTCGCGGTCGGCCTGGGCCGGCTGGGCCGCGGCGTCGATCTGCTCACTCATATCGGTGACGACGCATACGGCCGACGCATCGCTGAGCATGTCAATATGGCTGGGACGCAACTGGTTCCCGGTGGCTCTACCGCGGTGCGGACACCGACTGCGCGAGTCACGGTGGACGAGAAGGGGTCGGCCGATTACGTATTCGACCTGGCGTGGGAGTTGTCCGGTACACCGGAAGTGGCTCCCCCACTCGTCGTACACACTGGATCGATCGCCGCGGTGCACGAACCCGGTTGCCTGGCGGTCGCGGCGTTAGTCGACACCTATCGCGTCTCGGCCACGGTGACCTTCGATCCCAATGTGCGGCCGGCGTTGATTGTCGACCGCGACCTGGCCCGCGAACGCATCGAGCGTCTCGTCGAGCGCAGTGACGTCGTCAAGGTCAGCGAGGAGGATCTGCGCTGGTTCGACCCCGACCGCCCGCCCGACGTGCTTGCTCGGAGTTGGGCCGCGTCGGGGCCGTCGATCGTCGCCGTGACAATGGCTGAGCGGGGCGCTGTGGGATTCTGCGCGGGTGGCGAGGTGCGAATTCCGGCCGAACCGGCGCAGGTGGTTGACACGGTCGGCGCCGGCGATGCATTCATGGTCGGCCTCATCGATGCGCTCTGGTCGACGGGGCTGCTGGGCGCCGAGCGGCGTGACGACTTGCGCCGAATCGGACCGGACGCGCTGACCGCCGCGCTGCGGGCGGCGGCGCGGTTATCGGCGCTGACGATCGCCCGGGCGGGCGCTGACCTGCCGGATCGGGTGGCCGTCGACGCCGCGGCGCGCTCTACATAGACGCGTAGACCGCTTCCGGTACGGGCATACTGTCGCTATGCGTTCCATCTGGAAGGGTTCTATCGCCTTCGGCCTGGTGAACGTTCCGGTCAAGGTTTACAGCGCCACCGAGGACCATGACATCAAGTTCCATCAGGTGCATGCCAAGGACAACGGCCGCATCCGCTACAAGCGGGTGTGCGAGGTGTGCGGCGAGGTTGTCGAGTACCGCGACATCGCGCGGGCATATGAATCCGACGACGGCCAGATGGTGGTGATCACCGACGACGACATCGCGACGCTGCCCGAAGAGCGCAGCCGCGAGATCGAGGTGCTGGAGTTCGTTCCGGCCAGCGATTTGGATCCGATGATGTATGACCGCAGCTACTTTTTGGAGCCGGACTCCAAGTCGGCGAAGTCCTATGTGCTGCTGGCTAAGACGTTGGCCGAGACCGATCGGGTAGCGATCGTGCATTTCGCGCTGCGCAACAAGACTCGGCTAGCGGCGTTGCGGGTCAAGGATTTCAGCAAGCGCGACGTAATGGTGATCCACACCTTGTTGTGGCCCGACGAGATTCGCGACCCCGATTTCCCGGTGCTCGACAAGAAGGTCGACATCAAGCCTGCCGAGCTGAAAATGGCCGGGCAGGTGGTGGAGTCGATGGCCGATGACTTCAACCCCGACCGCTACCACGACGACTATCAGGAGCAGCTGCACGAGCTGGTCCAAGCCAAACTCGAAGGCGGCGAGGCGTTTACCACCGAAGAGCAACCCAAGGAACTGGACGAGACCGAGGATGTCTCCGATCTGTTGGCCAAGCTGGAGGCCAGTGTGAAGGCCCGCTCCGGCGACGGTAAGGCGCCGGCCAAGAAGAGCACGGCCAAGAAAGCACCGGCGAAGAAGTCGCCCGCCAAAAAGACTGCAGCCAAAAAGTCACCGGCCAAGAAGACTCGCGCCAAGGCCGGCTCGAAATCCTGATCGCCTCGGCGCGGCGGCTGTCCCCATGATTCGGACACGGCCCGGGTGGGAACCCTGCACACGTGTTCAACAACCCGAGGAGTTGACATGGCCACCAGTGCTGTCATCTGGATAGTCGTCGCGGTAATCGCCGCGATCGTGCTGATCGCCGTCGCGGTTCTGCTGACCCGGCGGCAACGCGGTGTGCAAGCACGCAATATCCGCGAGCAAGTCCAGGTCGAGACGGCGGGCGTCGAGAAACGCGAGGCGTTCGCCGACGAGACCGCAGCCCGAGCGCGAGCCGCGCAAGCCGAGGCGGAAGCCAAGGCTGCTGAGGCATCTCGGTTGGAGCAGCGGGCCGCCGCCCACCGTGAACAGGTAGCGGATTCGAGAGACCGGTTACGTCAGCAGTCCGAGCGCGCCGACTCCATCGACCCGAAGACGAGGTCGAAGGACCAGACCGTGCGGGCCGACGACGACGGTGCAGCGCAGCCGGACGCCCAGATTCCGCCGCGGACGACTACCTGAGCTCACCGCGGCACGACCGGGCAACGTGCTAGAACGTGTTCTAATTGCCTGTTACGGTGACGGCCGTGATACTCGACAAATTCCGGCTTGACGACAAAGTCGCCGTGGTGACCGGCGCCGGCCGCGGTCTTGGCGCAGCCATCGCCCTCGCGTTCGCTGACGTCGGCGCCGACGTCGTGATTGCCTCGCGGACCCAATCTGAACTAGAGGCCGTCGCAGAAAAGGTCCGCGCCGCTGGCCGACGCGCTCACGTCCTCGCCGGGGATCTGGCCCACCCGGAGGTGACGGCGGAACTGGCCAGCCAGGCCGTCGAGGCCTTCGGGCGGTTGGATGTCGTCGTCAACAATGTCGGCGGCACCATGCCCAACGCGCTGTTGAGCACCTCCACCAAAGACCTCAAAGATGCGTTCACGTTCAACGTCGGCACCGCCCACGCGTTGACGTCCGCTGCAGTGCCGCTGATGCTCGAGCACGCCGGCGGCGGAAGCATCATCAACATCACCTCGACGATGGGACGGGTGGCCGGACGCGGCTTCGCCGCTTACGGCACCGCCAAAGCTGCCCTTGCCCACTACACCCGGCTGGCCGCGTTGGACCTGTGTCCGCGGATCCGGGTCAACGCGATCGCGCCCGGTTCGATCGCCACCTCGGCGCTGGACATCGTCGCCTCCAACGACGAACTGCGCGCGCCGATGGAAAAAGCGACGCCGCTGCGCCGCCTCGGCGACCCAGACGAGATCGCCGCCGCTGCAGTATATTTGGCGTCGCCCGCGGGCGCCTACCTCACCGGCAAGGTACTCGAAGTCGACGGCGGAATCACGTTCCCCAACCTCGACCTCCCGATCCCGGACCTGTGAGATGACGCGTCGCTCAGATCGTGCTCTACACGACCGACTGTGCCGCCGCGCCGACTGGGGCCGCGCACCGGGTCTCAAAAGCCACAGCAGGCACACCAGTACCCGCCAACTGGCATGACATCTCTTTCTGAAGCGATGTCATATGCGATATCACCCTAGGAGGGCGCTCATCCACTCCGCCGAGCGACGCACGTGACTCATGGGGTTTGCGATGAACCGCCTGCCATGACACCCGAGAATTGTTTCGGTTAACCTAACTTTCTTATTCGGCCAGCGGAATGAGAGTCAGTTAGTTGAGCCACGACACCCAGACGCCGCCTAAGACGGGCTGGTATCTGCTCGGGCCGGCGTTCGTTGCTGCCATCGCCTATGTCGACCCGGGCAACGTGGCGGCCAATGTCAGCGCCGGTGCACAGTTCGGCTTCCTGCTGCTGTGGGTCATCGTCGTCGCGAACGTGATGGCAGGGCTGGTGCAGTACCTGTCCGCCAAGCTGGGCCTGGTCACTGGACGCTCGCTGCCGGAGGCCGTCGGAGCGCAGATGAATCGCCCGGCCCGGCTGGCCTACTGGGTGCAGGCCGAGGTGGTGGCAATGGCCACCGACGTCGCCGAGGTGATCGGCGGGGCCGTCGCGCTGCACATCCTGTTTCGCCTGCCGCTGCTGCTCGGCGGGCTGATCACCGGTGTGGTGTCGTTGCTGCTGCTGGGAATCCAAGATCGGCGCGGTCAGCGCCTGTTCGAACATGTCATTACCGGGATGCTGGTGGTCATCGCGATCGGCTTCACGGCCAGTTTCTTTGTCGCCACGCCGCCGCCCGACGAGGTGATCGGCGGCCTGCTGCCGCAGTTCCGCGGCACCGAGAGCGTGCTGCTGGCCGCTGCCATGTTGGGCGCAACGGTCATGCCGCACGCTGTCTATCTGCATTCCGGGCTGGCCCGGGACCGCCACGGCCATCCCGACCCCGGGCCTCGGCGGCGTCGACTGCTGCGCGTGACCCGCTGGGACGTCGGGCTGGCGATGGTTGTCGCCGGCGCGGTGAACGCAGCGATGCTGCTCGTCGCGGCACTCAACATGCAGGGCCGCGACACCGGCTCTATCGAGGATGCGTACGCCGCAGTCCGCGACACCGTCAATCCGACGATCGCAGTGTTCTTCGCGATCGGGCTGCTGGCATCGGGATTGGCCTCGTCATCGGTGGGCGCATACGCCGGCGCGATGATCATGCAGGGTTTGCTGTATCGCTCGGTTCCGATGCTCGCGCGCCGACTGGTCACGCTGACGCCCGCGTTGGTGATCTTGGCGTGCGGCCTGGACCCCACCCGCACGCTGGTGTTGTCACAGGTCGTGCTGTCGTTCGGCATCCCGTTTGCGCTGCTTCCTCTGGTTCGCCTGACCAGCGACCGCACCATGATGGGCGTCGACGTCAACCACCGCCTCACCACCGCTGTTGGCTGGGTGGTCGGCGTGCTGATTAGTCTGCTTAATGTGGTGCTGATCTATCTGACCGTCACGGGCTAGTGCCCGACCGGCGTCATGCCTACTTCGCGTACGGGTCGAACCTGTGCGTCGAGCAAATGGCGCGGCGGTGTCCGGATGCCGCAGACCCACGCCCGGCGGTGCTGCGCAACCACGACTGGTTGATCAATCAGCGCGGTGTGGCCACCGTCGAACCGTTTGCCCACACTGCGGTGCATGGCGTCATCTGGCAGATCTCCGATCATGATCTGGCCACCCTGGACAGTGCCGAAGGCGTGCCGGTGCGCTATCGGCGTGACAGGCTGGCCGTTCACACCGGCAACGGGCCGTCACCGGCCTGGGTCTACATCGACCATCGCGTCAACCCGGGCGCGCCGCGGCCGGGCTACCTCGAGCGCATCATCGACGGTGCGCTCCACCACCAGCTGCCGCAACGCTGGATCGAGTTTTTGCGCCGGTGGGATCCCGCCCACTGGCGCCGACCGCTGACCATCCCTAATTCACCTGCACCGCAATCGCTTTCAGAACTGCTCTCGGATAGCGCGGTGACAGAGGACAGTCTGCTGCGATCACGTTTTGGCTTCCTCGCCATCCATGGCGGCGGGCTGGAACAGATGACCGATGTGATCGCCGAACGTGCCGCCGAAGCCGCCGACGCGTCGGTATATGTGGTGCGCCATCCCGACCACTATCCGCACCACCTGTCGTCGGCTCGCTTCCACACGAACGAGTCGGCGCGTCTCGCGGAGTTCCTCGACCACGTCGACGTCACCGTGTCGCTGCACGGCTATGGCCGAATCGGCCGCAGCACACAGCTATTGGCCGGTGGCCGCAACCGCGCACTGGCCGACCACGTGGCCGAGCACATCAATCTGCCCGGCTATCAGGTGATCACCGATCTCGACAAGATCCCGCTCGAGTTGCGGGGCCTTCATCCGGACAACCCGGTCAACCGCACGCACAGCGGAGGCGCGCAGCTGGAATTGCCTCCGCGGGTCAGGGGCATCAGCCCACGCAGCCCGCTGCCGGGCGAGGACGGGCTGTCACCGGTGACGTCGGCTCTGGTGCAGGGGCTGGTGGCGGCGGCGCGCTCCTGGAAATTGAACGGAGAAGTTGGTGGGCAACGACTTTCGCTTTTCGATCGGCATCCACGCGGTCAAGTCACGCGCCGCACTGATCGATAAAGCGCGACGGCTGGAGGGTTACGGGTTCGATGTGCTGCATCTGCCCGATCACCTCGGGGCGCCGGCGCCGTTTCCCGCGCTGACCGCGATCGCTCAGGCCACCACGACGGTCCGGCTGGGTACCTATGTGCTCAACGCCGGCTTCTACAAGCCGGCCTTGTTGGCCCGAGACGCAGGCGCCGTCGATCTGCTCAGCGACGGCCGCCTGGAGCTGGGTCTCGGCGCGGGCTATGTACGAGAAGAATTCGAGGTCGCCGAGCTGCCGTACCCGGCTGCGGGCCAGCGCGTCGACTACCTGGCGCACGTCACGACGTACCTGAAAAAGCACTTGCCGAACGTGCCGATCCTGATCGCCGGCAACGGCGATCGCCTGCTGACAGTGGCGGCCCGGCATGCCGACATCATCGGACTGACCGGAGCCAACCCGGGCGCGGTCGACGATCCGCTGGCCGAACGCATCGGCTTCGTTCGCGGCGCTGCCGGTGACCGGTTCGAGCAACTCGAGTTGAACCTGGCGATCACCGCGGTGCCCACCGACAACTCGGGCATGCCCGATCTGTCCTTGACCCGCAGGTATGCGCCGACGCTGTCGGACGAAGAGATATTGGCGTTGCCCGCCGTATTGAGCGGATCACCACGCGATATGGCCGACAAGTTGCGCGGATTCCGCGACACCTACGGGCTGACGTCGTTCACCGTGCAAGAAAACCACGCCGACGGCTTCGCCAAGGTGATTGCGGAACTGCGCTGACCGCTGGCGGTAAGCGCCAGGCGCACGGCCCTCGTAGCTCAGGGGATAGGTTGAAAACTTCTGCCTGACGGGACAAAGGCAGCAAAGTTTCCGGGAGCCACCTGGCCGGAAACCCGCAGGCCCGATCATCTGCAGGCCACTAAAGTGGCTCTTTGTGAAGACGCTTCGAGTCAGCGATGCACTGCACGCCATAGCTGGTAGATGCGCCACCCTGAGCGGGGAGATGAGTATTGGCACGGCACATCGTCGGCATCATCGTCTCAACCGAGTGCGGCGGCGATGAGTGCTGGGCATGCGGGGGTCCAGGCAACTGCCACAACGTTAGCTGCACGGTTGCGGGCTTTTGGTGGCGATATCGCGGCGGCATCCAATTCTTATGGTGCGCAGGACGACGAAGCATCGGCGAAATTGCGGCCTGACGCGTGAGCGCCGGATATTGGATCACTCGGATGAGGCGGTCAAAGAAATTGTGGGCAATCATTGCAGTGATCGTCGTGACGGCGACAGGAGCGTACATCTTCACCCAATATCATTCCGCGCAGAAGCCATCCCCTCTCGCTAATTTTCCTGAATATCCATATGCCCGCTACCACATGAAAGGGTCGGCTTGTCCGATCAATAATTTGACATCGCAGGAACGAGCTCACGCCGAGACAACTTTGCGACAATTCGCCGCCAACGTCGAGCCCGGGTACCGCCCCACCTCGGAAAGGTTCCTAGCAGGCAAAGGCCCATTTGCGTGGGATGCGATACGCAGTGTCGTTAGCGGCTATCTATCCGACGGAAACTTTCAGATCGAATCCGTCGGCCAGACACCCGAAGAGGGCGTCGATTTTGCATACATCGTGTGGGAACGCGCCAACAGTTTGCAACGAATGTTCAACAACAACCGCATCCTCGCCGTCGCCCTACAAAATCCCATCCGTCCCGCTCCCACCGACGAGCAGGTACACGTCTGTGCCTACTTCGAGCTAACCGCCACGAGCTAAAACGGCATTCGCTCGAAGCAAGCAGATTGGGCCCCGCCGCCCGCGATCCAGCATCGCCCCAAGCATCAACCGACACCTTTCGGGCGGTACGCTGTGCCAGCATGTTCGGAACCAGAGCCTGACGTGTAGCAACACCCAGGGGCCGCACGAAAGTGAGCAACTGAAAACTGGCGAACCGCCAACGCCAGGATTTCATCCACGATCCAACCAGTCTCCCCGCCCTCGTAGCTCAGGGGATAGAGCACGGCTCTCCTAAAGCCGGTGTCGCAGGTTCGAATCCTGCCGGGGGCACTGAAATCACACACTGCCTGGGCACTCGTCGCCTGTATTACTTCGGCTGATGCTTGACAGTTACTTCGGCTGATCCTTGACAGGAGCGCCTATTAGCTACGGTGGCTTCAACGAAGAGAGGATCTCGAGCGGCGTGAACGCCCACATGAGCGCCGACGTTACCGAGGCGCCGACCGACGCCATGCCTGCCCCGGTCCAAGCGGTGCGGGAGCGCTTGCCGCTGTGGATTCACCGGCTGGCGGTGCCGATCATCCTCGCGTGGCTCGCGCTCACGGTGCTACTGAACGTCGTCGTCCCCCAGTTAGAAGTAGTGGGGCAGATGCGCACGGTGTCCATGAATCCTCAGGACGCGCCGTCGATGATCGCGATCAAACGCGTCGGCAAGGTCTTCAAAGAATTCGACTCCGACAGCTCGGCGATGATCGTGCTCGAGGGTCAGCAGCCACTGGGTGATGCGGCCCATGAGTACTACAACCAATTGGTCGCTCAATTGCGGGCCGACACCAAACACGTCCAGAACGTCCAGGACTTCTGGAGTGATCCGCTGACCGCGGCCGGCTCGCAAAGCCCCGACGGCCTGGCCGCCTACGTCCAGGTCTATCTCGCGGGCAATCAGGGCGAGAGCCTGGCCAACGAGTCGGTCAAGGCCGTTCAGGACATCATCAAGAAGACGCCCGCACCGCCCGGAGTCGACGCCTACGTGACCGGCGATGCTCCGCTCCAGGCTGACCAGAATATTGCCGGCGACCGCAGCCTCCAGCTGATCACCGGGCTCACGTTCCTGGTGATCACCAGCATGCTGCTGTACTTCTACCGCTCCGTAGCCACGGTGCTGTTAATGCTGGCGACGGTCTTCCTCAACCTCGCAGCGACCCGCGGCTTCGTGGCATTCCTGGCCTACCACAACCTGATTGGGCTCTCGACGTTCGCGACCAATCTGCTGGTGATGCTGGCGATCGCCGCCTCGACCGACTACGCGATCTTCCTGATCGGCCGCTATCAAGAAGCGCGCAGCGCCGGCGAGGACCGCGAGAATGCGTTCTACACGATGTATCGCGGAACCAGCCATGTGATCTTGGGCTCGGGGCTGACGATCGCCGGTGCGACGTTCTGCTTGCGCTTCACCCGGATGCCCTACTTCCAGTCCCTGGGTGTCCCGTTGGCCATCGGCATGCTCGTGACTGTCGCTGCCGCGATGACGTTGGGTGCGGCTGTCGTGGTGGGGGCCAGCCGGTTCGGGCTGCTGGAACCCAAGCGGGCCATGCGGATTCGGGGCTGGCGCAAGATCGGCGCGGCCGTCGTGCGCTGGCCCGGGCCGGTGTTGGTCGCGACGGTGGCGGTTGCGCTGGTCGGGCTGATCACCCTGCCGGGCTACAAGGCCGGCTACAACGATCGTAAATATCTGCCGGCTGACATCCCGGCGAACGAGGGCTATGCGGCTGCGGACCGGCATTTCTCGCAGGCCCGGATGAACCCGGATCTGTTGCTGGTCGAAACCGACCACGACATGCGCAACCCCGCCGACTTCTTGGTCATCGACAAAGTGGCCAAGGCCGTGTTTCGCACCTCGGGCATCGGCCGGGTGCAGGCCATCACCCGACCCCTGGGGACCCCGATCAACCACGCCTCGATCCCGTTTGCGATCAGCATGCAAGGCACCACCCAGCAACTGAACATGCAATACATGCAAGACCGCATGAAAGACATGTTGGTGATGGGCGAAGACATGCAACGCAGCATCGACAGCATGGAAGCGATGCTCGAGATCACCCGCGGCATGGCCGAGACCACCCACAGCATGGTCACCAAGATGCATCTAGTAGAGGAGCACATCCAAGAACTACGAGAACACATGGCCGATTTCGAAGACATGTGGCGCCCGATCCGCAGTTACTTCTATTGGGAAAAGCACTGCTATGACATCCCGATCTGCTGGTCGCTGCGCTCGGTGTTCGAAGCCTTCGACAGCATCGACATCATGACCGATGACATCAGCAATCTGATGCCCGACCTGGACCGCCTGGACACGCTGATCCCGCAGATGCTCACGGTCATGCCGCCGATGATCCAGACCATGAAAAGCATGCGGATCACGCAGCTGACCATGCAGCAGACCATGGGCGGGCTGCAGGATCAGATGGCAGAAATGATGAAAAACCAGTCGGCGATGGGCCACGCCTTCGACGAAGCCAAAAACGACGACTCGTTCTATCTGCCGCCCGAAGCATTCGACAACCCCGATTTCAAGCGCGGCCTGAAGATGTTCTTGTCCCCCGATGGCCACGCCGTGCGAATGATCATCTCCCACGAGGGCGAACCCATGTCGACGGAGGGCATCTCGCGCGTCGAGCCGGTCAAACACGCCGTACACGAGGCCATCAAAGGCACCCCGCTGGAAGGCTCCAAAATTTACCTCGGCGGTGCAGCGGCCATGTACAAGGACCTCGCCACGGGCACGAGTTATGACCTGGTCATCGTCGGGATCGCATCGCTGTGCCTGATTTTCATCATCATGCTGATCATCACCCGAAGCGTGATCGCGGCCGCCGTCATCGTGGGTACGGTGACGCTGTCGCTGGGCAGTGCCTTCGGCCTGTCGGTGCTCATCTGGCAGCACCTCATCGGCCTCGAACTGGATTGGTGGGTGCTGCCCATGGCGCTCATCATCCTGCTGGCGGTCGGGTCGGACTACAACCTGCTGCTGGTGGCGCGGTTCAAAGAGGAGATCCACGCCGGGCTGAAGACCGGCATCATCCGGGCGATGGGCGGCAGCGGCTCGGTCGTCACCTCAGCCGGGCTGGTGTTCGCCTTCACCATGTCCTCGATGGTGGTCAGCGAGCTGCGTGGCCTCGGACAGGTCGGCACCACGATTGGCCTGGGCCTGCTGTTCGACACCTTGGTGGTCCGCTCGTTCATGACACCGTCGATCGCCGCGCTGCTGGGCCGCTGGTTCTGGTGGCCGCAACGGGTACGCACCCGACCGGCAGCTGTCTAATAAGACTTCGCCGTTGTCGATCTTGAAGCAGATCTCACCCGCCAAAAACCTTCTGCCACAAGAATATCAACGCTAAGCCCGGTCACCGCAGCCCATCATGCGGACCGACCAGCCACCGGCCACGATGTTTGTCAATCGCCGCCAATGGCAATGTGCTTGCACCAGGCGGGTACGTCGGTCGACCGTCGTACCCGCTCAGGTCTCGTCGGTTCAGCCGAGAGCCGACGAGACCGTCTCCGCCGGCAACCCCCGCGTCGACCGTTCCATTGAAGGGGCTTATGTCACTCTCTTAATTGTAGTAGCGTGCGGGCTATGGACCCGGGTGTGTGGATTCTCGGCGGCTACCAAAGCGACTTCGCACGCAACCTCACCAAGGAAGGTCTCGACTTTGCGGATCTGACCCGCGAAGTTGTCGATGCCACCCTCGCCGTGGCCAAGCTGGATGGCGCCGAGATCGGCGTGGTCCACGTCGGCAACGCGTTCGGGGAGATGTTTGCCGCACAGGCTCACCTCGGCGCGATGCCGGCCAGCGTCTGCGAGGCGCTGTGGGACGTGCCGGCGTCGCGCCACGAGGCCGCTTGCGCCTCGGGCAGCGTGGCGACGCTGGCGGCGATCGCGGATCTGCGCTCGGGAAACTACGACACCGCGCTAATCCTCGGCGTCGAGTTGGAGAAGACCGTCCCCGGCGACGTCGCCGCCCAGCACCTGGGCGCCGCCGCCTGGACCGGACACGAAGGGGCCGAGGCGAAGTTTCTGTGGCCCTCGATGTTCGCTCAGGTCGCCGACGAGTATGACCGCCGCTACGGCTTGGACGACACTCATCTGCGCGCGATCGCAGAACTCAGCTTTGCCAACGCACGTCGAAATCCCAACGCGCAAACCCGCGACTGGACGGTGCCCGACCCGATCAGCGACGACGACGCCGCCAACCCCGTCATCGAGGGCCGGCTGCGGCGGTTCGACTGCAGCCAGATGACCGACGGCGGAGCAGGACTAGTCCTGGTCACCGATCGCTACCTGCGCGAGCATCCCACCGCGCGACCCCTCGGCCGCATCGTTGGGTGGGGGCATCGCACCGTTGGGCTAGGACTGCGGCAAAAGCTTGACCGCGCAGCCGAAAACCCGTATGTCCTACCGCATGTGCGAGCGGCAGCACTGGATGCGCTCGGCCGCGCTGCGGTATCGGTCGACGAGCTCGATGGCATCGAGGTGCACGACTGCTTCACCCCGAGCGAATACTTGGCAATCGACCACATCGGCCTGACCGGCCCCGGCGAATCGTGGAAGGCCATCGAAAACGGCGAGCTCCAAATCGGTGGCCGGCTGCCGGTCAATCCCAGCGGCGGGCTGATCGGCGGCGGACATCCCGTCGGCGCATCCGGGATACGGATGCTCGTCGACGCGGCCAAGCAGGTCAGCGGAACAGCCGGCGACTATCAGGTCGAAAATGCGAAAACGTTTGCCACGTTGAACTTTGGCGGGAGCACCGCGACCACGGTCAGCTTCGTCGTCGGTGCAGTAGCGGGCTGATCACGTGGACGTCGAGATCGTCGGCAAGTTCCTGTCCACGCTCCCCGAGGACGACGACCACCCCTACCGGACGGGTCCGTGGCGACCCCAGAGCACCGAATGGGATGCCGACGACCTGACCGCCGTCGAGGGCGAAATCCCCCGCGATCTCGACGGTGTGTATCTGCGCAACACCGAAAATCCGCTACACCCGGCGTTGAAGACATACCACCCCTTCGACGGCGACGGGATGCTGCATGTCGTCGGCTTCCGCGATGGAAAAGCCTTCTACCGCAACCGGTTCATCCGCACCGACGGCTTCCTGGCCGAAAACAAGGCCGGTGGACCGCTGTGGCCAGGCCTGGCCGAGCCACCGTCTCTGGCTCGGCGCGACGATGGGTGGGGCGCTCGGGGCAGGATGAAGGACGCGTCGAGCACCGACGTCGTCGTGCATCGGGGAACCGCGTTGACCAGCTTTTATCAGTGTGGTGATCTGTATCGGCTCGACCCGTACTCCGCCGAAACCCTTGGAAAAGCACAGTGGAACGGCAACTTTCCCGTCGGCTGGGGAGTGTCGGCGCATCCGAAAATCGACACCACGACCGGCGAACTGTTGTTCTTCAACTACAGCAAGCACGCACCGTACATGCACTACGGCGTCGTCGACGCCGACAACAACCTGGTGCACTATGTCGATGTCCCGTTACCGGGGCCGCGGCTGCCACACGACATGGCTTTCACCGAAAATTACGTCATCCTCAACGATTTTCCGCTGTTCTGGGAGCCCGAGCTACTGGCCCGCGATCTGCACGTGGCGCGGTTCCATCGCGAGATGCCGTCGCGGTTCGCGGTAATGCCGCGGCGCGGGCAGACTGCCGACATTCGATGGTTCGAAGCCGAGCCGACGTTCGTGCTGCATTTCGTCAACGCCTACGAGGACGGCGACGAGATCGTGCTGGACGGCTTCTTCCAGGCCGACCCGGAGCCGGCCGACACCGGCACCGGCACCAAATGGCAACGGGCCTTTCGCTTCCTGGCTCTCGATCGCATGCAGGCCCGGCTACACCGGTGGCGGCTCGACTTGGTGACCGGTTCGGTGCGAGAAGAACAGCTATCGGAGACGATCACCGAGTTCGGCATGATCAATGCCGACTACGCCGCCCGCGACTACCGCTATGCTTACGCCGCCACCGGTAAGCCCGGCTGGTTCCTGTTCGACGGCCTGGTCAAACACGACGTGCTCACCGGTCGCGAACAGCGCTATGCATTCGCTGACGGCGTCTACGGAAGCGAGACCGCGATGGCTCCGCGGCCAGGCGGCGGCAGCGAAGACGACGGTTATTTGATCACGCTGACCACCGACATGAACGCCGACGCCTCCTACTGTTTGATCTTCGACGCCGCACGACTCAGCGACGGCCCGGTATGCAAACTCTCGCTGCCGGAACGTATTTCCAGCGGCACCCATTCCACCTGGGCGCCCGGTCCGCAGTTGCGGCGGTGGGAATCCGTCGACTCGCCGGCCGAGGCGATCGGGCTCTAGGTGCCAACCGCACTTGTTCCCGGAGGCACTAATGCGGTGGGCCGGATCCTCGGATTGCTCGGCGACGAGTGGACGCTGCTGATCATCCAGCAGGCGCTATTGGGAGTGACCCGCTACGGCGAGTTCACGGCGCGGTTGCCGATCTCCAATTCTGTACTCGCCAACCGGCTGCAGGCGCTGACGCAGAACGAGTTGTTGAACCGAACCATCTACCAGACCCGCCCGGTCCGCGCCGAATATCGGCTCACCGAGCGTGGCCGGGCGTTGTGGCCTGTGCTGCTGTCGATTTGGGAGTGGGAACGGCGCTGGGCGTCCGAACATACCCCCCGACTTCCCGACATGCGCCACCACGCCTGCGGCAGTGACTTCACGCCGTTGTTGACGTGCCGATCATGCGCCCAAGTAGCGACCGAGAAGCAGGTGGCGGCCCGTTGGGGTCCCAGCGGCGGCTGGTCGCGGTCGGTGCCCGAAGCGGTGACCCGTCGCCGAACATCGCCCGGCAAGGGGAAGACGCAGGCGGGGCTTTTCCCCGAGACGATGAGCGTATTCGGGAACCGTTGGTCAGCAGCATTATTGGTGTGCGCATTCTTGGGAACCACCCGCTACACCGACTTTCAGTACCAGCTTGGGGCGCCGCCCACGCTGCTGGCCGGCCGGCTGCAGACATTCTGCGCGAACGGCGTGCTGTCGTCGCCGCGGCAGGACGGCCCGCAAAGCGCTCGCTACCAACTCACCGAAAAAGGGCGGGCATTCTTCCCCGTGCTGATCACCACACTGCAATACGGACAGCAATGGTTTCGCGCCCCCGAGGGACCGGCGGTGCTGCTGACACATCGCACCTGCGGCGCGTCCTTCATCGGCGAGTTGAGCTGCGACCAGTGTGCGCGGCGGTTGGCAGGTGCAGAGGTCAGCGCGGTCTGATCCCGCGGTCCCGATAGAGCGAGGACGCCAGCGCCCACACTGAACAAATGACCGCGCCGGCGGCGCCGACGACACCGACATACAAGCCGTAGGCCGCCGACACCGGCGGACTGACATTGACGTCGTAGTACCACAGTGTCAACGCCGCGATCAGCAGTGAAAGGATTAGCGCGGCAATCGATGCCAGCTTGGCCGACAGGCCGCGGCCAACCATCGCGCCGGCCACCAGCAGCGTCGACGAAAGCAAGACGATCAGCTGCCCGGTCCCAAATCCTCGCGGCAAATCCAGGCTTCCCATGCTGCCGCCGATGGCGTTCGCCCGGCCGCCGCCGTTGACACTCGTCGCCAACCACGGCAGCCACGTGCTGATCGACACCACCGCAGCGAACAGCGCAACCAGCCAACCGGGATGCAGGCGGGACATACTGCGACAGTAGCGCGCACGAGTGACTTCGCTGTTCGGCACGCTCTAGGGTGGAATTCGACGTTAAAGGCGGTGCATGTGATGACCGAGCTGCCCGATTGGGCACGCCAGCTGGACCTGACGCCCAACCCCGAGGGCGGCTGGTTCCGGCAGACCTGGCGCAGTGATGTCACGATCGGGCAATCTGCGCTGCCGCCCGACTACACCGGGCCCCGCAGCGCCGGAACAGCCATCTTGCTGCTGCTGATGCCGGGCCAGCAATCGGCATGGCACACCGTGCGCAGCGCCGAATTGTGGCTGCATCATCGCGGCAGTCCGTTGCTGCTCGACATCGGAGCCGAACGGCACAGCAGCACAACGCATGTGCTCGGGAGCGACATCCTGGCCGGTGAGCGACCCCAGCTGCTGGTGCCGCCACGGCACTGGCAGCGGGCCAGACCGCGCGACGACGAGCCCAGCCTGGTCAGCTGCGTCGTGGTGCCCGGTTTCGACTACGCCGATTTCGGTCTCGGCGCAGATTAATCCTGCAGCGAGGACAGGTTGAACACCGCACCCGTCGGGTCGGTCGCCGCAGCCAGCCGCCCGTACGGGGTGTCCTCGGCGGCCTGCAGCACCGTGCCGCCGTTGTCGGCAATCACCTGCAGCGTCTTGTCGACGTCCTCGGCGCCGAAGAAGGTCGTCCAGTGGGACGGGACGCCGTCGGGCAGACAACTACTGCCGTCCATCACCCCGAGCAACTGCTGATCGCCGAACCATGCCGTGGTGTAACGGAATTCGTCGGTATCGGAGATCTGCTCGGTCCGCCACCCGAATATCTCGCGGTAGAAGCCGACCGCGGCGTCGTAGTCACGCGTCGTCAGCTGGTGCCAGACCGGCGCGCCGGCTTCACCGATCACCTCGAACCCGAGGTGCTCGGCGGGCTGCCACAAGCCGAACGCTGCGCCGGACGGGTCGGTGGCCATGCTCATGGTTCCCTTGGCCGGTATCTCCATCGGCGCAAGGCATGACGAGCCACCGGCCGCAGTCAACGCCGAGACGGTGGCGCTGACGTCTGCGGTGTGAAAGTAGATGGTCCACGCGTCGGGACCCTGCCATTCCGGATTGTTGGCCATCAGCCCGGCAACAGGCCGCCCGGCGGTGGTGACGTTGAGGTAGCCGCCGTATTCGGGGCCCGCCGATTCGAAGGACCAGCCGAACACCGTGCCGTAGAAATCTTGGGCACGGTCGAGGTCCGACGACATCAGGTCGATCCAGGTGGGCGCGCCCAGCGGCGCGCCGTGACGAATGGGCACGGTGTTCTCCTTCGGTGCGGTCTAGCCCCGTACGGGGTTCACCAATACCGACTACCGCTGCCGCACAAACTCATCGCGGTGTCACGAATCCGGCTCACGCCGGGGCGAATACCGTGACGAACTTCTGCAATGACTCGCGGATATCGCCCTTGAGCGCACCGGCGACCACCATGCCGATCGGACCGAACAGTGCCGGACCACCCAGATGCACATCGAAACTCACGACGGAGCCGTCGCCGTTGGGTTTGACTTTGGCGAGCAGCTTGACCTTCACACCGCCGACACCCTGACCGTTGAGGGTCATGGCCTCCGGTGGCTTGTAATGCACGATCGTCCATTTGATCCGGTTGGGCATGCCCTTGACTTCCACGATCGACTCGATGACCGTGCCCTTTTCCAGGGTTTCAGGAAGTTTGCTGCGCCAGACCCGGTGGATGGTCAGCCATTCCTTGAAGCGGGAGAGGTCGGAGGCGTGTGTCCAGGCCTGCTCAGGCGGCAGGGGCACATCGATGGAGCCGGAGAGTTTTGCCATGGCTAGTTCTGCGGGTCGCCCTTGTCGACGGCTTTTTTGGCCGCGTCCTGCACTTTGTCGACGGTGTCCTTGTACTTGCCTTGAGTCTTGGTGTCGACGAAGTCACCTGCTTTGTCGATCGCCTGCTCGACTTTGTCGGCGTTCTGCGACAGCAGATCCTTGGCCTTGTCCAGGAATCCCATGAGTCCCTCCCTTCAGTTGCAGAGCCTATCGCCCGGCCATTCTTACCGTCTGCCGCTATTGCCACAACTGCCGGCGTTCGCCCAGAACAAAGCCTTGAATCCACCACACCGCCTCGACCGCCGCCGCTCCGAGCACGCCGATACCCATTGCCGTCGACGTGATAACCACGTTGGAGGGATCCAGCAGGAACTTCTCCTGTGCCAGCGGCAGACTGAGAATCACCGCGTACGCCAGCCCCGACGCGCTTACCAGCGCCAACCGCCACCACTGATACGGGCGCGCCACCACGGCGAGCACCCAGATCGCGGTCATCAGCAACGTAATCAGCGCACCGGTCGACGCTTGGGTCTGCTGTTCCGGGCTGGCCGCCCGGCCCTGATAGGCCGCCAGATACGAGACGAAGGTGGCAATGCCGACGACGAGCCCGAAGGGCAGCGCGGACGTCATTACCCTGCGGACAAAGCCGGGGTGGGCGCGCTCGTTGTTGGGCGCCAGCGACAGAATGAACGCCGGAATACCGATCGTGAACCAGGCCGCGATCGTGACATGGATGGGCTGAAAGGGATACAGCAACGGATCGGCGCCGAACAGCTTCGAACCCAGCCCGGCAATACCCACCAGCAGCGCCAGCAATACCGAGTACACCGTTTTGGTCAAGAACAGATTCGCGACCCGCTCGATGTTGCCAATCACCCGGCGGCCCTCGCCGACGACGTAGGGCAACGTGGCGAATTTGTTGTCCAGCAACACGATCTGTGCCACCGCGCGCGATGCGGGGCTGCCCGATCCCATCGCGACGCCGATGTCGGCGTCTTTGAGCGCCAGCACATCGTTGACTCCGTCGCCCGTCATCGCCACCGTGTGCCCATGCGCCTGCAGCGCATGCACGATTGCCCGCTTCTGGTCGGGGCGCACCCGACCGAAGGTCGTGTACTGATCCAGCGTGTCGGCCAACTCGGCCGGCTCGGTGGGTAGTCGTCGTGCATCCATGGTCGCGCCGTGCAGGCCAAGCTTGTCGGCGATCGCACCGACCGACACCGCGTTGTCGCCGGAGATAACTTTGATCGAGACCTGCTGTGCAGCAAAGTATTCCAATGTCTTACGAGCATCCGGACGCACCTTCTGCTCGAGAACGACCAGCGCGATGGGCGTCACCCGGCCGGGCGCGTCGGGATGCTCGACAGACACATCACTGGATCCCAGCAGCAGGACGCGCAGTCCGCGCGCGCCGATCTGTTCGGCCCGCTCGGCGGCCGCCGATGTCGGATCGGCCAACACATCGGGCGCACCGATCACCCAGTTGCCGTGGTCGCGGTAGGAGGCGCCGCTCCACTTGGTCGCCGATTTGAACGGCGCCATCGCGGTCGCCACCCAGCCGGGCGGCCGGTTATAGGCGCTGCCGATGGCCTGCATGCTGGCGTTCGGCCGGGCGTCGGCGACAGCCAGCGAGGCCAGCGCATCGGTGATGTCATCGCGGTGTGGGCTCGAATCGCCGACCTCGACGACCTCCGAGACCCGCATCCCGCTTTCAGTCAGCGTGCCGGTCTTGTCCGCGCAGACCACGTCGACTCGGGCCAGACCCTCGATGGCGGGCAATTCCTGCACCAGGCACTGCCGCTGGCCGAGCCGAATGACGCCGACCGCGAACGCAATCGAGGTCATCAGCACCAGGCCTTCGGGCACCATCGGCACCAGCGCGCCGACCATCCGCAGCACCGACTCCCGCCAGCCCGCGTGCGTGGTGAACAGTTGGCTGTAGATCGTCAGCAGACCGGCGGGCACCAGCAGGTAAGTGATGAACTGCAGGATTTTGTTGATACCGATGCGCAGTTCGGATTTCACCAGCGTGAACTTGCTGGCTTCCTCGGCCAGCCTGGCCGCATACGCTTCCCGGCCCACCTTGGTGGCGCGGTATGCGCCGATCCCGGCGACGACGAAACTGCCGGACATGACCGAATCACCGGCATTCTTGCCGATGGGATCGGCCTCCCCGGTGAGCAGCGACTCGTCGACCTCGAGGTTGGCCGCCTCCACCAGGTCACCGTCGACGACGACCTGGTCGCCGGGACCCAGCTCGATGATGTCGTCGAGCACCACCTCGTTGGCAAGCACCTCGCGAATCCCGGATTGCCGGCGCACCACCGGTTTTGACTGCCCGACGATCGCGAGCTTGTCCAACGTCTGCTTGGCCCGGATTTCCTGAACCATGCCGACGATGCTGTTGGCGACGATGAGCAACCCGAACATGCCATTGATCACCGAACCGGTCGCCAACACGATGACCAACAGCACACTCAAAATCGCGTTGATCCGGGTGAAGACGTTGGCGCGGATGATTTCTGGCACGCTGCGCGTCGCGCGCGCGGGGATGTCGTTGCTCTTACCGTCTGCTACCCGCTGCGCCACCTCGGCGTCGGACAGGCCAGCGCTCAGCGAGGCGGTCATCGACTTAATGCCGCCACCATGGTTCGAATTCAGCGGGGCGCGCGGGATCCACACGTTCGCCGGGCTTGGGCACGACCACGTGTACGTCGGATGCCTCGGCGGCGGCCAGCAGCCGCTCGATCGGTTCGGCCCATGGGTGCGGCGCCAGCCGGAAGGTACACCAGTGAATCGGCACCAACAGTCGGCCACCGACGTCGAGGTGTGCCCGGACCGCTTCCTCGGGATTCATGTGGATGTCCGGCCAGGCCTTGTTGTAGGCACCGACCGGCATCAGCGTCACGTCGAACGGCCCGTGGTCGGCGCCGATCTGCTCGAAGCTTCTGGTGTAGCCGGAGTCACCGGCGAAAAACGCCCGATGGTTCGGACCGATGATCGCCCAAGACGACCACAGGGTGGTGTTGCGGCTCAAAAACCGGCCGGAGAAATGCCGCGCGGGTGTGCACACCAGCGTGAGTTCGTCGATCTGAGTGCGTTCGTTCCAGTCGAGTTCGATGATGCGCTGCTCGGGGATTCCCCATTCGCGCAGGTGTGCGCCGACCCCGAGTGGGACGACAAACGGTGCCCGTTGGCTGCGGGCCAACGCAAAGATGGTGTCGATGTCCAGATGGTCGTAATGGTCGTGGCTGATCACAATGGCGTCGACGGCGGGCAGTCCGTCCAACTCGCCCGGTGGCGGATGCATCCGCTGTGGGCCAATCACATCGGAGGGCGAGCAGCGCTCACTCCACACCGGATCGGTCAGCACGCGGTAGCCGTCGATATCGAGCATCGCCGTGGCGTGTCCGTACCAGCACACCTCGAGAGCGTTCGAGCCGCTGTCGCAGCCCGGCGGCGATTCCATCGGAATCGGCGCCGAGGGCCGGGAGGCCGCGCGCCCGCCGAGGACCTCGCGCAGCACCAGTCGCTGTTGTTCGCGGTCCATGCTGAACAGGGACGCCGGTTCGAGATTGGTGAAAACGCCGTCGTGGAAATTGGGTGAGCGATCGGCTACCGCACGAATCTTGGCCGGGCCCGCGCCGAGGGCCGCCGGTGCGCCGTGCACCGCGCGTAGCACCCACCCGCCGCCGGCCAGCGTCACCGTGCCGGCGGCCAGTCGCAGCGCTCCGCGCAGCATGCCGTCAGGCCCCCTGGAACTTGGGCGACCGCTTTTCCACCCGAGCGACCTGCGCTTCGATCACGTCCTGACTGCCCCACGCCTTGTCGAAAAGCTCCTTGTGCACGGGCCACGGCTCTTCGATGGCGCCGTCGTCATTGAGCACCCGCTTGGCGTGCTGCAGCGCCAGCGGCGCCAGCCCGGCGATTTCGGCGGCCCACTCTTGTGCCTCGGCCAGCGTTCCGATCCGGTTGGCCATCCCGGTCTGAAGGGCGACGTCGGCGGTCAACTTTTCCGCCGACAGCAGCATCGCCCGTGCGCGGCCATGGCCGACCAGCGATGCCAATCGGCGGATGCTCCAGTTATCCAGCGCCAGGCCGTATTTCGATGTGGGGAACTGGAAGAACGCGTCGGGTGCCACCACCCGCAGGTCGCATTGCATCGCCAGCTGAAGCCCGGCGCCGATCGCTGGCCCGTTGATGGCCCCGATGATCGGCATCGGCGCGGCATCCAACACTTTGTGCAGCTCGACGAGCCGGTCCGGGTAGTCGGCGGCGAACGCGTCGCCGCTCAGGTCCGCGCCGGCGCAGAACACGGTGCCCTGCCCGGTCAGCACGATCGCGCGGACGTTCTCGCCCGATGCCTTCAGCACGGCCTCCCGCAATTCCTCGACAAGCTGGGAGTTCAGCGCGTTGCGCCGCTCGGGTCGCTGCAACTCGATGGTCATGACGAGTTCGACGTGGGTGACACCGATCATGCAGGCAAGCGTAGTTAGCTTTATCGGGTGAGCCGGATCGGGACCGTCGAACTGCGCGACGCCGTGCTCGACGACGGATCCTTTCGCAGCTGGGACGACACGCCGCTGGCCGTGCCGACTAACGAGGCCTACGCGCGCGAGCTGGCGAAGGCCCGGGCCGCCACCGGGCGCGACGAGTCGGTGCTGACCGGCGAAGGTCGCGTGTTCGGCCGGCGGGTGGCCGTGGTCGTCGGCGAGTTCGGCTTCCTGGGTGGCTCGATCGGCGTCGCCGCGGCCGAACGAATCACGGCCGCTGTGGAGCGTGCGACCGCCGAGCGGCTGGCGCTGGTGGCCTCACCGAGCTCCGGGGGCACCCGGATGCAGGAGGGCACCGTCGCCTTCCTGCAGATGGTGAAGATCGCGGCGGCCGTCACGCTGCACAAGCACGCGAACCTGCCCTATCTGGTGTATCTGCGCCATCCGACAACCGGCGGGGTGTTCGCGTCATGGGGATCGCTGGGCCATGTCACGCTCGCCCAGCCCGGAGCTTTGGTCGGCTTTTTGGGTCCACGCGTCTACGAGCAGCTCTACGGCGAACCGTTCCCGGCCGGTATCCAGACCGCAGAGAACCTGCTGCGCCATGGCGTGATCGACGGCGTGGTACCGCTAGCGGAGCTGCGAGAAACGCTGGACCGCACGTTGACGGTGATCGCCGACGAGCCCGGGCCGCCGCCGCCACCGGCGCCGGTCACCGAACTGTCCGACGTCGACGCGTGGGTCTCGGTGGTCGCATCACGACGCCCCGACCGGCCCGGAGTCAAGCACCTGCTGCGGCATGGCGCGACCGACCTGGTGCTGCTGTCCGGCACGGGCTCCGGCGAGGCGGCGACCACGCTGTTGGCGCTGGCCCGGTTCGCCGGCCAGCCCGCGGTGGTCCTCGGCCAACAGCGTGTGGTCGGCGGGATCGTGGGGCCGGCGGCGCTGCGGGAGGCTCGCCGGGGCATGGCGCTGGCCGCCGAATTGCGCCTGCCGCTGGTGTTGATCATCGACACTGCCGGACCCGCGCTGTCGGCCGATGCCGAAGAGGGCGGGTTGGCCGGGGAGATCGCCCGATGTCTATCCGACCTGGTCACGCTGGACACGCCGACGGTGTCGGTGCTGTTGGGGCAGGGCAGCGGCGGCCCGGCGCTGGCGATGGTGCCCGCCGACCGCGTCCTGGCCGCCCGCCACGGCTGGCTGGCGCCGCTGCCGCCGGAGGGCGCCAGCGCGATCGTCTTCCGGGACACCGCGCACGCCGCCGAACTGGCTGCCGCACAAGGCATCCGGTCGGCGGATCTGGTGGCCTCGGGGATCGTCGACGTGGTGGTGCCCGAATACCCAGATGCCGCCGACGAGCCCGTCGAGTTCTCCCAGCGCCTCTCCGGCATGATCGCCGCCGAGCTTCACGCGCTGCGCGGGGTGCCGGTCGCCAAGCGCACGGCGGCGCGGTTGCAGCGCTACCGCCGCATCGGGCTTGTCGAGCCGCCGATGCCACGCGACTAACCTCACCGGCCTCAGCCGCCCTTCGGGGCGCTGGCGGCAGGACGAGCACCCTCTCGAACGTGATAGCGGATGCGATATCACTTTCGAGCAGCACGTCATGGTTGTCGCCAGATACGGATGTGGCTGATGGTGGCCATGTGATTGACCGGCGACCCGGCCGCCTCCTCCCACAGCCAAGCCTCTCGATCAGGCAAGATGGGCGCATGGACACTGCTGCGACCTCACCCCGGGTTTTGGTCGTCGACGACGACTCCGACGTGCTGGCCTCGCTGGAACGTGGCCTTCGGTTGTCTGGTTTCGAAGTGTCGACCGCCGTCGACGGCGCCGAGGCGCTGCGCAGTGCCACCGAGACCCGGCCGGACGCGATCGTGCTCGACATCAACATGCCCGTGCTGGACGGCGTCAGCGTGGTCACCGCGCTGCGCGCCATGGACAACGACGTGCCGGTCTGCGTGCTGTCGGCACGCAGCTCGGTCGACGACCGGGTGATGGGTCTGGAGGCCGGCGCCGACGATTACCTGGTCAAGCCGTTCGTGCTGGCGGAACTGGTGGCGCGGGTCAAAGCGCTGCTGCGTCGGCGCGGATCCACCGCGACGTCGTCGTCGGAGACCATCACGGTAGGCCCGCTGGAGGTAGACATTCCCGGCCGCCGGGCCCGAGTCAACGGTGTCGACGTCGACCTGACCAAGCGCGAATTCGACCTGCTTGCAGTGCTGGCCGAGCACAAGACCGCGGTGCTGTCGCGCGCTCAGCTGCTGGAGCTGGTGTGGGGCTACGACTTCGCCGCGGACACCAACGTGGTCGACGTGTTCATCGGCTACCTGCGGCGCAAACTGGAGGCCGGCGGTGGCCCGCGGCTGCTGCACACTGTGCGTGGAGTGGGATTCGTACTGCGTATGCAGTGACCATGCGGCCATGAACTTCTTGTCCCGGATCCTGACCCGTACGCCCTCGCTACGTACCCGGGTGGTGATCGCGACCGCGATCGGCGCCGCGATTCCGGTGCTCATCGTCGGCACCGTGGTATGGGTCGGCATCACCGGCGACAGCAAAGAGCGGCTGGACCGCCGACTCGACGAGGCGGCAGGTTTCGCAATTCCCTTCCTGCCCCGCGGCCTCGACGAGATTCCCCGATCGCCGAACGACCAGAACACGGTCATTACCGTGCGCAAGGGCACTCAGGTGACGTCCAACGCAAACGTCACGCTGCCGGAGCTGCCCGTCGGTTATGCCGACACCTACGTCGACGGAGTCCGCTACCGCGTGCGCACCGTTGAAATCCCGGCGCCGCAACCGATTTCGGTGGAGGTGGGTGCCACCTACGACGACACCATCCTGCGCACCAACAACCGGCATCGGCGAGTGATTCTGATCTGTGGCTTGGCGATTGGCGCCGCGGCGGTATTCGCTTGGCTGCTGGCCGCATTCGCGGTGCGGCCGTTCAAACGGCTGGCCCAGCAGACCCGGGCGATCGACGCCGGCGACGAAGCGCCGCAGGTGAAAGTTCGCGGCGCGACCGAGGCGGTGGAAATCGCCGAGGCGATGCGCGGCATGCTGCAGCGAATCTGGAACGAGCAGGACCGCACCAAAGACGCACTCGCGTCGGCCCGCGACTTCGCGGCGGTGTCGTCGCATGAATTACGCACCCCGCTAACCGCAATGCGCACCAACCTCGAAGTGCTGTCCACCCTGGATCTGCCCGACGATCAGCGCAAGGAAGTGCTCAACGACGTGATCCGCACACAGTCGCGCATCGAAGCCACCCTGAGCGCATTGGAGCGGCTAGCCCAAGGTGAGTTGTCGACATCGGACGATCATGTGCCGGTCGACATCACCGAGCTGCTGGATCGCGCCGCCCACGACGCCATGCGGGTCTACCCCGATCTCGACGTCTCCCTGGTCCCGTCGCCGACGTGCATCATCGTGGGGCTGCCGGCCGGGTTGCGACTGGCCGTCGACAACGCGATTGCCAACGCCGTCAAACACGGCGGCGCCAGCCGGGTTCAGCTGTCAGCGGTCAGCTCGCGAGCGGGGGTTGAGATCACCGTCGACGACAACGGCAGCGGAGTACCCGAAGAGGAACGGCAAGTGGTGTTCGAGCGCTTCTCGCGCGGCTCGACGGCGTCGCATTCGGGCTCGGGTCTGGGTCTGGCGCTGGTGGCTCAGCAGGCTCAACTGCACGGCGGGACAGCGTCTCTGGAGAACAGCCCGTTAGGCGGGGCGCGGCTACTGCTGCGACTCCCCCCGCCACGCTGACCCTGACTTGCGGATCAGCCGTCAGTGCCGTCCGTCGTGGCGTCGTCCTCAGCGACAACCGAAGACCCAACGGGCACTTCACGTTTGACCCGGCGAATCATCAGCGCGAAGGTGAGCGCCAGCCCGAGCGCGAAAGCCAGCACCATCAACCACCAGTTCGGGTCAGTCATGACGCTCCTATCTCCCGCGAACCGGGCATCTCGGCGAGGGCCTGCTCTTCGCTGGTGTGCCGGACAGTCACCACGGTGATCACCCAGGCGACCCCGGAACCCACCACGAAAGCCAATAGATACCAAAGCCATTGGATGACGAAGTCCATATCGGGTTCTCCTCAGCGGCCGCGATCTCAGCGCGGTCCGGTCGGCATGACGGGACCGCTGGTCTCCATCTCATTGACGAGATTCAGGTTGGGCCAGGCGTCCTCGGCGGCCTGCTCGACCGCATCCTCCTGATCGGCCGACGCCGCGGTCCCGGTCAGCGTGATGGTGTCACCCTCGACGGACAGGCTGAAATCGGGAATCGCCGCTGCGGCGTTGAAAACCGGCCCCGCGTCCGAGAAATCGAGCGAGTTGACGTCCGGGTTGATGCCGAGGTAGTCGATCACGTTGGCGTTCGAACCGACCGATGCGATCACCGCGTCCAGCAGGGCCGCCTTGGCTTTGGCGTCGGGAAATTCCCCGCGGAGCGTGATGTCGTTGCCCGTCCGGATGACCGACACCGGTGCCAACGATATCGGCGGAATGGTCGGGGTATTCGGCAACGCCCCCGGCTGCGACGGCGGGCTCAGCGTCGGCAGCGCTCCGGGCGACTCATTGGTCTCCGAACGCGTTCGATCCAGCAAGCCGTAGCCGATCACTCCCAACAGCAGCGGAATAACGACCAACCCGATCAGCCACGGGACGCCAGGGGATCGTCGGTAGAACTTCGAAGCCCGCCGCCACTCGGTGGTTTCGGATGCTTCGCCGGAATCCGCCATCGGCCCTCCACGGTCGAGTTCTTGTTCGGGCGATTGAAGCCTAAGCCTGCGGGCTATCGGGTGGCGAGTAGGTCGATGACAAAGATCAGCGTCTTGCCGGATAACTGGTGTCCCGAGCCGGCCGGGCCGTAGGCCTGTGCAGGTGGGATGACCAGTTGGCGCCGACCGCCCACCCTCATTCCAGGAATGCCGTCCTGCCAGCCCTGGATGAGGCCACGCAGCGGAAATTCGATCGGCTCGCCGCGACTCCACGAACTGTCGAATTCCTCACCGGTGTCGTACTCCACCCCCACGTAGTGGACCTCGACGGTGCCGCCCGGGACGGCTTCGGGCCCGTCGCCGACCACAAGGTCTTGGATGACCAAGTCAGCAGGCGCAGGACCGGTCGGGAATTCGATCTCTGGTTTCTGTGTCACCGGGCCACCATAGCCTCGGAGCCTGGGCGGCCGGTTAGCTACCGCGCGTCGATCGTGGCGTAGTT
The DNA here is from genome assembly GCF_001672775.1 of Mycobacterium kyorinense. GTDB lineage: Bacteria > Actinomycetota > Actinomycetes > Mycobacteriales > Mycobacteriaceae > Mycobacterium > Mycobacterium kyorinense_A. The sequence goes on along the minus strand of NZ_LZKJ01000049.1, from coordinate 30,963 downwards.
CCGCTCGGTGTAGCCGGTGTAGATCTGGCGTGGCCGACCGATCTTGGAATCGCCCTCGTCGTGCATCTCGCGCCAGTGCGCGATCCAGCCCGGCAGCCGCCCGAGCGCGAACAGCACGGTGAACATCCGCGTCGGGAAGCCCAGCGCCCGATAGATCAGCCCGGTGTAGAAGTCGACGTTGGGGTACAGCTTGCGCTCGACGAAGTAGTCGTCGGTCAGGGCGGCCTCTTCGAGTTCCTTGGCGATGTTCAGCAGGTCGTCGTCACCGCCGAGCTTGGCGAGGATCTTGTCGGCCTGTTCCTTGACGATGCGCGCCCGCGGGTCGTAGTTCTTGTAGACGCGGTGGCCGAAGCCCATCAGCTTCACGCCTTCTTCGCGGTTCTTGACCTTGCGGACGAACTCGCCGACATTGTCGTCGCTTTCGCGGATCTGCTCGAGCATCTCCAGCACCGCCTGGTTGGCGCCGCCGTGCAGCGGCCCCCACAACGCATTGATGCCACCCGAGATCGAGGTGAACAGGTTGGCCCGCGACGAGCCCACCAACCGCACCGTCGACGTCGAACAGTTCTGCTCGTGATCGGCGTGCAGGATGAACAGCATGTCCAGTGCCCGAACGATCTCCGGGTCGGGGTGATAGGGCTCGGCGGGCAACCCGAACGTCATCCGCAGGAAGTTCTCCACCAGCGTCAGCGAGTTGTCCGGGTAGAGGAACGGCTGGCCGACCGACTTCTTGAACGCGTAGGCGGCGATGGTCGGCAGCTTGGCCAGCAACCGGATCGTGGAGACCTCCACCTGGTCGCCGTCCATCGGGTCCAGCGAATCCGGGTAGTAGGCCGAGAGCGCGTTGACCACACTGGAGAGCACCGGCATCGGGTGCGCGTTGGGCGGGAAGCCGTCGAAGAACCGCTTCAGGTCCTCGTGCAGCATGGTGTGCCGCTGGATACGACGGGTGAACTCGTCCAGTTCGTCCTTGGTCGGCAACTCCCCGTAAATCAGCAGATAACTGACCTCGATGAACGTCGACTTCTCGGCGAGCTGCTCGATCGGGTAGCCGCGGTAGCGCAGGATGCCGGCCTCGCCGTCGATGTAGGTGATCGCGCTCTTGGTGGACGCGGTGTTCATGAAGCCACTGTCGAAAGTGGTGTACCCGGTCTTGGCCAGCAGCGAGCCGAGCGCAATACCGTCGGCCCCCTCGGTGGCGTGTGTGATCTCCAGGTCCAACTCACCACCCGGGTACCGAAGAGTGGCGGTGTCGTCGGTTGCGGCCACAAGAACCCCTTTGCGCGTTTCTGATGCTGCCTAGGTTGCGTATAGCTGAAGGTAGTCGTTATTGCGACGGCGCGCCCGCCCGGGGGCGGAGTGCGCGACAGGCTGATGGTCAGGTAGAGCCTCGGCGCATCGCCGCTCTCGGTGCGCGGTAGCGGACGAACGCCGGGGCGGCCAACGCGGCGACCACGATACCCGCGACGACCAGCACGCCTCCGCCCGCGGCGGTGGCCGATGTCCCGATCACTTCCGCCGCGGCGCCGTGCACAGCATCGGCCAATCTGGGCCCGCCCGCGACCACGACGATGAACACTCCCTGCAGGCGCCCCCGCAGGTCGTCGGAGGCGGCCTCCTGCAGGATCGTCGAACGGAAGGCGGCCGACACCATATCCGCGGCACCGCCGAGCGCCAGAAACGCCAACGCCGCCCACAACAGCGCCCCGGCCCGGCCGTGCGCCGCGCCGCTGACCACTCCGAAGCCGACCATCGCCACCCCCCATACCGCGATCGCGGCGACGGTCACCAGGCCTTGGCGCCCGACGCGCGGCAACCAGCCGGAGAACACACCGCCTGCGACCGCGCCGACACCCATCGCGCCAACAACGCCATCGCGGTTCCGCCCTCGACCGGTCCGCCAAAGCTTTCGTGGGCCATCTGCGGGAACAACGCCCGCGGCATGCCCAGGATCATCGCGATCAGGTCCACCACGAACGACATCAGCACCACGGTGTTGCCGGCGAGGTAGGCAAACCCGGCCAACACGGCGCGGAAACCCCACCGCGACGAGGCGGCTCGCGGTTCGATGACCGGCATCGGCGTCAGCCGAAACGTCGCCCAGATGGGCGCTAAACAGGCCAGCGTGTCAATCAGATACAACGTCGACAGGTCGACCCAGTTCAGCATCAATCCGGCCAACAGCGGCCCGACGATGACGCCGAACGACGTCACCGTCATGTTCAGCGAATTGGCGGCCGGCAACAGGTGGCCGGGCAGCATTCGCGGAATAGCCGCCGAGCGGGTCGGCGAATTGACCGCATAGAACGCTTGCTGCACCGCCAACAGACTCAGCACCACCCACACGTCGTCGACCGACAGCGCAGCTTGCAGCCACAGCAGCAGCGACGACACCGCCAGCCCCCATGAGGCGATGATCAGCAGGATCCGCCGGTCCATCGCGTCGGCCCAGGCCCCGCCCAGCAGACCGAACACGATCAGCGGGACCAATGCGAAAATTCCGGAAAGCCCGACATATGCCGAATTGCGGGTAAGCGCATAGATTTGCACCGGCACCGCGAAGATCGTCAGGTTCGCGCCGATGGCGGTGAGGATGCCCGACAGCCACAGCCGGCGAAAGTCTGCGGTCCGCAGCGGTGTGGTGTCGGCGATGAGCCCGCGCGGTCTAATGGCCCGACTCCTCCTCATCGCGCTGCGCGCTCTGCATCGTCGTCGGGCTTACGGCTGCAGGCGCTCGATACGATCGCCGGTCACGCGAATTCGGTTGTGTACCCGGTTTTCTCGGCCCTGCCAGAATTCCACTACGTCGGGTGCGATGCGGTAGCCGCCCCAGGTGGGCGGGACTGGGATGTGCTCGGTGTCGGCGAAGCGCACGGTCACCTCGGCGAGCTGATCGAGCAGCGCGGCACGCGACGCGATGGGCCGGGACTGCTGCGACGCCCACGCGCCCAGCTGCGAACCGCGGGGCCGTTTCGACCAGTAGTCTTCAGTAGTCTGCGGATCCACTTTGGTGACCGGGCCGCGGATGTGGAATTGCCGGCCCAGCTGATACCACGGAAAAGTCGCCGACGCGTACGGCGTGGCGGCAAGTTCGACGCCTTTGGCCGAGTCGTAGTTGGTGTAGAAGGTCAGGCCGTCCTCGTCGACATGCTTGCACAGCACCGACCGGCTCACCGGCCTCCCGGACTCGACGGTAGCCAACACCATGGCGTTGGGCTCGGGAATCCCTGCGCGTTCGGCATCGTCGATCCACTTGCAGAACAACGCAAGCCAACCCTCGCCGAGCCATTTCTCGTCGAGGTCGTCGCTGCCGTCTTTCTCTGACCCGTATTCCACTCGCATTGCCGCCAGGTGCTCGTTGTCTAGACCTGCCACCGGTCAACGCTACCGCCCGGGTCACCGCCCGTTGATTACCGGCCGGTAGCAACGGTCCCGAAGCGGGGTGCGAGAATTTACCTATGACTGTGGTCCCGGAGAATTTCGTTGCCGGCCTCGATGGTGTGGTGGCATTCACTACCGAGATTGCCGAACCGGACAAGGACGGCGGCGCGCTGCGCTATCGCGGCGTGGATATCGAGGATTTGGTCAGCCAACAGGTCACCTTCGGTGACGCGTGGGCGCTGCTGGTCGACGGAAAATTCGGTCACGGTTTGCCGCCGGCCGAACCGTTCCCGCTGCCGATCCACACCGGCGACGTGCGGGTCGACGTGCAGGCGGGCCTGGCGATGCTGGCACCGATCTGGGGATACCAGCCCCTGCTGGACATCGACGACGAGACCGCCCGCGCTCAGCTGGCGCGGGCGTCGGTGATGGCGCTGTCCTACGTGGCCCAATCGGCGCGCGGCATCTACCAGCCCGCGGTGCCCCAGCGTGTGATCGACGAATGTCGCACGGTCACAGCGCGTTTCATGACTCGATGGCAGGGCGAGCCAGACCCGCGGCACGTCGAGGCCATCGACGCCTACTGGGTGTCGGCCGCCGAGCACGGCATGAACGCCTCGACGTTCACCGCGCGGGTGATCGCCTCGACCGGTGCCGACGTGGCCGCCGCGCTGTCAGGAGCGATCGGGGCGATGAGCGGCCCGTTGCACGGCGGTGCGCCGGCCCGGGTGCTGCCGATGCTCGAAGAGGTCGAGCGCACCGACGATGCGCGTGGTCTGGTCAAGGGCATCTTGGACCGCGGCGAGAAGCTGATGGGATTCGGTCACCGGGTCTACCGTGCGGAGGATCCGCGCGCCCGGGTGTTGCGCGCCACCGCCAAGCGATTGGGCGCGCCGCGCTACGAGGTGGCGCTAGCGGTCGAGCAGGCGGCCTTGTCCGAACTGCGCGAGCGGCGGCCGGATCGCGCGATCGAGACCAACGTCGAATTCTGGGCCGCAGTGATCCTGGACTTCGCCCGCGTGCCGGCCAACATGATGCCGGCGATGTTCACCTGCGGCCGCACCGCCGGGTGGTGTGCTCACATTCTCGAGCAGAAGAAGCTGGGCAAGCTGGTCCGCCCGTCGGCCATCTATGTCGGCCCGGAGCCGCGGAGCCCCGAATCCGTGGAGGGCTGGGACCAGGTTCACAAGGCCTCCTAGTCCGCCGCGATGACCGTGGCGCCTAGGAGATTCGGTCCACCAGCGCATGGAACAGTCGTCGGCCCACCGACGGCCTGGGCGCGGTGGCCGCGATCGCCAGCATGTCGTCGACCGCAGTGAACTTGTCCCGGGGCCGGTCATCGGCGGCGCCGCGCGCAATCTCAGCGGTGTCGATCGCGTGCCAACCGGCGGCGTCGATAACCTCGGGCCGACGCGCGTGTACCAACCGGGCCAATGCCCGCGGCCCGGCTTGCGGATCGGCGAGCAGCCCGTCGTTGAAGTCGGCGACCAACGCCTGCACGGTGTGCAGGGAGCAGGACTTGTTGGTGCCGATGAACCCGGTCGGTCCGCGCTTGATCCAGCCGGCCACGTACGCGCCGGTCACCGGTTGCCCCGAGTCCGGATCGACGACGCGGCCCTCCTCGTTCGGCACTACCCCAGCGGCATCGTCGAACGGCAGATCACGAATCGCATTGCCGTGGTAGCCGATTGACGTCAAAAGCAGTCCAGCGTCCAACTGGCGCACCTCATCGGTGCCGGTGACCGTGAACTCCATCCCGCTGGCGCGCTGCTCGCCGAGGACACGCGCGGGGGTGAGCTGATAGGCCAGCCGGATCCGCGGTCTCGACGGCACCGCCGAGGCGTCGCCGAGCTTGCTGAGGATGTCCAGCTTCTGCCGGGTCAATCTGTCGGAGGCGCTCGCAAGGTCGCGGCGCACCAGCTCGTGGTCGGCAGCGTCGAGCACCACGTCGGCACTGGTGGTCAACCCGATCAGCTCCGGCAGCGTGAACGCCGACTGTGCGGGTCCGCGCCGGGCAGCGATCACCACCTCCTGTACCCGCGACGCGCGGAGCACGTCCAACGCGTGGTCGGAGATATCGGTGCTCGCCAGCTGATCGGGATCGGCCGTGAGAACGCGGGCAACATCGAGCGCAACATTGCCGTTGCCGACGATGACCACTCGCTCATGGCTCAAATCGACTGGCAGATCAGTGAAATCGGGATGACCGTTGTACCACGCCACCATCTCCGTCGCGGTGCCGGTGCCCGGAAGGCCCATCCCGTCGATCTCGAGGCGTCGGTCATTGGGCGCGCCAACGGCATACACCACGGCGTGGTGATGAGCCAGCAGATCCGCGTGGCTCACATGCTTACCGACTTCCACGTTGAGAAAGAACTGAAAGCCCCGACGGTCGGCGACCTGATCGAACAGCCGAGTCACCCGTTTGGTGTTTTGATGATCCGGCGCCACCCCGGCGCGAACCAATCCATAAGGGGTGGGCAGCTTTTCGAAGACGTTGACCCGCACGTTGGGCTGAGTGAGCAGCTCGTCGGCGGCGTACATCGCTGCCGGCCCGGAGCCGACGATCGCCACGGTCAGCGGGCAGCCCCGGGCATGCACCTCCGATGCCGGAATAACCGGGGCCAGCTTGGAGGTCGGCGGCAGCTTCACATCAGCGGGCCGATCCGGATAAAACGACGAGTTGATCTCGACGAACGGCAGTTGCTTGGGCTCCAGCCGGGTATCGGGCGCAATGGCTCCCACCGGGCAGGCGCTCACGCAGGCTCCGCAGTCCACGCAGGCCACCGGGTCGATGTAGAGCATCTCGGAGGTGGCGAAACCCGGCTCGTCCGGTGTGGGGTGAATGCAGTTCACCGGACAAGCGAAGACACAGGACCCGTCGTTGCAGCACGACTGGGTAATAACGTGCGGCATGAAACAACCGGGACTGTCAGGCAGCCGGCACCGCGGCCAAATGCTGGCGCGCTGGCTCGCTGCGGTAACGCGACGGCTTACCGTTGATCTTGCAGATCCGCCATATCAACTTGGCGACCGGGTTCATCAACCCGGTGTCGTGACACAGCATCCGCACATCGCCGAACATGTCGCGGAGCATCTGCTGCGACTCCGGCGAGCGGAAGAACACGTCCTTGCGCACCTGACGAGGAATATCGAACTCACGCCAGAAGGCCTTCGGGGGCACCACGATTGCCGAGCACAGGATCCGCATGGTCACGGGAACAAACAGTGACAGCCAGAACCGCTTGCGGCGCGGCAGGTCCGGGACACGCTTGCGTAGGTACTCGTGGGCAAACGAGATGTGGCGCGCCTCTTCGGCGACGTGAATGGCCATCACCCGTTCCATGATCGGGTGCAGCTCTTTGCCCTCGCGCAGCACGTTCTTCTGCGTGTGGTCGATGGGCTCCTCACCCGCGAGGATGCCGAACCAGAACGGGATCGGCAGTGGGCCGGCGACCAACGGGATCAACGGCTGAACCCATTTCAGCAGCCGTGGCATGCCGGGCACGTCGGCCCCGATGTGGTTCACCATCTCCTGGAACATCATGGTGTGGTTGCACTCTTCGACGGCCTCGTGCAGGCAGTACCGATACTCCGGTGAGCCGTTGGGCACCCAGAAGGCGTATTCCATCAGGCCGCGAATCAGGATCGACTCGAAGTGCAAGCCGACCTTGGCGACGTTCGCCTGCCGCCACATGCCGATCTGAATCTGGCGTTCGTCGGACTGCGCCTGGTACCAGGGGTGGCGGCCCAACGGATCGGTCGCCGGCAGTTTCCAACGCGGGTCGTTGTCGGTGACTGCGAACTCGGGTGACTTCCAGTCGATGTCGGTGTACGGGTTGAAGTTGCGCCGCACCGACCCCTCGGACAACGTGTTCAGCATGTCCACGTACTGCTGGTCGTCCTGGACATCCATGTTGCGGCGCCAGCGCCGTACCATCTTCGTCCGAGCCATCTTCTGAGCCATTCCCGGTCTCCTGATGCGGTTTACATTTAGACGTCTAATGTCTAGACAGTACCGCAGGTATCGCAAACTTTCCAGACCCGTGCGAACACTGTGGTGTAGCAGCGAACGACGACCATGATGTGGTCTGGCTCACACCATGGGGGTCATTAGCCTGGTGATCATGGCTGAGGCATTGACGATCCCCGACAGCATCAAACCCGGCGACGGTCGGTTCGGATCGGGACCTTCCAAGGTACGTCCCGAGCAGCTGCAGGCGCTGACTACCAGCGCCGCGGGGCTTTTCGGAACCTCGCACCGGCAGGCGCCGGTGAAGGATCTGGTCGGCCGGGTCCGTACCGGGCTGCGCGACTTCTTCTCGGTGCCGGACGGCTACGAAGTCATCCTGGGCAACGGCGGCGCGACCGCGTTTTGGGACGCCGCCGCGTTCGGCTTGATCGACAAGCGGTCGCTGCACCTGTCCTACGGCGAGTTCAGCTCGAAGTTCGCCTCGGCGGTCACCAAGAATCCGTTCGTCGGGGAGCCGATCGTCGTCAAATCCGAGCCCGGTAGCGCACCCGAGCCGCAGAGTGACCCGTCGGTCGACGTGATCGCCTGGGCCCACAACGAGACCTCGACGGGCGTGGCGGTGCCCGTGCGGCGCCCCGCCGACTCGGGTGACGCGCTGGTGGTCATCGACGCCACCTCCGGGGCCGGCGGGCTGCCGGTGGACATCACCGAGACCGACGCCTACTACTTCGCGCCGCAGAAGAACTTCGCCAGCGATGGTGGTTTGTGGCTGGCGATTCTGAGCCCGGCGGCGCTAGCCCGCATCGAGGCCATCGCGGCATCCGGACGGTGGGTGCCCGACTTCCTGTCGCTGCCGATCGCGGTGGAGAACAGCCTGAAGAACCAGACCTACAACACCCCCGCCATCGGGACACTGGTGCTGTTGGCCGAGCAGATCGACTGGCTGTTGGGCCAGGGCGGGCTGGACTGGGCGGTCAAGCGCACCGCCGATTCGTCGCAGCGGCTGTATGACTGGGCTCAGCAGCGGCCCTACACCACGCCGTTCGTCGCCGACCCCGGCCTGCGTTCACAGGTGGTCGGCACCATCGACTTCAACGACGACGTGGATGCAGCCGCGGTCGCCAAGGTGCTGCGGGCCAACGGCATCGTCGACACCGAGCCGTACCGCAAATTGGGGCGCAACCAGTTGCGCGTCGCGATGTTCCCCGCCGTGGAGCCCGACGACGTCAGCGCTCTCACCGAATGCGTCGACTGGGTCGTCGAACGGCTCTGAGCCGGGCGGCGTGTCACAACGGTAACGGTCGGTCGCTGCACTAAAGTGCGCACCAATCGGGTCGGATGCAACGGCTCGGAGGAGGTCGCCATGCGGGAACTCAAAGTTGTCGGACTCGACGTCGATGGCAACCACATCATCTGCGAGAGCGACAATCCGGCCGACAAGTTCACCCTGCGGCTCGACGACCGGTTGCGGGCCGCAGTGCGCGGTGACGGGGCACGGGTGGGCCAAACTCAGATCGAGATCGAGGTCACCAGCATGCTGCGTCCCAAGGAGATTCAGGCCCGGATCCGCGCCGGCGCGTCTGTCGAGCAGGTGGCCGCGGCTGCCGGGGTGGACGTCGCGCGGGTCGAGCGGTTCGCTCACCCGGTGCTGCTGGAACGTTCGCGCGCCGCTGAGCTGGCGACCGCCGCACATCCCGTCCTGGCCGACGGTCCCGCCGTGCTGACTCTGCTGGAAACCATCACCGCCGCGCTGGTGGCGCGGGGCCTCAACCCGGATGCCACCACGTGGGATGCCTGGCGCAACGAGGATGGACGCTGGACGGTGCAGTTGGGTTGGAAGGCCGGACGCTCGGATAACCTGGCGCATTTCCGGTTCGTCCCCGGTGCGCATGGCGGGACGGTCACCGCGATCGACGACCCGGCCAATGAGCTGATTGACCCCGACTTCGATCGCCCCCTGCGGCCGCTGGCACCGGTCGCCCAGTTGGACTTCGACGAACCGGAACCGCCGACCGCGCAAGACGCTGCACCGGACCCCCCGAGCGAGCCGGCGCGCGGGCGTCGCGGCAAGCCGCCGGTCCCGGCGTGGGAGGACGTGTTGCTGGGGGTCCGCTCCGGCGGACAACGCTGATCTGCGCTACGTCCCCAGCATCGCCAGCGTCAGCAGGGCCAGCCACGCGCCCGTGACACCCACTCCGGCGCCCAACACGAACCAGCGCAACACTGGCGTGCGGCGCCACCCCCACAGAGTGGGCGCTAGACCGCCGACCGCGACCACGTTGAGCCCGACCGCCAGTACCGGATGCACGCGAACCAGCCCCAAGCTGAGCACCACGATCGCGACGGCAATCACTGCGGCGACGAACCCGGCCACCGTCAAACCTGTTGCCCACGGCGTGGTTTCGTCAGACACCAGCCGAGCTTAACCTGGCTGCTCGCGTGCGCGTTCGTAGAAGGCGAGTGCCGCAGCGGTAGCCACGTTGAGCGAGTCGGTGCCGCGCGACATCGGAATGCGCACCCGTAAATCGCTTGCTTGCATCGCAGCACGACTCAGTCCGTGTCCCTCGGCGCCCACCAGCACTGCCACCGGGTCGTCACGCACCGTGCGCATCGCCGCGGCCAGCGTCTTGGTATCGCAGCCCGGGGTCATGGCAAGCAGTCGAAATCCCTTCTGCCGCAGAATGTTTAGGTCATCAGGCCACTCGACCGCCCGGGCGTACGGCACTAACAGCGCGTGACCCATGGACACCCGCACGGCGCGCCGGTACAGCGGATCGGCGCATCCCGCACCGAACACCACCGCGTCCACGCCGAGGCCGGCCGCGTTGCGAAAGATAGCACCCAGGTTCTCGTGATCGTTGACGCCTTCGAGCACCGCGACGGTCCGCGCTTCGTCGATCACCTGCGCGACACTCGGATCCGGCACCCGACGCGCGGCGGCCAGCACGCCGCGGTTGAGATGAAACCCGACCACTTGTGCCATCACTTCCGCGCGGACCCGATAGTACGGGGCGGTGTTGCCGGCCAGGTCGGAGCGGAGCTCGGCGAGCCTGCGATCGGTGCCCAGAAACGCCAGCGGCGCAAACCGGGACGCCAACATGCGCTGCACCACCAGCACACCCTCGGCGATGACCAGACCCTTGCCGGTCGGAAGGTCGGGGCGACGATCGATGCTGTTCAAATCCCGGAAGTTGTCCAGCCGCGGGTCGCCGGGATCGTCGATATCGCAGACGACGACGTGGTCTGTGCTCACGGACTTTCGTCGACCAGGGCCAAAATGAGGTCTGCGGCATTGCGCAACGTGTCCCGTTCGGCCCGGTCCAGTCCCGCCAGCCGCTGAGCGAGCCACTCCTGGCTGGCCCGATATTCGGCCTCCAGCAGCTCACTGCCGGCGTCAGACACCGAGACCAGCACCTGCCGACCGTCGTCGGGATGCGCGACGCGGTCGACGAACCCCAGATCGGCCAGCGACGCGATTACCCGGGTCATCGAGGGTGGCCGAACGCGTTCACGACAGGCCAAGGCACCGGGCGTCATCGGACCGTCTTTGGCCAGCGTCGACAACGCCGACAGCTGCGACAGCGATACCGGGGACTGCGGGCGCCGAAATCGGAGTTGCCGGGCCAGCCGCATGACTGCCAACGACAAGTCGCTGGCCAGCCGCGTATCGCCGTTGATCACAGCGCGAAGGTTACGACACAACGTCCGTTCGTAAACAGCGAATCACCGACACGTGCGGCGCCGGGCTCGGTTTGATGGCCCGCTTGCCGCCGGGCTAGCGTGATCTCGATGTCCGTCGAGCCGAGGCAAAGCCCCAAACCGCCACGTCTGCCGGTTGCGCTGCTGGAAGTGTGGCCCGTGATCGCGGCGGGCGCGCTGGCCTGGCTGATCGCCGCGGCGGCCGCGTTCGTCGTGCCGAGCCTGGAAAGTTGGCGACCGGTGACGCTGGCGGGGCTGGGCGTCGGACTGCTGGGCACCGCGATCTTCCTCTGGCAGCGAGACGCTGCTCGCCGCGGCGCGCGCGGCGCACAGATCGGGTTCGCATCCCAGCTCAATCAGACCCAGCGTGGCTTTCACCCAACGACCGAAGACCACTAGCAGGAGGGACAGTTCAATGGCAGCGCCGCTATTGCAAGCAGAAATCGACATCAAGGCACCCGTGGCCAAAGTCTGGTCGTTGGTGTCGGATTTCCGCCGGATGCCGCAGTGGAGTCCGCAGTGCCGCTGGATGAAGCCGCTCGGCCCGCTACGTCAGGGCACCCGGACCCTCAACCTCAACCGCCGCAACCGCCTGTTCTGGCCGACGACGTGCACCGTCACCGAGGTCATCCCCGAGCAGAAGCTGGCGTTCAAGGTCAACGCCAACGGCACCATTTGGAGCTACGAGTTGCAGTCGATCCCCGAGGGCACCCGGCTGGTCGAGAGCCGGCACGCCGAAAACGGGGTCAAGGCAATCTCCACCTTGACGGTGAACGCACTGATGGGTGGGTCGGACAACTTCGATCGGGAACTGGTCGAGGGAATGAACGTCTCGCTGGCCAACATCAAAGCCGCCGCCGAGAACGGCTAAGACTCCGCAGGTTCGTCGGCGGGTTTCTCGGCGACGTCGAGCACCCCGTCGTCGTAGGGCTCGTATGCCGGCGAGCCGCTGCCGGCCGGCGCCGGTGTGTCGGAATGCGCGCCGCACCCGTACTCGTGGTCGACGACGTGACCATCGGCCGACATCTCGTTGCCGCAAACGCCGAACATCGCGCCCAGCGACCCCGCCAAGGGCAAGAAGAAGCCACAGTCGCGGCACACGCGTTTGGTGGAGCGCGCCATCGGCGAACTGGGGCCGTAGTCGCCGTCGTGCCAGCGGCCGGCCGCCTGCGAACGGCCCCAGGCACTCATCACGCGCCGCCGCCCGAATCCCACCTCGGCGGCGACGTCGTCGACCTGCGGGTCGCCGCTGGCCAGGTAGCCCGGCACCAGCCGCGGATCATCGGGCAGCGGTGCGAGGAGATCTCCGGGACCCAGGTCGCCCGGTCGGACCCGTTGATCCCACGGCACCCATTCCGGTGCCAGCAGCGCCGTCGGGCCCGGAACCAGCACGACCTCGCTGACGGTGGCGTGGTCGGCGCCGGGGTAGGCAGCGACGACGACGGCCCACTGCCACCCTTGATAGCCGGGCATGTGGGCCAGAAACCGGTGAGTGGCAGCGGTTGGGCCCTCGTAGCCGACGCCCAGGTATTCCCCGACCACGTCGGCATCGCTGAACTCGATTATGGCCGTCCGAGCCTGCTCGACCGCACCGGTGAGGACGGCGGCCAACTCTGCCGGCCACTCGGCCGTTGCCGTCGCCGCCGATTCCCCTGTGGGCCCGGTCACGCTGTCCGCTGTCTCCATACTTCTTCAATACTGCCGCAGGTCCGTGGCGGCCAGCCACACCGGTCGCCTACGCGCTCGATCATCGGCGATGAGTGAGAATTGATTCGTGGCGCAACGGCGGCGTGATCACCCCACCGAGCATCCCGGGATGGCCAACTATCCGGCGGCCGACCCGGGTTACGGTCGACCGCGCACGCCGCGCGCCACGATGCCCAGCGCCAACCGCTACCTCCCGCCGCTGGATCGTCAGCCCGAATCCAGCCGTCGCAGTGAGACGCCGCGTACCGTTCCCACCGCCGAGCGGGTCACCGTCACCCGCGCGGCAGCGCAGCGCAGCCGCGAAATGGGTTCGCGGATGTACGGTTTGGTGCAGCGGGCCGCGACCGCAGACGGCGCCGACAAGTCCGGTTTGACCGCGTTGACCTGGCCGGTGGTGGCAAATTTCGCAGTCGACTCCGCGATGGCCGTGGCGCTGGCCAACACCCTGTTCTTCGCGGCGGCCACCGGCGAAAGCAAGGACAGAGTCGCGCTGTACCTGCTCATCACGATCGCGCCGTTCGCGGTGATCGCCCCGCTGATCGGTCCGGCGCTGGACCGGCTTCAGCACGGCCGCCGCGTTGCGCTGGCGCTGTCGTTCGTGCTGCGTACCGCACTGGCCGTGGTGCTGATCACCAACTACGACGGCGCCACCGGCAGCTTCCCGTCCTGGGTGCTCTATCCGTGCGCGCTGGCCATGATGGTGCTGTCGAAATCGTTTTCGGTGCTGCGCAGCGCGGTGACGCCGCGGGTGATGCCGCCGACGATCGACTTGGTACGAGTCAACTCCCGGCTGACCACCTTCGGCCTGCTGGGCGGCACGATTGTCGGCGGCGGCATCGCCGCCGGCGTGGAGTACGTGTTCGACCATCTGTTTGCGCTGCCTGGCGCGTTGTTCGTCATCATCGCGGTCACGATCGCCGGTGCGTTTCTTTCGATGCGGATTCCGCGGTGGGTCGAGGTGACCGCGGGCGAGGTGCCCACCACCTATCGCTATCGGCAGTCGCGCCGAAACTGGCCCGAAGAGGTGCGCCGGGCCAGCGGAGCGATTCGACAGCCGTTGGGCCGCAACATCATTACTTCATTGTGGGGCAATTGCACAATCAAAGTCATGGTCGGGTTCTTGTTCCTGTATCCCGCCTTCGTCGCCAAGGCGCACGACGTGAGCGGCTGGGTGCAGTTGGGCATGTTGGGGCTGATCGGCGCTGCGGCCGGGATCGGCAACTTCGTGGGCAACTTCGCCAGCGCACGCCTGCAATTGGGTAGGCCTGCGGTGCTGGTGGTGCGTTGCACGGTGGCGGTGACGGCCGCGGCGCTGGCCGCCGCGGTCGCGGGCAGCCTCGTTGCGGCGACCATCGCCACCTTGGTCACCTCCGGGTGTAGTGCGATCGCCAAAGCCGCACTCGATGCGTCATTGCAAGACGACCTGCCTGAAGAGTCACGCGCCTCGGCGTTCGGACGCTCGGAGTCGACGCTGCAGTTGGCCTGGGTGCTCGGCGGCGCGCTGGGTGTGCTGGTCTACACCGAGCTGTGGGTCGGGTTCAGCGCCGTGGGCGCATTGCTGATCCCCGGTCTGGCGCAGACCATCCTCAGCTTCCACGGCGACTCGCTGATACCGGGCTTCGGGGGTAACCGGCCCGTCATGGTCGAACAGCAAGGCCGCCGCCGCGACGACGCCGAAGCAGTGCTGCGCAAGTGAAACGCCCTGTCGCGGTGCTGGTCGCCGTCGTGGTGGTACTGGCCGCGGCAGGCGCCGGGTTCGGCGCCTGGCTGCTGGTCCGCGGGCACGGCCCGTCGCGGCCCGAGATCAGCGCGTATTCGCACGGTCATCTGACTCGGGTCGGGCCATACCTGTACTGCAATGTGCTCGACGTCAGCGATTGTCAGACGCCAGGCGAACAAGGCGAGTTGCCGGTGAATGACCGCGATCCCGTGCAGCTTTCGGTTCCGACGGCGATCGGCCGGGCACCCTGGCGACTGTTGCGGGTGTATGAGGATCCGACCAATACCACGACGACCGTGTTCCGGCCGGACAGCCGGCTGGCGGTCACCATCTCCACCGTCGACCCGCAACGCGGCCGGCTGAGCGGCATCGTCGTCCAGTTGATGACACTGGTGGTCGACCCAGCCGGCGAATTCCACGATGTCCCGCATGCCGAGTGGTCGGTACGCCTGATCTTTTGACGCCGAGCGTCGAGTTGTTGGGTGAAATTGCGTGATTTCGCCCAACAACTCGACGCTCGGCCGTAGGTGTCGGTGCCGACCGGCATCGTTTGCGCATGGCAACCCTGGATTGGCCCTTCCGAGGCAACGAAGCTCTGGCGGCGGGAATCGTCACACCGCATCAGCTGCGAACCGAGTTCGAAAGCGTGCACCGGAATGTGTACATCCCACGCGGGCAACCGCTGACACCGGTGACCCGCGCGGTCGCGGCCTGGCTGTGGTCGGGGCGCGTCGCAACCGTGGCCGGATTATCCGCCGCAGCCTTGCATCGAACAGCGTGGATCGATGCGTGGCTGCCTGCCGAGCTGAATCGACGAAGCCGCGACAAGACGCGCGGCATTGTTCTGCACAGCGACACGTTGTGGGACGACGAGTGGTGTGTGCGAGACGGTATCCGATTAACGACTCCAGCGCGTACGGCATTCGACCTCGGGCGACGAAACGGATTCGCTGCCGCGGTAATTCGGCTTGACGCGCTCGCGCATGCCACCGGCTTGAAGGTGGCCGATGTGGAGCCGCTGGCGGACCGTCATCGCGGGGCGCGTGGGCTGGTGCAGCTGCGCCGGGTGTTGTCGGTGATCGACGGCGGTGCCGAATCGCCGTACGAGACCAAAACCCGGCTGCTGCCCGTGGCGAACGGCCTGCCGCGTCCGCAGACCCAGATCGAGGTGCTCGGCGAATGGGGCACGGTGCTGGCGCGCATCGACATGGGTTGGCAAGAGTGGAAGGTGGGCGTGGAGTTCGACGGCGCCCACCACTGGACTGATCCGGCGCAGCGGACCTACGACATCGACCGTCTTGCCGAACTAGAGGCCCGCGGATGGATCATCATCCGGGTGAGCGCAGATCTGCTGCGTTACCGTCCGGCGGTGGTCATCGCGCGGATACTTCGGGCGCTGCGCGCTGCCGGATGCCCCATTTGACCTATCGAGCGTCGAGTTGTTGGGTGAAATTGCGTGATTTCGCCCAACAACTCGACGCTCGGCGTTAGAGGGTGTTTGGCACCTGTTCATCCTCCAACGGTGGGCCGGGCGGGCTGCCGTCACCGAAGGGCTTGCCGCCCAGCTCTTCTCGGCTGTGTGGAGTCAGCCATCCAGCCAACTCGGGGCCCTTGGGCACGATCCGGGTGGGATTGATGTCGGCATGCACGATGTAGTAGTGCTGTTTGATTTGGACGAAGTCGACGGTGTCGCCGAAACCCGGCGTTTGGAACAGGTCACGCGCATACGCCCACAGCACCGGCATCTCGGAGAGTTTGGATCGATTGCATTTGAAGTGTCCGTGATAGACCGGGTCGAAGCGGGCCAGCGTGGTGAACAACCGCACATCGGCTTCGGTGATGGTGTCGCCCACCAGGTATCGCTGCCGACTGAGCCGCTCGCTCAGCCAGTCCAGCGCAGTGAACAATCGGTCGTAGGCTGCGTCGTAGGCCCCCTGCGAGCCGGCGAACCCACACCGATACACCCCGTTGTTGATCTCGGTGTAAACCCGTTGGGCCACCTCGTCGATCTCGCCACGCAACGGCTCAGGATAGAGCTCCGGTGCGCCCTCACGGTGGTAGGCCGTCCATTCGGTGGAGAAGTCAAGGGTGATCTGCGCGAAATCGTTGGTGACCACGGCACCAGTGGGCACGTCGACCATCGCCGGTACGGTGATGCCTTTCGGGTAGTCGGGGAAGCGCGTGAAATAGGCGTCCTGCAAGCGGGGGATCTTCAGCACCGGGTCGACGCCACCGGGGTCGAGGTCGAAGGTCCAACTGCGCTCGTCATGGGTGGGGCCGCAAAAACCAATGGAGATAACCTTTTCCAGCCCTAGCAGTCGCCGGACGATAATCGTGCGATTAGCCCACGGACACGCGCGGGCAACGATCAAGCGGTATCGGCCCGGTTCGACGGGATACCCGTCCCGGCCGTCAGCGGTGATGCGGGTCTCGATGTAGTTGGTGTCACGGGTGAACTCACCCGCGCCGGCGACATAGGAGGCCATGCCGTCAGGGTTCCGTTACGGTCAGGATCCGCCGGGACACGTCCTCTTCGGTGGACGGGCCCGGTTCCCATTCGGCGATCCACGGCCCGGTGCCCTCCGACGGGTCCAGGATTCCGGCTTCCAGCCATGTGTAGCGTCCGTCCAGCACCTCGCCGGCCAACCGAACGTCGGTGCTGTCGGTGTTGGACCACAGGGCGCCGAACAGTGCCTCGACCCGCAACGTGGCCTGCTGGCAGAACGCGTCGGCAAGCTCGTATGCCTGCCCGCCCTCAGCCCGGTCCGCAACCCGCTGCGCCTCGGCGCGCACACACACCGCCGACATGGCGAACAACTCCGCACCGATATCCACGATGCGGCCGAGGAATCCCTGCTTTTGCTCCAAAGCAGCTTGCCAGCGCGCCATTCCGTAGAACGTGTTGCGGGCGAGCTTGCGCGCCGAGCGCTCGACAAACCGCAGATGCGTCGCCAGCTTGCCGAATTCGCGATAGGTGGTCGGCAGTTGCCCTTCGCCGAATGCCAATTGCGGCAACCATTTTGCATAGAAACCACTGGCGTCGGCTGCCGCCTTGGCCTTCTGCCGCATGTCGGCTTTCGGATTCGCCAAATCTCCGGCTGCACTCAGGTGAGTGTCGACCGCCTCACGGGCGATCAGCAGCCGCATGATCTCGCTGGACCCTTCGAAGATGCGGTTGATCCGCAAGTCGCGCACCAACTGCTCCACCGGGACCGCGCGCTCTCCGCGCGCGGCCAGCGACTCGGCGGTCTCGTAGCCGCGACCACCCCGGATCTGCAGCAGCTCGTCGGCAATCACGTCGGCCATCTCGCTGGACCACAATTTCGCCAGCGCCGCCTCGATTCGGATGTCGTTGCGGCCTTCGTCGGCCATCTGAGCAGACAGCTCAAGCACCGCTTCCAGCGCGTAAGTGGTTGCGGCGATAAACGAGATCTTGCCCGCGACCGCCGCGTGCTTACCGACCGGTTTGCCCCACTGGACGCGTTCACACGACCACTCGCGGGCGATCTTCAGCGACCACTTGGCGGCGCCGGCCGCCATTGCGGGGATGGAAAGCCGTCCAGCGTTGAGTGTCGTCAGCGCGATCCTCAGCCCGTCGCCTTCCCGGCCGATCAGGTTCTCCCGCGGGACGCGAACCTTATGCATGCGAGTCAGGCCGTTCTCGATGCCGCGCAATCCCATGAACTTGTTGCGCCGCTCGACGGTAATGCCCGGCGAATCGGCCTCGACGACAAACGCGCTCACTCCCCCGCGGTGCCCTTCGCTCTTGGGGACTCGGGCCATCACCACCAGCAGATCGGCGACCACACCGTTGGTCGTCCACAACTTCACGCCGTCGAGTTCGTATGCCTGACCGTCGTCGACCGGCGTCGCCGTCGACGCCAGCCGGGCCGGGTCAGAGCCCACATCGGGCTCGGTGAGCAGAAATGCCGAGATCCCTCCGGCCGCGCAGCGCGGCAGGAATTTCCGCTTCTGTTCTTCAGTGCCGGCCAGTTTGAGTGGTTCGGGCACCCCGATCGACTGGTGCGCCGACAGCAGCGCGCCAAGACTGGGGTTGACCGTCGCAACCATGACCAATGCGCGGTTGTAGGCGATCTGCGACATGTTCAGGCCGCCGTACTCCGCGGGGATTTTCATGCCGAAGCATCCGAGTTCGGCAAGGCCCTTGACGTACTCGTCGGGAATCTGGGCCTCTCGCTCGATCACGCTGCCGTCGACGCCCTCGAGAAACTCCCGCAGCTTGGCCAGGAATTCCTCGGTGCGGGCCGCGTCCTCGTCCGACGGACGGGGAAACGGGTGAATGAGGTCTAAAGGGAAGCGACCAAGGAATAACTCCTTTGCGAACGACGGCTTATCCCAACCGCTTTCGCGAGATTCCTCGGCTACAGCTCTTGCTTGCTCCTCGCTGACCTGTGCCTGCTGTGCCATCGGACACTCCTCTGGTTCTCCCCGACCGTTTTTGAGGCTCCGATTACCAGTGTTCCCTCAGGCGCGTCGCAGTGCACACTTTTACTTCAACGAGCGACTCAGCCGTCCAACTCCCGGGCCACAGCCTTGACCACTTCAGAAACCCGCCGGGCTGTCTTTCGGTCCGGATAGCGACCTTTGCGCAGTTCGGGCTGCACGGCGCTTTCCAGCAAGGTGATCATGTCCTCGACCATGCCGTGCAGCTCGTCGGGGCTGTGCTTGTGCTCGGCCGGCCCCTCGCGGCGAGTACGCGACAGGCTGGGCGGCGGATCAATCAGCTTGAGGCTCAATGCCTGCGGTCCGCGACGACCAGAGGCCACGCCGAATTCGACGCGCTGCCCGGCCTTGAGGTCCTCGACGCCCGCGGGTAACGCCGACGAACGCACGTAGACGTCCTCGCCGTCCTCCTGTGACAGGAAGCCGAATCCCTTCGCGGCGTCGTACCACTTCACCTTGCCAGTCGGCACTGGTCTCACCTGCTTGTCTAACGAAATCTCTAGAATGGGCAACACAATGAAGCGTCCCGCCTGCGCAGGACGCAATGATTGCTGATCCTACTCGGATGCGGGCCGGCCGAGCACCCCCGTTACTGGCACAGTGGCGACCCGCAGCGCCCGGCTGGGCCGCGCTAACGAGCGGTACTGGGTAGGCTGGCAGGACCGCTGGAGGTGATATGCGCCTGATCCTGAACGTTATCTGGCTGGTCTTCGGCGGCCTTTGGCTGGCCGTCGGCTACCTTGTGGCGGCGCTTGTCTGCTTCCTGCTCATCATCACCATCCCGTTCGGCTTCGCGGCGCTGCGCATCGCCGCATACGCACTGTGGCCGTTCGGACGTACGATCGTCGAAAAGCCGGGCGCCGGGACGGGCGCGCTGATCGGAAACGTCATCTGGGTGCTGCTATGCGGCATCGCGCTGACGATCATCCATCTGACAACCGCGATCGCCCAGGCGGCGACGATCATCGGTATTCCGCTGGCACTGGCCAACCTCAAGTTGATCCCGGTGTCGCTGGTGCCGCTGGGCAAAGAGATCGTGCCGGTCAGTTCGCGCACTCGACCTGAGTCGGTGCTGGCATGACGTTGATCGCGCTCGGCGTGCCGACGGTGCGCCGCCCCGAGACCGACCCCGGCAACCACGGGCCCGCCCCCGAGACCGGGCCGCTGGTCGACACCTTCGGGCGGGTGGCCACCGACCTGCGGGTCTCGTTGACCGACCGCTGCAATCTGCGCTGCACCTACTGCATGCCCGCCGAGGGGCTGGACTGGTTGCCCAGCGAGCACCTGCTGCAGCCCGATGAACTGGCCCGGTTGCTGCGCATCGCGGTGACCCGGCTCGGGATCACCAGCGTGCGGTTCACCGGCGGTGAGCCGTTATTGGCCCGCCACCTCGAAGAGGTGGTGGCCGCGGCAGCGGCGCTGGAGCCACGCCCGGAAATCTCGCTGACCACCAACGGCCTGGGACTGGACCGGCGAGCCGCCGCGCTCGCGAAGGCCGGCCTGGACCGGGTCAACGTGTCGCTGGACACCGTGGACCGCGACCACTTTGCCGCCATCACCCGGCGCGACCGGCTCGACGACGTACTGGCCGGGCTGGCCGCGGCCAAAGAAGCCGGCTTCGATCCTGTCAAGGTCAACGCCGTCCTCGACCCCGCCACCGGGCGAGCAGACGTGGTGGAGTTGCTGCGGTTCTGTCTGGAGCACGGCTACCAATTACGGGTCATTGAGCAAATGCCGCTCGACGCCGGCCACCAGTGGCGCCGCGGGGCGGTGCTGAGCGCCGACGACGTGCTGGCGGCGCTGCGGCCGCACTTCCGACTGCGACCCGACCCGGCGCCACGCGGATCGGCGCCGGCGGAGCTGTGGCTGGTGGACGAGGGCCCGGGCACTCCGGTCGGAAAAGTCGGCGTCATCGCCTCGGTATCGCATCCGTTCTGTTCGACGTGTGACCGGGTGCGGTTGACCGCCGACGGACAAATCCGCAACTGCCTCTTCGCGAAGCAGGAGACCGATGTTCGGGACCTGCTGCGCAGCGGGGCCGACGATGATGCGATCGAAGCAGCGTGGCGCACGGCGATGTGGACCAAAGCTGCCGGGCACGGCATCAACGACCCCGACTTCATTCAGCCGGACCGCCCGATGAGTGCGATCGGCGGCTGATCCGTGGCTCAATCGTCGGACGCGCTCACCGAGATACCGGTCACGGTCCGTTATTTCGCCGCGGCGCGGGCCGCGTCCGGTGTCGAGTCGGAAACCATCGCAGTCCAGGCCGGCGCCACGGTGGCTGAACTGGTCGGCAGCCTCGCCGGACGCGATCCACGCCTGGCCACAGTGCTGAGTCGATGCTCCTACTTGTGCGACGGAATCGCGGTCAAAGACGACGCGACGGTCCTGCGCGCCGGCGACACGATCGACGTGTTGCCGCCGTTCGCGGGCGGCTGATTGCGTGATTTGCATCACATAACGGTTTGATCACAGCACGGACACGGCCCGGTTGCGACCGTCCGTGACCTGCGCAAACTAGCCCCGTTCCTGGCGTTTCGGCGGTGTGCCGCAACGGAAATCGCCGTATTCATTGAGACGTGACTCTCTGGTCGAGACCCGCTACCGTCGTCCGCGGGCTTGCCGCGTCTACTCGACCGCCGGGCCTACTCCACCTGTAGCGCCGAGCTCCATCCAGCAGGCGGGGGCCAACGACAACCCGTGGATGGAGGCGGGGGACCCACCGGTCCGCCGAAATCGGACTGGAGCCTCACCGAGGCTCCTAGGGGTGAAGCCGCCGTCGTTTCCCCGTGGACACGGCAGCGGCCGGGCGACCTCTCCTAGCCCGAACCCGACAGCTGACCTCGTAGGCGCATACAGAGAGGACATCACCGGCGTATGAGTGGACGGCATCGTAAGCCCACGACATCTAGCGTCAGCGTCGCCAAACTCGCCTTTACCGGCGCCGTGATCGGGGGCGGCAGCATTGCCCTCGCCGGCCACGCCGCGGCGGCGACCGACGGCGAATGGGACCAGGTGGCCCGCTGCGAGTCCGGCGGCAACTGGGCGATCAACACGGGCAACGGCTACCAGGGTGGGCTGCAGTTCAACCGCGGGACCTGGGCCGCTCACGGCGGCGGCGAGTTCGCCCCGTCGGCCCATCTGGCCAGCAAGGAGCAGCAGATCGCCGTCGCCGAGCGGGTGCTGGCGACTCAGGGCCGCGGCGCCTGGCCGGTATGCGGTCGAGGCTTGTCGGCCGCTACGCCGCGCAACGTCGTTGCCGACGAGCCGGTGAACGCACCCGAAGACGCCCCGGATGACAACGCCGAGCCCGCGGCGCTCGATGCCCCGTTGCCGCCGCCCGCCGAAGACCCGGCTCCGCCCGTCGAGTTGGTGGCCGTCGACGAACCGGCGGTCGAGCCCGCGCCGATGGTCGAGCCCGTGGCAGACGAAGCGCCCGCCGAAGACCCGGCTCCGCCGGTCGACGAGCCCGCGCCGATGGTCGAGACCGTCGCAGACGAAGCGCCGGTCGACGAGCCGGCCCCGCCGGTCGACGAACCCGGCCCGCCCGTTGAGGCCGTCGCGCTGGAGGAGGCCCCGCCCGCCGACGTCCAGGAGGATGTGCCCCAGGCGCAAGCGGTGGCGAACTGGACCATCGTCGACAGCGCGCCCGCATCCGAACCGCCTGCCGCGGCACCACAGAACCTGGACGACGGCTTCCTCAAGGACCTGTGGCAAGCCATCCAGGCCGAAGGTGTCAACGGCAACGACGCGCTAACCGCCCTCGGCCAGCAGCCGGAGACCACACCGGCCCCATAAGCCGGGCGGTCAGGCCGAACCCACCCACTCGTCGCTACCGTCGGCGAAGAACTGGTGCTTCCACACCGGTAGCCGCGCCTTGATGGTGTCCACCAGATGCGCGCACGTCTCGAATGCCGCGCGGCGATGATCGGAGGCCACCGCCGCCACCAGCGCCGCCTCGCCGATCTGCAGCACACCGACGCGGTGACTGGCCGCGATCGCCCGCACTCCTTGGCACTGCTCGGCGACTTCGGCCAACACGTCGGCCATGACCTGCTCGGCCGACGGGTGCGCGGAATACTCCAACCGCAGCACGCCCCGGCCGCCGTCGTGGTCGCGGATCATCCCGACGAATCCCACGACCGCGCCGGCAGCCTGATGCCCCACTAACTCCTCGTGTTCGGCCAGCAGGATCGGCTGCTCGGTCAGCGCAGCACGCAGAACCTCGGCGCGCGTCATCGCGGATGGTCCCCGCCGGCGAGTTGATCCAGCGCATGGTCCAGCACGCCGTCGAGCACGCCGAGCCCGTCGCGCACGCCGCCGGTCGAGCCGGGCAGGTTGACCACGAGGGTCCGACCGGCCACCCCGCATACCCCACGGGAGAGCACCGAGGTCGGCACCTTCGGCAAACCCGAGCTCCGGATCGCGTCAGCCAGTCCGGGAACCTCGTAGTCGAGCACTGCTGTCGTCTGAGCCGGCGTGTCGTCGCTGGGTGAGATGCCGGTGCCACCCGAGGTGATGACGACGTCGACACCCTCGCCGACGGCGTCGCGCAGGGCCTTGCCGACCGGGTCGCCGTCGGGTACTACCACCGGCTCAGGCGGTGAAAACCCGCGCTGCTCAAGCCATTCGGCGATGATTGGCCCGCACCGGTCGTCGTAGACGCCGGCAGCCGCGCGAGTGGAGGCGATGATGACGCGTGCCGATCGGGCGGCCATCACCGCACCCAGGTCCCGTGCCGGCCGCCGTCTTTGCGCAGCACCCGGATGTCGTCGATGCGAGCTGCCGGGTCCACTGCTTTGATCATGTCGTAGAGCGTCAGACCGGCCACACTGACAGCGGTCAGCGCTTCCATCTCCACACCCGTGCGGTCGGTGCTACGCACGGTTGCGGTGATGTCGATTGCCGACTCGCCGACTGTGAAGTCGACCTCGACACCGGTCAGCGCGAGCTGGTGACACAGCGGAATCAAGTCGCTGGTGTGCTTGGCGGCCAGGATGCCCGCGACTCGCGCGGTGGCCAGCGCATCGCCTTTGGGCAGCCCGCCGGCCGAGATCAGCGACACCACCTCCGCAGAAGTGTGGAAGGTGCCGGCCGCGACGGCAGTGCGCTTGGTTGCTCCCTTTTCGGTGACGTCGACCATGTGCGCGGCACCCCGCTCGTCGATGTGCGAGAGCGGGCCCGAAGCTGCAGCGCCAGACATCGACCGGCTATCGGTTGACGTCAGTGACCGGGTGTAGGTAGGGCAGGTCGTCGGAGGGCAGCGGGAAGACCAGATCACCGAACGGCGACAGCGCCCCGACTCGGTCGGTCGCCAGTTCGCTCACCGCGTGATCGTCGGGGTCGGTCGTCGGCCAGCCCTTGTCGACGTACCGCGTCTTCTGCGCCTTTTTGCCAGCGTTGTCAGCCACGACGTCCATTCTGACAGGTCGCCGATCCAGGGACCTTCCGACTAGCCAGTTACTGCACCCGGTCCGGGCCACTCGGCCGTCACGGGCCACGTCAGCCGACTGCTTTACGCTGGTCAGCAATGACCGAACACACCCCGAGCATCGCGTTGGGGTCCTGGCTGGCCGACTTGCCCGACGAGCGGCTGATCCGCCTACTGGAGCTGCGGCCCGACCTTGCCCAGCCGCCGCCCGGCAGTATCGCGGCCCTGGCCGCCCGGGCTCAAGCGCGTCAGTCGGTGCGAGCTGCCACCGACGAGCTGGACTTCCTGCGGCTGGCAGTGCTTGATGCGCTGCTGGTGCTGCATGCCGACACCGCGCCGGTGCCGGTCGCCAAGCTCGTCTCGCTGATCGGTGACCGCGCACCCGAGGCCGACGTCGTCGCCGCCCTCGACGACCTCAAAGAGCGCGCCCTGGCCTGGGGCGACGCCGAGGTTCGGGTGGCCGCTGACGCCGCCGCCGGATTGCCCTGGCATGCCGGGCAGGCAATCTTGGAAGACGAGCCGCGCACCCGGGAGCAGATCGTTGCGCTGCTCGACGAGCTCGACGAGTCAGCTTTAGACGTGTTGGACAAGCTGCTGGAGGGCTCCCCACTCGGCCGTACCCGCGACGCTGCACCCGGCGCCCCGCCGGACCGCCCGGTGCCGCAACTGCTGGCCAAGGGCTTGTTGCGCCGAGTCGACGCCGAGACGGTGATCCTGCCCCGCCAGGTCGGGCACGTGCTGCGCGGCGAGGACCCGGGGCCGGTGCAGCTGACCGCGCCGGATCCGGTCGCCGCCACCACCACGGCCGCCGATGCCGATGCTGCGGCCGCCGGAGCGGTCATCGACCTGCTGCGCGAACTCGAAGCGCTGCTGCAAACCCTCAGTGCTGCACCGGTTGCCGAGCTGCGCAGCGGCGGTCTGGGGATACGTGACGTCAGACGGCTGGCGAAAGCCACCGGCATCGACGAGGCGAGGCTGGGGCTGATTGTCGAACTGGCGGCCGCAGCCGGCCTGGTCGCGAGCGGCACGCCGGACCCGCCGCCCGACGATGGCGAGGGCCCGTTTTGGGCGCCGACGGTGGCGGCGGACCGGTTCGCGGAGATGCCCACCGCGCAGCGGTGGCACCTGCTGGCCAGCACCTGGTTGGACCTGCCCAGGCGTCCTGCGTTGATCGGCACGCACGACCCGACCGCCAAACCCTATGGGGCCCTGTCGGATTCCATCTACTCCACGGCAGCACCGCTAGATCGCCGCCTACTGTTGAACATGCTGGCCGAACTACCGCCCGGCACCGGGGTCGACGAGATTTCCGCCTCGGCGGCGTTGGTGTGGCGCCGGCCGCGCTGGGCCAAGCGGCTACAGCCGGGCCCCGTCGCCGACCTGCTGGACGAGGCGCATTTCCTCGGGCTGGTCGGCCGCGGAGCGATCAGCACCCCGGGCCGCGCGCTGCTGGGCCAGGACGAGCACGACGCAGTGCTCGACGCGATGAACCGGGCGCTTCCTCCGCCGATCGACCATTTTCTGGTGCAGGCCGACCTAACCGTGGTGGTGCCGGGGCCGCTGGAACGAGAACTCGCCGAGGAACTATCCGCGGTCGCCACCGTTGAATCGGCCGGCGCGGCGATGGTTTACCGGGTCACCGAGCAGTCGATCCGACACGCACTCGACGTCGGCAAAACAGCTGACGAGCTGCACGGATTGTTCAAGACCCACTCCAAAACGCCGGTGCCGCAAGCACTTACCTACCTCATCGACGACGTGGCCCGTCGACACGGACAGCTGCGAATCGGTATGGCGGCCTCCTTCATCCGTTGCGAAGACCCGGCGCTGCTGGCCCAGGCGGTGGCCGCAGCCGAGCAGCTGGGTCTGCGGGTGCTGGCTCCGACGGTGGCGATCTCTCAGGCACCGATCGCCGAGGTGCTCGCGGCCCTGCGCCACGCGGGTTTCGCACCGGCCGCCGAGGACTCCACCGGGACTATCGTCGACATCCGGGCCCGCGGCGCTCGGGTGCCCACCCCGCAGCTGCGCCGGGCGCATCGCCCGATTCCTCGCCCCAGCAGCGACACCCTCAGCGCGGTAGTCGCCGTGCTACGCAAGGTCAGCGCCGCTCCGTTTGCCAACGTACGGATCGACCCGGCAGTCGCGATGTCGCTGTTGCAACGCGCCGCGCGCGATGGCATCACGGTGGTGATCGGTTACGTCGACGCCGCCGGGGTGGCCACTCAGCGGGTGGTGACGCCGGTCGCGGTGGTGGGCGGCCAGTTGGTGGCCTTCGATGCGACGTCCGGGCAGGCCCGGGAGTTCGCCATCCATCGCATCACTACCGTGTCGGCCGAGTCGGGATAATGGGGCTTTATGCGCGCCGGCGACGATGCAGAGCACAAGAGCGATGTGGGGGTACCTCCCGCCTGCGGGGGAGAGGAGCGGCGCTTGTGACCGACGGGCCGTTGATCGTGCAGTCCGACAAGACGGTGCTGCTCGAGGTTGACCACGAGCTGGCCGGTGCTGCACGCGCGGCGATCGCCCCGTTCGCGGAACTGGAACGCGCCCCCGAGCATGTGCACACCTACCGCATCACCCCGCTGGCGCTGTGGAACGCCCGCGCCGCCGGCCACGACGCCGAGCAGGTGGTCGACGCGCTGGTCAGCTACTCGCGTTACGCGGTCCCGCAGCCGTTGCTGGTCGACATCGTCGACACCATGGCCCGCTACGGGCGGCTGCAGCTGGTCAAGCACCCCGCACACGGACTGACACTGGTCAGCTTCGACCGCGCGGTGCTCGAAGAAGTGCTGCGGCACAAGAAGATCGCACCGATGCTCGGCGCCCGCATCGACGACGACACCGTCGTCGTTCACCCCAGCGAACGCGGCCGGGTCAAGCAGATGCTTCTCAAGATCGGTTGGCCCGCTGAGGATCTGGCGGGCTATGTCGACGGCGAAGCCCACCCGATCAGCCTGTGCCAGGACGACTGGCACCTGCGGGACTACCAGGAGATGGCGACCGAGTCGTTCTGGTCGGGCGGCTCCGGTGTGGTGGTGCTGCCGTGCGGGGCGGGCAAGACGTTGGTCGGTGCGGCCGCGATGGCGAAAGCCAGTGCGACGACGCTGATTCTGGTGACCAACACCGTCGCTGGTCGGCAGTGGAAGCGCGAGCTGCTCGCCCGCACGTCGCTGACCGAAGAAGAGATCGGCGAATATTCCGGTGAGCGCAAGGAGATCCGCCCGGTCACCATCGCCACTTA
Source organism: Mycobacterium kyorinense (assembly GCF_001672775.1). Classification (GTDB taxonomy): domain Bacteria; phylum Actinomycetota; class Actinomycetes; order Mycobacteriales; family Mycobacteriaceae; genus Mycobacterium; species Mycobacterium kyorinense_A. The sequence continues at coordinate 3,344 of NZ_LZKJ01000049.1, read as the reverse complement.
CCAGGTGATCACCCGGCGCACGAAGGGCGAATACCGCCACCTGGAATTGTTCGACAGCCGCGACTGGGGACTGATCATCTACGACGAGGTGCATCTGCTGCCCGCGCCGGTGTTCCGGATGACCGCCGATCTGCAATCGCGACGAAGGTTGGGCTTGACCGCCACGCTGATCCGCGAGGACGGCCGCGAAGGCGATGTGTTCAGCTTGATCGGCCCGAAACGCTATGACGCGCCGTGGAAAGACATCGAGGCGCAGGGCTGGATTGCACCGGCCGAGTGCGTCGAGGTGCGAGTGACCCTGACCGATAACGAGCGGATGACCTACGCCACGGCAGAGCCCGACGAACGCTATAGACTCTGCTCGACCGCGCATTCGAAGATCGCGGTCGTGCGCTCGATTCTGAGCCGACACCCCGGCGAGCAGACGCTGGTCATCGGCGCCTATCTGGATCAACTCGACGAACTCGGCACTGTGCTCGACGCCCCGGTGATCCAGGGATCCACCAAGACCGCCGAACGCGAAGCGTTGTTCGACGCGTTTCGCCGCGGCGAGATCACCACCTTGGTGGTCTCCAAGGTGGCCAACTTCTCCATCGACTTGCCGGAAGCAGCAGTGGCGGTGCAGGTTTCGGGGACGTTCGGTTCACGTCAGGAGGAGGCGCAGCGGCTGGGCCGGCTGCTGCGGCCCAAGGCCGACGGCGGCGGAGCGATCTTCTACTCGGTGGTGGCCCGCGATAGCCAGGACGCGGAATACGCCGCGCACCGGCAGCGCTTCCTTGCCGAGCAGGGCTACGGCTACATCATTCGCGACGCGGACGACCTCCTGGGTCCGGCAATTTAGAGCGTCAGGATCGTCGCCGAAGCCGTGCCGGGCGCGCCGTACACCTGGGCCAAGCCGACGCGGGGGTTGCCGGGAACCTGCCGCTCGCCGGCCTCGCCGCGCAACTGGCGCACCAGCTCATGCACCTGCCGCAATCCCGAGGCGCCGATCGGCTCGCCGTTGGCGATCAGACCGCCGTCGGTGTTGACCGGAATCGAGCCGTGGATTTCGGTGGCGCCGTCGGCCACCAGCTTCTCTTGCTCGCCGTCGTCGCACAGCCCCGTTTCGGCCATGTGGATGACCTCGGCGCCGGCGTCGGTGTCCTGCAGTTGAGCAATGTCGACATCCTCGGGACCGATGCCTGCGGCTTCGTATGCGGCTTTGGCCGCGTAGACCGTCGGCGAGGCGTCCTCGTCCAGCGGGGCTGACGTGGCGTGTACTTCGTAGGCTCCAAAGCGCCGGGTGCGGATCTCACTGGCTTGCACGTAAACCGGCTTGTCGGTGAACTTGCGCGCGATGTCGCCGCGGCACATGACCACCGCGGCCGCTCCCTCGTCGGGCGCGCAGAACATGTACTGCGTCAACGGGTAGTTCAGCACGGTCGAGTTGAGGATCTCCTCCTCCGGAATCGGCTTGCGGCGGAAGGCATTCGGGTTCAGCGCACCGTTGCGGAAGTTTTTGGCGGCGACTTTGGCCAGTGTGCTTTGCGAGATGTTGTGGTCGTGGATGTACTTGTTGGCCTTCATTCCGAAGAACTTGGTGGTGACGAATTGCCCGTTCTCGGCATACCACTGCGGCAACGCCAGCTTGGCGGGGTCGTCGGTGAATGCGCCACGCGGGTGTTTGTCCAACCCGATCGCGATGCCGATGTCGTACTTGCCCAACCGGATGGTGTCGGCGGTCTGCTGAATGGCGCTGGCGGCGGTGGCACAGGCGTTGAACACGTTGGTGAACGTGATACCGGTCAGGCCGACCAGACGGGTCACCGCGTCGGGGTTGGATACTTCGTAGCTGCCGCCGAAGCCGAACTGGATGTCTTTCCAGTCCAGACCGGCATCGGCCAGTGCGGCCTGAATAGCATCGGCGCCCATCTGCATCGCGGTCTTGTCGAATCGGCCGAACGGGTGCAGGCCCACTCCGATGATGGCTACGTCGTTCATCGCTTGACTTCCTGATCAGGCCGGCTGGAAGGCGAACGTCACGACCTCGTTGCCCTCCTCGTCGGTGGTGAACGGCACCATGGTCAGCTCGACGTCCATGCCGAACTGCAGCTTGTCCGGATCGTTTTCGGTCAGGCGTCCCTCGACGCGGATCACGTCGCCCAGTTGCACCAAGCCGACCCCGAAGGGGACGAAGGCCTTGCCCGTCGGTCCCGCGTAGGGAGCTCCCGGGGGGAAGCCCTGCGTGGTCCAGGCCACCAGGGTTCCGCGGCGCGGTAGCAACAGCTCGGACATCGCGGCGCCGCTGCACCGCGGGCATCGCTGCTGCACGGGAAACGTGGTGGCGCCGCAGCTGTCGCATCGGCTACCGATCAGTTGCGGACTGTCGTCAGGCCAGGTCGAAATGTCGGGCGCCAGTGCCTTCTGCATCGAACGATCCTCCTAGTACGACACGAGAATAATGCTGACTAGACGGTACAACAACGTTCGATCAAAACGGAAACCACATTCTCCTAGCTCAAAGCCGGGATCACCTCGCGCTCGAAGAGCTCTACGCCCGAGCGGTCATAGGCCGCCTCGGGGAAATAACAGATCACGTATCGGCACCCGAGGTCGCGCAGGCGCTGGAGGCGCTCGACGATTTGCTCGGTTGTGCCGGTGGCCGACTCGGGCCCGCTGGTGCCGGCGATCATCGAGTCGGCCGCGGCTTCCGGGACGTAGCCGGCCAACCGGTCGCGGACCCGGCCCAGCCGGTCTTTGACTTCGGCCTCGGTGGCGCCGACGACGGCGTTGAGGTTGGCCGAGCGCACGATGGCATCGAAATCGGTACCCAAGTCGCGGCAATGCTGCGCCAGCACCTCGGATTTGTGGGCGAACGCGTCGAGCTCTGGTGTGAAATTGGTGTACTGCGCATACTTAGCGGCGATCCGCAGCGTCACCTTCTCGCCGCCGCCCGCGATCCACAACGGAATACCGCTGGCTTGCAAAGGTTTGGGTGCGACGATTGCTCCGTCGACCTGGTAATGCTGGCCGTCGAAGCTGACCTTGCCGTCCCGCCAGGCGTCACGCATGATCTGCACACCCTCGTCGAGGCGACCGAGGCGCACTTTCGCAGACGGGAAGCCGTAACCGTAAGCGCGCCATTCGTGTTCGTACCACCCGCCGCCGATGCCCATCTGGATCCGGCCTCCGGAGATGATGTCGGCGGTGGCGGCCACGACGTCGCGGATCAAACTCGGCCAGATGTGCACGGCGATCAGCTACCGCAATCCGGTCTATCTGGCGAAGGTGGCAGCGACGGCAGACATCATATCCGGAGCCCGGAGACATATGGGCATCGGCACCGTGTGGTACGAACACGAATG
>NZ_LZKJ01000048.1 GCF_001672775.1 Mycobacterium kyorinense | reverse complement strand
CGCTCAGTGTCAGGGTGATGGTGCTGCGTTGCGGTGTGTCGGCGTGACAGGGCCGCTTCGCGGTGGTTGGTTCCGGATCACTTGGTGTCTGACTCAGGGTTTTGCGTGTCGCCTTCGGGTTGACGTTGAGCGTGTTTTGTCGGCATCAGGTGTGAAGGACCGGCCGACGTGACCTGATAGGAGCGTGGCTTCGCCCCCACTGAGCTATGTCCGCCGACCGGCCCAACCGTCACCTCTGAGTAAAGGAGGCAACCACCATGGTTGTTGTTGGAGCCGATGTGCACAAGCGGACACACACTTTTGTGGCCGTCGATGAAGTCGGACGCACACTGGATCACAAGGTCGTTAAGGCCACCAGCGCCGGGCATGTGTCGGCGATCGTGTGGGCGCGTGAGCAGTTCGGCACTGATTTGGTGTGGGGCATCGAGGACTGCCGCAATATGTCGGCTCGACTGGAACGCGATCTGCTTAGCGCCGGTCAGCAGGTGGTGCGGGTACCGACCAAGTTGATGAGCCAGATCCGGGCCTCGGCGCGCACTCGCGGCAAGTCTGATCCCATCGATGCCGCGGCGGTGGCGCGCGCGGTGCTGCGAGAACCCAGTCTGCCGGTGGCTTCTCACGACGAGGTCTCCCGCGAGTTGAAACTCTTGGTGGATCGACGCGAAGTCCTTGTGGCCCAACGCACCGCGTCGATCAACCGGCTGCGGTGGTGGGTTCATGAACTCGACCCAGAACATATCCCGGGTGCGCTGGACCGCGACAAGCATCAGCAGGCGTTGTGGCCCGTTTTGGACAGATATTCGGGTCTGGTGGCTGAGCTGGCCGGGGAGGAATTGTTGGACATCATCACGCTCACCGACAAGATCACCCTTTTGGAAAAGCGCATCAGCGCCCGGGTGCATAAGGTCGCCCCGGCCCTGCTGGAAATGCACGGTTGTGCGGAGTTGACCGCCGCCAAGATCGTCGGCGAAACCGCCGGCATCACCCGGTTCAGCAGCGAAGCCGCCTACGCCCGCCACGCCGGGGCGGCGCCGATTCCAGCGTGGTCGGGCAACACCACCGGCCGGGTGCGGTTGAGCCGCTGCGGCAATCGCCAACTCAACGCCGCCCTGCATCGCATCGCCATCACCCAGATCCGCCATCCCGGCCCCAGCCGGACCTACTACCGCAAGAAGATCGCAGAAGGCAAAACCAAAAAAGAAGCGCTGCGCTGCCTCAAACGCTTCATCGCCCGCGACGTCGTTCAACGCTTACGCACCGACCACCAAACCAACCTTCAACCACCACGACACGCGGCCGCTTGACATAGGAGCAACAC
>NZ_LZKJ01000047.1 GCF_001672775.1 Mycobacterium kyorinense | reverse complement strand
AGATGAGACCGAGACCGTACTGGGCCGCAACCCGGTGCTGGAATGCCTGCGCGCCGGCGTCCCGGCCACCGCGCTCTACGTCGCACTCGGCGCTCAGGCCGACGAGCGCCTCACCGAATCCGTCACCCGGGCCGCCGATTCCGGTATCGCGATTCTAGAAGTTCCGCGTGGCGATCTTGACCGAATGACCACCAACGGTCTGCACCAAGGCATTGCCCTGCAAGTTCCCGCGTATGACTACACCCATCCCGACGACCTGCTCGCGGCCGCAATGGACACCCCGCCGGCGCTATTGGTCGCCTTGGACAACATCTCCGACCCGCGCAATCTGGGCGCGATCGTGCGATCCGTGGGCGCCGTAGGCGGCCACGGCGTGCTGATTCCGCAGCGGCGCTCCGCATCGGTGACCGCGGTGGCTTGGCGGACCAGCGCCGGCGCGGCGGCCCGGGTACCGATCGCACGTGCCACGAATCTGACTCGCACCCTGAAGGATTGGGCCGGCAGCGGTGTGCAGCTGGTCGGACTGGACGCCGAGGGTGACACCATGCTCGACGACTTGGACGGAACCGGGCCGGTAGTAGTGGTGGTCGGATCCGAGGGCAAGGGGCTGTCCCGGCTGGTGCGGCAGAGCTGCGACGCGGTGGTGTCGATCCCGATGGCCGGTTCCGCCGAGTCGTTGAACGCCTCGGTGGCCGCCGGAGTGGTGCTCGCCGAGATCGCGCGCCAACGCAGGCGCTAACGGCGCATGCGTTGCCGCCTCGGCGCACTGGTTCTGGCGGTTCTCGTCGTTCCTGGTCCGCCGCCTGCCAGCGCACAACCATCCAGCTTCGACGTGGTCGCGCACCGTGGTGGTGCTGCGGCGCTCGAAATCGGCGTCAGCACTTTGGAATTCGACATCGGTATCACCAAAGACGGCCAACCCGTCGTCTGGCATGACCAGGACATCCGACCGCAGTACTGCGCCGATACCGGGCCGGCTGTTGCCGGTGATCCGCAGTATCCGTACGTCGGCAAGCTGGTATACGAGCTGACCCTGGCGCAGATCCGCACGCTTGACTGCGGCGATCCGATCGCCACGCTGCCGGAAATCTTCGCCCTCACCGACTCGTATCGCGCTGACGTCCGCTACGACATCGAAATCAAGGTGGACCCCGAGCGGCCCGGCGCGTCAGCGAGTCCCCAGGAGTTCGTCGACGTGATCCTGGACGCGGCCCGGTTGGCGGGCAAGCTCGATCGGGTCGAGATACAAAGTTTCGATTGGCAGACATTGCCGATGGTCCGGCGCGCCGAGCCGTCGATTCCGCTGGTGGCGTTGTGGAATCAGACCACGTGGCGACCAGGCTCGCCGTGGCTGGCCGGCATCGACCCGGCCCTCGTCGGTGACCCGGTCCTTGCTGCGGCGATGGTTGGCGCGAGCATCGTCTCGCCGGCATACCCGTTGGTCGACAGCGCGCTGGTCGACAGGGCGCATGCGTTGGGAATCACGGTGCTTCCGTGGACGGTCAACGACGACGGCGCAATGCGCACCCTGATCGCTGCCGGCGTCGACGGCATCATCACCGACCGGCCCGCCCAATTACGCGCGGTGATGGCCGATCTCGGCATGCCGTTGCCTGCTCGGGCTGTCAAACCCCCAGCAGTCGCACGCTGACCCATAACGCCAGCACCGCCGCCACCAACGCGGTCGGGACGGTGCACAGCCCCAGCCTGGTGTATTCACCGATGCTCGCCGGGACGTTGTGCCGCCGCAGTACCCGCCGCCACAGCAGGTTGGACAGCGAGCCGACGTAGGTCAAATTGGGCCCGATGTTCACCCCGATCAGCACCGCCATGATCGCGGCGGGCCCACTGCTCGCCGCCAGCGGAAGCAGCACCAGCGTCGCGGGCAGGTTGTTGACGAGGTTGGCCAGCACAGCAGCAACCGCCGCGATGCCCAGCAGCGCAACCAAACTCGAACCCGACGGCAGCACCGCGCGCATGCCGTCGGCCACGCCGTTGAGCATCACCGCCTCTACGACGATGCCCAGCGCCAACACGAACACCAAGAACGGCACATTGACTGCGCGCACCAGCTCCACCACGGTGGTGTGGCGGTGCCGAAGGCTGCGGATACCCAACACCGCAGCCCCGGCAATCGCCGCCCAGGCCGGCGCCACACCCACCGCTTCGGTGATGGCGAACCCGGCCAGCGTCAAAACCACTACCGCCAGCACGAATATCGGCGGCCGCGGTGGCGGTCCGATCTCCTGCCGCTCCGGCGACACGTCCAGATCGCGCGCGAAAAACCAACGAAAGACCAGATATACGGTGCCCACCGCGGCCAGCCATGGCAACGCCATCACCGCAGTGAATTTGATGAACGACAGGTCGGCGGTGTGGAAGGCGAGC
>NZ_LZKJ01000046.1 GCF_001672775.1 Mycobacterium kyorinense | reverse complement strand
CCCGCTGACCCTCCTCGATGGTGACATTGGCTGCCGCATAAGCGTTCTGGATGACCACCAGCATGGACAGACCGAGCCCGATCGCGACCAGCACGTCGCCGGCCAAACACACCGAGGCCGGAACCGATGACCAGCCGAACCGGTGGTCCAAGGCGCTGACTACGCACATGGCCGCCAGCGAAAATAGTGCGACGGAGATGATGACCTTCTCCAGCGTTCGGTCCTCGGCCAACGGTCCCGCCCGCATCCGCCGGTCAAGCGCATCCTGATTGGTTCGCAGTAGGTAGACGCCCGGGATCCAGGTGGACAGGACGAATACGCCAAGGAAAACCCAGGCCTGCCAGTAATGGAACGTGCCAGCCGGCAAGAACACCACCAACCCGAAGACCACAAGGCCCCACACGCTTGAAAGTGCTGCTTTGACAACAGTTTTCATGCAGCCTCCTTAGCTTCTGAGATCGCGGCGCCGGAAGGCCGCCACGCCGAGTGCTATCAGTGCCGCGTCGATCACCAGCAGCCACAGCAGCGGAACCGCCGTGAAGGTACCACCGCCGACTCGGGGAATGTGTGTGAACGGCTCGAGGTCGCACAGCCACTGCGGCAAAGTCGCCAACGAACCGAGAAGGTACAACGCGATGAATCCGACCAACACGCCCCAGACCGCCGGGGTGAAGCGTGGCGCCACCCCGAACAACGCGAGCGTCACGGCGGCAAGCAGCCACACCGCGGGCAGTTGCGCTGCCGCGCTACCCACGACTGGGGGCAGTTTGCCGCTGACATCCCCGGCGGCAAGCCCGTAGGTGAGTCCGGCGGTCAGCCCGGAAACCAGCATCGCAACGCCAGATCCCGCCACTGCGGCCGTCAGATGGCTTGCCAACCAACGACTTCGGCTCACCGCACCGCTCAGCAGCGTTTCGGCCCGCTGGCCGGTCTCTTCCTGGTGCAAGCGCAACGACAGCGAGATAGCGAACGCGGCGGCCACCATACCCAGCATGGCGAACGCGATCGCGATGAACGCCTGTTCCAAGGCGCTGGTTCCGCCCATCCGGGTAACGATGTCACGCGCCGTCGTGCTATCGCCAAGCTGATCGCCGATCCCATGCACGACGCTGCCGACCAGTAAGCCATACAGGCACAGTCCGACCGTCCACAGCAGCAGCGCGCCGCGGTCCAGCCGCCACGCCAGCCCCGACACGCTGCCCAATGTCGCTGCGGCTCGCGCCGGACCCGGACGCTCGGCGATCAGCCCGGCGCCGACGACCCGGCCGGCGAGTAGTCGGTATGCCAGCGCGGTCAACAGCACCGTCGTCACCAGGTGCAGCGTCAGGACCCACCAGTGGTCCCCGGCATAGGGGCGAACCTGGAGCGACCAGCCCAGGGGTGAGAGCCAGGACAAGGTGCCCGAACCGGCGTCACCGACCGCGCGCAAGGTGAACGCGGCGGCCAGCACAGAGAATGCCGTGCTCCGGGCGAATCGGGCGCTTGGCGACAGTTGCGCTGCAACCGCGGCCACCGCCGTGAACACCAACCCGGATGCGGCCAGCGCCGCCCCGAATGCCACCGAACCACCGGGCTCGACGTCGGTCGTGAGCAGTCCCGCTGCGCCGATCGCGCCGGCGCTGATCGACGCCCCGAACGACAGCAGTAGCGCAGCAGTCAAACTGGCGTAGCGGCCCACCGCGGTCGAGTCGATCAACTCGGCGCGTCCGGTCTCCTCGTCGGCGCGGGTGTGGCGCACCACGGTGAGGATGACCGCCACCGCGATCAGTAGATGGAACATTCCGGCCTTCCAAATGCCCACCGCGCCAAGGGTGTCGTTGTAGACCGGGCCGTAGAGCGCACGCTGTGCCGGGCTCGCCATGATCGACGACGCAAACGTCGCGCGCTCTGCCTGGGTGGGCGCCACCTTCGCCATGCTGCCGATATAAACGGTGGCCAGCGGCAGCGAAAGCAGCAGCACCCACAGCGGTAACACGATCCGGTCGCGGCGCAGATAGAGCCGCAGCATCCCGCCGGTGCCGGAGAAGTTCGAACTACGCTGCGGCGCTTGCTGAGCCGGCCGGTCCAGCGTGGCGGTGCTCATGCGGGCACCTGTTCGCCGCTGCGCACATCCTGACCATCGGCGCCGTAGTGGCGCAGGAAGAGCTCTTCCAATGTGGGGGGCTGGCTGATCAGACTGCGCACTCCGGCGTCGCCGAGCACCCGGATGAGTTCGCCGAGGCTTTCGCCGTCGACTTGCGCCCGCAGCGTGGTGCCCTCGATGCTCACGTCCTCCACTCCCTTGATGCGGGTGAGATCGCCGGGATCGCCGATCATTTCAGCTTTGATCGAGGTGCGGCTGAGGTGGCGCATCGAATCCAGTGTCCCGCTCTCCACGGTCTGGCCGGCCCGGATGATCGTCACGCGTTCGCACAGCGCCTCGGTTTCGGCCAGGATGTGGCTCGACAGCAGAACCGTCGCACCGCGATCGCGGGCTTCGGCGACGCACTGCTGAAACACGTTTTCCATCAGCGGGTCCAGGCCGCTGCTGGGCTCGTCGAGCAGCAGCAGCCGGGCCCGCGACGAGAACGCCGAAATCAGGGAGACCTTCTGCCGGTTGCCCTTCGAGTAGGTTCGTGCCTTCTTGCGCGGGTCCAGCTCGAAGCGCTCGACGAGTTCGGCTCGCCGCTTCTCGTCGATACCGCCGCGCATGCGGGCGAGTAGGTCGATGGTCTCACCGCCGGTGAGGTTAGGCCACAGCGTCACATCCCCCGGCACATAAGCGATCTGACGATGCAACTGCACGGCGTCGGTCCACGGGTCGGCGCCGAGCAGTCGCGCCGTACCGGAGTCGGCCTTCACCACACCCAGCAGCACGCGGATCGTCGTCGACTTCCCCGCGCCGTTGGGCCCGAGAAAGCCGTGCACTTCGCCCTGGCGCACCGTCAGATCGAGGCCGTCCAGTGCCCGCACCGCGCCGAAAGTCTTCGTCAGCTGGCAAATTTCGATTGCCGCCTGGCCGTTGTCAACTGACATTGGATTCTCCCTGTTCTGCTTCGGCGAGGAATGCGTCGTACATGGTGCCGTCAGCCATCAGGCCGTCGGTGTAGATCTCCAGCGCGGGCAGAATCATGTCGCGGGCGTAGTCGCGCAGCACTGCACGCAAATCCGTCGGGGACTCGTGCATCTGGAGATACAGCAGGAAGCCGCCTCCGCCGGTGATCGCCAAATACTTTGCTCGAGCTTTGGGGTCTCGGCTGGGCTTGAGTATGCCCGTCCGCACGCCTTCGTCGAGGTATCCCTCGGCATTGTCGATCATCTTGCGCCACAGGGCGTTTGCGAGACCACCGCCCGATTGCATGGAGCGGACGAGGTAGGTCATCAAGGGCGCGTATGACTCGATTTCGGCCATCGCGGCAAACCACGTCGCCGGGTCCGACGACTGCATCGCCTCCGATTTGCCGCTGCGGATCTCTTCGGCGATGTAGTCGTCGCACGCTTGGCGCAAACCTTCCTTGGAACCGAAGTGATGAATGACCAAGGCTGCGCTCACGCCGGCGGCGTCGGCGATCGCGCGCAGGCCAACGCCGAAACCATGCTCGCCGAACTGCTCGATGGCCGCATCGCGGATCCGGGCGGCTGCGGTCAAGTCGGCTGAACGCATGTTCAGTACACTAAACGCGCGTTCAGTCAACTGTCAAGGATCATCCCGGGACAAGCCAAGACGGGAAAAGATCAGTCGCGGACCGCGGCCAGCAAGCCGTCGCCGAGCGGCACCAACGCCGGGTTGAGGCGCTCGTCTTCGGCGATCAGGCGTGCGGCTTCGCGCACTGCGGTGACTTCGGCGTCGTTGGCGGCCGGGTCATTGGCCCGACCGCCCAGCGCTGCCCGGTGCACGATGATCACGCCGCCCGAGCGCAGCAGCCGCACGCCTTCGACGACGTAGTCCGGCTGATCGATCGGGTCAGCGTCGATGAACACCAGGTCGTAGGTCTCGTCGGCGAGCCGGGTCAACACTTCCTGGGCGCGGCCGCTGATCAGCCGCGTGCGCGACGGACCGATCCCGGCGTCGCTGAACGCCTGCTTGGCCGTCTGCTGGTGCTCGGGCTCGATGTCGATCGTGGTCAACACCCCGTCGTCGCTCATACCCGAGAGCAGCCACAGTCCGCTGACCCCGGCACCGGTGCCGACCTCGACGACGGCTTTGCCGCCACTAAGCCTGGCCAGCAAGCTCAGCAGCGCGCCGACGGCGGGCGTGACGGCGCCGGCGCCGATCTCGACGGCGCGGTCTCGCGCTGCCGCCAAAACCGCATCTTCGGAGATCGACCCCTCGGCGTGCGCGGAGATCGCTGCGGCCCGACTGGTTTGGGCCGTCCGGCCGGCGGCGTCGTCGGTGCTGGTCATGCCCGCAGCGTAAGTCCAACCGATGCTCCGCGCGGGCAGGCGCGCCCGAACGACGGTCTGGGCCGGTGAGCCGCGACACGCCCGGAAGTCCAAGCCGCACAATGTCACATCGCGCACCAACGCCGCAGCATAAAGGGTCGCCCGGCGGGTTTCTCAGTGAATGCACAGTGCCGTCACATATCGGCCATACCGCGATAAGCGACGGTAGCTATATGGAACGCGGAGAGCGCTGGGCCGGGAATACTTCCGGGGGTCAGCGTGTTGCCCGCGATGAAGCGCTGCCCAACGTTGACGGCAGGACCGATTCGGAGGATCTGAACATCACCACATTGATGAGCCCGGCGAGCATGTCGCACCCCGAGCGCTACCGCGACGCTGACTGGGTTGAGCCAGCTGACGAGCCGTACGGGACGGCGGTCTTCGACGCAACCGGGGACAAGGCGGCGATGCCGTCCTGGGACGAGTTGGTGCGTCAGCACGCAGACCGGGTCTATCGGCTGGCCTACCGCTTGTCGGGCAACCAGCACGACGCCGAGGACCTCACTCAGGAAACGTTCATCCGGGTGTTCCGATCGGTGCAGAACTATCAGCCGGGGACCTTTGAGGGCTGGCTGCACCGCATCACCACCAACCTGTTTTTGGACATGGTGCGCCGGCGTAGCCGTGTTCGGATGGAGGCGTTGCCCGAGGATTACGACCGGGTGCCCGCCGACGAGCCCAACCCCGAGCAGATCTACCACGATGCCCGGCTAGGGGCCGACCTGCAGGCGGCGCTGGATTCGTTGCCGCCGGAATTCCGGGCTGCCGTGGTGTTGTGTGACATCGAAGGTCTCTCGTATGAGGAGATCGGCGCGACGCTGGGCGTCAAGCTCGGCACCGTGCGTAGCCGCATTCACCGTGGCCGACAAGCGCTGCGGGACTATCTGGCGGCACACCCTCAGCACGCCGAGCGACCTGAGGACGCGACCGCCTAACCGGGCGACACCCGAGCTTCTCGGCTGTTCAGTGCTATCGCGTGGGGGGCAGCGCGCTACATTCAAGGTAGTGCCGCTGCGCACACACAACGCTGTGTCGAGAGGAGTTGGTGATGCCCGACCGGGGACATGTGTTCCGCCGTGCGTTCTCCTGGCTCCCCTCCCAATTCGCCTCCCAGAGCAACGCGCCGGTCGGCGCGCCGCGACAGTTCGGCTCTACCGAGCACCTGTCCACCGAGGCCATCGCCGCGTTCGTCGACGGTGAGCTGCGAATGAACGCCCACCTGCGTGCCGCCCATCACATTTCGTTGTGCCCGCAGTGCGCCAGCGAGGTGGAGGATCAGGGCCGAGCGCGCGCCGCGCTGCGCGACTCCAGCCCGATCAGCATCCCCAGCACCCTGCTCGGCATGCTGTCGCAAATTCCGCACTCGCCGCCCGACGAGGCCGCGGCCTTCTCGGATCAATTGGCCGACGACCCCACGCCTGACCGGCGTAAGCGCCGGTAGCCTGGTGGATACTAGGCTGGCTGCGCCGGTGTCTAACGCCGCGCTCGTTGTCATAGCGCGTATTTCCCAACTGCTCGGAAGAGGATGACGTGACCTCCGACCAGGACAAGTACGGCGGCCACCGCCTGGCGCCGCGGCCCGTCTCGCGGCCGTCGGTCGATCCCGCTTCGCAGCAGACCTTCAGCCGTCCCGCGGGCGTGCGGGGATCGTTTATCTCCCAGCTGGTCCGTCCGCAGAAATACCGCGACCAACGCGAGTTCACTCCGCACGATGAGCCGGCTGACCCGGTGCTCGCCGAAGCCTTCGGCCGCCCGTTCCCGGGTGCCGACTCGCTGCAGCGTCATCCCACCGATGCCGGCGCGCTGGACGGTGAAAAAAACCAAGACCAGTCCGACGACGGCGACGACCCTTGGCGCGACCCGGGGGCCGCCGCCGCGCTGGGCGACCCAGCCCTGACGCCGTCCGCCCCGCGGGGTGCCGGCCGGTTCCAGGGCAAGCTCGGCGCCCGCGACGTGTTGTTCGGCGGCAAAGTCTCCTACCGCGCATTGGCGCTTCTCGCTGCCATCGCGCTGGCGATCGGAGCCTTGGGCGGCTGGGTAGGCAATAAGACCGCCGAAGTTGCCGAGGCGTTCACGACGTCGAAGGTCACGCTGTCCACCGGCGGCAACGGCGAAGAGCCGGCCGGCCGGTTCGCCAAGGTGGCCGCCGCGGTGGCCGACTCCGTGGTTACGGTCGAGTCGGTCAGCGACCAGGAGGGCATGCAGGGCTCCGGTGTGGTCATCGATGGTCGCGGCTACATCGTCACCAACAACCACGTGATCTCCGAGGCGGCCAATAACCCCAGCCAATTCAAGACCAGCGTTGTCTTCAACGACGGCAAGGAAGTGCCCGCCAACCTGGTCGGCCGCGATCCCAAAACCGACCTGGCCGTCCTCAAGGTGGACAACGTCGACAACCTGACCGTGGCCCGGCTCGGCGACTCGGACAAGGTGCGTGTCGGTGACGAGGTGCTGGCGGCCGGCGCACCGCTGGGCCTGCGGAGCACCGTGACTCACGGCATCATCAGCGCGCTGCACCGCCCGATCCCGTTGTCGGGTGACGGTTCGGACACCGACACCGTGATCGACGCGGTGCAGACCGACGCGTCGATCAACCACGGCAACTCCGGTGGCCCGCTGATCGGGATGGATTCGCAGGTGATCGGCATCAACACCGCGGGGAAGTCGTTGTCGGACAGCGCCAGTGGGCTTGGCTTCGCGATCCCGGTCAACGAGGCGAAAGAAGTCGCGCAGACGCTGATCAAGGACGGCAAGATCGTGCACCCGACGCTGGGGCTGAGCACTCGGTCGGTGAGCAACGCGATCGCCTCCGGCGCCCAGGTCGCCAACGTGAAGGCCGGCAGCCCCGCGCAGCAGGGCGGCATCCTGGAGAACGACGTGGTCGTCAAGGTCGGCAACCGTCCCGTCGCCGACGCCGACGAGATGGTGGTCGCCGTGCGACAGTTGAAGATCGGGGAGGACGCGCCGATCGAAGTGGTGCGCGACGGGCGGCATGTCACGCTGACGGTGAAACCCGGTCCGGACAACGGCTAAGTGTTCGCCAATGTCGGCTGGGGGGAAATGCTCGTCCTCGTGGTGGTCGGGCTGGTAGTCCTCGGCCCCGAGCGGCTTCCCGGTGCCATCAGGTGGAGCGCCAACGCGTTGCGTCAGGCCCGCGACTACCTCAGCGGAATGACGACACAGCTGCGCGAGGACATCGGCCCCGAGTTCGAGGATCTGCGGGAGCCGCTGCGCGAGCTACAGAAGCTGCGCGGGATGACGCCGCGTGCGGCACTGACCAAGCACCTACTCGACGGCGACGATTCACTGTTCACCGGAAAGTTCGACCGGGTGGAAGAAGGCGTTCCTGAGCCGGCCACCCACCCACCACTAGGTGAGCCCGAACCGCCGAGCGTCGGCCCGGCGCCGTTCGATACCGACGCAACCTAGGCTCGTTGAGTGTGAATCCAGGGCGGAAAAATCGCGGCCAAAATCCCGCCGTCAGTACACTTTCGAAGTTGTCACTCTGCAGTGGCTACCGCCGCGTGGTGTCCAAACCCAGTGACATTCCGGCCAGTCCGCGGCGCCGCGACGACAAGGCGTCGGCGACGCTGCGCAGTTCCTTGCCGGCCGCCGAGTCGGGCGCGCTGAGCACGATCGGTACACCGGAGTCGCCGGCAGCGACCAGCGCGGGATCCAGCGGGATCTGCCCCAGCAGCGGCACGTCGGCGCCGACGGCACGCGAGAGCCGCTCAGCGACTTGCTGGCCGCCGCCCTCGCCGAAGACCTGTAGCTGTGCACCGTCGGGAAGCATCAGCCACGACATGTTCTCCACCACGCCGACGATCCGCTGACGGGTCTGCAGTGCGATGCTGCCCGCACGCTCGGCCACTTCGGCGGCAGCGTGTTGCGGCGTGGTCACCACCAAGATTTCCGCGCTCGGAATCAGCTGGGCCACCGAGATGGCGATGTCACCGGTTCCCGGCGGCAGATCGAGCAACAGCACGTCGAGGTCGCCCCAGTACACGTCGGCCAAGAACTGCTGTAAAGCGCGGTGCAGCATCGGTCCGCGCCAAACGACCGGGGTATTGCCCTGGGTGAATTGGGCGATCGAGATGACCTTCACCTCATGGGCGATGGGCGGCAGGATCATTGACTCGACCTGAGTGGGCCGGTCGGTGGTGCCCATCATCCGCGGGATGGAGTGGCCGTGGATATCGGCGTCGAGCAGCCCAACCGACAATCCACGCGCTGCCATCGCGGCGGCCAAATTGACCGTCACAGTCGACTTGCCGACGCCGCCTTTGCCGGAGGCGACGGCATAGACCCGGGTCAGCGATCCCGGCTGAGCGAATGGGATGACCGGCTCGCGGGCGTCGCCGCGCAGCTGCTTGCGCAGCTCGGTGCGTTGCTCGTCGCTCATCACGTCCAAGGTGACCTTCACCGCGCCGGTGCCGGGCACATCGGAGACCGCTTGGCTGACGCGTTCGCTGATTTCGGTTTTCTTCGGGCAGGCAGCCGTGGTCAGGTAGATCTCGACGTGTACCCCGCCATCCGGGGCGATCTCGACGCCTTTGACCATCCCGAGTTCGGTGATGGGGCGTCGCAATTCAGGGTCGATCACCTTGCCCAGCGCGGCACGGATAGCCGCAGTCAGCTCGGCGTCGTCATGGGTTCCGGACATCACCGCCGAGTGTAGTGCCGCGACGACACGCATCGAGACGGCGGGAGACCGGGGTCACTCCGCTGCGCGCTCAGCCGGTGGGGCCAGGCAACGGCCCCGGTCCGGACTGCGGGTTAGCCGGTGCGGGCGCAGCAGGTGCAGGCGCGGCCGGTGCAGGTGCGGCAGGCGGCGCGGCGGGCGGCGCGGCGGGCGCTCCCGGCGGAACGGCCGCGGGAGCCGGGGGACCGGCCGGTGGCGGGGCAGCAGGCGCCGCAGCAGGCACTCCCGGCGGAGCGGCCGCGGGGACCGGCGCCTCAGCTGGGGGCGGCGCAAGCCATGGTGGCGTCGACGGCTGTTGCGGCGGCGCCGCTTCTTGTGGCCCGATGCAGATCACCGTGCAGGTGGCGGGGCGAGGAGCCTGCGAGGGCGACTGCCACGGCCACATCGGTTGCTGGGTCGGCGCCGCGGACTGGCTGAGATCAATCAACGGCGACCGCGACAACGGGTCGGTGGAGGGCAGGCCGTGCATGTTGAGCGGCAAGCCGGGGCCGAGGCCTTCCGGATGCTCGAGATGCTCGAGACGCGGGTCGGCGATCGGCGGCGCCGGTCCAGTCAGCGGCGGCAGGTCGACCGGCACCACGCCGGTGGCATACGCCGCGGCCCAGCCCAACACGTTGCGGGCATACGGCATCGAGTTGTTGTACCGCAGGATCGCCGACATCACCTGCGTCGAATCCCGCAAGTTCAGTCCGCCGCTGCACAGGTAGCGGGCGGCGGCCAGCGTCGAGTCGTACAGGTTCTGCGGATCGGCCACGCCGTCGCGGTCGCCGTCGGAGGCATACCGCGCCCAGGTACCGGGCAGGAACTGCATCGGCCCCAATGCGCGGGCGTAGGTCACTCGGCCGCCGACGTTGCCCTGCACGATGACCTCGTTACCGGGCAGCGTGCCATCCAGCGTGGGCCCGTAGATCGGTCGTATCGCGGTGCCGCGGGCGTCGGTGGCGCCGCCGTTGGCGTGCATCGACTCGATACGCCCGATCCCGGCCAGCAGATTCCAGCTGATGCCGCAGGCCGGGTCGGAGTTCGCCATCATCTGCTCGGCGTTGCGGTACGCCGAAAGCGCCATCGTGGGGATGCGCAGCGCGCCGGGTGCACTCACCACCACGGTCGGCGGTGGCGCCGTCACGGTGGACGCCGCGATGTGGAAGGCATCCGGAGGACGGGCGATCGCGATGACCGATGGGCCGGAAAGGTCGCGCGGAGCGGGCGCGACGGCTGCAACCGGCGTGATGCCAGTGTCGCGAACTGTGTGTGTGGCTGCGGGGAACGGCGGGGCACCGCCAACCGCCCCGGCGAAAACCAGCGGGATGATCACCGCAAGACCGAATGCCGGAGTCCCGGCCACACGGGTAGCGGAGCGCTGCACCGCCTCCCGCAGGTGGGCGGCACGCCGGGCTAGGGCCGGGCGTGCATCCCAGCGTCCCCCTATGCGCACTCGACCGTCCTTGAGTATTCGAGCCGTATCCGGGCGTTCCGGCAGCCATGCCAGCCCCGTGAACTAAGTCACCATACATAACAGTTGTGACGCCAGTGGCAACAATGGCGGAGTATGTAACCCCGTATTCCGGCTAGCCCGATTTCTTGGCGCGACCGTCGCTGCCGTCGCCGGCGCGCACGGCGGCGGTGCCCGGGCTTTCCGAATGCCGTTCCTCGAGCAGGTTTCGCAGACTTTCCAGCTCGTGACGCAGGTAATCGCGTGTTTTGGCCACTTCGCCGATCGACAGCCGTAAGGCGGCCAACTCGCGGGCCAGATACTCGGTGTCGGCCTTGGTCTGCTCGGCGCGCCGGCGATCCTCTTCGAACGTCACCCGGTCCCGGTTCTCCTGGCGGTTCTGGGCCAACAGAATCAGCGGTGCCGCGTAGGCGGCCTGGGTGGAGAAAGCCAAGTTCAGCAGAATGAAAGGGTACGGGTCCCAACGCAGTCGAACCGCGAACACATTGAGCACAATCCAGGCCACCACCACGACGGTCTGGATGAGGAGATAGCGGCCGGTGCCGAAGAAGCGCGCGACCGATTCGGTGACCTGTCCGACGGTCTCGGGGTCTACCCGCGGCGCGAATGTCCGCGAGGTCCGCGGCGTGTACAGCCGTTGCCGTGCCGACGGTTTGCTCACGGCGGCCCTCCGGCCGCATTCAGCGCGGGTTCTTCGGTGCTTTCGCGCCAGTCGTGCGGCAGCAGATGGTCGAGCACGTCGTCGACGGTCACCGCGCCCAACAGGTGGTTCTGTTCGTCGACAACGGGCCCGCACACCAGGTTGTAGGCGGCGAAGTAGCGGGTCAGCGCGGCCATCGAGGTTTCCGGCGCCAACCACGGCAGGTCGGTGTCGATGATCCCGCCGGTCAGCGCGGCCGGCGGCTCGCGCAGCAGCCGCTGCAGCGGCACACAGCCCAGATACTGGCCAGTCGGGGTGGCAGTGGGCGGGCGCACCACGAACACCAGCGACGACAACGCGGGCGTGACGTCGGGATCGCGGACCCGGGCCAGCGCTTCAGCCACCGAGGTGTCGGGTCCCAGCACCACCGGATTCGACGTCATCAAGCCGCCGGCGGTGTCGGGTGAGTGCTTCAACAGCCGTCGCACCGGATCGGACTCCCCGGGGTCCATCCGGCCCAGCAGCAGCTCGGCATCGGTGGGGTTCATTGCGCCGAGCAGGTCGGCGGCATCGTCGGGATCCATTTCCTCGAGCACGCTGGCGGCACGTTCGGTGCCCAGCTGTCTGAGCACATCGGCCTGATCGTCTTCGGGCAGCTCCTGCAAAATGTCGGCGAGCCGGTCGTCGTCGAGGGCGGTGACCACCTCGTAGCGTCGCTTCGGTGGCAGTTCACGCAGGGCGTCGGCCACTTCGATAGGCCGCCATTCCTCGAACTGGTGCAGCAACTGCGCCACGCCTTGTCCGGGCATCGCCAGCGCTGACGGCGTCAGGCCCACCACGTTGTGCCAGTCGACGACGTAGACGTTCGCCCGGCGGCCCAGCCGGCGTTGGTTGCGGACCGCGAGCCGGGTCACCATCCAGTCGCGGGTTCGGGTCTGCTCGATGCCGAGGTCGGTGATCACCACCTCGGTGTCGGCCAGCTGCGGCAACTCCGGGTCGTTGACCCGCACTTTGGTGTCGAGAATCTGCCCCAATGCCAGCACCTCGCCGGGCCGCTGCTCGAACCGGTGCAACGACAAGCTGGTGGTGTTGAGGGTCACCGCATTGGGCTCGATCGCCGAGACCCGACCGATCGGCACGAAAATCCTTCGGCGGGAAGGCAAATCGACGACGAGGCCAAGCACACGCGGCTGTTGGCGCACGATGCTGATGCTGACCACGACGTCGCGCACGCGGCCGAGCGACTCGCCCATCGGACCGAGAACCAGCATTCGCGCCAGTCGCGCCGCGTACACCCGGTTGATCGACGTCATGGTTCAAACTGTAGGAGTGGAACGGTGAATAACGCCTATCGGCCCCGCCGGACCTGCCTGTCGGTTCCGGGCAGCAGCCAGAAGATGATCGAGAAGGCCAAAGGACTGCCGGCCGACGAGGTGTTTCTCGATTTGGAGGACGCCGTTGCGCCGGAGGCGAAGGCACCGGCCCGTTCCCGGGTGGCCGCCGCGCTTGCCGGGCCGGGGTGGGCCGGACAACTGCGCGGCGTTCGGGTCAACGGCTGGACCACGCCGTGGACCCATGCCGACATCATCGAAGTCGTGTCGGCCGTCGGTGCGGCACCCGATGCGCAGCTCGATGTCGTTGTGCTGCCGAAGGTCTCTGATGTCTCGCATGTCCAGGCGCTCGATCTGTTGCTCACGCAGTTGGAGACGATTCATGATTTGCCGCTCGGCGGAATCGGGATCGACGCGCAAATCGAAGACGCTCAGGGGCTGCGCAACGTCGACGCGATCGCGGCCGTGTCCCGGGTGCAGGCGCTGGTGCTCGGTCCCGCTGATTTGATGGCCAGCCTCAACATGCGCACGCTGGTCGTCGGCGAGCAGCCGGAGGGTTACGACGTCGGCGACGCCTACCACCATGCGTTGATGACGATCTTGGTGGCGGCGCGCGCACACGGCGTCGCCGCCGTCGACGGGCCCTACCTCAAGGTCCGCGATATCGAGGCGTTCCGCCGGGTGGCGGGCCGCTCGGCGGCCCTGGGCTACGACGGCAAATGGGTGCTGCATCCCGACCAGATCGCCGCCGGCAACGAGATCTTTAGCCCCCGCCAAGACGAGTACGACCACGCCGAGCTGATCCTGGAGGCCTACGAATGGCACACCTCCAGCGCAGGCGGTGCCCGGGGCGCGGTGATGCTCGGCGAGGAGATGATCGACGAAGCCAGCCGAAAGATGGCGCTGGTGGTCGCGGCCAAGGGACGCGCGGCAGGCATGCGGCGCCAAGCGGACGCTTTCGTGCCGCCGGACAGCTGAGTGCGGCTCAGGCCGATGCAGCGACCAGGCCGAAGAACACGATCAGGCCGATCGCCGACAGCACCAGCGCGACGGCTCCGACAGCGATGCCCGCCACGGCCAGGCCGTATCCGTTTTGCTGAGTCTGCTTGATCTGACCGAGCGCGACGATGCCCAGCACGATTCCGGCGATCCAGCCGCCGACCCCGATGTAGCACATCAGGAACAGCGGAAATCCCACGATCGAAGCCACCAGCGATGCGATCGCCAACGGGTTGGTGCCCGTCGGCGCGGCCGCGCGGTAGGGGTCGTACGGGTCGGGATACCAGGGCGGGGGAGGTCCGGCCGGGCCGCCGCCCGGCGGCGGGTAGCCGGGGCTGTACCCGGCCGGGGGCCCGCCGTACTGCGGCGGCATCGGCGGATAGGGCGGCGGGTAGCCGGACGGCATTCGCCCTGGTTGCGACGGTTGGTCTGGTCCGCGGTGCGGCTTCTCGCCGGAGTCGCCGCCGGGAACTGTCATGCTGTTCAACCTAAACGATGCGGACGGTTGACGGCCGGACCGCCCGCCGACGCGTCGGCAGAGGAGAATAGCAGCATGACCAGCCCCTACCAGCCGGGACAGGTTCCCGGTGCCACACCCGCCGGCCCGGGCGCGGGCCGCCGCGGTGCCCCCGGATTGCCGACCCCACCGAAAGGCTGGCCGGTCGGTTCCTACCCCACCTATGCCGAGGCGCAGCGCGCGGTGGACTACCTGTCCGAGCGAGAGTTCCCGGTGCAGCAAGTCACGATCGTCGGCGTCGACCTCATGCAGGTCGAGCGGGTCACCGGCCGGCTGACGTGGCCCAAGGTTCTCGGCGGCGGCGTATTGACCGGCGCCTGGCTGGGCCTGTTCATCGGGGTGATACTGGGCTTCTTCAGCCCCAACCCCTGGGGCGCGCTGGGTACCGGTTTGATTGCCGGGGTGTTCTTCGGCCTGATCACCTCCGCGGTCCCCTATGCGATGGCGCGCGGCACCCGCGATTTCAGCTCGACGATGCAACTGGTCGCCGGTCGCTACGACGTGCTGTGCGATCCGCAGAATGCCGAGAAGGCCCGCGACCTGCTCGCGCACCTGGCGATCTGATCAGCAGCGCCGACGAGCGCGACGCGCCCGCCGACGTGTTGCATCTCACGCGCACCTCGCTCTACCGTTCTGGCGCGAGTAGAACGTGGCGATCCCCTGCGCCCAGCGCCCTCCGCCGGGCTGCGAACGCCACGGGGACGGACGAGAGGCAGGTGCGGTGGCGAAGCGTCGCTGGCGCCCACGCAGGCTGGCTGCGGCCGCGGTGGCGGCGTTGACGACCGGGTCGGTGTTGACGGCGTGCGGATCGGCCGACAACGGACTGGTAATCAGCCTCTACACCCCGGCCAACGAAGGCGCGACCTTCACCGAGATCGCTCAGCGTTGCACCGGCCAGTTCGGCGGGCGATTCGCTATTCGGCAGTTCAGCCTGCCCCGCTCAGCCGACGACCAGCGATTGCAACTGGCCCGCCGGCTCACCGGTAACGACCGCACGTTGGACGTGATGGCCCTTGATGTGGTGTGGACCGCGGAGTTCGCCGACGCGGGATGGGCCCTGCCCTTGTCCGACGATCCGGCCGGACGGGCGGAGGCCGACGCCACGTCCGACACCCTGCCTGGTCCACTGGCGACGGCCCGCAGGCAGCAAACGCTGTACGCCGCCCCGATGACCACGAATACCCAATTGCTCTGGTATCGGGCGGATTTGATGGACAAGCCGCCGACCACGTGGGACGGCATGGTGGCTGAGGCGAGCCGGTTGCACGCCGCCGGCGAGCCCAGTTGGATCGCCGTGCAGGCCAAGCAGTATGAGGGGCTGGTGGCGTGGTTCAACACACTGCTGGTCAGCGCCGGGGGACAGGTGCTCTCCGATGACGGCAGAACCGTCACGTTGACCGACACCCCCGCCCACCGGGCGGCGACCGTCAAGGCGTTGCAGATTCTGAAGTCGGTGGCCACCGCGCCGGGCGCCGACCCGTCGATCACCCAAACCGACGAGGGCACCGCACGGTTGGCGTTCGAGGAAGGCAAAGCCGCATTGGAGGTCAACTGGCCGTTCGTGCTGCCGTCCCTGCTGGAGAACGCGGTCAAAGGCGGCGTCCGGTTTTTGCCGCTGAATCAGCGGCCGGACTTGGCGGGCAGCATCGACAGGCTAGGGGGTTTCGCGCCGACCGATCAGCAGTTCCGCGCCGCTTACCAAGCCGCCACGTCGGTGTTCGGGTTCGCTCCCTATCCGGACGTGCAGCCAGACCGGCCGGCCAGGGTGACGATCGGCGGGCTGAACCTGGCGGTGGCCAAGACAACTCGGCACCGGGCGGAAGCCTTCGAGGCGGTGCGCTGTTTGCGCAGCCTGCCCAACCAGAAGTACGTCTCGATCGAAGGTGGTTTGCCGGCGGTGCGCACGTCGCTGTACTCCGATCCACAGTTCCAGGCCAAGTTTCCGATGTACGACGTCATCCGCCGCCAGCTCACCAACGCCGCGGTGCGGCCGGTGACGCCGGTCTATCAGGCGGTGTCCACCCGGATTTCGGCGACGCTGGCTCCGATCACCAAGATCGACCCCGAACGCACCGCCGACCAGCTCACCGCGCAGGTGCAGAAAGCCATCGACGGCAAGGGGCTGATCCCGTGACCGCTACCACGGCGGCCGGTACCACCGAGAACCGCGCGTCGGAGCGACGGTTGGCGTTCATGCTGGTTGCCCCCGCGGTGATTCTGATGCTGGCCGTGACGGCCTACCCGATCGGCTACGCGGTGTGGCTGAGTTTGCAGCGCTACAACTTCACGACACCCAACCAGACCGCCTTCGTCGGGCTGGCCAATTACCAGACCATCCTTTCCGACCGGTTGTGGTGGACGGCGTTGGCCGTGACGTCGGCGATCACGGTGATCTCGGTAGCGCTCGAGTTCGTGTTGGGCTTGTCGCTGGCGCTGGTGATGCACCGAAGTCTGGTCGGTAGAGGTCTGGTGCGCACCGCAGTCCTGATTCCGTACGGCATCGTCACCGTGGCTGCTTCCTACAGCTGGTACTACGCCTGGACACCGGGCACCGGATATCTGGCCAACCTGCTGCCGCAGGGCAGCGCCCCGCTGACCCAGCAGATCCCGTCGTTGGGCATCGTGATCCTCGCCGAGGTCTGGAAGACGACGCCGTTCATGGCGCTGCTGCTGCTGGCTGGCCTGGCGTTGGTGCCCGACGACCTGTTGAAGGCTGCCCAGGTCGACGGCGCCGGCGCATGGCGACGCCTGGTCAAGATCATCCTGCCGTTGATCAAACCGGCGATCGTAGTTGCGTTGCTGTTTCGCGCGCTGGACGCGTTTCGGATCTTCGACAACATCTACGTGCTCACCGGTGGCTCCAACGGCACCGGCTCGGTGTCGATCCTGGGCTACGACAACTTGTTCAAGGGCTTCAATGTCGGCTTGGGATCGGCGATTTCGGTGCTGATCTTCCTGTGCGTGGGTGTCATCGCGTTGCTGTTCGTCAAGGTGTTCGGCGCTTCGGCACCCGGCGGTGACGGCGATGGCTGAGCGAATCGGTGCCCGGCGGGCCACCAGCTGGGTGGTGATCGACACGTTGGTGGTGATCTATGCACTGTTCCCGGTGCTGTGGATCTTGTCGCTGTCACTCAAGCCGACGTCAAAGGTCAAGGACGGCAAGCTGATTCCAGAATCGGTGACCTTCGACAACTACCGGGGGATCTTTCACGGCAACTTCTTCAGCTCGGCACTGATCAACTCGATTGGGATCGGGGTGATCACGACGGCGATCGCGGTGGTGATCGGCGCGATGGCAGCGTACGCGGTGGCGAGGCTGGCGTTCCCGGGCAAAAATCTGCTGATCGGTGCGGCCCTGCTGATCGCGATGTTTCCGCAGATCTCGCTCGTCACACCGATCTTCAACATCGAACGTCGCCTCGGCCTGTTCGACACCTGGCCGGGGCTGATCATCCCCTACATCACGTTCGCGTTGCCACTGGCTATTTACACGCTGTCGGCGTTTTTCCGGGAGATACCTTGGGATCTGGAGAAGGCCGCCAAGATGGACGGCGCCACACCGAGTCAGGCCTTCCGCAAGGTGATCGCCCCGCTCGCGGCACCGGGAATCGTCACCGCCGCCATCCTGGTGTTCATCTTCGCCTGGAATGACCTGCTACTCGCGTTGTCGTTGACGGCAACCAAAGCCGCGATCACCGCGCCGGTGGCGATCGCCAACTTCACCGGCAGTTCGCAATTCGAAGAACCGACCGGCTCGATCGCCGCCGGGGCGATGGTGATCACCGTCCCCATCATCGTTTTTGTTCTAATCTTCCAACGACGAATTGTTGCCGGCTTGACCTCCGGCGCGGTGAAGGGGTAGCTCGATGGCCGAAATTGTGTTGGACAGGGTGACCAAGAGTTACCCCGACGGCGCGACGGCTGTGAAGGAATTGAGCCTTGACATCGCCGACGGCGAGTTCGTGATCCTGGTCGGACCGTCCGGCTGCGGCAAGAGCACGACGCTGAATATGATTGCCGGACTGGAGGATATTTCGTCCGGCGAGTTGCGTATCGGCGGCGAGCGGGTCAACGAGAAGGCCCCCAAAGACCGCGATATCGCGATGGTGTTCCAGTCGTATGCGCTTTACCCACATATGACGGTGCGGCAGAACATCGCTTTCCCGCTGACGTTGGCCAAGATGAAGAAGGCCGAGATCGCCGAGAAGGTTGAGGAAACCGCGAAAATTCTTGACCTGACCGACTTTTTGGATCGCAAGCCGTCGCAATTGTCGGGTGGTCAGCGTCAGCGGGTGGCGATGGGCCGGGCCATCGTGCGCCATCCCAAGGCGTTCCTGATGGACGAGCCGCTGTCGAATTTGGACGCCAAACTCCGCGTGCAGATGCGTGGAGAGATCGCCAGGCTGCAGCGGCGACTGGGTACCACCACTGTCTATGTCACTCACGACCAGACCGAAGCGATGACGCTCGGCGACCGGGTGGTGGTGATGCGCGGCGGGGTGGCACAGCAGATCGGCACGCCCGACGAGCTCTACGAGCGGCCCGCCAACTTGTTCGTCGCCAGCTTCATCGGCTCCCCGGCGATGAACTTCTTCCCGGCCACATTGACGCCCACCGGGCTGAACCTGCCGTTCGGTGAGGTGACGCTGACCCAGCCGGTGCACGATGTGCTTGCGCAGCATCCTGCGCCGGACAATGTGATCGTGGGCATCCGCCCGGAGCATCTGGCCGATGCCGCCCTGATCGACGGCTATCAGCGCATCAGGGCGCTGGTCTTCGAGGCCAAGGTCGACCTGGTCGAGTCGCTGGGAGCGGACAAATACGTCTACTTCACCGCCGAGGGCGCCGTGGTGCACTCAGACCAGCTGGCCGACGAGGACGCCGAATCTAGCAGCGACCACCATGAATTCGTGGCGCGGGTGCCGTCGGAGTCAAAAGCCGCCAAGGGCCAGTCCATCGAATTGGCGTTCGACACTTTGAAATTGGCAATCTTCGATGCCGATTCGGGCGTCAATCTCACTGTTCCGCCACCACCCGAAGCCGAGTGACACCCGAGCTGACCAAAGTGCGGGCGCATGTGCGCGCGCACTTTGCCGCAGCAGGTATCGAGGCGGAGCCCGACGTCGCCAGTGTGACGTTTTTGGGTGCCCAGCCCATCGAGGTGCTGCGCTTCCGTGCCGGCGCGGACGGTGTGGTGCACTATGTGTCGCTGGGCTGTTCGCGGCATCCGATGGTCGATCCGACGGCGCCGGTGGCCGATCCGCTGCGTGGCCCGCGCGCCGAAGTCGTGCTCCAGCTACGTGATCCCGGGCCGGCCACCGGGTTGGCGCGCAGCTTGGCGGTGATAGCGGCAACTCCAGCGGTCGAGGGCGTGGTTTTGGTGCCGGACGCCCTGATCGACCTAGGCTCGCCGCTGTGGACGCGCCCCTCGGGCCGCGCGCCGTTCACCGCGGTGTTGTTGGGCCGCAGCGATATTGCCGAGCTGCCGCTGGAGCCGCCGCGCGACCCGGTGAGCTTTGTCGCCGCGACACCGATCACCGCGACCGAAGCTGCCTGGGTGCGGCTGAAAGGTGCCGACGCCATGCGGGAGGCCTGGCGGGTCGACGGCGTCGACGTTTTGGACCCCAACCGTCGCGCCGCCCAACCGCAGTGACCTGTGCGGTCTGGTTCAGTTCGCCGTAATCGACTGTGAATCCACGGTTTTCACTGTGAAACGTTGGCGGAATCCGCGCCGAGTTGTCGCCTTCAGTTCACACTCGACGTTACAGCCAGCGGTTGCGCCGGAACGTGCGATACAACACCACGCAAAACGTGGCCATCACCGCGAGCACAACCGGGTAGCCCCAGGGCCGGTGCAGGATGGGCATCCAGTCGAAGTTCATGCCGTAGATCCCGGCGATCATCGTGGGCACCGCGATGATGCCGGCCCACGCCGACATCTTGCGCATATCGGTGTTCTGCTGCATCCCGACCCGGGCCAGCGCGGCCTGTACCAGTGAGCTGAGCGTCTCGTCGTAGCCGGCGATCTGGTCAGCGGCATGGGTCTGGTGGTCGGCGACGTCGCGCAGGTAGCGCCGTACTTCCTTGGAGATCAAGTCCTTGTGTTCGGTCTGCATCCGCTGGAACGGAACCGAGAGCGGGTTGACGCATCGGCGCAGTTCGACGACCTCGCGTTTGATCTGATAGATCGGTTCGACGTCGGTCCGCTGGCCGGGGGCAAATGCCACCTCTTCGATCGCGTCGATATCGGTCTCCATCAGGTTGGTGACCGCCAGATAGTGGTCGACCACCCGGTCGGCGATCGCGTGCATCACCGCATACGGCCCCAGCCGCATGTGGTCGGGCTCGGCGTCCATCCGTTTGCGCACTTCGGAAAGCCCGCCGTGTTCGCCGTGTCGGACGGTGACCACGAAATTCTTGCCGACGAAGATCATGATCTCGCCGGTCTCGACGATCTCACGTGCCAACACCACCGAGTCGTGCGGAACGTAGTTGACCGTCTTGAGAACCAAAAAGAGGGTCTCGTCGTAGCGCTCCAGTTTGGGCCGCTGATGGGCGTGCACGGCGTCTTCGGCGGCCAGTAGGTGGATCCCGAAAACATCTGCCACATCTTGCATCTGGCGTTCATCGGGCTCGTGCAACCCGATCCAGGCGAAGGCGTTCTGGCCGGTCTGCTCGACCTCGTGCACCTTGGCCAGCGCCTCCGCGTGGCTGTAGGGGCCGGGCAGTCGCACCCCGTCGACATAGACGCCGCAGTCGACCATGACCTGGGCGACCGGCGGGGCGCCGGAATCGGTGGCTTTAGGCCGCGTGACGGGCCGCAGTGATGGTGGCAACCCACGAAACGATGGCATCGGGTCACCTCCCGCCGCAGCCGACCAAGCGTCGGCAATGCTACGCGCCGCGGCATGGCACTGCCTGTGAGCCGCTCAGGGGACCGGGGGATGGCTGGCCGGCTTCGGTGCGCTAGTTTCGACCCGACGCAACCCTGCACAAGGAGCCAACGACGTGAGCACAACTCCCCTCAAGGTCGCCGTCACCGGTGCCGCCGGCCAGATCGGCTACAGCCTGTTGTTCCGCCTCGCGAGCGGCTCGCTGCTAGGGCCCGACCGCCCGATCGAGCTACATCTGCTCGAGATCGAGCCTGCCCTCAAAGCGCTCGAGGGCGTGGTGATGGAGCTCGACGACTGCGCGTTCCCGCTGCTGGCCGGTGTCAAGATCGGCGCGGACCCGAACAAGATCTTCGACGGCGTGAACCTGGCGCTGCTCGTCGGCGCTCGCCCGCGCGGACCCGGCATGGAGCGCAGCGACCTGTTGGAGGCCAACGGCGCGATCTTCACCGAGCAGGGCAAGGCCCTCAACTCCGTGGCGGCCGACGACATCCGCATCGGAGTCACCGGTAACCCGGCCAACACCAATGCGCTGATCGCGATGAGCAACGCTCCCGACATCCCGCGGGAGCGGTTCTCGGCGCTGACCCGCCTCGACCACAACCGGGCCATCTCGCAGCTGGCCCAAAAGACCGGCGCTGCCGTCACCGACATCAAGAAGATGACGATCTGGGGCAACCATTCGGCCACTCAGTACCCCGACATCTTCCACGCCGAAATCAAGGGCAAGAACGCCGCCGAGGCGGTCAACGACCAGTCCTGGATCGAGAACGAGTTCATCCCGACCGTCGCCAAGCGCGGGGCGGCCATCATCGACGCGCGCGGAGCGTCCTCGGCCGCTTCGGCAGCCTCGGCCACCGTGGACGCCGCCCGAGACTGGCTGCTGGGCAGCCCGGCAGGTGACTGGGTGTCGATGGCGGTCATCTCCGACGGCTCCTACGGCGTGCCGGAAGGGTTGATCTCGTCGTTCCCGGTGACCACCAAGGACGGCAACTGGAGCATCGTTGAAGGGCTCGACATCGACGAGTTCTCCCGCGGTCGAATCGACAAGTCGACCGCAGAGCTGGCCGAAGAGCGCACCGCGGTCACCGACCTGGGGCTGATCTGAGCCGGCAGTACCCTGAGGCAGTGTCCGAAAGCAACCCTGCGAATAGCCCGCACATCGTCTTAGAAGACGACGAGATCTTCGAGGCCCATGTAGCCGGGAAGCTCGCCGTGCAGCTGCGGGCCCCGCTCGACACCCAGCGCGCGCTGTCGATCGCCTATACCCCCGGGGTGGCGCAGGTCAGTCGCGCGATCGCCGCCGATCACACCCTGGCCGCCCGCTACACCTGGGCGAACCGGCTGGTGGCCGTGGTCAGCGACGGTAGTGCGGTGCTGGGTCTCGGCGACATCGGGCCGGCCGCCGCGCTGCCGGTGATGGAAGGCAAAAGTGCGCTGTTCAAGGCGTTCGCCGGGCTGGATTCGATCCCGATCGTGCTCGACACCAAGGATCCCGACGAGATCGTCGAGACCCTGGTGCGGCTGCGACCGACCTTCGGCGCGGTCAACCTCGAGGACATCTCGGCGCCGCGTTGCTTCGAGATCGAACGCCGCCTGATCGAAGCGTTGGACTGCCCGGTGATGCATGACGACCAGCACGGCACCGCGATCGTGGTGCTGGCGGCACTGATCGGCGCCACCAAAGTGCTCGGCCGAGACATGGCCTCGCTGCGCGTGGTGATCTCCGGTGTCGGTGCGGCCGGCGTGGCCTGCGCGAAAATCCTTATGGCCGCAGGGGTTTCGCATATCACCGTGCTGGACTCGCGCGGCATCCTGCATCCCGAGCGTGATGATCTGACGACGGTGAAAGCCGACTTGGCGCGGCGCACCAATCCAGACGGTCTCGTCGGGGGCATGGTGGAGGCCCTGAAGGGCGCCGACGTGTTCCTGGGAGTGTCCGCCGGTGTGGTGCCCGAAGAGTTGATCGCGTCGATGGCGCCGGAGAGCATCGTGTTCGCGCTGTCGAACCCGGACCCCGAAGTCCATCCCGACGTGGCCGCCCGGCACGCCGCGATTGTCGCCACCGGCCGAAGCGATTTCCCCAACCAGATCAACAATGTGCTGGCTTTCCCCGGGGTGTTCCTCGGCGCGCTGGACGCCGGTGCCCGCAAGATCACCGAGAAGATGAAGGTGGCCGCGGCCGAGGCGATCGTCTCCGTCGTCGCCGATGACTTGGCACCCGACCGGATCGTCCCGAGCCCGCTGGAGCCAAAGGTCGGCCCGACGGTGGCCGCCGCGGTGGCGGCCGCCGCAGACGCCGCCGAGTGAGCGCCGGGCCTGCTTTCCGACGGCTCGCTGTGTGCGGCGCGCTGGCGCTCGTCGCGGCGTGGACGCTGGCCGGTTGTGGTGACACCCAGCGTCACCCGCCCGAATTGGTGGTGGGGTCGCATCCAGACTCGGTGCTGCTGGCCGACATCTACGTCGGGGCGCTGCGTTCGTATGGTTTCCCGGCACGCAACGAGCCGGTGCCCGACCCGCTGGCCGGGCTGGATTCCGGAGCGTTCACCGTCGTCCCAGGCTTCACCGGACAGGTGTTACAGGTCTTTCAGCCGGGTGCGAAGGTGCGATCAGACGAGCAGGTCTACCGAGCGATGATCGGCGTGCTGCCGGAGGGGATCGCCGCCGGCGACTACACCACGGCAGCCGAGGACAAACCCGCGCTCGCGGTGACCCCGGCAACCGCGAAGGCCTGGGGCGGCACTGAGCTCAGCACACTGCCCCGGCACTGTGCTGGTCTGGTCATCGGGGCGATCCGCGGCAGCCAGACACCGGCGAAGGTGAGCCGGTGTCAGTTGCCTGCTGCCCGCGAATTCCCTGACGCCGCAGCGATGTTCGCAGCGCTTCGGGATGGGCGAATCACCGGGGCGTGGACCACCACCGCCGCGCCCGATGTGCCCGCCGACGTGGTGGTGCTGGCCGACGGCAAGCCGGCGTTGGTGCAAGCGGAAAACGTGGTGCCGCTCTACCGGCGCAACGTGCTGACCGATCGGCAGTTGCTGGCGATCAACGAGGTGGCCGGTGTGTTGGACACCGCCGCGCTGGTCGACATGCGCCGCCAGGTCGCCAAGGGCGCCGACCCGCAAAGTGTGGCCGACGCGTGGCTGGGCGAACACCCCCTCGGCCGCTAACTTTGCCGCGAGCGTGCCCCTTTTGCCGCGCCCCCTTTTGCCGCGAGCGTGCGTGTTCCCGGCCGACACGCCGGACCTTTTCCCGGGTTTGCGCACGCTCGCGGCAGCCGCGACGACGGAGGCTAACGCGCCGACGGCAGCATCCGGCCCACTACCGCCGAGAACAGCCCCTGGTACCCCGAGCCCGTCGCGCGCACGATCAGGTCCAGCGCCTTGGCATCCGGGCCGACCAGCACCCGTGCCTTGTTTTTGCGAACGGCGGTCAAAATGATGCGCGCCGCTCGTTGTGGGCTGGTGAAGACGAGTCGGGTGTCGAACAAGTGGGCCAGCTCATTGGCGTCCAACCCTTCGGCCGCGGTGGCGTTGCGGGCGATCGCGGTCTTGATGCCGCCTGGGTGAACGGTGGTCACCTTGACCGGATGCTTGGCGAGTGCCATCTCCTGCCGCAAAGCCTCGGTGAACCCGCGGACAGCGAACTTGGCGGAGTTGTAGGCGGCTTGGCCGGGAACCGAGAACAGCCCGAAGATGCTGGAGATGTTGACGACGTGCCCGTCACCGGAGGCAATCAGATGCGGCAGAAACGCTTTGGTGCCGTTGACGACTCCCCAGAAGTCGACGTCCATCACCCGTTCGATGTCCTTGAACTGACTGATCTCGATATCCCCGGTGAACGCGATGCCGGCGTTGTTGTAGATCTGGTTGACCTTGCCGAAATGCTCGTTTACGGCGTCGGCGTAGCCCAGGAAGGACTCGCGTTCCGCGACATTGAGGCGGTCCGCTTTGACCGGTGCGCCGATGGCCTTCAGCCGCTCCTCGGTCTGCGCCAGTCCTTCGCTGTCGATGTCGCTGATCGCCAACTTGGCACCCGAGCGGCCCAGCTCGATGGCCAGCGCCTGGCCGATGCCCGATCCCGCGCCCGTGACCGCGGCGACCTTGCCGGCAAAACCCTCCATGGATACTCCTTGTTCGTTGATTGCCGTCGAGGCTAGTCGGTACCCCCGGTACGGCCTATGCGGGCCTGGGTCGAGGTGTGGACTTCACGGGCCGATCGGGCTAGGTACCGCTCATTCGACGACGACCACCATCTTTCCGTTGGCTTCGCCGGCCTCCATGACCCGGTGGGCTTCATGGATCTCGTGGAAGGAGAACACTCGCGCCGGCGTCGCCTCGAGGCGACCGTCGGCGACTTGTCGTGCGATGTCTGCCAACGGCACGTCGGACAGCGGAAAGCCGGGCGTGCCGAAGACGAAACTACCGAAGAACGACAGGTACACGCCGCTGGCCATCTGCAGGAGCGGATTGAAGTCCGCGATCGGCGCCAGTCCACCCAACCACCCCGCCAGACAGGCGGTGCCGCCGCGGCGCAACATGTCGAGCGAGTCAAGAATGGTGCTGTTACCGACCAGATCAAGGACCGCGTCGAGTTGTTTGGCTTCGGCGATGTGCTTAGCCAGATCTCGTCGTTCCAATTCCACGCGTTCAGCGCCGAGTCCCTCGAGCAGGCGAAAACGCTCGCGGCTACGGGTGGTGGCGATGACCCGTGCACCGGCGGCGACTGCCATTTTGAGTGCCGCCTGACCGAAAGATGAAGTCGCACCGCGGATCACCAGGGTTTGTCCGGTGGTGAGCTTGAGGTTGCGAAACAGGCATGTCCACGCGGTCGCATAGGTTTCGGGCAACGCGGCCAACTGGGACCACGGCAGGTCGGACTCGATGAGCGCGACGTTGCCGGCACGCACGCGGGTGTATTCGGCATAACTGCCATTGATGGTTCGCCCTAAGCCGCCCATGAGTGCTGCGACTTTGGCTCCGACCGGAAACTCTCTGCCGGGGCACGACTCGACGACGCCGACACACTCGATGCCACTGACTTCTGCGGCCTCCGCCCATTCTCCCCGGCGCATGTGCATCTCGGCGTGGTTGACGCCAAACCCTTTGACTCGGATGACGACTTCGCCTTCCTTCGGTAGTGGTTTAGGAATATCGGCGTAGACCAAGCTGTCCAGTCCGCCGAACTTCTCCAGGATGATCGCCCGCATGGTGTCCCCGCCCGGTTGCTCACGCACCACCGCCGGCGCAGTAGGCAGCTGGTCCGGCGTCGACGACCCTTGGTTGCCGGCGATCCCCATCGGTTGTCCTCTCGTCGGGGTGGCTTTCGATATTGGAAAATCCGGCCGTAAGTATCCGGCCAGACACAGGCAGACCATCCCCATCGCTACCACCGGCCAGCTGACCGCGACCACTGCCGCGGCCGCGAATACACCGATGGTGATGAACGATCGCATGCGCAGCAGCCGGCGCATGCGCGCCGGCACGTCGACGCGGGCGGGTCGATCGATGGCTTCCCAGCAGAGTGCGAGGTAGGTGACATCGACAAACACGAATACAGCCGCGTACAGGACCATTGGGGCCGCGGCCAGCCTGCTGTCCGCGATCCATTCGGTAGTGAATGGAATCAGTGAGACAGAGAAGAGATGGGCGAAGTTCGACCACACCAGCCGGGGCGTCGCTACCTCCGCGTAGCTGAGCAGATGATGGTGGTTGACCCAGACGATCGCGATGAAAAGGTAGCTGACCACGTAGCTCAAACCCGTTGGCCATAGCGGCAATAGGGCGCCGAAAGTGGTGCTCTCCGGCGGTTTGAGCTTCAAAACCAGGATCGTGATGAGGACCGCGAACACGGCGTCGGAGAACAGTCTGAGCCGGTCTGGGCTGATTCGTCGCTCACTCACCGCAGTCTCCGGCTTCATCCGTGTGCTGGGCCAAGAGTTTGAGCCAACTCGCGCAGGTCGGCGGCGACGAGGGTTGGTTGCGGCAAGCCGTCGACTGGTAGAGGCGCGTTACCTGGGCGGGTGATCAACGCTGAGCTGAATCCGACGCTTTGTGCGCCCAGGGTGTCCCAAACGTGTGCGGCGACCATCATGCACGCCGACGGTGCCACGTCGAGCTGTTCTGCGACGTCGTGGTAAACCCGCCCAGCGGGTTTGTAGACGCGACCGGAATCGACGCTGAACTGTTGCTCGAAAAACTCACCCAGGCCGGCACGCTCCAGTGGGCTCGGACCGTCCAGATTCGGCGGCGAGTTGGTCACGGTGACGAGGCGAAAACCGTTGTCGTGGAGCATGGCAAGGCCATCTGCCGCATCCGGATAGGCCGGCAGCGTCAACATCCCGTCGCGTATTGCCCGCAGATCCTGTCCGGTGACCGTCACGCCCTGAATGTCGGCAAGCATCTGCAGCAGTCCCTCGCCAAGCTTGAAGTAGTCGACGTACTGGCCGGACAGTGTCACGGTCATCGAATACATGAACAGCTGACTCATCCAGTCGCGCAGCACCCGCGCATCACTGAAAATCCGCTCGAAAAGCGGTGCCATGGCGTCGAAGTCGAGCAACGTCTCGTTGACATCGAATACCAGCACTGCCGGCAAGCTCGGCATCGAAGACGTGGTCACGCCGGCAAGTGACCACGCTCTTGCAGGACCCAGGCATTGCCGTCGGGATCCTGGAAGTCCGCAAAACTCGCATAGTCAGTGCGGCCTGGGTCGATCCCTGGGCGGAAGCCGCCTCGCCAGCCGCCGTCGGTGTCCTTGTGCCGGATCTCGCTGACGGTGACCCCGCGGTGCTCCAGTTCCGTTCGAGACGCCTCGATATCGGAGACCACGAGGTAAAGGCCGGGAACCGAGCCCGCAGGCGCGTCGGTTAGTCCGACCCCGAATTGGATCGACGTCCCTGAACCTGCGGGTGTCAGCTGAATGACCCGGAAATCAGCTGATGGGGCGTAATCGACGTCGAGGTTGAAGCCCACCTGGTCACGGTAGAACCGCAGCGACCGATCGGGATCCGAGACCGGCAAAATCACGACTTCCAGTTGTGCCTTCATCGCAGGGACTCTCAGACCGCGCTTGTCTGCAGGACTTCGTCGGGGTCGAGCCCGCGGTCGATGCCGTGCGCGACCACGGTCTGACCGGGCTCGAGGTGCAGCTGTGTGTCGTCGAGGTAGACGGCGATCTTGTCGGGTTCAAAGGACACCAGGTTGCGCACCGCGGCCACCTCCGGCCAGGCGTTGACGTAAGACCATGCGGCGCGTTTGCGGTCGCCGATGTTGTAGTAATTGGCCAGGCCTTTGTAAGGGCAGAAGGTCTGTCCGTCAACGGGATTCAGCGCTGCTTCGTCAATGTCGGCGCGAGGCACGTACCAGCGGGGCGCAAAACCGGACTCGTACAAGGCGAGCGGTGCCCGGGTATCGGCGATGACCTGATCACCGTCGCGCACCACCAGATGGCGTGAGGTGTTGCGGATGTCGATGCGGTGGTAGAAGTCCGAGGCGTGCCCGACGATGCGGTCGTCTTCTTCGTAGAAGGCATCCATCGCGCGCCAGGCGAACGCTATCCGCCCGGTGAGAATGTCGGCGTAGTCCGGTAACGCCGGGTAGTGCCAGGCGGCGTGATTGGCCACGCGGTCCGCTGCGTGTACGGACAACCAGTGCACCTCGCCGAACTCGCGGTGCTGGGTGGTCCGGTCTTCATCGACCAACGTGTTCGGCCGGATGTCGCCGCGTGGAAAGTAGGCCACCGGATAGCGGCCCGGCTCGTGCAGCAGCACCACCTCTTCGCTGTCGGCGATCCACTCGTCGGCGAACCGCACACGCATCCGGCGGCGCAACGGCTCGGCATAGAGCAGTCGCTCCGGCAGTGGCCGCGGGGTGAGGAAGTGTCCTACCGATCCGGTGTTCAGCGGCCCCTGTTGCCATGCCAAACCCATCGCATTTCCTTTCCAGTGCGGAGCTATTGCCGCGGACCGTCGTTCGACGCGCCGGCGATGCCGCGCCCGCCGCGATTGCCGGGTCGAGCGCGTGGAGGCGACGGATCGCAGGCCGACATCTGTTCCTCCCGAAATGGGATATTTAACCCAGTATTATGAACATCTGCGCAGCGGTTGTCCAGCAGCAGAATGATTCCGTCTGAGCGACGCCTGACGAGCGTGCGAAAGTCAGGATTTCGGTGTGCGCGGCGATGACGTGGCCCGCGGCCCCGGCGCAAAGGAACGCACGTAGTCGACGGCGGCATTGACCGCTGCGCGCAGCGGCTCTGCAGTGCCGGTGATGTAGGTCAGCATCGCCCCACCCTGGTGCGCGGCCACCAGTGCGACGGCGAGATGTCGAGGGTCGGCGTCGCGGCGCAGGTCGCCGCGGCGACGCATAGCGGTGAGCCCGGCCCGAAACAGCGCGATCCATTGCTCGTAGCCGGTGGCGATGTCGTGGTGGACGTCCTCGTCGGCTTCGATCAGCTCACCAGCCAGCGAGCCATAAACACATCCGCCTCGGCGGTACACGGTGTCCGCGTCGGCCACGCAGGTGTCAGCCCAGGCCTGCAGCGCTGCGAGGCTGTCCAGCGGAGCCAGCGGGGGACCAGTATGAAATGCCACGACATCATTGCGGCGTGCCGCGATGACTTGGCGGGTCAGATCACGCTTGTTCTTGAAGTAATGCGCGACTTGGGAGCCGCTGACATCGGCCGCGCTGCGAACCTGATCGATACTGGTGCCCGCGATACCGCCTTCGAACATGAGCTTGGCGGCGGCGTCGACAATGCGGGCACGAGTTGCCCGTCCCTTGCGGGTCAACCGCACGTCGTCGGACACCATGGCTACGCCTTAGGCACGCGTCAATCGGTAGTGGTCACTGGTCGCCGGATTCTCGACTGTACCGCCCGTCAGCCGGGCACCGGGTTGCGACGCGCGACGGCATGGCGGCTCAGTGTCTTTCGCGTCGCGCACGGGGCCGGCGCGGTGGCCGGGCCACCCGTTCCGCCGGATCGGTGGCGAACATCCGCAGATAGTTCACCGCGAATCGCACTGCGTCGGCGTGCGGCCAATCCTCACGATAAGTGAAAGTCAAGGTGGCGCCGCCTTGGTGGGCGCTAACGATTACCAGCGCGAGGTGGCGCGCGTCGGCTTGGGCGACCAGAACGCCCTGTTTCTTCAGCTGCTCGATCGCGTGCTCGAGCAACGTGACCCATTGCCGGTAGCCGGTCGCCAGCTCGTCGCGTATCGCGTCGTCGGACTTCGCGAGCTGGCCTGCGAGCGCATGGTAGGTCGGTGTCCCGGAGTAGCCAATCCGCCGTAAGTGGCGCATATTCAGGTCAATCCAGCGTTCGAAGTCCGCCAACGATGCCAGCCTGTGCAGCCGCGGTTGGCGGTGGAAGTCGAGCACCACGTTGATCTGGCGGGCGATGACCGCGCGCACCAACGCCTGCTTGTCGGCAAAATAATGGGCCAGCTGTGAGCCGCTGACCGACGCGGCCTTGCGTACGTTGTCCATAGTGAGCGTCGAGAACCCCGTACTGATGATCAGTTCGGCTGCCGCGTTCACGATCCGGTCGCGTGTGGCGCGTCCTTTTATGGTCAGCCGTTCTCCGCTGGGCACCTCGGCGCTGACCATGTGCTCAGGTTAGCCGCTCCGGCCCGGAACTATGGGATATCCAACCCACTTGTCATCACCGGTCGGCGTCAGGCTGCGGGTAGCTGTTTGGCGAGGAACTCTCGGACCAATTCGGTGACCTCGTCCAGTGCGGACTCCAGCAGGAAATGACCGCCGTCGAGAAGATGGATCTCGGCGTCGGGTAAGTCGTCGGAGAAGGCTTCGGCGCCCGCTGGACCAAATATCTTGTCGCCCCGACCCCACACCGCCAGCAGTGGCACGCTGCTGGAGCGGAAGTAGTCATGCAGCCGGGGATACAGCGGGGAATTGGTCGCGTAGTCAAAGAACAGTTTGAGTTGCACCTCGTCGTTGCCCGGCCGGGAGATCAATGCATAGTCGTGATACCAGGATTCCGGGTCGAGCAGTGTCTCGTCAGGAACGCCGGTGACGTATTGCCAACGGGTGGCGTCGAGGGTGAGAAACTGTCGTACCGCTGCCTCAGTTTCGGGAGTCTGCGCACTGTGGTAGTCCCACACCGTTTTCCAGAAGCTCTCCACGAAGCCGGCGTCGTAACCGTTGCCGTTTTGACTGATGATCGCTGTGATCGCCGTCGGGTTCTCAAGGGCCAACCGCCATCCGATCGGAGCGCCGTAGTCTTGTACATACATCGCATACCGATCGATGCCCAGGGTGCGCAGCAAGCCGGCAGTCAACTCGGTCAGGGCATCGAAGGTGTAGTTGAAATCCGCCACGCCCGGCGCGTCGGAGAGCCCGAAGCCGAGATGATCGGGCGCGATCACGTGATAGCGGTCGGCCAGTACGGGTATCAGATGGCGGAACATGTAGGAGCTGGTCGGGAATCCGTGCAAGAGGACCACCGCGGGGGCGTCGGGGTCGCCGGCCTCGCGGTAAAACAACCGGTGATCACCGATGACGGCGTAGCGATGATGAACACTCGGCATGAGTGATCCTCCTGAGTCGATGTGCGATTCGGCGATGCGCTTTGCGCGTCGTAGTTCTGGGACGTGCATCCCAGTATGCACCATCGGCTGCGTTTCACAATAGTTGCGCTATCGGCTGTTGACGCAGCCGCTGCATCCCACATATTCTGGGCGGGCCATCCCAATTTGTCGCGAGGCTCGGAGGCGGTCCGATGGCGGCGCTCAAGGTCGACGAGACGTATTCGCGTGTGCAGAACGCCGCGGGGCCAGTGGTGGCGCGGCTTGTATCGGTAAATGTCGGCACGCCCAAAGACGTCCAATGGCGAGGCAAGACGGTCCACACCGGAATCTGGAAGGCACCGGTCCACGGCCCGGTCATGGTGCGCCGGCTCAACATCGACGGTGACGGTCAGGGCGATCTTGCCGGACATGGTGGCGAACAACGCGCGGTGTTGGTCTATCAACTTGAGTCATACGACTACTGGAAGGCCCATCTGCGCCGCGACGACCTTCGGCCGGCCCATTTCGGCGAAAATTTCACTGTTAGTGGGCTCAGTGACCGAGACGTCTGCATCGGCGACCGATACCGCATCGGCGATGCTGAGTTTGAGGTCACCCAGCCACGCGTCACCTGCTTCCGGGTCGGAATGCGCCTCGGCGAACCTGCCATGCCCAATCTGCTGGTGGCCCATCACCGCCCTGGCTTCTACTTCCGGGTGATCACCGAAGGGCAGGTGCAGGCCGGCGACGCGATCGTGTTGACCCGCCGCGGTCCGCACGAGCTCAGTGTCGCCGACGTCGACGCGCTGTTGTATCTGCCCGACCGCGACATGGCCCAACTCCGCAAAGCCGTCGACGTGCCGGCACTCAGCCCGGGCTGGCAACAGTCGTTCCATGACATGCTCACGCAGAGTTCAGGTGCGCCGGCCACGCCGACGATGGGCGTCGAACCCGGTTGGACGGGATTCAGGCCGTTACGCGTCAGTGCAATCCGCCACGAGACCGCCTCAGTGTTGTCGATCCGGTTTGAGTCCGACGATGGCGCCCCACTGCCGATGCCGCTTCCCGGGCAGTACCTCACGGTGCGGATCCCCGATGCGGGTGATCCACCGCCGATGCGCAGTTACTCACTTTCGGGCGACCCTGCGGCACGGGACTACCGCATCAGCGTCAAACGCGAAAGCCACGGCCTGGTAAGTCGTTGGCTGCATGCCCATGTCAACGTCGGTTCGATTATCGAAGCAGCCATCCCGCGCGGCGACTTCTGCCTCACCGACGGCAGCACTCCCGTCGTCTTGATCTCAGCCGGCATCGGGGCCACTCCGGTGCTGGCTATGCTGCACGCTCTGGCCGCAACCAATAGCAACCGCCCCATCACGTGGCTCCACACGACGCGCAACGCCGAGACCCATGCTTTTGCAGCAGAAGTCACCGGCCTGATCACCTCGTTGCCCGATGCCCGGCAATTCGTTTTCTACACAGCCAGCAAGCAGAGTGGCAGCGGCGCCACTCTCGGTCGTCTGGACCGGCAATCGATTGCCGCGCTGAACCTACCCGGCGACGCTGCTGTGTACCTCTGTGGCCCAGGCCCATTCATGGACGCCATGCGCGACGGGCTGGCTGCCTGCGGATTCAGTTCTGGCCAGATCCACACCGAACTGTTTGGCGCCTTGCCTGCTATCAACCCCGGCGTCGTGTCCGCGTCGAAGACCGCACGCCCCCATCCGCCCCCGGGCACCCCGGGGCCGGGCCCGGCAATCACCTTCGCGCGCAGCGGACTCACCGTGAACTGGGCACCGGGCTACGCCAGCATTCTGGAGCTCGCTGAGACTTGCGACGTGCCAACGCGATTCGCCTGCCGAAGCGGCGTTTGCCACACCTGCGTCACCGGAATCGTCGCGGGCACACCGACCTACCTGCAACCGCCGCTGGAAGAGCCGCCGCTGGGGACGGTGCTCATCTGTTGCGCGGCGCCCCGTGACGACCTGGTCCTAGACCTCTGAGCAATGCTCACCGCGAGCGTGCGCAAAACACGCGATTGGCTCGGCGTGTCGACCGGGGACACGCACACTCGCCGCAAAAAGGCGCGCACACTCGCCGCAAAAAGCGCGCTCGCTCGCGCCAAGGACTCAGCTGAAGGCCAGGTCGATGATTTCTTGCTGCTCGACGGCGTGCACCTTCGACGAACCCGACGACGGCGCCGACATCGCCCGGCGCGAAATCCGTTTGATGCCAGTCAATTTGTCCGGCAGCAACTCGGGCAACTCCAAACCGAACCGCGGCCACGCGCCCTGGTTGGCCGGCTCCTCCTGCACCCAGAAGAATTCCTTGACGTCGGGGTAGCGGTCCAGTGTCTCGTTGAGCCGCCGCTTAGGCAGCGGCGCCAGTTGTTCGATCCGCACAATCGCGACGTCGTCGCGCTGATCCTTGGACTTGCGGGCCACCAACTCGTAGTAGATCTTGCCGCTGGTCAGCAGGATGCGCCTGACCTTGCTTCGGTCACCATCGCCGTCTTCGTACGTGGGCTCTTCGAGTACCGAACGGAACTTGATCTCGGTGAAGTCTTTGATGTCGCTGACCGCGGCCTTGTTGCGCAGCATCGACTTCGGGGTGAACACGATCAGCGGTCGCTGGATTCCGTCCAGGGCGTGCCGGCGCAACAGGTGGAAGTAGTTCGCCGGGGTCGACGGCATTGCGATCGTCATCGACCCCTCCGCCCACAGTTGCAGGAAGCGTTCGATACGCCCCGACGTGTGGTCGGGGCCCTGGCCCTCGTGGCCGTGCGGCAGCAGCAGCACCACGTTGGACAACTGCCCCCACTTGGCTTCACCGGAGCTGATGAACTCGTCGATGATCGACTGTGCGCCGTTGACGAAGTCGCCGAACTGGGCCTCCCACAGCACCACTGCGTCCGGGTTGCCGACGGTGTAGCCGTATTCGAAACCGACTGCGGCGAATTCGGACAGCGGCGAGTCGTAGACCAGGAACTTGCCCCCGGTCGGGCTGCCGTCGAGGTTGCTGGCCAGCAGTTGCAGCGGGGTGAACTCTGCGCCGGTCACCCGGTCGATGATCACCGAATGCCGTTGCGAGAATGTGCCGCGGCGAGTGTCTTGGCCCGACAGTCGCACCAGCTTGCCCTCGGCCACCAGCGATCCCAGCGCCAGCAACTCGGCGAACGCCCAGTCGACCTTGCCCTCGTAGGCCATCTCCCGGCGCTTCTCCAGCACCGGCTTGACCCGCGGGTGGACGGTGAACCCCTCGGGCACGGCCAGGTGCGCATCCCCGATCCGGGCCAGCAGTGACTTGTCCACCGCAGTGGACAACCCCGCGGGAATCATCTGGTCGGACTCCACCGATGCGCTGGGTTGTGCTCCGTGCTTCTCCAGCTCGCGGACCTCGTTGAACACCCGCTCCAACTGGCCCTGGTAGTCGCGCAGGGCGTCTTCGGCTTCCTTCATCGAGATATCGCCGCGGCCGATCAGCGCCTCGGTGTAGCTCTTGCGCGAACCGCGTTTGGCGTCGATCACGTCGTACATCGACGGGTTGGTCATCGACGGGTCGTCACCCTCGTTGTGACCGCGGCGGCGGTAGCACAGCATGTCGATCACGACGTCCTTGTGGAACTTCTGCCGGAAGTCCACCGCCAGCCGCGCCACCCATTCGCACGCTTCGGGGTCGTCGCCGTTGACGTGGAAGATCGGCGCCCCAATCATTTTCGCGACGTCGGTGCAGTACTCGCTGGACTTGGAGTGCTCCGGTGAGGTGGTGAACCCGATCTGGTTGTTGACGATGATGTGGATGGTGCCCCCGACCCGGTAACCGGGCAGCAGCGCAAGGTTCAGCGTTTCGGCCACCACGCCTTGCCCAGCGAAGGCGGCGTCACCGTGCAGCATCATCGGCACCACCGAGAACCCGTTCTCGCTGGTGCCCTTGTCCAGCAGGTCCTGCTTGGCGCGCACCAGCCCCTCCAGCACCGGGTCGACGGCCTCGAGGTGCGACGGGTTGGCGGTCAGCGACACCTGAATGTCGTTGTCGCCGAACATCTGGATGTAGACGCCGGTCGCGCCGAGGTGGTACTTGACATCGCCGGAACCGTGCGCTTGCGACGGGTTCAGGTTGCCCTCGAACTCGGTGAAGATCTGCGAGTACGGCTTGCCGACGATGTTGGCCAGCACGTTGAGCCGACCGCGGTGCGGCATGCCGATGACGACCTCGTCGAGACCGTGCTCGGCACACTGGTCGATCACGGTGTCCATCATCGGGATGACCGTTTCGGCGCCCTCTAACGAGAACCTCTTCTGCCCAACGTATTTCGTCTGCAGGAAGGTCTCGAACGCCTCGGCGGCGTTGAGCTTGGACAGGATGTATTTCTGTTGAGCCACCGTCGGCTTGTCGTGCTTGACCTCGACCCGCTCCTGCAGCCACTGCTGTTGCTCGGGTTCGAGGATGTGGGTGTACTCCACGCCGACGTGCCGGCAGTAGGCATCCCGCAGCACCGACAGCACGTCGCGTAGCTTCTTGTACTCCGCACCGGCAAAACCGTTGACCTTGAACACCCGGTCGAGGTCCCACAGTGTCAGCCCGTGAGTCAGCACGTCGAGGTCGGGGTGGCTGCGGAAGCGGGTGTTGTCCAGGCGCAGCGGGTCGGTGTCGGCCATCAGGTGCCCGCGATTGCGGTAGGCCGCGATCAACTCGATGACGCGCGCGGTCTTGTCGACAATCGAATCCGGATTGTCGGGCCGCCAGCGCACCGGCTCATAGGGGATGGACAGTTCGCGGAAGATCTCGTCCCAGAAGTCATCCGAGAGCAGCATCTCGTGGATGGTGCGCAGGAAGTCGCCGGATTCCGCGCCCTGAATGATGCGGTGGTCGTAGGTCGAGGTCAGCGTGATCAGCTTGCCGATCCCGAGCTCGGCGATGCGTTCGGCGCTGGCGCCCTGAAACTCGGCCGGGTATTCCATTGCGCCGACGCCGATGATCGCGCCCTGGCCGGCCATCAGCCGCGGCACCGAATGCACGGTGCCGATGGTGCCCGGGTTGGTCAACGAAATCGTCACGCCGGCAAAGTCTTCCGCGGTCAACTTGCCGTCGCGCGCCCGGCGCACGATGTCTTCGTAGGCGGTGACGAACTGCGCAAACCGCATACTTTCGCAGCGTTTGATGCCGGCCACCACCAGCGAACGCTTACCGTCCTTGCCCTGCAGGTCGATCGCCAGTCCGAGGTTGGTGTGCGCGGGTGTCACGGCGCTGGGTTTGCCGTCGACCTCGGCGAAATGGCGGTTGAGGTTGGGGAATTCCTTGATCGCTTGCACCACCGCGTACCCGAGCAGGTGGGTGAACGAGATCTTGCCACCGCGATTGCGCTTGAGCTGGTTGTTGATGACGGTGCGGTTGTCGATCAGCAGCTTGGCCGGGATCGCGCGCACGCTAGTCGCCGTCGGCACATCCAGCGACATGGACATGTTCTTGACGACAGCGGCGGCGGCGCCGCGCAGCACCTGCACTTCGTCGCCCTCGGCCGGTGCCGGTCCGGCCGGCTTGGCCGGCGCAACCGGTGCGCTGGCTGCGCCATTGCCCGGCGCGGCGGTGGTGGTAGGCGGTGTTGACGGTTTGGGGCTCGGGGCGGGCGCAGGCTCGGGAGTGGCGGGAGCTGGGGCGGCGGGTTGCCCGTCACCGGTGGTCGGGGTATCGATCGTCGGCTCGGGGTTGTAGTCGACCAAAAACTCATGCCAGCTCGGATCGACCGAGGAGGGGTCGTCCCGGAACTTGCGGTACATCTCCTCGACCAGCCATTCGTTCTGACCGAATGGTGAACTTGTACTGCTCACGGCAGCTGCTCGCCTCGATTCCTCTGTCCGGCACGCGCGCCAAGCGACGCTTGCCACTCATTGCACCGGGTATGCCGGCGCATCTGCCACCCGCGGCGGACCGACCGCTTCC
Source organism: Mycobacterium kyorinense (assembly GCF_001672775.1). Classification (GTDB taxonomy): domain Bacteria; phylum Actinomycetota; class Actinomycetes; order Mycobacteriales; family Mycobacteriaceae; genus Mycobacterium; species Mycobacterium kyorinense_A. Next base: position 28,437 of record NZ_LZKJ01000046.1, on the reverse strand, counting down.
GCCCCATAAAGGCTAACCCTTTGCCGACGATCTGCCAGGCGCGCCGGAGACAGCCCGGCGATCGTGCATCGCCGGCTAGCCGGCCTCGTCGCGAACGGTCGGCAGCAGGTGCAGTGTCACCGGCCACCGGGCGGGAGGCCCGCCGAACGCCTTCCGGGTATTGCGGACGATCTTCTTGCCGACCATCCGGTTGCCGATCGCGCCGATCAGGGCGCCGATTCCGGCCGGCAGCAGTTTGCCGAACAGCAGAGCGCCCCGGCGAAGTGTGTAGCGCTTGACCGCGTACTTGAGCAGTCGGGAGTTCAGCTGCGACACCGCCGGCATCGGCAACGACGCCACGCCGTCGGACAGCCAGGCCCCGTTGGTGCGGCCGGGACCGATCAACTCAGCAATGGCGTGCTTGCTGTCGTCGCCGACCAGCACCGCCAGCACCAGGGCGCGGCGCCGTTCCCGGTTTTCGGTGGGGATGCCGTGCACCGCGGCCGTCGCCAACGCGAAGAAGGCGGTGGCCTCGAGGAAAACCGCGGTTTCCCCGGCAGCCGCTGACAGCCCCGCCAGCGTGCCGATGCCCGGCAAGGCCGCGGCCGAGCCGACCGCCGCGCCGCTGGCCGTGACTGCGGTCAGGTAACGCTTCTCCAGCTTCGACGCGATCGCGGCCGGGTTGGCCCCGGGGCTGGCGCGGCGCAACCGCTCCACATACGCCCTGGCCGCCGGCTCCTGTGCCCGCGCGGTGCGTTCGATGACGTTCGCCAATGCGCGTACCGATGCTTTGGGCTTGGTGTTGCCGGCGGTCTGGGAAATTCCCGTTGACCCGGTCCGTCGGGCGCTCATAGTGCCTCCGAATCCAGTGCCCGGCGTGCCGTCGGACCAAGGCACGGCCCGCATCGCTGCCGGACGAGATGGCGTCATCTCAGATTAGCGCCGCTCCAGCCAAAGCCGGGGGAGGCGTCAAGGTCGATTACTCCACCCGGAATAATCCGGGCCGACAACTTCCGGCGAAACAGGACGCACGCAATGGCCTACCAACCGACCTCGTTGGGCGTAGCGGTATTGGCGCTGCTCCGGGAGCGCCCGATGCACGGCTACGAGATGTTCCAGACCTTGGTCCAGCGGCAGGCGGACCGCATCGTGAAAATCCGGCCGGGATCGCTGTATCACGTCGTCGATCGGCTGACCGAGGAGAAATTGATTCGCTGCGCCACCGCCGGGCGCGAGGGCAACCGGCCCGAGCGGGTCATCTATGAGATCACCGACGCCGGCGTGGAGCTGCTCGGCGAGCGGGTGCGCAACATGGTGGCCACGCCGGTCGAGGAGTTCCCACAGTTCGTCGCCGCACTGGCCGAGATCGATACCCTCGATCGGGACGCCGCGGCGACCGCCGTCGACGACCGCATCGGGGCGATGGAGGCCCGGGCCGCCGAAATCATGGCGATCCGTGACGGCGGCGTCACACCGGCCAGCGCTTACCAACTGGCGTTCGACTACCTGCTGGCAACAGTGGAAGCCGAGGTCGCTTGGCTGCGCGGGCTGGCCGGCTCGCTGCGTTCCGGTCGGCCGCAGCCGGTCCGGCCCGATACGAACATGGAAAGCCGAGACGAGGTGGGAATATGACGGCGCCGAGCGGGGCCGGGGCCCGGGCGCGATCCGCCGGCGGCCCCTACCGCGGCGCTGCGCCGCGCTCCCGTGCGAACATGCCGCTGACCCCGTGGCACGCGCTGTGGGCGATGATGGTGGGCTTCTTCATGATCCTGCTGGACTCGACGATCGTCGCGGTCGCCAACCCCAGCATCATGACCAAGCTGGAAACCGGATACGACAAGGTGATCTGGGTGACCAGCGCCTACCTGCTGGCCTATGCGGTGCCGCTGTTGGTGGCGGGCCGGCTCGGTGACCGGTTCGGCCCGAAGAACCTCTACTTGATTGGTCTGGCGTTGTTCACCGCGGCCTCGATGTGGTGTGGCCTGTCGGGAAGCATCGGCACGCTCATCGCGGCCCGGGTGGTCCAGGGAGTCGGTGCCGCGGTGCTGACCCCGCAGACGCTGTCGACGATCACCCGAATCTTCCCGCCCGCGCGGCGCGGGATGGCCATGAGCGTGTGGGGTGCCACGGCCGGCGTCGCCACCCTGGTGGGTCCGCTGGCCGGCGGCGTGCTGGTCGACGCGCTGGGCTGGGAGTGGATCTTCTTCGTCAATGTCCCGGTGGGCATCATCGGTCTGGGACTGGGATTTTGGTTGATCCCGCAGCTGCCCATCCACGCTCACCGATTCGATCTGGTCGGTGTGGCGTTGTCCGGGGTGGGCATGTTCCTGATCGTCTTCGCCCTTCAGGAGGGGCAGTCCGCGGAGTGGGCGCCGTGGATTTGGGCGGTGATCGTGGCAGGTATTGGGTTCATGGTGGCGTTCATCTACTGGCAGTCGGTGAACACCCGCGAACCGCTGATCCCGCTGGGCATCTTCCGCGATCGGGACTTCAGCCTGTCCAACCTCGGCGTAGCGGTCATCGGGTTCGCCTCGACGGCAATGGTGTTGCCGTTGATGTTCTATGCGCAGGCGGTTTGTGGACTGTCTCCCACCCGCTCGGCGCTGTTGACCGCGCCGATGGCGATCACCAGCGGCTTGCTTGCGCCGATTGTCGGCAGGATCGTCGACAGGGCCCACCCCCGGTCGGTCGTCGGCTTCGGCTTCTCGGTGCTGGCGATTGCGCTGACCTGGCTCTCGATCGAGATGACGCCGTCTACCCCGATATGGCGGTTGGTGGCCGTGTTCATCGCGATGGGCTTTGGGATGGCGTTCGTCTGGCAACCGCTCGGCGCCACCGCGACCCGGAACCTGCCGCCCAGCCTGGCCGGTGCGGGTTCTGGTGTCTACAACGCGACCCGCCAGGTCGGCGCGGTGCTCGGGAGCGCCAGTATCGCCGCGTTCATGACCTCCCGGATCACCGCCGAACTGCCGCCGATGCCGGGCGGTCTGCACCCTGATGCTGTCGGCGGCGGCGCTTTGCAGTTGCCCGAGTTCCTGCGCGATCCGTTTGCGGCCGCAATGTCCCAGTCGATGCTGTTGCCCGCGTTCATCGCGCTGTTCGGGGTGGCTGCTGCCATGTTCATGCTCGGCTTCGGTGCTTCGGTCCTTGGCAGCCAACGAGATTCGCGGCCCAGCGACGCCCCCGACGACGCTTCCGGCGGTCGGCTGCGCGCGATGCCGAACGTCTCAGACGATTTCGACGACTACGTGGAGTATTTGGTGCCCCGCGCTCCGAGCACCCCGCGACAGCCGGCTGCCGACGAGAGCGACACGGCGCCGCTCAGAGCTCCTGTCGCGGAGCGTCGATACTCACGCGTCGACACCGCCAGTCCGATTGGCTTCGCCCACAACGGCTTCCATGTCGACGACGAGCAGCGCCTGCGGTCGATCGCGCAGCTCTCGTCGCCGCCGGACCACGGCCGCGATGTTGCCCGCCACCGCTTCGTCGACGAGGAACCCCCGCGCAACAAGCATCACCGCGCTGATCCCGACAACCCGCCGGGATTTGGACGGCACTCGTTCCGCGACGACTAACCCGTCGGCGCGGCGGCAGATGTCAGTGCCAGGAAAGCGCCCAAATCCACCAAGCCGCCCGGCGTGGTGGGCAGGTAGTCGGTGAGCGTTTCAGAGCGCACGATCACCGCCGCGTATTGCGCACGGCTGACCGCGACGTTCAACCGGTTCCGGTTGAGCAGGAATGGAATTCCGCGCGGGATGTCCTCGATGGACGACGCCGTCATCGAGATGACGACCACCGGCGCCTCTGCCCCCTGGAACTTGTCGACGGTTCCGACCTCGACGTCGCTCAGATTCGCGGCGGTCAACTGTTGACGCAGAAGTACTACCTGAGCGTTGTACGGTGCCAGTACCAGCACGTCGCTGGCTTCCAACCGACGCACGCCGTGCTCACCGGTCCACGATGAACCGAGCAATCGCGTGACTTCGGCGACGATAGCCGCGGCTTCTTCCGGGCTTTCGATCGAATTGTTCTCATGACGGACCGGCACCACATGAATTCCGGGCGCATACCCGGCAAGGTGACGCGCGGCGGTGCGCTCGGCATACGACTCCAGTCGGCCTTCATACGACAGCCTCGAGACCGGGTCGCAGACCGCGGGATGCATCCGGTATGAGCGATCGAGGAAGTAACCACGCTCGGCCGACAGCGTGCGCTGCCCGTCGACCAGCCAGCCCAATGCGGAGGTGTCGACCGGTTCGGGGTGGGTGCCCTGACTGACTTGAGGCAGTTGTTGTGGATCACCAAGCAGCAGCAGGTTTTTGGCGGCGGATGCCACGGCAATGGTGTTCGCCAGGCAGAATTGGCCGGCCTCGTCGATCACCAGCAGGTCCAGGCTGGCTGGTGGGACACGCTTGGGGTTGGCGAAATCCCATGCCGTGCCACCGATCAGGCAACCGGCGGTGTCGGCGATGAACCCGGCGTACTGACTCTCGTCGATGAGCTGCCAGGCCGGCTTCTCATGGCCGTGTCGCTTCTTGGCGGCCCGCTGCGGATCGATTCCCGCTGAGACTGCACAGTCCAGCAGGTTTTCCACCACTGCGTGTGACTGTGCGACAACTCCGATGCGCCAACCGTGTTCGGCGACCAGGCGGGTGATGACCCGGGCGGCGGTGTAGGTCTTGCCGGTGCCGGGTGGTCCATGCACCGCGATGTACGACGAGTCCAGGTCCAACACCGCCGTCGCGATATCTGCCGCTGCGTCAGCACTTCGCGGCAGCGGGGCACCGCTGCGGGTTCGTGGGGCACGGCGCAACAGGATGTCGATGACGGCGGTGTTTGGAAGGGCGGGCAACCCGGTGGCAAGGTCGGCGGCCGCTGATTCGATCGAATCTCGCAGATGTGTCGTCGGGATGGGCTGGCCCGGGGCGAGTGCGAACGGAAGCTGCTGAAATGTAGTGCCGTTCTTAGGCGTCCGCTCGAGAATCATCACTTGGGTGGGGACCACCGGGTCGTCGGACTCGATGACCGTCGCCTTGCCGGCGGCTCGGCGATCCGGGTCTTCGGTCATGCCGGCCGGCGCCGGCGCCTCGTAGAGTGCGAACACCGACGAGTCGAGGCCTCCGCGCGCCAGGGCGCCGGTCAGTCGTACGCGTCGCTGGGGCTTGTGCGCACGGGGTGGCGTATTCCAGTCGACGGCCACCGAACCGCCGTCGACGATGAAAACGTCGGAGTCGTCCGCCCATTCGTCGACGGGGTAGTTCAAGCGGTCGAAGTGCGCCCACCAGAAGGGTTTGTCCTCGCGACGGTGGTAGCCGCGGGCCGCGGACATCAGCGCAACCGCGGTCTGCTCCGGGCTGCGGTCGGTGGCGGTATCGCCGGTGAACTCCGCCAGGGCCGTGGTCAGGGGGTCGTGTTGGTCGATGGCTTCCCCGTCCGGTACCGGTTGGGCGCCAAGCGGGGTGACACCGGATTCGAAGGCGCGCAGCAGCAGCCAGTCGCGCAGCGCACGAGTCGAGCGGCAGTCATCGTGGTTGTAGTCCTCGATTTCTTTCAGCACGGTGGCCGCTTCGTCGGTGCGGCCCTGTGCCCGCAGGTCGCAGAATCGGGCGTACTGGGTGATCGAATCGGAGGCGGTGGTGACGTCGCCGGAGCGCAGCTCGTGTCCCATGAACAGCGGCTCGAGCGCCTTGAGGCTGAAAGACTCGGCACCTACTCGAATACTTTTGCGCACAAGCGGATACAAGTCGACCAGCGTGCCGCTGCGCAGCAGGTCATCGACGTCGTCCTCGCCGACGCCATGCCGTCCGGCCAGGTGCAGCAGCGCGGTCTTCTCGTACGACGCGTAATGGTAGATATGCATGTTGGGGTGACGCTTGCGGCGGTTGGCCACCATGGCGAGGAAATCCTGCAACGCCTTCCGCTCGTCGACCCGGTCGTGGGCCCAGAGCGGGCGGAATGCGCCGTTGGCTTCCAGGACACCGAACAAATACTCCAGTCCCCATTCGCTGCCGTCTGCCGTCCAGAGCGGATCGCCTTCAAAGTCGAAGAACAGGTCGCCGTCGTCGGGCTCGGGCAGCAGCGCCAACGGCTTGGCATCGGCGATCTCGTATTGTGGGATGCCGGTATCACGTTGCCGCACTTGCAGTCTGGCTTGCGCGGTCACGGTGTCGAGCGTCCGCGCCGCCAGGCCCGGCACCGGCCCGGTGTGGTCGGCGAGATCGGCCAGCGTGCCGATGCCGGCCTCGAGCAGCTTGGCCCGCTGGCTGACGCGCAGGCCGGCGACCAGCAGCAGATCATCGGCGGCGCGGACTTGTTCGCTGCAGTCGGGGCAGCGAAAGCATGCCCGCACCCGCTCGTCGTCCCAGCGCACCGGGCCGTCGGCGGCGTAGTGCTCGTCGAGTAGTCGTTGTACCGACGCGCGCTGGGCTTGGTAGACGGGGATCAACTCGTCGACGCGGTACGGCAGCACCGTGTCGTCGCCGAGGATCAGCTCGGCTTCGGGCGCTACCGGCACACCCGAGCGGGCCAGGGTGTCGGCATAGGCGGCCAGTTGCAGCAGTGCGGTGACTTTGGCCGAGCGGGCCAGTTTGGTGTCGGCGACCCGGTACCGCTCGCCGTCACGCACCAGGAAGTCGGCGAAGCCGACGAATCGACCGTCGAACATCGCCGCCTGGTACACCACCGGCGCGCCGTCGGCGATGGCACGTTGGGTGGCCTCGACCGCAGCGGTCAATCCGGCGACGGTGTATGCCGGCTGGCCGATGACGGCGACCGCGGCCCCGAATTGGCTGCGGAACCACTCGAGCCGGCGTCGTTCGTGCGCGTCGCCGAGGCGGGCGGTGCGGGCCAGCATGTCATCCTCGACGGCCATCGCGGGACCGCGGCCGAGCTTTGCGTCGAAGTTACGCAGCAGCGCGTATTCGCATCGGGAGGCCGCCGCGAGGTCCGACGCGCTGTAGATGACATTGCCCCCGGTAACGAACACAGCAGCAACTGTAGGTCAGGGCACCGACAAGATCGGGCGGTCAACTCGCCCGTGAGGGTGCGCAAACCCGGGAATTATCACGGCGTGTCGGCCGGGGACACGCACGCTCGCGAGAGAAAAGGGGTGTCAGCCGGCGGGGGTGTTGCCGATCAACTCCACCCCGTTGCCGTTCCAGCGGAACTTCACCACGCTGGTCAAGCCGTTGATGCCGCTGGCGTATGTCAGCGCCACGGTGTCACCCGTGCTTTGCGCAGTGTCCACGCCGTTGAACCCGAACGTGTCGGGTACCCCTTGCGGAATGTATTTGCCGAGATGGAACATCACCGCTCGGGTATTGGGATTGGCGGCGTTCGTATTGGCCTTGACGATCACCGCGGACAGTTGGGCACACTCGTTGTAGTTGCCCGCCAGCGGTTCGGGGTTCCAGGGCTGCTGGCTGCGCGGGTCGCGAGGCAACTCGGAGACCGCCCGGGCGATCGCGGGATCCGCGAGATCGATCGCGCACGGGTCGGCGGGCCCGGCGGAGGTGGTCGGGACGGTCGGGGCCGGAGCCCCGGGCTTCCCGACGGGTGCGCTCACCTGCGGCGTCGACGCCTGCGGCGTCTTGGAGACCGTCGAGTCGCCCGGACCGCAACCGGCCAGCACTGCGGCGAATACCGCAACCACGACACCTCCGGCATGCCTACACACAACGCTGCACCGTACCGCTATGAGACATGCGGGCGTGGCAGGCACGGCTGAGAACGAACTCGGCGCCTCGCGACCACTAGACTGCAGGTCCGATGACCTCCCCAAACAGCGCGACGACGACGTTTGCCGACCTGCAGATCCACCCCTCGGTGCTGCAGGCCGTCGTCGACGTCGGCTACGAGTCCCCCTCGGCGATCCAGGCCGCCACGATCCCGGCGCTGCTGGCGGGCTCCGACGTGGTGGGCCTGGCGCAGACCGGCACCGGCAAAACGGCTGCCTTCGCGATTCCGATCCTGTCCAAGATCGACACCAGCAGCAAAGCGACCCAGGCGCTGGTGCTGGCCCCGACCCGCGAACTTGCACTGCAAGTGGCCGAGGCCTTCAGCCGTTACGGCGCGCATCTGCCGCGGATCAATGTGTTGCCGATCTATGGCGGGTCGTCCTATGCGGTGCAGCTGGCCGGACTCAAACGCGGCGCACAGGTCGTCGTCGGCACCCCGGGCCGAGTCATCGACCATCTGGAACGGGGAACGCTGGATTTGTCCCGAGTCGACTACCTGGTGCTCGACGAGGCCGACGAGATGCTCACCATGGGGTTCGCCGAAGATGTCGAGCGCATCTTGTCGGAGACCCCGGAATACAAGCAGGTCGCGCTGTTCTCGGCGACGATGCCGCCGGCGATCCGCAAACTGACGGCCAAGTACCTGCATGAGCCGCTCGAGGTTACCGTCGAAACCAAAACTGCGACGGCAGAGAATATTTCGCAGCGTTACATCCAGGTCGCCGGACCTCGCAAGATGGACGCGCTGACTCGGGTTCTCGAGGTGGAGCCGTTCGAGGCGATGATCGTCTTCGTCCGCACCAAGCAGGCCACCGAGGAAGTTGCCGAAAAGCTCCGTGCCCGAGGGTTTTCCGCTGCCGCCATCAACGGCGACATTCCGCAGGCTCAGCGCGAGCGAACCATCACCGCGCTGCGCGACGGCGGCCTCGACATTCTGGTCGCCACCGATGTGGCCGCCCGCGGATTGGATGTGGAGCGCATCTCGCATGTGCTCAACTACGACATCCCGCATGACACCGAGTCTTACGTGCATCGGATCGGGCGCACCGGAAGGGCCGGCCGGTCGGGTGCGGCGTTGCTGTTCGTCTCCCCGCGGGAGCGCCACCTGCTCAAGGCGATTGAGAAGGCAACCAGGCAAAAACTTGCCGAAGCCGAACTACCCACCGTCGAAGACGTCAACGCGCAGCGGGTGGCGAAGTTCGCCGACTCCATCACCGACACGCTTGGCTCGCCGGGAATCGAGTTGTTCCGCAGTATGGTCGAGGATTACGAACGCGAACACGACGTCCCGATGGCCGACATCGCAGCGGCGCTGGCGCTGCAGTCACGCGACGGCGATGCATTCCTGATGGCTCCCGAGCCACCACCTGAGCGACGCGCAAAAGAACATCGGGACCGGCCGGCCAAAGCCAAACGGGGCCAGGGTCCGAAGGAGGGATTCGCCACCTATCGCATCGCGGTGGGCAAGCGGCACAAAGTCGGCCCTGGCGCCATCGTGGGCGCCATCGCCAACGAAGGCGGACTGCACCGCAGCGATTTCGGCCACATCACGATCGGGCCGGACTACTCCCTGGTAGAGCTTCCCCCGAACTTGCCCCGGGCAACACTCAAAGCCCTTGAACGCACCCGTATTTCGGGGGTGCTCATCAATCTGCGGCCCGACCGCAAGCCCAGCGCCGGCAAAACCCGCCGGAAAAAGACCGGATGACCGTTTCAGAACCCACCACCGCCCAGGGCGGGCTCGAACAGACCTCCGGGCCGGACCGGGTCGCATCCCTTACCGGTATCCGCGCGGTCGCCGCATTGCTCGTAGTTGGCACTCACGCGGCCTACACCACCGGAAAGTACGTCCACGGCTATTTCGGTTTGGTCGGTTCACGGATGGAGATCGGTGTGCCGATCTTCTTCGTGCTGTCCGGCTTCCTGCTGTTTCGTCCCTGGGTGCAGTCGGCCGTCACTGGTGCACCCGCACCGTCGGTGAGTCGTTATGCGTGGCATCGGGTTCGGCGCATCATGCCCGCCTACATCGTCGCGGTGCTGGCCGCCTATCTGGTCTATCAGTTCCGAACCGCCGGCCCCAACCCCGGCCACACGTGGCTTGGGCTGTTTCGCAACCTCACGTTGACACAGATCTACACGGGCAACTACCTGATGTCCTACCTGCATCAGGGCCTCACCCAAATGTGGAGCTTGGCAGTGGAAGTCGCGTTTTATGCGGTCCTCCCGCTGCTGGCCTACCTGCTGTTGGTGGTGATATGCAAACGGCGATGGCAGCCGGTGCGATTGCTGGTCGCGCTTGCGGCGCTGGCGTTGATCACCCCGGCGTGGTTGGCCTTCGTGCATGCCGCCACCTCGGTGCCCAACGGGGCCCGGCTGTGGCTGCCCAGCTACCTGGCCTGGTTCATCGGCGGCATGGTGCTGGCCGTGCTGCAGGCGATGGGTGCGCGCTGCTACGCCGTGGTCGCGATACCGCTGGCGGTGATCAGCTACTTCATCGTCTCCACGCCGATCGCCGGCGCACCGACCACATCACCGCAGGGACTGACCGAGGCGCTGGTCAAGGCGGGGTTTTATGCGGCCATCGCCACGCTGGCGGTCGCGCCGTTGGCGCTGGGCGACCGGGGCTGGTACAGCGCGCTATTGGCGAGCCGTCCGATGGTGTGGCTGGGCGAGATCTCCTACGAGATCTTTTTGATCCACCTGGTGACGATGGAGATCGCGATGGTCGAAATCGTGCGCTATCCGATCTACACCGGTTCCGCGGTCAACCTGTTCCTGGCGACGCTGGTGATCACCATTCCGCTGGCCTGGCTGTTGCATCGGTTTACCCGAGTGCGCCGCTGACTGCTTGATAATAGGATAGGCTCGCCTAAGTCACTACCGAAGGGACGTTGAGGCGAATGGCCGATCAGAAGGGGTCCCGTGGTTTCGCGGGTGCGGTGCTGAAGTTGATGGGCGCCGGTGACTATCGGCTGACCGTGACCGGCAAGCGTGAGATCAGCCCGCACTACCTGCGGCTGAGCTTCGACGCCGGCGGCATGCTCGCCGACCAGTCCCTACATCCGACGATGTGGATCCGCATGTGGTTCGCCGACCGCGGCAAAGCCCACCAGCGCGGCTATACGCTGGTCGACCCCGACCCGGCCGCCGATACGGTGGACATCGAGTTCGCGCTGCACGGCGGGATCGCGTCGCAGTGGGCGCGGACTGCCGAGCCCGGCGACACCATCGAGGCGACCGTGATGGGCAGCAAGTTCGCGATCCCGGAGCCGCCCCCAGCGGGGTACGTCATCGTCGGAGACACAGCGTCCTTGCCGGCGATCAACTCGCTGCTGAAAGCGATCGGAGACGCGCCGGCGCAGGTGTTCCTCGAAGCGGGGTACGACGACGACAAGGACTTGCCGGTGGCACGTAGTGCCGACGTCAACTGGGTGGACCGCAAGAACGCGGGGGAGGCGTTGGTGCAAACGGTGCGGTCGGCGGCTTTCGACGCCAGCGCGCACTTCGGTTGGGTTGCCTGCGACTCCCGCACCACCAGGTCGGTCGTCAAGGTGCTCCGCGAGGACTTCGGTATCCCGCGCAAATCGATTGCGTCGCGGGCTTATTGGATGGTCGGACGTTCGATGGAATGAGCCGTGGGCGCCATGATCGGGACGACGAACTCCTCGATCATCGCCTGTTCGTCGGTGTCGTCGCGGCCCGGAAAGATCAGCAGCGACGTGATCACCCGCACCAGCCAGCGCGCACGGCGTTCGGTGGCCCCGGAAGCGTCGGCGCCCAACGAGGTGACGAACGCTGCAGCCAGCCCGGTGATCACGTCGGACCGCTCGGCCATCTCGCCGCCCAGCGGCGGCTGGGTAGCCGCGAACCAGGCGGCCAGCGCGGGACTTTCGCGAACCAGGCGCAACGTGGTGGTGATGCCGGCGACCAGTCGTTCGCGCGGGTCGTCGACGTCGCTGATGTGCTTGTTGATCGCGTGATGGAGCCGATAGGTCTCGCGGTGCACGTACGCCGAACGCAGCGCGTCGCGGTTCTCGAAGTAGCGGTATAGCGTTGCGCGGGAACAGCCTGCGGCCTTGGCGATCTCGTTCATGCCGACCGATGCGGGGTCTTGGCTGGTGAAAAGTTCCTCGGCGGCGTCGAGGATCTTGTCGGCAGCCACCTCGCTGCGGCGGCCGGCCAGCCAGTCGTTGCCCGCCATCACGACCTGATCCGGAACGGTACCGACAGCGGGCGCCGCACGTAACTCCCTCCGGACCACACGATGCCGGACTCGTCGACGTCGAAATCCGGACAGCGGGCCAGCAATTCGGTCAATGCCACCCTCGATTGCATGCGGGCCGCCGCCGCGCCCAGGCAGTGGTGGGCGCCGTGACTGAACGTCAGAATGTTGCGCGGACACCGGCGCACATCGAGCTCACCGGCGTCCGGCCCGTACTGGCGCTCGTCGCGGTTGCCCGATCCGTAGAGCAGCAGGACCTTACGGCCGGCCGGCACCGTCGTGCCGCCGATCGTCACGTCGCGGGTCGTGGTGCGGGCCAAGCCCTGCACCGGGGACGTCAACCGCAGTAGTTCGTCCACCGCATCCGCAATCAGCTCGGGATTGTCGACGAGCAGCTGTCGCTGATCAGGCCGCTGATGCAGCAATTGGGTTGAGCCGCCGAGCATTCCGGTGGTGGTGTCGTTGCCGCCGGTGACCATCGTGAAGGTGAATGCGAGCACGGACAGGGTGCCGGCGATGTCGCCGTCGGCGCCGACCCCCGCCGCCACCAGATGCGAAATGGTGTCGTCCTCGGGTTCGGACCGGCGCCGCTCGATCAGCTCGGAGAAGTACGCCATCATCGAACCCACCGCGTCACCGGCAGTGGCCACCCCACCGTCGGAAGTGCTCGCCGCGACGATGGCCTGAGTCCAGCCGTCGAACTGGGTCCGGTCTTCTTCGGGAACACCCAGGTAGTGGGCGACGACCATCGATGGCAACGGTTTGAACAACTCCGCGGCGATGTCGCCGCCGCCGTTGGCGCGTAACCGCTCGAGGCGCTGCACGACGAACTCGCGCACCTTGGGTTCCACCGCCTCGACCTGCCGAGGTGTGAAGCCGCGCGACACCAGCTTGCGAAACTCGGTGTGTACCGGGGGATCCTGCATCACCATCGGCGGGTTGTCCTGCAGCCCAATCATTTCCAGTTCGCCGTAGTTGACGGTCAAACCTTGCGCGGAGGAGAAGGTCTCATGGTCGCGGGCGGCGGCCCAGATATCGGCGTGCCGGGACAGTACGTAGTAGTCGTCGTCGGGTCTGCCGTCCGGAACGACGTGGTGCACCGGATCGTGATCGCGCAGCGCTTGGTACATCGGCCAGGGGTTCGGCCACGTCGCCGCGGTGGCCAACTCGAACCGTGGCTGATGAGACAATGTAGCTGTCATGTCTCATTGGTACGACAACGCGCAGTGTGTGTCAACCCTTGGGGGGGAGCAGCACGCCCGGGTTCAGGATTCCGGCGGGGTCCAGCGCGGCTTTTGCCGCGGTGAGGGCGGCCGCGAACGGATCGGGGCGCTGCCCGTCATACCAGGGCCGGTGATCGCGGCCGACGGCGTGGTGGTGGGTGATCGTGCCGCCGTTGTCGAGGATGGCTTGCGAGACGGCGGCCTTGATGTCGTCCCACTGGGCGACGGTGCTGCCCCAGCGGCCGGCGGCATAGATGCCGTAATAGGGCGCGGGCCCGTCGGGGTAGACGTGGGTGAACCGGCAGGTCACCAGCCCGGCGCCGCACACCTCGGCGATCGCGGCGTTGGCCGCGGCGGTGACGGCCTGATGCAGCGACTCGAAACCGTCCCAGGTGCAGGCAGTCTCGAACGTTTCCACAATCATCGAGCGACGGGCCAGCGCGTCGCGCTGGTAAGGCATCCGCAGGAAGGCCGAACGCCACGCCGACGCTGAGTCGCCAGGCTCGGCATCTTTGCTGCGCCGCGCGGTGACGCTGCCGCCGTGCTCGACGGCGAGTTCCACCGCGCGGTCCAGCCAGACGTCCACAGGATGATCCGCCGACTCGAACGCGACCAGCAGCAGGCCTCCGCCGACGGCGACGCCGGCGTTGATGAAGGACTCGGCGGGGTCGAGCAACCGGCAGTTCGACGGGTAGAGCCCGGCTTGGGCGATCGACCGCGTGGCCGCGACCGCCTGCTCGTACTGCTCGAATGCGATCGACGCGGTGACCTGCCAACGGGGCCGGTGCTGGAGGCGCATCGACGCTTCGGTGATGACGCCGAGGATCCCTTCGGAGCCGAGGAACATCCGGTCCGGCGAGGGGCCGGCGCCCGAGCCGGGCAACCGCCGCGATTCGACGACGCCGGACGGGGTAATGATTCGCATCGACTCGGTGAGGTCGTCGATGTGGGTGTAGAGCGTGGCGAAGTGTCCGCCTGAGCGGGTGGCCAACCAGCCGCCCAGCGTGGAGTAGGCGAACGACTGCGGGTAGTGCCGCAACGTCAGCGCGTGCGGGCGAAGTGCGTCCTCTAGCGCGGGACCGTAGCTGCCGGCTTGGATCCGCGCGGTGCGACTGACCGGGTCGATGTCCAGGACGCCGTCGAGATGGCCGAGATCCAGCGAGACCGCCGCACCGTCGAACCGGGGCTCGACGCCGCCGACCACCGAACTGCCGCCGCCGTAAGGGATTACGGGTGTGCCGGTGGTCGAGCACCAGTCCAGCAGGTCGACCACATCTTGCTCGACCCGCGGCCGGGCGACGAGGTCCGGTACATGATCGAGGCGGCCGAGCAAGTTGCGCACCACGTCCCGAAACGCCTTGCCCCGGGCATGGGACAACCGGTCGACGGGATCGTCGCTGCAGAGCGCCGCCAGCGCACCCGGTGGATGGACCCGGGCCGCGGCGACACCGAGCGTCGCCGGGTCGGGTGGGGGATGATCGGTGAAGTCATGCCCGGGCAACATCGCCGCGGTCCGGGCAACCAGGTCGGCGGACTCGGACGGCGACAGCGCGTCGGCGGCGGCGCCCCAGCCCCACCAGGACCGCGCCGGCGCCGTCATACCCCGGCGCCGGGGTTCAAAATGCCGTGCGGGTCCAGCGCATCTTTGATGCGACGGTTCAGCGCCATCGCTTCGGGGCCCAGATAATCAGCCAGCCAAGGCCGCTTCAACCGGCCGACACCGTGCTCACCGGTGATCGTGCCGCCCAGCCGGGTGGCCAGGTCCATGATTTCCCCGTAGGCCAACTGCGCCCGCTCGGTCATCGCCGGATCGGCGGGGTCGTAGACGATCAGCGGATGGGTGTTGCCGTCGCCGGCGTGCGCGATCACCGAGATCATCAGCTCGCGCTCGGCGGCGATCCGGGCGATCCCGCCGACCAGGTCGGCCAATGCCGGCAGCGGGACACCGACGTCTTCGAGCAGCAGCGGCCCTTTGGCCTCGACCGCCGGAATCGCGAACCGGCGGGCCGCGACGAACGCCTCGCCCTCCTCCGGGTCGTCAGTGGAAAACACTTCGGAGGCACCGTGTTCGGTGAACACGCCGGCCATGAACTCGGCGTCCTCGCAGCCCGCGCGGCCGCGTTCATCGGAGCCCGCCAGCAGCATCGCGGCCGCACCGCGGTCCAGCCCCATCCGCAGCTTGTCCTCCACGGCGTTGATCGCCACGGAGTCCATGAACTCCAGCATCGCGGGCCGGATCCGCCCACTGACCGCTAGCACGGCCTGGGCGGCGGCCTCCACCGACGCGAAATTCGCCACCACCACACACGACGGCTGCTGCGGCGGAACCAGCCGCAGCGTCACCTCGGTGATCACTCCCAGGGTGCCTTCGCTGCCGACGAACAGCTTGGTCAGCGAAAGCCCGGCGACGTCTTTGAGCCGCGGACCGCCCAGCCGCACCGCGGTACCGTCGGCCAACACCACCTGCACCCCGAGCACATAGTCGGTGGTGACCCCGTATTTCACGCAGCACAGCCCGCCGGCGTTGGTCGCGATATTGCCGCCGATGCTGCAGATTTCGTAGGACGACGGGTCGGGCGGATACCACAGCCCGTACTCGGCGACGGTCTTTTTCACCTCGGCGTTGAGCAAACCGGGCTGGCACACCGCGGTCCGGGTGACCGGGTCGACGACGATGTCGCGCATCTTCTCCGTCGACAACACGATTCCGTCGTCGACGGCGGTGGCCCCGCCGGACAAGCCGGTGCCGGCGCCGCGGGTGACCACCGGAACGCGGTGCTCGCCGGCCCAGCGCATGACGATCTGCACCTCTTCGGTGCGGCGCGGTCGCACCACCGCCAGCGGTTTGCCCGCCGACGGGTCGAACGCGCGGTCTTGCCGATAGCCCTCGGTAATGGCGGGATCGGTGATCACCATCCCGTCCGGCAACTCGGCGATCAAGCCCGCCAGCACATCGGCACCCACGCAGGCGATCCTACGGACCCCGCCCTATTTCACCCCGGGCAACCGGCGCAGCAACCGCAGACCGGTGGTCATCACCCGCGCATACCGGTCGGCCCGCGCCCAGGTCGGGGCGCCCACGGGCAGCAGGCGTTCGGTGGCGATGGTCTGGGACTCGGTGTATTTGAGGATCCCGTGCTCGCCGTGCCGCCGTCCGATGCCGGAGTCCTTCATGCCGCCCATCGGGGCGTCGACCGACGCCCAGGCCGCGGCATATGCCCCGTTGACGTTCACCGTGCCGGCCTGCAGTTGCGCGGCCACCCGCCGGCCCCGGGCCGCATCGTTGGTCCACACCGCGAAGTTCAATCCGAAGTCGCTGTCGTTGGCCTTGTCGATGGCCTCGCGCTCTGACTCGACCGGGTAAAGCGAGACCACGGGCCCAAAGGTCTCGTCGGCGAAGGCATCCATGCCCTCGCGCACATCGGTCAGGATGGTGGGCTCGTAGAAGTAGGGGCCGATGTCGGGCCGGGCTCGTCCACCCGCCAGCGCGGTGGCGCCCTTGGCCACCGCGTCGTTGACGTGATCGGTGACGGTTTGCAGCTGCGTCTCGCTGATCAGCGATCCCATGTCGGCGGAATAGTCCAGCGCACCTGACAATGTCATCGCCTTGGTGGCCTTGACGAACGCGCCGACGAAGTCCTCCCACAGCGGCTTGGCCACATAGATGCGCTCGATGGAAATGCACAGTTGGCCGGCGTTGGAGAACGCGGCCCGCACCGCCCCGGCCGCCGCCCGCGAGACGTCGGCGTCGTCGAGGACCAGCAGCGCGTTTTTGCCGCCCAGTTCCATCGAGCAGTCGATGAGTCGCTCGGCGGCCTGCTTGGCGACATGGCGTCCGGTACTGGTGGAACCGGTGAACATCAAGAAATCCGCCTGCTCGATGATCGGGGTGCCCAACTCCGATCCGGGCCCGGTGACCAGCTGGACCAAACCCTTCGGCATCCCGGCCTCCTCGAGCAGGCTGACCGCCCACAGCGCCGAAAAAGGTGTCCTGTCATCGGGTTTGGCCAACACCGCGTTGCCGGCGACGATCGCCGGAATTGCGTCGCTGATGCCAAGGGTCAGCGGATAGTTCCACGGCGAGATGATGCCGACCAGCCCCTTCGGGTGGTGGTGCTCCCAGACTTCGGTGAGCACCAATTGCACACCCTGGCGCCGTTTGGGCTTCAGGTACTCCTCGGCGGTGTGCGCGTAATAACGGGCAGTCAGGCAGACGTCGATGACCTCCTCGAAGGCGTGCCGGCGCGCTTTGCCGTTCTCCAACTGGAGCAGGTCGAGCACCTCGTCCTGGCGTGCCAACACCAGGTCATGGAAACGCAGCAGCACCGCCGCCCGCTCGCCGATCGGACGTGCCGCCCAGTCCCGTTGAACGGCGCGGGCACGCGATGCGGCGGCTGCGACATCAGCTGCCGAGCAATGCGGCACCCGGCCCAGCGGCTCGCCCGTCATCGCATTGGTGATCTGGCGGTACCGACTGCCATCGGCAGCGTCGACGTGCCGCGCCAGCCTTTCGAGCAACGGGCCGACGTCGCGGGCGGACCGCTCGGGTGAGCGAAGTGCATTCATGACCCGGTGACTAGCCGTTCACGGGAAGGGGGAAACAACGCCGACCCCGGTCGGCCGTTGGGGTTCGTTCGGCGTGCACAGTAGACGGGTGAGCCTTGCCCGACTCGCCCATCCACGGACCGGCGCTCTCTTCGATTCGCCGGTGCCGCCCGGGACCGGCTGGCCCGGTGATCCCGCCACTCCCCACACCGCGGTGGCGTCCGCGGCGGCCCAGGTCGCGGCGATGGCCGAGGCCGTGGAGACGACGGGCCAGCTCCACGCGGAGGTGTCGGTGTGCCGGGCCTGCCCGCGCCTGGTCGAGTGGCGTGAACAGGCGGCGGTCACCAAACGGCGCTCGTTCGCCGATCAGCCGTATTGGGGCAGGCCGGTGCCGGGGTGGGGCGCAGAGCGACCGCGGGTGATGATCGTCGGGCTGGCTCCGGCCGCCAATGGCGCCAATCGGACCGGTCGGATGTTCACCGGCGACCGCTCCGGCGACGTGCTGTACGCGGCCTTGTATCGGGCCGGGCTGGCGAACTCGCCGGTCAGTGTGGACGCCGCCGACGGGTTGACGCTGCACGGCACCCGGATCGCGGCCGCAGTCCGATGCGCGCCGCCGGCCAACGCGCCCACACCCGCCGAGCGGGCGACGTGCGCGCCGTGGCTGACCGCCGAGTGGCGGCTGACCGGCGACGACGTGCGGGTCATCGTCGCGCTGGGCGGTTTCGGCTGGCGATCGGCGCTGGACATGATCCGCTCAAGCGGCGGGCAGGTTCCTCGGCCGCAACCGAAGTTCGGTCACGGCGCCACCGCGACAGTGCGGGCCGCCCACGGCGAGGTGGCGCTGGTGGGCTGTTATCACCCCAGCCAGCAGAACACCTTCACCGGCAAGCTGACCACGGCGATGCTCGACGACGTGTTCAGCCGGGCGGCGGCGCTGGCCGGACTATCCCGATGACCGGTGGCGTTGAGGCCAACATGCGGCTTTCTGTCCTCGACCTCGTCCCGGTGCGCACTGACCAGACCACCGCCGATGCGCTGGCGGCCACGGTACGACTGGCGCAGGTCGCCGACCGGCTGGGCTACACCCGCTACTGGGTCGCCGAACACCACAACATGCCGTCAGTAGGCGCCACCAGCCCGCCGGTGCTGATCGCCTACCTCGCGGCGCAGACCACCCGGCTGCGGCTGGGCTCCGGCGGTGTGATGCTGCCGAATCACGCGCCGCTTGCGGTGGCCGAACAGTTCGCGCTGCTGGAAGCCGCGGCACCTGGCCGCATCGATTTGGGCATCGGCCGGGCACCTGGCTCCGACCCGGTGACGTCGGTCATGCTGCGCGGCGCGGCCGGCCGCGACGATCGGGATATCGAGCAGTTCCCGGACTATCTCGACCACGTGCGGGCGATGATGAGCAGCCGCGGCGTGCAGGTGCAACTGCGCGACGGCGACTATTTGCTCAAGGCCACTCCGGCCGCAGCCACCGAACCACGGCTGTGGCTGCTGGGCTCGTCGATGTATTCGGCGCGGCTGGCCGCTGCCAAAGGGCTGCCCTACGTGTTCGCTCACCACTTCTCCGGGAAGGGGACCGACGAGGCGCTGGCGCTCTACCGGTCGCAATTCGTGCCCAGCGAGCTGGCCGCCGAGCCGATCACGTTTCTGACCGTCAACGCCGTGGTCGCCGAAACCCGCGACGAGGCAATGGCATTGATGGTGCCGAATCTGCAGATGATGGCGCGGTTGCGCACCGGCCAACCGCTGGGGCCGCTGGAGCTGGTCGAGGATGCTGAAAACGCGACTTTGACACCGCAACAGCAGCACATCGTCGACAGCGGCCTGCGGCGCGCGGTCGTCGGCACACCCGCCGAGGCGGCCGAACAGGTGCGTGCGCTGGCTGAGCGGTTCGACGTCGACGAAGTGATGGTCAACCCGGTGGCCGCAGCCCGCCGCGGCACCGACCCGGCTACCGCTCCAGGCCGGGAAACCACGCTGGAGTTGCTGGCGAAGGAACTGTTCTAAGCGGGCCGACCATCGCCGAATGTGAAGCTGCTGCGAGAAAACTCAAAAATCTTCGCAACAGCTTCACGCTCGGCGCTAAGGCGTCAGCACGATCACCGGAATCGGCCGCGTTGTCTTGCGCTGGTAGGCCTCGTAGCGGTCGGCGTTGTTGTCGTTGACGATCTGCCACAGCCGGGCATAGTCCGGGTCATCGGGCAATACCGGCCGCGCCGTCACGTCGAATCGCCGTGGCCCGACGTTGATCTCGACGTTCGGGTGGGCTTTGAGGTTGTGATACCAGCCCGGCGACCGGGGGTCGCCGCCTTTCGACGCGACGATCAGATACGAGTCGCCGTCACGCGCATAGCTCAACGACGTGGTGCGCGGTTTCCCGGTCTTGGCGCCGATCGTGTGCAGCAGCAACATCGGTGGGATGCCAGGGAACCGATGTCCGATCCTGCCGTTGGTGCCTTTGTAGATTGCGTCGTGGACGCGCAGCAGTCGCGCTCCGAACTGCTGCTCGACCAATCGGGAGATGTCCATTTCTTCAGTCTGACTGCCGGGCGTCGATTCGCGCCAGCGCGTCACGCAGGATCTGCCCGGTGGCGTCGCGGTCGGAGTCGCGGCGCAGCAGCATCCCCTTGGCCACCGCCAGTTTGTCACCGTTGCGCCGCGGCAGCACATGCAAGTGGATGTGGGAAACGGTCTGGAAGGCGGCGCGTCCGTCGTTGATCGCGATGTTGGTGGCATCGGCCAACTCGGTGGTGCGGGCCGCCTTGGCGATCCGCTGTCCGATTGTCACCATGTCGGCCAGGGTCTCCGGCGGAGTGTCGGTCAGATCGACCGTGTGCCGTTTGGGTATCACCAGCGTGTGGCCCCGCGTGAATGGCCGGATGTCGAGGATGGCCAGGTAGTCGTCGTTTTCGTAGATGCGGATGGCCGGGGCTTCTCCGGCGACGATCGCGCAGAACACACAGGACATAAGGCCACGGTAGCGAGTGGTCACGCCGACAAGGCGGTGGCCATCGCCGCGAGCGCGCGATCCAGGATGGCCCGCGGCGTCGCGAAGTTCAGCCGGGCGAAGCCAGAGCTCGCCGTGGGCCCGAACGGGATGCCGGGGGACAGCGCCACTTTGGCCTTGGCCAACAGGTACTCCGCAGGCTCAGCCGGCAGATTCAGTGCGCGAAAATCCACCCACGACATATAGGTGGCCTCCGGCGCGTTGATCCGCACCCCGGGAACCAATTCGGGCAGCGCGCGGGCCAGGTGGTCGCGATTGGTCTGCAGGTAGCCCAGCAGCTCGTCCAACCATGCCGCGCCGTGAGCGTAGGCAGCGATGTTGGCGCGGATGCCGACGGTGGCGGCGCCCATCTTGTGCAGCATGTTGACCCGGTCCCACTCGTCGATGTCACGGGAATTGGACAGCACCACCTGGGCGCACATCAGCCCGGGCAGGTTCCACCCTTTGGATGCGGACAGCAGCGTGACCACGGTGTTAGCGGCCGTCTCGGAAACCGAGGCGGCGGCCACATGCGGTCGCCCGTAAACCAGTGGCGCGTGGATCTCGTCGGCGATGACGCGCGCGTGGTGGGCGGCTGCGATGTCGACGATGGCGCGCAGCTCATCGGCGGTGAACGCGGTGCCCAGCGGATTGTTGGGATTGCACAGAATCAACGACCCGGCCCCGCTGGCGAACGCGGCATCAAGCGCATCCAGATCCATCTCGTATCGCCCCGAAAGCCCTTGATTCATCGGGATTTCCACTCGTTGCCGACCGGTGACCCGCAGCACGTCGAAAAATGGCATGTAGGCCGGCACCGGCAACACCACGGGGCTCTCCGGCCGGGTGAGGAAATTGACGACGACTTCCATTCCCTTGAGCACATCGGGAACGACGCGAACCGAATCGGCCTGCACCTGCCACCCGTAGCGGTCTCGGCACCAATCGGCGGTCGCCTGCGGCAGTTCGTCCTCGCCGAACGGCGGGTAGCCGAACTCCTCGTTGTCAACGCACGCGCGGACTGCCTCACGCACCGGCGGTGCGGTGGGGAAGTCCATCTCGGCGATCCACAGCGGCAACACATCCGCATCGAAGAAATTCCACTTGATGGTGTTGCGCCCGCGCAGCTGATCCTCGGTCAACAAATCGAACATCGAATCGTCCACACAAGTAGTCTGCCTGCACATGGACCCTCGCGAGCTCGCCTTCGCCGGGGCGGCCGAGCAGGCCCGGATGTTGGCTGCCGGCACGGTCACCGCTCCCGCGCTCCTCGAGATCTACCTCGACCGCATCGCACGACTGGACCCGCAGCTGCGGTCGTATCGCACCGTGCTGATTGCCACCGCACGCGAGGAGGCGCTCGCGGCGCAGAGCCGCCTCGACGCCGGCGACCGGTTGCCGCTGCTCGGGGTACCGGTCGCGATCAAAGACGACGTCGACATCGCCGGGCAGACAACGGCTTACGGCACCAGCGCACATGGGCCGGCGGTAGCTGATGACGCCGAGGTGGTGCAAGCGTTACGCGCCGCCGGTGCGGTGATCCTCGGCAAGACCGCGGTGCCCGAGCTGATGATGATGCCCTACACCGAATCGGTCACGTTCGGCGCCACCCGCAACCCCTGGGATGTGTCGCGCACACCGGGCGGCAGTAGCGGCGGCAGCGGCGCAGCGGTGGCCGCCGGGCTGGCCCCGCTGGCATTGGGTTCCGACGGCGGCGGCTCGATCCGCATCCCGTCGAGTTGGTGCGGGGTTTTCGGGATCAAACCGCAGCGCGACCGGGTCTCGCTGGCGCCCCACGACGACGCCTGGTGCGGCCTGAGTGTCAGCGGCCCGATCGCGCGTTCGGTGACCGACGCCGCACTGTTTTTGGATGCGACGACGACGGTGCCGGGCCCCGACGGGGGATTCGTTGCGGCCGCGGCACGGTCACCCGGCCGGCTGCGAATCGCGTTGAGCACCAAGGTGCCACCACCGTTGATGGTGCGATGCGGCAAGCAGCAGCGGGCGGCGGTCGAGCAGGCGGGCGCCTTGCTGCGCGACTTGGGCCACCACGTCGTCGCCCGTGACCCCGACTACCCGCCGACGGCTATCTCCGGCAACTACCTGCCGCGCTATTTCCGCGGTATCTACGACGACTTTCGGGTGCTGCCCCACCCGGAGCGCCTGGAGGCACGCACCCGCAACATGGCGCGGATCGGGCGCTTGTTCTCCGATCGGCGAATGGCGACGGTGCGTGCCGGGGAGGCGGCGCTGGCCGCGCGCATCCAGTCGATCTTTGACGACGTCGACGTGCTCGTCACTCCTGCTAATGCCACCGGGCCACAGCGTGTCGGCGCCTACCAGCGCCGCGGCGCGATTTCGTCGCTGCTGCTGGTTGCAGCCCGGGTGCCGTTCTTTGAGATCTGGAACCTGACTGGTCAGCCGGCCGCCGCTGTGCCGTGGGATCTCGACGGCGATGGCCTGCCGTTGTCGGTCCAGTTGATCGGCCGGCCCTACGACGAGGCGACGCTGCTTTCGCTCAGCGCCCAGATCGAAGCCGCGCGGCCGTGGGCGCATCGGCGCCCGCCGGTGTCATGACGCGGCAACCACTTGCCAGGCGAGTTGTCGGCCTGCCGCATCGCGCGAGCCGGACTGGTGGAGGGCAACAGCCGGTAGCGCCCGTCACCTCACATGATGACCCGCTACCGAGATACCTTGGCCACTGTGTCCGATCGCAACATCGAGCCGCTGCTCGACGGTCTTGACGGCACCGCGCGCAGCGAGCGCGCCGAGCTGATCGAGTGGCTGCTCGACCAGGGGATCACCGTCGACGAGATCAGGACCGCCGATCCGCCCATGCTGCTGGCGTCGCGGCGAGTCGTCGGTGACGACGGCGTCTACGTCTCGACGCGGGAAATCAGCGAACGCTACGGCATCGACCTTGATCTGTTGCAGCGCGTGCAACGTGCCATCGGGTTGGCCAGGGTCGAGGATCCCGACGCGGCTGTGCACATGCGGGCCGACGCCGAGGCCGCCGCCCATGTGCAACGGTTCCTCGAGACCGGCCTGGATCCAGACCACCTGGTACAAGTCGTTCGGGTGCTCGCCGAGGGGCTTTCGCACGCCGCCGAGGTGATGCGCTATACCGCGCTCGCGGCCATCCTGCGACCCGGTGCGACCGAACTGGAGATCGCCCAGAAATCTCAGGCGCTGGTCGGCGAGATCGCGCCGCTGCTGGGTCCGTGGATCGAGGACATGCTGTTCATGCACCTGCGGCACCAGATGGAAACCGAGGCCGTCAACGCTAGTGAACGCGCGGCGGGTAGTGCTCTGCCGGGCGCCCGAGAGGTCACGGTGGCTTTTGCCGATCTCGTGGGATTCACCCGGCTGGGCGAGGCGGTGCCGCCCGAGGATCTGGAGCAGCTCGCGAACCGGCTGGCCGATCTGGCTCGTGACATGGCGGTGCCGCCGGTGCGGTTCGTCAAGACCATCGGCGACGCGGTGATGCTGGTGTGCCCGGATCCGGTTCCGCTGCTGGACGCAGTGCTGAAGCTGGTCGAGGTCACCGACACCGACGAAGGCCTGCCCCGACTGCGTGCGGGTGTCGCCTGCGGGCAGGCAGTGAGCCGGGCTGGTGACTGGTTCGGGAGTCCGGTGAATATGGCGAGCCGGGTGACCGGGGTGGCGCGCGCGGGCGCTGTCCTGGTCGCCGAGTCAGTGCAGACCGCGGTCGGCGACGGCAACGGCTTCAGCTGGTCATTTGCCGGGGCGCGCCACCTCAAGGGCATCAAGGGCGAGGTGAAGCTGTACCGGGCCCGCCGCGGCGACGGCGTTGACGACAGGGCGTAACACTTCGCTCGCCGGACGACATGAGGCAGGCCCGGAGGGCACTGGGGTTGCGTCTCTCTTATGCCGCGCGGCCGGCTCTGTCACCCCTTACGCCGGCTCTTTGGATCAGCCACTTCCGGACCTGCTTCGCCCTTAAAGCTACAACTCCCGACGCGCCATATCAACGGTTTTCGCTCATCGACATCGGCATCCCGGCGGGTGCGTAGGCAGGCTTTTCGGCACGGCGTCCCGAGCGGGCAGCCGACCCCGTTCGCCGCCAGTGAAACAACCTAGCCATTGAGTTTGTAACGGTGTAATCATGTAAGCATGCGACATCACCATGTACACGGGCGGCGCTACGGCCGCCCAGGCGGCTGGCAGCAGGCCAATCAACCCGACGCCGGCGACGCCGCGGACTGGTTCGCCGGACGCCTGCCCGAAGACTGGTTCGACGGCGACCCCACGGTCATCGTCGACCGCGAAGAAATCACGGTCATCGGCAAACTGCCCGCAGCGCCCGATACGCAAGAAAGCGAAGCTCGTTCCTCGGGCCGCGTCTCGCGGTTCCGCGAAGACACCCGCGGCGAACGCATGAACATCGCCGACGAGGCGCAGGATCGCTACGGCCGCAAGGTTTCCTGGGGTGTGGAGGTCGCCGGCGAACGGATCCTGTTCACTCACATCGCGGTTCCGGTCATGACCCGGCTCAAGCAACCCGAGCGCCAGGTGCTGGATACCCTGGTCGACGCCGGGGTGGCCCGGTCACGATCGGATGCGCTGGCGTGGGCGGTCAAGCTGGTGGGCGAGCACACCGAGGACTGGCTGGCCAAGCTGCGTGAGGCCATGTCGGCCGTCGACGACCTCCGCGCGGAAGGCCCTGAGCTGTAAGAGCCGCTAGGCCCGCGTCATCTCGTAGTAGGCGCCGCGGCGCGCCATCAGCTCGGCGTGGTTGCCACGCTCGACGATCTTGCCCGACTCCATCACCAGGATGACATCGGCGTCGCGGATCGTCGAAAGCCGATGAGCGATAAGGAAACTCGTCCGGCCGCGGCGAAGCTGACGCATGGCGTGCTGGACCAGCAGCTCGGTACGCGTATCCACCGAACTGGTGGCCTCGTCGAGGATCAGCAGTTGCGGTCGGGCCAGGAACGCACGCGCAATGGTGATCAGCTGCTTCTCGCCGGCGCTGATGTTGCCGCCGTCGTCGCTGACCCGGGTCTGGTAGCCATCGGGCAACGTGTGCACGAACCGGTCGACGTAGGCCGCTTTGGCGGCCGCGATCACCTCGTCGTGACTGGCGCCCGGGCGGCCGTAGGCGATGTTCTCGGCGATCGTCCCGCCGAACAGCCAGGTGTCCTGCAGCACCATGCCGATCCGGGATCGCAGCGATTGCCGGCTCACCGACGTGATGTCGACACCGTCGATCAGGATCCGGCCGGAGTCCACGTCGTAGAACCGCATCAACAGGTTCACCAACGTGGTCTTGCCCACCCCCGTCGCCCCGACGATGGCCACGGCGCTGCCGGGCTCGGCCACGAACGACAGGTCGTCGATCACCGGTGTGCCCGGGCGGTAGGCAAAGCTCACATGCTCGAATTCGACCCGCCCGGTGGGGCTTTGGCCATTAAGGGACGGCAATGATGTCGGGTGGTCGCGCCTTTCCTCGGGCTCGTCGAGCAGATCGAACACCCGCTCGGCGCTGGCCACTCCGGACTGCAGCGTGTTGTACATCGCCGCCACTTGGGTGAGCGGCCAGTTGAATTGGCGCACGTATTGGATGAACGCCTGGATGCTGCCGACGGTGATCTGGCCGGTCGCCACCTGCAGTCCGCCGATCACCGCCACCGCGACATAACTGAGGTTGCCGATGAACATCGTGGCCGGTGACACCAGCCCGGAGAAGAACTGGGCGCCGAAACTGGTCTGGTACACCTCGTCGTTGTGTCGGCGGAACTGGTCCTCGGCCTCGGCCCGGTGGCCGAAGGTCTTGACCAGTGTGAAGCCGCTGTAGGTCTCCTCGATGTGCGCATTGAGCCGGCCAGTGTTGGCCCACTGGGCGACGAACAACCGCTGCGAGCGGCGGGCGATCGCCCGAGTGGCCAACAGTGACAGTGGCACGGTCAGCAGGATGATCCCGGTCAGCAGCGGCGAGATGGTCAGCATCATCACCAGCACCGTCGTGATGGTCAAAACCGCGCTCAGCAACTGCGTGATCGTCATCGACAGCGAAGTCTGCACATTGTCGATGTCGTTGGTGACCCGGCTGAGCACCTCGCCCCGCTGCCGACCGTCGAAGTACGCCAGCGGCAACCGGTGCACCTTCGCCTCGACGTCGGAGCGCAGCCCCCGCAGTGTGCGCTGCACCGTGACGTTGAGTAGTCGCGCCTGCGCCCAGATCATCACGCCCGCAATGAGATATAAGACCAACGCGAGCGCCAACGTGTGGGCTACCGCGGAGAAATCCACCCCTTGCCCCGGGACCACATTCATCCCGGACAGCAGATCGGCGAAGGTGTTGTTGCCGCGCGCCCGGGCCGCCGCAACGGCCTGTGCCTTGGTGAGACCGGCCGGCAACTGTCGGCCGATCACGCCGTTGAACAACAGATCAGTGGCGTGGCCCAGAATCCGCGGAACCACCACGCCGATCGCGGTGCCGCAGATTCCCAGCGCGATGACCGCCGACGCCAGCCCGCGTTGCGGCGCCAGGCGTTTCACCAGCCGGATGGCTGAACTCCAAAAGTCGCGGGACCGCTCGGTCGGCGCCTGCACCACACCGCGCATCGGTCGGTCCATTGCGGCGATCACCGGGTATCTCCCGCGCCGGCCGACACCGACTGCGACTCCGCGAAGCCCGCGTATGCCGCGCAGTCGGCCAGCAGCGATTCGTGCGTACCGGAGCCGACCACCCGTCCGTCGTCGACGACGATGATCTGATCGGCCTGAGTGACGGTGGAGATACGTTGCGCGACGACGATCACCGTGGCGTCCGCGGCGATCTCGCGTAGCGACGCGCGCACCCGTGCATCGGTGTGCACGTCGAGGGCGGAGAAAGCGTCGTCGAACAGGTAGATGGCCGGGCGCCGAATCACCGCGCGCGCGATCGCCAGCCGCTGGCGTTGCCCGCCGGAAAAATTGATGCCGCCCTGGGCAACTCGCATCGCCAAGCCATCGTCGTGGGCCCGGACAAATTCGTCGGCGGCGGCTACCCGCAGTGCTTCCCACATCTGTTCGTCGGTGACCGGCTGTCCCGGGGCTGCGCCAAGGCGAAGATTGTCGGCGATAGTGCCGGAGAACAGGTAGCCGCGCTGCGGCACCAGACCGATGCCGGCCCACAACTGTTCGATGTCGCGGTCGCGCACGTCGACACCGTCGACTCGGACGCAGCCGGTGGTGACGTCGTAGAGCCGGCAGATCAGCGATACCAGCGTCGACTTGCCCGAGCCGGTGCTGCCGACAATGGCGGTCGTGGTACCCGGCGTCGCGATTAACGAGATATCTTGCAGCACTGGACGATCCGCGCCGGGATAGCAGAACGTGGCCCGGTCGAGCTGCACCACGCCGCGCAGATCTGCTGGCGGGCTGACGGGATTCGACGGGCTGCTGATCGCCGGACGGGTAGCCAATACCTCGGTGATTCGGTCCGCGCACACCGAGGCCCGCGGCAATACCATCACCAGCGTCGTCGCCATCAGTACCGCCATCAGGATCTGGGTGAAGTACGCCAGAAAAGCGATCAGCGAGCCGACCTGCATCTGGCCGTGGTCGATGCGCAGGCCGCCGGAAACTGGCAGGCGCTGATGTTGCCGCTCACGACGCTGACCATCAATTGCTCCAGCGTCGCGCTGATCTGGTTCGGCGGCCTGCGCATCGACCACGGCCAGATGCAGGTCGGCTCGCTGATCGCTTTTCTGGCGTACTTCACCCAGATCC
>NZ_LZKJ01000045.1 GCF_001672775.1 Mycobacterium kyorinense | reverse complement strand
AAAGCAAGACACCAAAAACTGGCATCAAAAACACCACACCCCCAACCACGGGACGGCCAAAGGGCATGGCAAAAAAAACAACAACAAACAAAAACCACCAAACACACTATTGAGTTCTCAAACAACACCACATCCCTGCGGCCGCGCAACAAACCCGCGACCATGGCCGCGAATTGATAGAGCGGACTAGGTGGAACGTCCTCGACAGTGGAGGTATTCCCCTGGGATGCCGCGTTGCGGGCTAGCCGCAGCGCGAACCCACAAGTTACGCGAGGGCAAACCGAGAGTCAAATCCCCTGCTAGTTCTCGGGTTTCGGCTCGCGCCGGTCATCGAACCCGCTCCACGCCAGCGATATTCCGCTTGCCGCGCCGCAGCACCAGCCACCGCCCATACAGGAAGTCGGGCGGCTGCGGAACCCAGGCCTCGTCGTCGACCTTGGTGTTGTTGACCGAGACACCGCCTTCGGCGATCGTGCGCCGCGCTGCGCCCTTGCTTGGACATAAGCCGGTGGCGACGAGCAACTCGACGATTCCGTCCGAAGCGCCGGGCTTCAGCTCCGCCACCAGAGTTTCGCGCAGCGCGGCCGTCAAGGTGTTCTCGTCGAGACGCGCCAGGTCCCCACGACCGAACAAGGCCCGGCTGGCATGTTCGACGGCATCAGCGGCTGCCTCGCCGTGCACCAGCGTGGTGAGTTCACGGGCCAATCGCCGTTGAGCCGCACGGTCCTGCGGCCGCGACTGGGTGGCCTCGGCGAGCTCGGCAACTTCCTGGGCTGTTAGGAACGTGAACCAGCGAAGGTAGCGGACGACGTCGGCGTCGGCGGTATTGACGAAGTACTGGTACCACGCGTACGGCGTCGTCATCTCCGGATCCAGCCACACGTTGCCGCCGCCGGTGGACTTGCCGAATTTCGTGCCGTCGGCAGTAGTCACCAACGGCACCGTCAGAGCATGCACGCTGGCGCTGCGCTTCTGACGCACCAGTCGCACGCCGGCGATGATGTTGCCCCACTGATCGGAACCACCGATCTGCAGCACGCAATGATGGCGTCGGTGCAGTTCGACGAAGTCGTTGGCCTGCAACAGCATGTAGCTGAACTCGGTGTAGGAGATCCCGTCGCCCTCCAGCCGTCGCCGAATAGTGTCGCGGTCGAGCATCACGTTGACCGAGAAGTGCTTACCGATATCGCGCAGTAGCTCGATCGCCGACATGGCGGTGGTCCACTCGACGTTGTTTTCGACGATCGCGCCCTTCGGTGAATCGTCGAAGTCAACGAAGCGTTCCAGTTGTCCGCGGATCCGGTCGGTCCATTCCACGACGATGTCGGTGGTGTTGAGCACCCGTTCACCGCTGTCCCGGGGGTCGCCGATCAGGCCGGTAGCTCCCCCCGCCAAGACGATGGGACGGTGCCCGGCCCGTTGGAACCGTCGTAGCGCCAGCAGCGGCACCAGGTGCCCGGCGTGCAGACTCGGCGCCGTCGGATCGAATCCGGCGTACAACGTGATCGGTCCCCGCGCTGCTTCGGCGGCCAGCGCATCCAGGTCGGTGGACTGGGCGATCAGCTCGCGCCAGCTCAACTCGTCCAGGATGGGCAATGACCGAGAAGGTTCGGGGGCCATGGGGTAGATCTTCCAGGATCGCGGCTAGTCGCTGGCCCCAGGGGCGGGTGCTCGTGGGCTGCGGCGGTACGCCGAAACTTCGGGTCGGCCCTGCAGCCACAGCCGCCAGGGCCGGTCGGCGGCCTTGCTGACGCCGACCCGGGGCCCGCTGACCGCGTCGAGGCCATCGTTGAGCCGCAGCGTCACCGGACTGTCGCCGTCGAACAAATCGAGCCCGTTGTCATCCATCGTGATGCCAAGCGCCGAACACAGGTTTCCCGGCCCCCGGGCCAGCGCCACGCTGCGCACGGCCTCGCCGCGGCGTGCCTGCGCCACGTCCAGGCCGTCGTCGACCACTGCCGCCCTGAGCAGCACGGCGGCGGCTGTCCCGTCCGGGCCGCACGCGACGTTGGCGCAGACGTGGATGCCATGACTGCGATAGGTGTAGAGCCGGCCGGCCGGCCCGAACATCACTGCGTTGCGGCCACTGATCCCGCGATAGGAATGCGCTGCGGCATCCGGCCACGGTCCGTCGGGAACTCCGCCGTACGCCTCGACCTCCACGATCGTCGCGCTGACATCGCGGCCCAGCAGAGTGGCGCCCAGCAGTCGGCGCGCGGCCGCGACGGGGTCGACAGTCAGTAGGTCAGCGCTCACCGAACAGATTCTGCCCAAGGGTTGACAGGCGGCTGGCAACGGCGGATATTCATCACATGATGACTTCATCAGCTGATGAATTATTCGCGGATGGCGCGGCCACGGCCGTCGACATCCGGCAGCTACGGGTCAACCGCGGCAAACACACAGCGCTGCAAGACTTTTCAGTGCAGATCGCCCGCGGCAGCATCACCGGGCTGCTGGGGCCCTCCGGGTGCGGCAAGACCACCCTGATGCGGTGCATCGTCGGCACCCAGATCGTGACGTCGGGCGCTGTGCGCGTGCTCGGGAAGCCGGCGGGATCCGGCCCGCTGCGCCGACGGGTCGGCTACATGCCCCAAGATCCCACCATCTACGACGACCTGCGGATCATCGACAACGTCCGCTACTTCGCGGCGCTGTACGGATTCGACCACCAGGCCGCCGATGCCGCCATCGAGCGAGTGGGGCTGACCAATCACCGCACCGCCTACTGCGGAAACCTTTCCGGCGGCCAGCGCACCCGGGTCTCACTGGCCTGCGCCTTGGTGTGCCGGCCGGAGCTGCTGGTCCTGGACGAGCCCACCGTTGGTCTGGATCCGGTGCTGCGGGCAGACCTGTGGGAGCAGTTCACCGACCTTGCCCGCTCCGGGACCACGCTGCTGGTCTCCAGCCATGTCATGGACGAAGCCGACCATTGCGGTGACCTGCTGCTGATGCGCGAAGGCCGGTTAGTCGCTCATACCACCCCGACCCAGTTACGAGAGGACACCGCATGCACGTCACTGGAGGACGCGTTTCTGTCCATCATCAGACGCAGCACCGCGCGCCAAGCCGGGTAGGAACGGCAGGTTTCCTGCAGGCGTATCGCGCCACCACGGCGCGGATCCTGCGACAATTGGTCGCCGACCGCCGCAGCGTCGCGATGATCCTGTTGGTGCCGGTGCTGGTCATCACGCTGATGTACTTCATGTTCGAAGACGCCCCGCATGCTCCGGGCGCTCCGACACCGTTCAACAACGCCTGCCTGATCCTGCTGGGCCTCTTCCCCCTCTTTTTGATGTTCATCATCACGTCGATCACGATGCAGCGCGAACGCGCCTCGGGAACGTTGGAGCGCATCCTGACGACGCCGCTGCGCCGCCTCGACCTACTGATCGCCTACGGGACCGCGTTCTCGGTTGCCGCTGCGATACAAGCCGTGTTGGCGTGCATCGTGTCGTTTTGGTTTCTCGGTTTCGATACCGCGGGCAATCCGGGATGGGTGTTCCTGATCGCGATTGTCAACGCGGTCTTGGGCGTCGGGCTCGGCCTGCTCTGTAGTGCGTTCGCCCGCACCGAGTTTCAGGCCGTGCAGTTCATACCGCTGGTGATGGTGCCGCAGCTGCTGCTGGCCGGCATCATCGTTCCCCGAGCGCTCATGGCGACATGGCTGGAGTGGATCAGCAATGTGATGCCGGCCAGTTATGCCCTGGAGGCACTGCAGCAAGTAGGAACGCACCCCGAGCTGACCGGTGTCGCGGTGCGAGACATTCTGGTCGTATTGGGTTTTGCGTTGGCAGCGCTCTGCCTGGCCGCCGCGACGTTGCGTCGCCGGACCGCGTAATCCATTGGCTACCAACGTGGGCCGAAGACGGCCCGGGCGTCCCCGAGGCGGTTCCGGCAATCGGGAGCGCATCTTGTCCAGTGCCCGGGAGCTGTTTGCCCGCAACGGCTTTGACAAGACGTCCATCCGTGCGGTGGCTGCAGCAGCCGAGGTGGATTCGGCGCTGGTACATCACTATTACGGGACCAAGGAGCAGCTGTTCACGGCCGCGATCGACCTGCCGTTCGACCCGCTGACGGTCATCGGCCCGCTGCGCGAAGCACCCGTCGAGCGACTCGGCTATCTGCTGCCGTCGCTGCTGTTGCCGCTGTGGGACTCCGAGCTGGGCAACGGCATGATCGCGACGGTGCGCTCGCTGCTGTCCGGCGCCGACATCGGGTTGGTGCGGTCGTTTCTGCGCGAAGTGATCATCGAAGAGATCGCCGCGCGGGTAGACGATCCGCCAGGGACCGGAATCATCCGGGCGGAGTTCGTGGCGTCGCAGGTCGCCGGTGTGCTGATGGCCCGCTACATCCTCGAGCTGCAGCCGTTCGCGTCGTTGCCCGCCGAGCAGATCGCCGAAACCATCGCGCCGAATCTGCAGCGTTATCTCACCGGGGATCTTCCTGAGCTGCCCGCGCCATGAGCCGGGCATGCTCGTCGTCGTCGACATCGGTTGCCTCGTCGATCAACAGCACCGGGATGTCGTCGTCAATCCGGTAAGCACGGCGCAGCCGCGGGTTGTAGAGCAGCTGGTCGATCAGCAGCAGCGGACCGCGATCGGCGGGGCAGACCAGAATGTCCAGCAACATCTGGTCGATCATTCGTGGGCACCGGCCAACTCGGTCCGCACCGCCCCGGTCAGCCGCCGGAACTCGTTGGAGCCCGAGTCGAAATACCAGGCGTGGCGCCCCGGTTTGGGTATGCCTGCTGCACGCAACGGGCTGACGGTCGGGCGGTAGCTGGCACTGAGCGTCATCTCGGGGACGACGTGCACGATATCGGGCCCGGGACCATCCATGGCCGCGATCGCCTCGGTCAAGTCCGCTGCCGTGATCGTCGATCCCGCTTGCAAAGTCACCGCCGACACGGCAACGAACTGGCCGCGCACCGGCACCCCGTACGTCACCGCGAGGTCAACCGCCGGGATGAGCCCGAGCGCATCGGTGATCGGCTCGCAGTAGACCATGCCGCGCGCAGTGCGAATCACCGATCCGCGGCGGCCCATCAACCAGTAGTCGCCGTCGGAGTCGCGCCGGAACAGATACTCGGTGGAGATCCAGGTGTCAGCCGGTGAGAAGACGCCACGCTTCACCGACGCGGTCGGGTCGATCGGTCCGCGCGGTTGTGCCAGCAGCACACCGACTTCCCCTGCGGCGGCGACCTGTACGAACCCCTCCTCGTTCTCCAGGATGAGGTCGTGCTCGGCGTCATAGAGGCCGAGTTCGACGTTGCCTGCGCCTGGCAGGGGCCGGCCCTTGCTGCCGATCTTGGCGCCGGACACGTTGGCCAGGACCGCCTGCCCGTCGGTGGTGGCGAAGAACTCGACGACGTGGGCGGGCGCGAATGCGTCGACGATGCGGCACCAGAGCCCGGTGGGCATGCCGGAACCGATGAACAGCCGCACCGGATGGTTGCCGTGCAGCACGAAACCCGGGTCGTCGATGACGTCGCGCAGCATGGCCCACGTGTAGGAAACCACGGTCACGCCGTATTGGCGCACCTCGGCGATGAACCGGTCCGGTTTCAGCCCGCGCGACAGGGCGATGCGGGCGCCGCCGACCACCGCTCCGCCCAAGCTCACCAGCAGTCCGGACTCGTGGTGCAGCGGTGTCAGGCAGTACACGGTGTCGCTGCGGCTGAGCGCGGCGGTCGAGGCGGTGCCGAACGCCGACAACGCCCAGCGGTAGTTGGTGATCTGCTTGGCGGCCAGTTCGCCACCGGCCGAACTGAATGCGATGAACGCCAGATCCCGCGCAAACCCCGGATTGGGCCGATACCAACCCGGCAACTCGACAGCGTCGGGATCGATCTGCTCCATGTCGATGACTCCGGCATCGTCGGGCAGATGCAGATCGCGCGCTTCACCTCCGCCGAGAACCAGGATCTGGCCGGGCAATTGCCGCGCGGTCTCCAAGTGGGTGGGATCGGTGATGATCTCGGTCACTCCCCCGATCCGGACCGCCGCGGCCAGATCGGTGTCGGGGTGCATCAGCACCGCGACCGCGCCCAGCCGGGACAACGCGGCGATCGCGACCAGCGCGCTGGGCCGGGTCTCCATCAGCACCCCGACGTGTTCGCCTTGGCGCACGCCGACTTCGATGAGGCCGCGCACGACATTGTCGATGCGGCGGTTCACCGCCTCGTAGGTGTGGACGCGTCCGTCGAAGAGCAGGAATTCACCCTGGGGCGCGTCGTGGGCCTGCTCGCCGATGATCCTGCCCAGCGAGATGCGGGTGTGGTCGTTGATCTGACCCAGCCGGGCCAGTCGGGGCAACGTCCGCACGGTTTCCACCGCCAGCGTGCGCACGGATTTGTTGGCCGCAATCACTGCATCGGCGGCACCGCGGGCGAGCGCCAGCGCCACTTCGGATGCCTCCCCGATGCTGTGGGCCACCCGGGAGCTGATGGCCACCCCGCTGTCGGTGCGCTCGGCCGGTTGGTCGGCCATCGGGACGATGCTGCCCGGCTTGGCGGAATGTCCCGAAATCCAGCGCACCCACTCGGCAACCGTCGGCCAGCTTTGTTCTGCGGCCTTGGATCCGACTACCAGCCCGAAGTGACCCGCTCGCAAGGTGTACTCGTATACCTCGGCATTGGGCGCCGCGCGCCGGATGCCGCGCACCGCGGGCGGTTGCCCGATGTCGTCGACCTCGCCGACGAAGGCCAGCACCGGACAGGTGATGTCGGTCAGGGTCACGAGTTGCCCGTTGATGGCGAAACCGCCGGTCATCATCCGGTTGTGCGCGATGAACTGCTTGAGCAGCTCGGAGACTGCGGGTCCCGACCAGGCGATCCAGCCCTCAGACTCCAAGAACCTGCGTTGTGCTTCGCGCGGCAGCAACGCCTCGCGATCGTGGAGCTGCCGGACGAAGTCCAGCCGGGCTTTAGCTGTCTTGAGCGGATCCATCAGCTGAAACCCCGTGCGGGCCAACCAACTTGGAATATCGAGCCGGTTGAAGACGTGATCGGCCATGAAGTTGGCGGTGACTTGGGCCAGATTCGGGGGAACACCCATCGGCAGCGCGGCCAGAGTGTCGACCGGGGACCCGAACGCCACGATGCTGGCGATGTTTTTCGACCGGCGATACGCCGCGGCCTGATAGCAGAACATCCCGCCTTGCGAATATCCGACCAGGTGCACGTCCTGCCCGGTGGCCTCTGCAGTCGTGTCGACAGCCTCGCTGAGCGCGACGATGTGGTCGGCGAGGTTGCGGCGCATGCCGCCCTCGACCTTGTCGGGCGAGCCGAAGTCGATGACCCAGGGGTCCAGGCCCGCAGCGTGCAGGATGCCTACCGCGCCCTCGGCCCTGGTGACGTCCCACATATTCGCCGACATCATCATCGGGTGCACCAGCAGCACCGGCGGACCCGCGGGCGGCTGCCCGGGCCGGTTGTCCGGCGGGAAGTACCGTCGGAGCTTGTACATCGGCACGCTCTCGACGACCTGGAAGGGCGACGGGACCGTCCCGGTCTCCAGACCGCCGAGTCGCAAGACCTCCAGGCCGTTCTGCGCCGTCGCCATCAGGCGCTCGACCGGTCGGGTGACCGGTCGCGTGACCGCTGAGAAATTCAAATCCACCGCTACTCCCGTGATTGCCTGCACATTCTGGCACATCACCAGGGCCGCGCCCGCAGCTTTGGGGCTGTTACAGCTAGTCTCGGGCCGGTGGCGCACCTGCTCGGAGCCGAGACCGTGCACCTGGAATATCCGACTCAGGTGGTCTTCGAGTCGCTGACTGTGGGAGTGAGCGACGGCGACCGGATCGGCATCGTGGGACGCAATGGGGACGGCAAATCCACCCTGCTGGCACTGCTGACCGGCCAGCTGCAACCAGACTCCGGCAGGGTCACTCAACGCAGCGGGCTGCGGATCGGTGCGCTAAGCCAGGCCGACACACTCGACCCGGCCGGCACCGTCGGCGCGACGCTGGTCGGTGACCGGCCCGACCACGAATGGGCAGGCAACGCCCGGATCCGCGACGTGGTCAGCGGCCTGATGTCCGACATCGATTGGGATGCAACGGTTGCCACACTCTCGGGCGGGCAGCGGCGACGGGTGCAACTGGCCGCGTTGCTGGTCGGCGAGTGGGATGTCATCGCGTTGGACGAGCCCACCAATCATCTTGACATCGAAGGCATCACCTGGTTGGCCGGCCATCTGCGGCAGCGCTGGGCCCGCAATACCGGCGGGCTGCTGCTGGTGACCCACGACCGTTGGTTTCTCGACGAGGTGGCCACCACGACGTGGGAAGTGCACGACGCAACGGTCGAGCCGTTCGACGGCGGCTACGCCGCCTATGTGCTGCAGCGCGTCGAGCGGGACCGTCGCGCCGCCGTCGCCGAGGCCAAGCGGCAGAACCTGATGCGCAAAGAGTTGGCCTGGCTGCGCCGCGGCGCGCCGGCGCGCACGTCGAAACCCAAATTTCGCATCGAGGCGGCCAACCAGTTGATCGCCGACGTGCCTCCGCTGCGCGAGACCGTCGAGCTGGCCAAGTTGGCAACCGCCCGGCTGGGCAAGGACGTGATCGATCTGCTCGACGTGTCGGTGTGCTTCGACGGGCGATCGGTGCTGCGCGACATCGAATGGCGGATCGGCCCCGGCGAACGCAGCGGCATCGTCGGCGCCAACGGCGCCGGAAAATCCACGTTGCTGGGGCTCATCGCCGGCACGGTTTTACCCACTGAGGGAAAGGTCAAGCGGGGCAAGACGGTTCAGCTGGGGATATTGGATCAGCAGGGTGACGCGCTGGCGCCGCGGGCGGACGAACGGGTTGCCGATGTGCTCGGCACGCTGCGCAGCGGCTATCAGGTCGATGGTCGCGAGGTCAGCCCGGCGCAGCTGTTGGAGCGGCTGGGATTCGGCCGTGACCAATTGTCCGCGCGGGTCGGTGAACTCTCCGGCGGGCAGCGCCGGCGGCTGCAGCTGATGCTCACGCTGCTGGCCGAGCCGAACGTGCTGCTGCTCGACGAACCCACCAACGACGTGGACACCGACATGCTGGCGGCCACCGAGGATCTGCTGGATTCCTGGCCGGGGACACTGATCGTCGTCTCCCATGACCGCTATCTGCTCGAGCGGGTCACCGATCAGCAGTATGCGATCCTGGATGGCCGGCTGCGGCATCTGCCCGGCGGCGTCGACGAATACCTGCGGCTGGCCAGCGCGGTGCAACGTCGCGCACCTGCCCCCCGAAAATCGGCGTCGGGCGCCGAATTACGCGCCCTGCAGAAGGAGATCGCGGCGATCGACCGCAGCCTCACGCGGCTGGCCGAGCGGATCGCCGCCAAACACGTCGAACTCGCCGAGCATGACCAGGCCGACCACGTCGGCCTGAGCCGGCTGACCCAGGATCTGCGCGGTCTGGAAGACGAGGTTGCTGCGATGGAGAGCCGCTGGCTGGAGTTGTCCGAGTTGGTGGAGGACAGTTAGAGGCGCTGCCTCAGCCGGTCGGCGGCATCGCGAACCGCGTCGAGTTGCTTGGCAACTTGGATCGGCGCCGTGCCACCGCGGGCGTCGCGCGAGGACACCGAACCCTCGATGGTGAGCACTTCGCGCACTTGTGGGGTCAATGCGGTGCTGATCGCGGCCAACTCGTCGTCGGTCAACGCTTCCAGCCCGACACCACGCTGCTCGGCGGCTCGTACCGCCGCACCCGCCGCCTCGTGCGCCACCCGGAACGGAACACCTTGGCGCACCAGCCATTCAGCGATATCGGTAGCCAATGTGTAGCCGGCCGGGGCCAACGCCGCCATCCGCTCGACATCGAATGTCAGGCTGCCCAGCAGGCCCGCCATTGCTGGAAGCAACAGTTCCAGCTGTGCCACCGAGTCGAACACCGGCTCCTTGTCCTCCTGCAGGTCACGGTTGTAGGCCAGTGGTTGCGCCTTCAGCGTTGCCAACAGCCCGGCCAGGTTGCCGATCAGCCGACCGGATTTTCCGCGGGCCAACTCGGCGATGTCGGGGTTCTTCTTTTGGGGCATGATCGAGCTGCCCGTCGACCATGAGTCGTGCAAGGTCACGTAACCGAATTCGGTTGAGCTCCAGATGATGATGTCCTCGGCCAGGCGCGACAGGTCGACGGCGATCATCGCGAACACGAATGCGGCCTCGGCAGCGAAATCCCTTGCGGCCGTGCCGTCGATGGAGTTGTCGGCGGCGGCGGCGAAGCCCAGTTCGTCGGCGATGGCGTCCGGATCGAGTCCTAGCGATGAGCCGGCCAATGCTCCCGAGCCGTACGGGGACACCGCGGTGCGCTTGTCGAGGTCGACGATCCGGTCTACGTCACGCAGCAACGGATGAGCGTGGGCGAGCAGATGGTGGGCCAGCAGGATCGGTTGGGCGGACTGGAGGTGTGTTTTGCCGGGCATGATCGCGGTTGGGTGCGCGCCCGCCTGGGCGGCCAGGGCGTCGACGACCTCGAGCGCGCCTGCGGCGACCCGGCGGGCGGCATCACGTAGCCACATCCGAAACAGCGTGGCCACCTGGTCGTTTCGCGATCGTCCGGCCCGCAGCCGGCCGCCCAGTTCCGGGCCGATCCGCTCGATCAGGCCGCGCTCCAGCGCGGCATGCACGTCCTCGTCGCTGGGCAGCGGGCCAAAGCTGCCGTCGGCCACGTCCTGCGCGAGGCTGTCCAGCCCGGCCAGCAGCCCGTCGCGCTGCTCGTCGGTGAGCAGGCCGGCCCGGGACAGCACCCGGGTGTGCGCCCGCGACGCGGCAAGGTCGTAGGGGGCCAGCGCCCAGTCGAAGTGAGTGGATCGGCTCAGCGCCGCCAGCGCGTCGGCTGGGCCGTCGGCAAACCGCCCGCCCCACAGCGATCCCTCGCGAGTGCTCATCGGATGGCCGCCTTTGGCGCGAGCGTGCGTAAACCCGGCGACACGCTCGGCGTGTCGCCCGGGGACACGCACGCTCGCGGGGAACGTGTCACCCCAGGTCCCGGCGGGCAGCGATCTTGGACGACAACCCGTGCACGTAGACGAATCCCTTCGCTTTGGACTGGTCGAAACTGTCGCCCTCGTCGTAGGTGGCCAGGTTGAAGTCATACAGGGACTGCGCGCTGCGTCGACCATTGACCGCAATGTGCCCGCCGTGCAGCACCATTCGAACCTCACCGGTCACGTGCTGCTGCGTCGTGGCGACAAAGCTCTCCAGCGCCGTCTTCAACGGCGAATACCACAATCCGTCGTAGACGAGTTCGGCCCAGCGCTGATCGGTTTGCCGCTTGAACCGCCCCAGCTCACGCTCGAGGGTGACGTGCTCGAGCTCGGTGTGCGCGGTGATGAGCACCATCGCGCCCGGGGCTTCATAGATTTCGCGGCTCTTGATTCCCACCAGCCGGTCCTCGACGACGTCGAGCCGCCCCACGCCCTGGGCACCCGCGCGGGTGTTGAGTTCTTCGATGGCCTGTAGCACCGACACCGGCTTGTCGTCGATGGACACCGGCACACCGCGTTCGAACCCAACGATGACCTCGTCGGGGGTGTTCCAGTTGAGCGTGGGATCTTCGGTGTAGTCGTAGACGTCTTTGGTGGGCGCGTTCCACAAGTGTTCGAGGAAGCCCGTTTCCACCGCCCGGCCCCAGACGTTCTGGTCGATGGAGAACGGCGATCGCTTGGTGACGTTGATCGGGATGG
This sequence comes from Mycobacterium kyorinense, assembly GCF_001672775.1. Lineage (GTDB taxonomy): Bacteria > Actinomycetota > Actinomycetes > Mycobacteriales > Mycobacteriaceae > Mycobacterium > Mycobacterium kyorinense_A. The sequence goes on along the minus strand of NZ_LZKJ01000045.1, from coordinate 76,480 downwards.
CGTTCTCCTCGGCGAACGCGATGGCCTTCTCTCGTGTCCAGGCGTAGTCACGCACCGGCGCCAATACCTCCAAATCCGGTGCCAACGAAGCGAACCCGACCTCGAAGCGCACCTGGTCGTTGCCTTTGCCGGTGCACCCGTGCGCGACGATGCTGCCGCCGTGCTCGCGTGCTGCCGTGACCAGGTGTTTGACGATCAGCGGCCGGCTGATCGCCGACACCAGCGGATAGCGGTCCATGTACAGCGCGTTCGACTGGATGGTGGGCAGACAGTAGCCCTCGGCGAACTCATCGCGGGCGTCGACGACGACCGCTTCCACCGCCCCACAGTCCAATGCGCGTTGGCGCACCACCTCCATGTCCTCGCCGCCCTGACCCAGGTCTATCGCGACCGCGACGACCTCCCGGCCGGTCTCCTTGCCGATCCAGCTGATCGCCACGGAGGTGTCCAAACCGCCGGAATACGCCAGGATGACGCGCTCGGACATGAACCAATCTCCTTATATCACTTGAGGTTTTCGATAACGGTGGCCAGCTCGGCGCCAGTCATCGGTTCGCGTGCGGCCACAAAGATCGTGTCGTCGCCGGCGATGGTGCCGACGACGTAGGGTAACGCTGCCCGGTCGATCGCGCTGGCCAGGTAGTCCGCCGCGCCGGGCGGGGTGCGCAGCACCGCGAGGTTTCCGGTGGCGTCGGTGGACACCAGCAGCTCGCTGAGCAGCCGCGACAGCCGCCCGGTGCCGCCGGATACCCCGCGCAGCGGGCTGCCGTCCTCGGGCACCATGTAGACGCCCACACCGCCGTCGGCGCCGCGCAGCTTCACCGCGCCGAGCTCTTCCAAGTCCCGCGACAACGTGGCCTGGGTGACCTCGATGCCCTCGGCGGCCAGCAGCCCGGCCAGCTCCCCTTGGCTGCGGACCGGGGCCGACGACAGGATCGCCACGATGCGGGCCTGCCGGCCGGCGCGGGTGACTTCAGCTGCCGCTTTCGACCGGGTCATCGCGACTGCTCCAGCAGCCACACCAGCAGCGCTTTCTGGGCATGCAACCGGTTTTCGGCCTCGTCCCACACCGCGCTGTGCGGTCCGTCCATCACCTCGTCGGTGATCTCCTCGCCGCGGTGCGCCGGAAGGCAATGCAGCACAACGACTTCGGGGTCGGCCCGGCTCACGAGGCCGGTGTTGACCTGGTATGGCCGGAACGGCTGCACCCGATCGAGCCCGTCGTCTTCCTGCCCCATCGATGTCCAGGTGTCGGTGACGAGCACATCGGCGCCCGTCGCTGCCGCGTCGGCGTCGGCGGTGACCGTCACCGACGCGCCGGTGGCCGCCGCACGCTCCTCGGCGGCGGTCAGTACCGTCTGATCGGGCGCGAACGCCGCAGGAGCGGCGATCGTGACCTGCATGCCCGCGGTGACGCCGCCAAGGATCAGCGAGTGGGCCATGTTGTTGGCGCCGTCGCCGAAGTAGGACAGCTTCAAGCCGCGCAGCGTGCCCTTTCGCTCGGCGATGGTCTGCAAATCGGCCAATACCTGGCAGGGATGGAACTGGTCGGAAAGCGCGTTGACGATCGGCACCGTCGCGGTCGCGGCCATCGCGGTCAGCCGGTCCTGCCCGAAGGTGCGCCACACGATCGCATCGACGTAGCGCGACAACACCTTTCCGGTGTCTTCCAGAGTCTCGTCGCGCCCCAACTGGGTGCTGCGGCCGTCGACGACGACGGCGTGCCCGCCCAGCTGCGCGATCCCCATCTCGAACGAGAACCGGGTACGGGTCGAGTTCTTGTCGAAGATGACCGCGACTCCCCGCGGCCCTTCCAGGGGCCGGCGGCTCAGCGGATCCTTCTTCAACTCGGCGGCCAGCTCGAGGACTTCGGTCTGTTCTTGCGGCGACAGGTCGTCGTCGCGCAGGAAATGCCGAGTCATGCGCTTCCCCCGACGCTGTCCAAGATGCCCGGCAACGCGGCGACGAAGGTGTCGAGTTGATGCTCGGTGATGATCAACGGCGGCGCCAACCGGATGACGTCGGATGCTGCGGCGTTCACCAGGAAGCCACCGGCGCGGGCGGCCACCTCGACGTTCTTGGCGCTGGGCGCTGTCAGCACGATTCCGCACAGCAGGCCACGGCCGCGGACGTGATCGATCAGCGGGTGGCCCAGTGATTCGATGCCGTGGCGCAACGATTTACCGAGCACGTCGGCGCGCCGCACCAGATCGTCGGCGGCCAGCACGCGCAGGACCGCCAGCGCCGCCGCCGCGCAGATCGGGTTGCCTCCGAAGGTGCTGCCGTGCAGACCCGGGGTCAGTAACTGTGCGGCCGGACCGACGGCCAGGCACGCTCCGATCGGCAGCCCGCCGCCGAGCCCCTTGGCCAGCGTCACGACATCGGGGATGATGCCGTCGCGCTGGTGGGCGAAAAATACGCCGGTGCGGCCCATCCCGGTCTGCACCTCGTCGAGCACAAGCAGTGCGCCGTGCTTGGTCGTAATGTCCCGGGCCGCAACGAGATAGCCGTCCGGTGGGACAACGACACCGCTCTCCCCCATGATCGGCTCCAAAAACACTGCGGCGGTTTCGTCGGTGACGGCGGCGGCCAGCGCGTCGGTGTCGCCGTACGGCACATGCGTCACGTCACCGGGCAGCGGCTCAAACGGCGCTCGCTTGGTCGGCTGGCCGGTCAGCGCCAGCGAGCCCATCGTGCGGCCGTGGAAGGCTTCTTGCGCGGCAACAAGTTTCGTGCGTCCGGTCAGCCGCGACAGCTTGAACGCCAGCTCGTTGGCTTCGGTACCGGAGTTGCAGAAGAAAACCCGAGCTTCGGCGCCCAACAATTCGACCAATGCCTCGGCCAGCGCGATACCGGGTTCGGCGGCATACAGGTTGGAAGTGTGGCCCAGCGTGGACATCTGCCGGGTGACGGCGTCGATGACGGCCGGATGGCGGTGCCCGAGGATGTTGACCGCGATCCCGCCGAGCAGATCCAGATAGGAGTTGCCGTCGACGTCGGTGACAACCGCGCCGTCGCCGCTGGCCAATGCGACCGGCGGGACGCCGTAGTTGTTCATCATCACCGCAGACCACCGCTGCTGCATGGTGTTTGTGCGCGAATCGGTCATGCGCTCACCACCTTGGTGCCGGTACCGGCATCAGTGAACAACTCCACCAACACGCAGTGCTCGACGCGGCCGTCGATGACGTGTGCGCTGGGCACGCCGCCGCCGACGGCGCGCAGGCAGGCTTCGACTTTCGGGATCATGCCGGCCTCCAGTGCGGGCAACAGTTGCCCCAGTGTTGCCGTGTCGATTTCGCTGACCAGCGAAGTGCGGTCGGGCCAGCGGGTGTAGAGCCCTTCGACGTCGGTGAGCATCAACAGTTTTTCGGCTCCCAGCGCTTCGGCCAGCGCCGCCGCGGCGGTGTCGGCGTTGATGTTGTGCACGACACCGTCGGCGTCCGGCGCCAGGGTCGACACTACTGGAATACGCCGGGCTGCAATGAGATCCAGCACCGCGGCGGTGTTGACGTGATCGACATTGCCGACCAGCCCGATATCGGTGGCCACGCCGTCGACGGTGACGCTGCGCCGCACCGCGGTGAACAGCTGCGCGTCCTCGCCGGTGATGCCGACCGCGTAGGGCCCGTGGGCGTTGATGAGGTTGACCAGTTCGCGACCCACCTGGCCGAACAGCACCATGCGCGCGACGTCGAGCACTTCGGGGGTGGTGACCCGGAAGCCGCCCTTGAAATCCCCCGGCACGCCGAGGCGCCGCAGCATGTCGCTGATCTGCGGGCCGCCGCCGTGCACGACGACGGGATGGATGCCGCAGTTCCGCAGAAATGCCATATCTGCGGCGAACGCATGCTTGAGCGTGTCGTCGGTCATCGCGTTGCCGCCGTATTTGATGACGACGATCTTGCCGTGCAGCTGCTTGAGCCACGGCAGGGCTTCGGCCAGCACCTGCGCTTTGACCTGGGTGGCGAGCTCGCTGGTCGTCATGACCGCCGCCGACGATGCAGAGCGAAGCGATGAGGAGGAGGGGCGCTCATGAGCTGTAGGCCGAATTCTCGTCGACGTAGCCGTGTGACAAGTCGGTGGTGCGGATGGTGGCGGTGGCATCGCCGGCACCGAGGTCGACGTCAAGAAAGATGTCGGCACCCGAGAGGTCCACCTCACGTGCGCCGGCCGTCCCGGCGCCGTCGGCGAAGACTGCCGAACCGTTGAACGACACCGTGATCCGGTTCGGGTCGATGGTGAACGGCGCCATGCCGACGGCGGCGAGCACCCGGCCCCAGTTCGGGTCGGAGCCGAACAGCGCCGTCTTGACCAGGCTGTCGCGGGCGATCAGCCGGGCGGCGCTGAGCGCGTCGTCGTCGGTCCTGGCACTGGCCACCGTCACGGTGATGCGCTTGGTTACGCCTTCTGCGTCGGCCTGCAGCTGGGCGCACAGGTCGTCGCAGACCCGCAGCACCGCATCGTCGAGATCGGCTTGGCTGGGCGCGATTTCGCTGGCGCCGGAGGCCAGCAGCAGCACGGTGTCATTGGTCGAGCAGGTGCCGTCGATGTCGAGACGGTCGAAGGTGATCGTAGTGGCGCGGCGCAGCGCTTGGTCGAGCGCTCCCGGCTCGACGACGGCGTCGGTGGTGAGCACACACAGCATGGTGGCCAGCGACGGGGCCAGCATGCCGGCGCCCTTGGCCATCCCGCCGACGGTCCAGTTGTCGTTATGATGCAGTGCCACCTGTTTGGGCACGGTGTCGGTGGTCATGATGGCGCGGGCGGCTTCGTCGCCGCCGGTCAGTCCGCCGGCCAGCTCGTGCACGATCTCGGTGACGCCGGTGAGCACCTTGTCCATCGGCAGCCGGTCGCCGATCAGCCCGGTGGAACAGACCGCGACCTCGACGGCCCCGGTTTCGGTGCCCCAGTCCGACAATGCGGCCGCGACGGCCTCGGCGGTGGCGTGGGTGTCTTGAAAGCCGGCCGGTCCGGTGCAGGCGTTGGCCCCGCCGGAGTTGAGGATCACCGCACGCAGTCGGCCGGTCGTCAGCACTTGCTGGGTCCACAGCACCGGCGCGGCTTTGACTTGATTGCGGGTAACCACGCCGGCCGCTGCGTAGTCGGGGCCCTCGTTGAATACCAGCGCCAGGTCGGGGGCGCCGGATGCCTTGATGCCGGCGGCAATTCCGGTGGCGCGGAAGCCAGCCGGGGCGGTCACTCCCTGGGCGCGCACCAGCCGCAGGGCGCCGGTCACGTCGTCGCCGGTGCGGGTCATGGCGCCACCCCGACCACCGGAAGTCCTTCTGACTCAGGCCAACCCAATGCCAGGTTCATCGACTGCACCGCGGCGCCGCCGGTACCTTTGACCAGGTTGTCGATCGCGGCGATCGCAATGAACGTCCCGGCGTCCTCGTCCACCGCGACCGCGATGTGTGCCGCGTTGCTGCCGATCACCGCGCCGGTGCGCGGCAGCTGCCCTTCGGGTAGCAGGAAGACGAAAGGCTCGGCATCGTAGGCCTTTTCATAGGCGGCGCGTAACTCCGACACCGGCGCACGGGTGGGTGCGGTGCAGGTGGCCAGGATGCCCCGCGAGGTCGGGATGAGTACCGGCGTGAACGACACGGTGACGTCGCGGTCAGTCACCAACTTCAGGCCCTGCGCGATCTCTGGTGTATGCCGATGCGCTCCGGCGATGTTGTAGGCCCGCGCCGAACCGATGACCTCCGACCCGAGCAGGTCGGTCTTGGCGGCCCGCCCGGCACCGGAGGTGCCGCTGACGGCGACCACGGTCACCGCGGGGTCGACGAGGTCCTCGGCCACCGCGGGCAACAGCGCCAGCAATGCAGCCGTCGGATAGCAGCCGGGTACCGCGATCCGGCGGGTTGCCCGCAGTTGGTCACGCGCCCCGGGCAACTCGGGCAGTCCGTACGGCCAGCTGCCGGCATGCGTGGACCCGTAGAACCGCTGCCAGGCGTCGGCGTCGGTGAGCCGAAAATCCGCGCCGCAGTCCACCAGTAGCGTGTTGGCGTCGAGTTGTTCGGCCAGCGCGGCCGAATGTCCGTGCGGCAGCGCCAGGAACACCACATCGTGGCCGCCCAGTGTCTCCGGCTCGGTCGGTTCCAGGACCCGCTGCGCCAGGGGCATCAGGTGCGGATGGTGTTCGGCCAGCGTGCTGCCCGCGCTGGCTGCGGCGGTGAGTGCGCCAATCGTCAGCCGGCCATCGGCATAGGCTGGGTGCCCGAGCAGCAGCCGCAGGATCTCCCCGCCTGCGTAGCCGCTAGCGCCGGCTACCGCCACCCGGATAGTCATGCCAGGCATCCTTGCATGACTATGCATCACCATGCAAATTCATTCCTCCCGTGTCCGCGAGCGTGCGCAACACACGTGATTTCGGCGGCGTGTCGGCCGGGAACACGCACGCTCGCGGCAGAAGGAATGGGCGCTCAACCCCGCAGCACCGCGCCGACCCGGTCGGCGGCGCAGCGTACTGCGGCATCGCGCGCGGCGCTGGCTTCGTCCTCGGTCAGCGTGCGGTCTTGCGCACGGAACCGCAGTGCGAAGGTCAGCGACTTGCGGGCTTCGCCGAGTTGCGGGCCGGTGTAGACATCGAACAGCCGGATGTCCTCCAACAGCTCACCTGCGCCGTCGCGCACCGCATCCATCACCACCTGGGCGGCGACGTCGGCGTCGACCACCAGGCTGACATCCTGGAACACCGCCGGGAACGGCGATACCCGCGGCGCCGGCAGCGCCTCGACGATCGGCATCGCGTCGAGGTTCAGCTCAACCGCGCAGGTGCCCTTCGGCAGGCCCGACCGCTCGATCACCGCCGGGTGCAGCTGGCCGGCGTGGCCGATGACGGTCTCGCCGACCAGTACCTCGGCGCAGCGGCCCGGATGCCACGGCAGATACCGGGCGGTCCGAAACGCCACGTCGACCCCGCTGGCGCGGGCGATCACCCGGACCGCTTCGAATGCGTCGGCAGCCTCCACCGGCCGGCCGGCTCCCCAGGGTCCGCGCGGCTCCGCCAGCCCGGTCAGTACCGCGGCGACGTGCTGCGGCTGGCGCGGCAGCGACGCGTCCAGCGCAGCGATCTCGGCGTCGGTGGGGCGGCGATCCACCGGGATGCGCTCGACGTCGCGGGGCGGCCCGGCCGGCTGGACCACCTGCGCGATGGCGTAGAGCGCGACATCGGCGATGCCCCGAGACACATTGCGCACCAAGGCTTCCAGCAGCCCCGGCAGCAACGTGGTGGCCAGGTGCGGCCGGTCGGCTTCCAGCGGGTTGAGCACCCGGGTGGTGATACGCCGTGGGTCATCGGCGGGTAGACCCCAGGCGTCGAACACCGCTGCGGACAGAAATGGCGTCGGAAGGATTTCGACGTAGCCCGACAGCGCCAGCGACGTGCCGACCGCACGGCGCCGCTTCTGGGTGGCGGTGAGGCCGCGGCCGGCCGGCGCCGCTGGCAGTATCGACGGGATTGGCTCCAGGCCCTCCAGCCGGAGGACCTCTTCAACCAGGTCGGCGGGTTGCAGCAGGTCGGGTCGCCAACTCGGCGGCGTCACGGTCAGGACGTCGCCGTCGCCGGTCACCGTGGCACCGATCTGCCTGAGGCGTCGGGCGGTGGTGCCGCCCGGGTATCGAACCCCTGCGGTGCGGTCCGCCAGATCTGCGGCAATGCGGATCGGCGGCAGCCGCCAGTCCTCGACCGGGGGGTCGCCGCGCCAGTCGGTCAGCGTCGGAACCACCTCGCCGCCGGCGATCTCGGCGAGCAGCATCGCGCAGCGGTCCAGCGCGGCCACCGAGATCGCGGGGTCGACGGCACGCTCGTAGCGGCGGGCGGCCTCGCTGGGCAGATGCAGCCGCCGTTGGGTGCGTGAGACGGCCGCCGGATCCCAGACCGCGGCCTCGAGCAGCACGTCGGTCGAGTCGTCGCGCATCTCGGTGCTGCCCGATCCCATCACGCCGCCGATGGCCGCGGTCGCGACCTCGTCGACGATGAGCACGTCAGCCGGCTCGAGTCGCCGTTCGACGTCGTCCAAGGTGGTCACGGCCTCACCCGGGCGGGCGAATCGCACGTCGAAGCCGCCGGTGACCCGCTTGCGGTCATGGGCGTGCATCGGATGGCCCAGTTCGAGCATCACGTAATTGGTGGCGTCCACGGCCGGCGAGATCGCGCGGATACCGCAGAGCAGCAGACGCCGCTGCAGCCACCACGGCGACACCGCGGCGGGATCGATGCCGGTCACCGGCCGCAACGCGAAGCGTCGAACCCCGGTCTCCGGCTGCACTGTCAGCGGCCACGCCTCGCCCTGGACCGGCAACGGCGCCACGTCGGCCGGGTCGACGAATTCGAGGTCGTAGGCGCAGGCGATTTCGCGGGCCAGGCCGCGCACCGACATGCAGTAGCCGCGGTCCGGAGTGATGGCCAAATGGAAGACGACGTCGTCGAGACCAAGGACTGCAGCGCCGTCGGCTCCGGGCTCGGCGGTGCCCGGCGGCAGCACCAGGATGCCGGAATGTTCGGCGGCCAAGCCCAATTCGGCGGCCGAGCAGATCATTCCGTCAGAGGTCCGGCCATAGGTCTTGCGCGCAGTGATCGTGAAGTCGCCGGGCAACACAGTACCGGGTAGCGCCACGACCACCAGGTCCCCAGCCGCGAAATTCGTGGCGCCGCAGACGATTTCGCGAGGCTGACTCTCCCCCACGTCGACCCGGCAAGCGCGGATCGGCTTTTTGAATTCGGTGAGCTCTTCGATGTCGGCCACGCGCCCGACCGTCAACGGTCCGCTGACCGGGCCGAGCGAAATCACCTCCTCGACCTCGTGGCCGATGCGGACCAGCGTCTCCTCGAGCTCGCCGGGCGATACATCCCAATCCGGGGCTCCGACGGCGACAACGTCGCGCAGCCAGCTGTACGGGACGCGCATCAGGCGCCGACCCCGAATGGCAGCGAGAACCGCACATCGCCCTCGACCATGTCGCGCATGTCGGGGATGCCGTTGCGGAACTGCAGTGTGCGCTCCAGCCCCATGCCGAATGCGAAGCCGGTATACACCTCGGCGTCAATACCGGCGGCGCGCAAGACATTTGGGTTCACCATGCCGCAGCCGCCCCACTCCACCCAGCCAGGGCCGCCCTTCTTGCCGGCGAACCACACGTCGACCTCCGCCGACGGCTCGGTGAAGGGAAAGAAGTGCGGGCGGATCCGGATGCGGGCGGACGGGCCGAACTCGGCCCGGGCGAACGCGTCCAGCGTCCCGCGCAGGTGGGCCATCGACAGGCCTCGATCCACCGCGAGGCCCTCCACCTGATGGAACACCGGTGTATGCGTGGCATCGAGTTCGTCGGTGCGGAAGGTGCGGCCGATCGAGATGACGTACACCGGCAGCTCACGCTGCAGCAGCGTGCGCACCTGGACCGGCGAGGTATGGGTGCGCAGCAACTGCCGCGAACCCTCCGGGGCGATGTAGAAGGTGTCCTGTTCGCTGCGCGCGGGATGATCCGCCGGAAAGTTCAGCGCGTCGAAGTTGAACTGCTCGGTCTCGACTTCCGGCCCGTCGGCCAACTCCCACCCCATGGCGATGAAGGTGTCGGCGATGTGTTCGGCCAAAATCGTGATGGGATGGCGGGCCCCGGTGGGCTGGCGGGTCGAGGGCAGCGTCACGTCGATTTGCTCGGCGACCAGCACGGCCGCATCGCGTTCGGCGCGCAGTTCTGTCAGTCGCTCTTCGAACCTGGCCTGGGCCTCGCCCCGTGCGCTGTTGACACGCCGGCCGGCGTCAGCGCGATCGGCTTTAGGGAGACCGGCCAGCGCCTGCCGGGCCACCGCCAATGCCGAACGGTCGCCTAGGTGCTCGGTCTTGGCATGTGCGAGCGCGTCGAGATCGGTTGCCGCGGCGAAGGCCCGCCGTGCCGCGTTGACGGCTTGGCTCAACGCCTCCGGCGATAAGTCGACGGGCTGGGCACCCACGCGGCGACACTCTCCTTGGCTGGCGGTTCGCGGCACGAGTGTGACGCAAGTGCAAATCTTAGGTGATTGGACTCGTCCGCCTCTTCGGCTGTTCGGTACCGCTACTGCAATCGAGCAGGATGCCTCAGCGATCCTGACTTCATCAAAAGGTCGGATCGAGGCGATGTGCGCTGGCCCACTCGCTCCCAGGCGGGCAAACCTCGGAGGTGTCCATGGACGGTTTCGCAGGGAAGGTTGCCGCTGTGACTGGCGCGGGTTCGGGCATTGGGCAGGCGCTCGCCGTCGAGCTTGCCCGCTCAGGCGCCAAGTTGGCGATCAGCGACATCGATACGGACGGACTCGCCCGGACCGCGGCGCTGGTACGGGGAATCGGTGCGCCGGTGCGGTCTGACCGGCTTGATGTCACGGCGCGCGAGTCATTCCTGGCGTACGCCGACACGATTAGCGACTACTTCGGCACGGTCAATCAGATCTACAACATCGCCGGAATCGCCTTCCTCGGAGACATCGAGATCAGCCAGTTCAAGGACATCGAACGGGTGATGGACGTCGACTACTGGAGCGTCGTCAACGGCACCAAGGCATTCCTTCCGCACCTCATCGCGTCCGGTGACGGCCACGTCATCAACATGTCGAGCATGTTTGGTCTAGTTGGGGTGCCAGGTCAGGCCGCGTACAACTCGGCCAAGTTTGCGGTCCGCGGCTTCACCGAAGCGCTGCGCCAAGAAATGATCCTCGCGCACCACCCCGTCGCGGTCACGGCTGTGCACCCGGGATACGTCAAGACCGCTATTGCGCGCAACGCAGACGCCGCTGACGGTGTCGATATGACCAAAGCCATTCACATGTTCGACAAGCTCGCTGTCACCAGCCCTAGCCGCGCCGCTCGCATCATCGTGAAAGCGGTGGGCAAGCGTAAAGCGCGCATCCTGGTGGGCCCGGACGCCAGAGCTTTCGACGTGATCGTCCGAATTGCGCCGTCCAGTTACCAGCGGTTACTGATGCCGATGACGGCACGCTTCCAATAGAGAGCCCCGGCCTGCCGCGACCGGGGGTCCAGCCGAAATGCTCAGCTGCCTAAGCCTGCGGGGTTAGGCGGTAGCCAACTCGGCCACCGGCAGCGGCCGGCGCAGCGTGCGGAGCCGGATGATCCCATCTGCCGTCAGCGCGCCCAGGGCGCCCGCACCGGCCCCGGCCAATATCGACCACGGGGCGTGGGCCAGCATCAAAAACCCGAACGCGCCGCCGACGCTCAGCAACACGTACCGCGCGGGTGTCCACGGAGTCGGTCGCCCGAACCGGGTGGCGACCAGCATGCCCAGCACCAGCGCGACGGCGTGCCCGGCGTCGGTGAATTCGGCGCCGACGGCCGCCGCCGCTACCGCGGCCGGAACCCACCAGCCGATCCACACCGGCCGCCAGCGTGGCGGCACGGCGCCGGTCAGCGCTCCCAGTACTGCCACGGCCCCGTAGCTCATGCCGACGTCGCTGGCGTGCGAGATCGACATCGGCAGCCAGCCGAACTCGATCGCTGCGGTGACACCGGCCGCGACGAGCAAGGTCGCGCCGATGTGCCCGGTGACGAACACCACGGTCATCCGGGCGCTGTGCCAGATCAGTTCGGCCAGCGCGAGCAGGCATACCAGTCCGGGCAGCCAGACGAAAATCGGGCCGGCATCGGTGACGAATGCGCTGCCGAACAAGGTGTCCAGGTGCCCATGGGCCAGGTTGTGCACGTTGGTGCTGGCATTGCGAATGGCCTGCGCCTGCGCCTGTGGACCGAGAACCAGGAGTGCCGTGCTGACCGCTGTCAGAATCGCTGCGTAACCGACGGTGATCCGGACCCGGGCGAGCCGGGTGAGCATATCGGCGATCATCGACATCTACTATGCCTCAGCACTGTCGTCTTCCGCTTCGTCGGTACCTGACAGGTCCCTGGCAGTTCTGAGCCGATAGAGAGCCAGTTCCGGAGGAAGCCCGGGGGTCTTGGCCCCGAACATCGGCCGATGAGTGCGTTTGGCTACCACGCCCAACTCGTCCAAATCGGCCTGCGCGAGCTGGTCGAGGGTGGTGCCGGAGATCATGATGCCGCCCTTGGTGGCGCGTTCCATCACCCGGGCCGCGATGTTCACGTCAACGCCCAGCCAGTCACCGGCCAGCCGCTGCGGACGCCCGGTGTGGATTCCGACTCGCATCCGCGGTCGATAGCCGGCCACCTCGACCGATTTCACTGCCTGCATCGCAGCGCACACCGCGCCGACCGCGACGAGCGGATCGGCGAACACCGCCATGATGCCGTCGCCCATCCGTTTGACGATGTGCCCGCCGGCATCCAGGAGCGGCGGTTCGACGGCCCGAGCCACCCGCCGCAACAACATCAACGTGGCGTCATCACCGGCTTGCAACGACCACGACGAGAAACCCACCAAATCGGTGAACACCAACGTCACATCGGGGTTCGCCGGCCTTCGGGCAACTGCTTCGGTCAGCGCCTGCCATACCTGCAGTGCGCCAAGACCGAGTTGACGCGACGCCCCGTCGCGGCCGCCCAGCAGTCGCCCCGCGGCCCGCGCCGCGGCGCGGGGACCCCCCTCGCCCGCGGTGGACAACGGATCGCCGAAGTCGGGATCGCCGGGTAAGGCGCGGCGGGCGCGCCGGATGAAGTCGACGACTCCCGGGCTGTGGTTCCTATCGCGCAGCCAACCCGCCGCTCCGTGTATCGACACTGGAGAGCGGTCTTTGGAAGCAGGCGTGGCCGGCGTGGTCGCCGCTTGCTCGGGCTCGCCGGACGCCGAATCGGGCCCGAGGTCCACGGCATCCAGCCTAGGTGCTGTCTGAAGAGGGCGGCAACGACCGTCGTAGTGGCGTCCGCCACCGTTGATGCCAAACCGCCTGATCACGCGCTTGCCTCAGCGTGGTCGACAGTCGGTAACACGCCGGCGCGGCACACCGCGCAAATCGTAGACAACGTTTGTTGTCAACATTATCGTGGATTTATCAGCACCCAGGAGGTCGCGATGACCACGACCAAATCGATACCGTCGGCCGAGCCCGCCCCCGTCACGCACAGCGACGATGCCATCGCCAACGCCGAGCCCCTGGGCCCGGATTCGCTGACGTGGAAATATTTCGGCGATCTGCGCACCGGGATGATGGGCGTGTGGATCGGCGCGATCCAGAACATGTATCCGGAGTTGGGCGCCGGCGTCGAGGAGCACTCGATTCTGTTGCGCGAGCCGCTCCAACGAGTTGCCCGCTCGGTGTATCCGATCATGGGCGTGGTTTACGACGGCGAGCGAGCGCAGCACACCGGCGAGCAGATCAAGCAGTACCACCACACGATCAAGGGCGTCGACGCGGCCGGCCGCCGTTATCACGCGCTGAACCCGGAAACCTTCTATTGGGCCCACGCAACGTTCTTCATGCTGGTGATCAAGGTCGCCGAATACTTCTGCGGTGGGTTGACCGAGGCGGAGAAGCGCCAACTGTTCGACGAGCATGTCCAGTGGTACCGGATGTACGGGATGAGCATGCGACCGGTGCCCAAATCCTGGGAGGACTTCCAGGAGTACTGGGACCGCAAGTGTCGGGACGAGCTCGAGATCAATCAGGCCACCCTGGACATCTTCCAAATGCGTATTCCCAAGCCAAAGTTCGTGTTGATGCCCACGCCGATCTGGGATCAGTTGTTCAGGCCGTTGACGGCCGGGCAGCGCTGGATAGCCGCCGGGCTGTTCGATCCGGCGGTTCGGGAAAAGGCCGGCATGCGGTGGACTCCGGGCGACGAAGTGTTGTTGCGGCTCTTCGGAAAAGCAGTCGAGTTGGCCTTTCTGGCGGTGCCCGACGAGATCAGGTTGCACCCGCGGGCGCTGGCCGCCTACCGCCGGGCGGCGGGCCGGATCCCGGCCGACGCCCCGCTGGTGGAGGCACCGGGCTTCATGGCGCCGCCGCGCGACCGACGCGGTATGCCGATGCACTACTTCCCGCCCCGCGCCCACCCCGCGAAGAACATCATCGAGCGCGCCGGGTCTTTGGTGCACACCACGTTCTCGTTGGCTGGCCTGCGACCCGCGCGAGGCCGCGGCAAAGCGGCCTGATCAGCGCAGCGCCCGCGCGCTCTGGTAGAGGCAAATCGCCGCCGCTGCAGCCACATTGAGGCTCTGTGCGCCGCCCGGCATGGGGATCTGCACGCGGTGGTGTGCCAGCTGTGCCACCTCTGCCGAAAGACCGTGCGATTCCGGCCCGAACAGCCACGCCGTGCGGTTCGCGAGGTCGACGTCGTCGAGCGAGAGCTCGCCGTCCAGCGTGGTGGCCATTACCTGCAAGCCGGCCGTCTTCAGCGACGCCACCGCAGCGGCGGCATCGGGTGCGGCCGTCACCGGGATCGAAAAGATGCTTCCGGCGGAGGCGCGCAGGCACTTGCTGTTGTAGGGATCGACACTGTGACCGGCCAGGACCACCGCGGCGGCCCCCATCGCGTCAGCGATGCGAATCAACGTGCCGGCGTTACCCGGCTCGCTGATCTCGACGGCAACCGCGACCAGTCGGGGTGCGGCGGCCAGCACGTCGTCGAGCGTGCTGGCCGCCATCTCGCAGACAGCGACCAAGCCGGCCGGAGTCACGGTGTCCGACAACGCCTTTGCGGCGCGTTCGGTCACCAGATGCACCGGGGCGTCCTGCGCGTCCAGCAGCACGGCGTGCCGTTGGGCGGCCGACTCGGTGACGAAGACGTCGCGAATCAACCCGCGTCGGGACGCCGCCTCGACAAGGTGGGCGCCTTCGGCCAGAAACCGCCGGGAGCGTCGCCGCGCGATATGCCGATGCAGCTTGACCGCTGCGACCACCCGGGTCGAGCGTTCGGTGAGCACCTGCCTTCCGCGAAGCTCAGGCAGCCTCTCCGGAGGGCGCGTTGACGTCCTCGGGCAGTGCCGCCCGCGCGACGTCGACCAGCGCGGTAAACGCCGCGGCATCGCTCACTGCGATCTCGGCCAGGTTCTTGCGGTCGACCTCGACACCAGCGGCCTTCAGGCCCTGGATCAACCGGTTGTAGGTGATGTCGTTGGCGCGGGCCGCCGCGTTGATCCGCGCGATCCACAGTTTGCGGAACTCGCCCTTGCGCGCGCGACGGTCACGGTAGGCGTAGTTCAGTGAATGTAGTTGCTGCTCTTTGGCTTTGCGGTAAAGCCGAGAGCGCTGACCGCGATAACCTCGCGAAGCCTTCAGGATGGTGCGCCGCTTCTTCTGGGCGTTGACCGCCCGCTTCACGCGTGCCATGGAATGTTCCTATCGTCGGGTGGTTGGGCTAATCAGCCGTTCAGCATCTTGTTGACCCGCTTGGTGTCGTGGCCCGACACGGCGGTGTGCCCTTCCAGGCGGCGGGTGCGAGTGGACGGCTTGTGCTCGAGCAGGTGCCGGCGATTTGCTTTCTGACGCAGGATCTTCCCGGTCCCGGTGCGCCGGAACCGCTTGGAAGCCCCGCTGTGGGTCTTGGCCTTGGGCATGTGTCCTCAGTTCTGCTGTCAGTTCGATGAAGTGTCGGCGTCGTCGCCGGGTGCGCGCCCGGCGGGTTCGCCGGCTTGTTGCGCCGCCTTGGCGCGAGTCTTCGCGCCGCGGTGCGGTGCCAGCACCATGGTCATGTTGCGTCCGTCCTGCTTGGCTGACGTCTCGACGAATCCGTAGTCGGCGACGTCGGCGCCCAGCCGTTGCAGCAGCCGGTATCCCAATTCGGGCCGCGACTGTTCGCGTCCTCGGAACATGATGGTGACCTTGACCTTCGATCCGGCTTCCAGGAACCGGACGACGTGGCCCTTCTTGGTTTCGTAGTCGTGATCGTCGATCTTGGGTCGCAGCTTCTGTTCCTTGACGACGGTCTGCTGCTGGTTCTTGCGAGACTCGCGCGCCTTCTGCGCCGCCTCGTATTTGAACTTGCCGTAGTCCATGATCTTGCAGACCGGCGGTCTGGCGTTCGGTGCGACTTCGACGAGGTCGAGGTCGGCGTCCGCGGCGACGCGTAGTGCATCTTCGATACGCACGATGCCTACCTGCTCCCCTCCCGGGCCGATTAAACGGACTTCAGGTACGCGAATGCGCTCGTTGACGCGGGTCTCAGTGCTGATGGGGCCTCCTGGGCTCGATGGGTAGTTTTCCGGTCGCGGCCGGCCGGTGTCGGAGATCCAGCGGTCGAAATACCACGCCATCAGCAAAAAAGCCCTGCGTCAGCAGGGCCCTGTGCCGACCGGTCGCGGGTCGAACCGCCTGCGTTGCTGGCAGAACAGGCACCCTTGGGATGCCGGTGACCGGACCGTTGAGCCGGTCTGGCCAACGGTGGGAGTGGGACTCCACTTGCTGTCCCTGGCCTTCGCCGGGACGGTCGCGCAGGCCAGTTTAGCAGTGCTGATGCGGTAGCCGGTCGCGTGCTCAGGCGATTCCCTGGCTGAGGGCATATCCTCGCGGTCTGTGACACTTGTTGCACCGCGCCCGCGGAGCCTGTCCGCCTCGCGCTACCACTGGGTTCCTGCCGCGGCCGGTTGGACCGTCGGGGTTATCGCGACGTTGTCGTTGCTGGCCAGTGTGTCGCCGTTGGTCCGCTGGATCATCAAGGTGCCGCGCGAGTTCATCAACGACTATCTGTTCAACTTCCCCGACACCAGCTTCGCCTGGTCGTTCGTGTTAGCCCTGCTCGCCGCCGCTCTGACCGCACGCAAACGTATCGCCTGGTGGATCCTGGTCGGAAACTTGCTGGTTGCCGCGGCGATCAACGCCCTCGAACTGGTTCAGGGCGCCCATAGCGCGCTGCAGGTGTCCGGCGAGAGCCTAGGACTTGTCCTGCATGTGGCGGCGGTCGTGCTTCTGGTGCTGGCCTATCGCGAATTCTGGGCCAAAGTTCGGCGCGGTGCGCTGTACAAGTCGGCCGCGGCGCTCATCGCCGGGTGGGTGCTCGGAATTGCGCTGTCCTGGGGACTGGTCGAGTTGTTCCCGGGATCGTTGCACCGCGGCGACCGGTTCCTCTATGTGGCCGACCGGGTCGTTGGCTTTGCACTCGCCGGCCAGGCCTCGTTTGCGGGCAAACCGCATGTTTTCCTCAACGATCTGTTCGGCCTCTTCGGCGCCCTCGCGCTGATCGTCGCGGCGATCGTGCTGTTTCAGTCTCAACGGGCCGAGAGCGCGCTGACCGGCGAGGACGAATCGGCCATCCGGGGACTGCTGGAACTGTACGGAAACAACGATTCGCTGGGCTATTTCGCCACTCGCCGCGACAAGGCGGTGATCTTCGCACCCAGCGGCCGTGCCGCGATCACCTACCGCGTCGAGGTCGGGGTGTGCCTGGCCAGTGGCGACCCGGTGGGAGACCCGAGGGCCTGGCCACAAGCCATCGCTACTTGGCTGCAACTGTGCCAGGCCTACGGCTGGGCCCCCGGGGTCATGGGAGCCAGTTCCCAAGGGGCTAAAGCGTTTCGGGAAGCCGGACTCAACGCCCTGGAGTTGGGCGACGAAGCCATCCTGCACACCGCGGAATTCAAGCTGTCGGGTCCCGATATGCGCGCAGTGCGCCAAGCGGTGACCCGGGCGCGTCGGGCCGGGTTGACCGTGCGCATCCGCCGGCACCGAGACATCGCCGACGACGAAATGGCACGGCTGATCACCTGTGCGGATGGATGGCGCGACACCGAGACCGAGCGAGGGTTTTCCATGGCGCTGGGCCGCCTCGGCGACCCTGCCGACGGCGATTGCCTGCTGGTCGAGGCTCTGCATGGTGACAGTGACGTGGTGGCGATGCTGTCCCTGGTGCCCTGGGGCCAAACCGGAGTCTCGCTGGACCTGATGCGCCGTTCACCGCAATCGCCCAACGGCACTATCGAACTCATGGTCAGCGAGCTCGCGCTGCATTCCGAAAACCTTGGCATCAACCGTATTTCGCTGAACTTCGCGATGTTCCGCTCGGCGTTCGAGCAAGGGGCTCAGCTTGGCGCCGGCCCGGTCGCGCGGCTGTGGCGTGGCCTGCTGGTGTTTTTCTCACGCTGGTGGCAGCTGGAGACGCTGTATCGCTCGAATATGAAATACCAGCCCCAGTGGCTGCCCCGATACGCCTGCTACGAGGACGCCCGGATGATTCCGCGGGTGGGTGTCGCGTCGGTGATCGCCGAGGGTTTTCTGGTGCTGCCGTTTTCGCGTCGTAACGAGCAGCACACCGGTCACAGTCCGTCGGTGCCGTCAGTGCTGGTGGAAACCGGGCTGTTGCATCACGACGGCCGGGCTCCCGACGTCTCCAGCTTCCAACAAGCCGAGTTCCCCGAAGCCGAAGATCGTCAAGCCCGCCTGCCCGAACAGATGCGCGTCCGGTTGGCGAAGCTGAAAACGCTGCAGGACAGCGGGATTGACGCGTATCCCGTCGGGCATCCGGCAACTCACACGATCGGGCAGGCGCTGGGCAGCGTCGACGGCGCGACCGTTTCGGTGGCCGGGCGGGTGCTGCGGATTCGCGACTTCGGCGGCGTGCTGTTCGCCCAACTGCGCGACTGGTCCGGGGAAATGCAGTTGCTGCTGGACAACTCGGTCCTCGAGCAAGGCCGCACCGCGGATTTCACCAGGGCCATCGACCTGGGCGACCTTGTCGAGGTCACCGGCCAGCTGGGGCTCAGCAGGACCGGCACCCGGTCGCTGATCGTGGCCAGTTGGCGGTTGATCGGTAAGTGTCTGCGACCGCTGCCGAACAAGTGGACGGGGCTTGCCGATCCGGAAGCGCGGGTCCGCACCCGCTACGTCGACCTGGCGATCAACACCGAATCGCGTCAGCTCATCACGGCGCGCAGCAGCGTGCTGCGCTCGATCCGGGAGACGTTGACAGCCAAAGGGTTCCTTGAAGTCGAAACCCCGATTCTGCAACAGATCCACGGCGGCGCGACGGCGCGACCGTTCGTCACGCATATCAACGCCTACGACTTGGACTTGTACTTGCGCATCGCGCCGGAGCTGTACCTCAAGCGGCTGTGTGTCGGCGGTGTCGAGCGGGTGTTCGAGCTGGGTCGGGCATTTCGCAACGAGGGGGTCGACTTCAGCCACAATCCGGAATTCACCTTGCTCGAGGCCTACCAGGCGCACGCCGACTATTTGGTGTGGGTCGATGGCTGCCGGGAACTGATTCAGAACGCCGCGGCAGCGGCCAACGGTGCGCCGGTGGTGATGCGACCGCGGCCCGGCGACGCCGACGGCAACCTGGAACCGGTCGACATCTCCGGGGTGTGGCCGGTGAAGACCGTGCATGAGGCGGTCTCGGAGGCGCTCGGTGAGCAAGTCGACACCGGGACGGATCTGGCGACGCTGCACAAACTGTGTGATGCCGCCGGCATCCCATACCGGCCCCGCTGGGATGCCGGTGCGGTGGTGCTGGAACTGTACGAGCAGCTGGTCGAGGCGCGTACCGAACTGCCGACCTTCTACACGGATTTCCCGACGTCGGTGTCCCCGCTGACCCGGCCGCATCGCAGTAAGGCCGGGGTCGCCGAGCGTTGGGATCTGGTGGCCTGGGGCGTCGAGCTGGGCACCGCCTACAGCGAGTTGACGGATCCGCTGGAACAGCGGCGTCGGCTGCGGGCGCAGTCTCTGCTGGCCGCCGGCGGGGACCCGGAGGCGATGGAGCTCGACGAGGATTTCCTGCAGGCGATGGAGTACGCGATGCCGCCCACCGGTGGCCTGGGGATGGGTGTCGACCGGGTGGTCATGCTCGTCACCGGCCGCAGCATCCGTGAGACGCTGCCCTTTCCGTTGGCTAAACCGCGTTGATTTCGGCGCGTTTCACAGCCGGCGCTCAGAATCGCAGATCAGAATAGGTCTTGTGTCTGCATCGACGGCGATCGTCGCCGCGCCGCTGCTGGTGGGCCACCACACGTCGTTGATGCATGGCTGGGTTCCGATCACCGTGCAGGCCGTCGCTGCGGTTGTCCTGGTGCTGGCGGTCGGCTGGCGATCGCGCCGCTGGCGGCTGGTATGGCTTCCCGTGGCAGCCGCGGTCGGAATCGCAGTGACGTGTTGGGCGTACTGGCAGATCGCCGACGACGGTCTGGCCGGTGAACCGGCGCCCCGCACGCTGTGGATGTGGATTGCGTTGACCGGTGTCGCCGCCGCCGTGCTGTTGTTGGGGTGGCCGGGCGCGCGCTGGTGGCGACGGGCCGTGTCGGTGTTGGCCGTGCCGCTGTGCCTGGCCAGTTCGGCGCTGACGCTCAACGAGTGGGTGGGCTATTTCCCCACGGTGCAGACGGCGTGGAACCAGCTCACCGCCGGTCCGCTGCCCGACCAGACCGACGCTGCCACCGTCACCGCGATGGCCGGTAAGGGTGTCCGACCTCCGCGCGGCAGCGTGGTGCAAGTGACGATTCCCGCCGATGCGTCGCACTTCAAGCATCGTGGCGAGTTGGTATATCTGCCGCCGGCCTGGTTCACCTCGGACCCGCCCCCGCAGCTGCCGACCGTGATGATGATCGGCGGCGAGTTCAACACCCCAGCCGACTGGCTGCGGGCCGGCAACGCGGTCAAGACGATCGACGACTTCGCCGCCACCCATGACGGCAACGCGCCGGTGCTGGTGTTCGTCGACTCCGGCGGGGCATTCAACAACGACACCGAATGCGTCAACGGCAGCCGCGGCAATGCTGCCGACCATCTCACCGAAGATGTTGTGCCCTATATGGTCTCGCGTTTCGGAGTCAGTCCCGAGCGGACGAAGTGGGGCATCGTGGGCTGGTCGATGGGCGGCACCTGTGCGGTGGACCTGACAGTGATGCACCCCGACATGTTCAGCACCTTCGTCGACATCGCCGGGGACCTCGCCCCGAATACGGGCACCAAGGCGCAGACGATTGCCCGACTGTTCGGTGGCAGCTCCCAGGCCTGGGCCGCTTTCGACCCGACCACGGTGATCACCAGACATGGGCGCTACAGCGGGGTTTCGGGCTGGTTCGCGGTCAACTCTACCGGCCCGTCGACCTCACACACTGTCACAGTGGCCGACACCGGCACGACAGGCACAGACCACCGAGGCGGCACGGCCAAACTCAGTGACACCGCGGCGGCTGCTGATTCTCTTTGCACGCTCGGGCGCGCCCACGGTATCGACTGCGCGGTGGTCGCTCAGCCGGGCAAGCACGATTGGCCGTTCGCGGGCCGGGTCTTCACCACGGCCCTGCCCTGGCTGGCCGGTCAACTCGGCACGCCGGGAGTGCCGCGCATCGCGTTGCCGGCCCCGCCAGGACCGCACGCCGGCGGCCGATAACCTCGCCTGATGACATCGATCGCACGCATCCGCCGCGCGATATTCGCGCGGCACAGCAATCCGTGGAGCGCATGGACCCGTTGGGCGAGCACACCGCTGGTCTTGCTGCCGGTGTGGACCCGCAAGTGGAGCCATGCGGCAGCGGTCGGGCTGTGGTTTGCGGTCAACCCGGTGGTGTTCCCGGAACCGGTCGACCAGAGCAACTGGGCTACTCGCGCCATGCTGGGCGAGGAGCTGTGGATCACCCACCGGCCTAAGGACAGCGCCGCGGTGGTGAGCGCCGCGACGTCGGTTGCCACTGTCGTTGCGATCGTCGCCGCGCGTCGCCGCCGCCTCGTCGCAGCGGCAACGGCGACCGCGGTCGCGATGGCGCTGACGATGGTGTACTGGCAGCAGATGGTGCGCTACCTCGACCGCGGCAGGTAGCCTGGCGCCATGCCCGACCCGGATTACGACGACTCCGGTACGCCGACGTTCGAATCGGTTCGCGAGAAGATCGAGACCCGCTACCAAACATCCGCCGGCGCAGCCGAACTGGACGCTGAAAGCGCCGAGGGCCGCAGCGTCGACGAGCAGTACCGGGAGCGGGAACAGGCGGCGGCTGAGCGACTGGCCGAAATCCGCGCGTCGATGCGCAAGGACACACGTCGTTAGGCGCTGACGCGGCGCCGCCGTCGTGGTGCCGGAGTGGCCGGCACGCCGAGCGTCTCAGCCAAAAACTTGCCGGTATAACTCTCCGGCACCGCGGCGATGTCTTCGGGCGTTCCCTCGGCCACGACCGTCCCACCCTCGGCGCCGCCCTCCGGCCCCATGTCGATGATCCAGTCCGACGTCTTGATCACGTCCAGGTTGTGCTCGATGACGATCACCGTATTGCCTTTGTCGACAAGGCCGTTGATGACACCCAGGAGTTTGCGGATGTCGTCGAAATGCAAACCGGTGGTGGGCTCGTCGAGGATGTAGACCGTGCGCCCGGTCGAACGCTTCTGCAACTCGGAGGCCAGCTTGACCCGCTGCGCCTCGCCGCCGGACAGGGTCGGCGCGGGCTGGCCGAGCCGCACATAGCCGAGCCCGACGTCGACCAGCGTGCGTAGATAGCGGTGGATCCCGGTGATCGGCTCGAAGAACTCCGCGGCCTCCTCGATGGACATGTCCAGCACTTCGGAGATGGTCTTGCCCTTGTAATGCACCTCGAGGGTTTCCCGGTTGTAGCGGGCGCCTTGGCACACCTCGCACGGCACGTAGACGTCGGGCAAAAAGTTCATCTCGATCTTGATGGTGCCGTCACCCGAACACGCCTCGCAGCGGCCACCTTTGACGTTGAACGAGAACCGCCCGGGTTGGTAGCCGCGGACTTTGGCCTCGGTGGTGGCCGCAAATAGGGTGCGGATCTTGTCGAACACCCCGGTGTAGGTGGCCGGATTGGAGCGGGGGGTGCGCCCGATCGGCGACTGGTCGACCCGCACCAGTTTGTCGACGTGGTCCAGCCCGGTGACCCGGGTGTGCCGGCCCGGAACCTGGCGGGCGCCGTTGAGTTTGTTGGCCAGCACCGCGGCCAGGATGTCGTTGACCAGCGTCGACTTGCCGGAACCGGAAACTCCGGTCACCGAGGTGAGCACACCGAGCGGGAACGCCACGTCGATCTCACGCAGGTTGTGCTCGCGCGCACCGACGACGGTCAGCCGTCGTCGCTTATCGACGGGACGCCGGATCGCCGGTGCCTCAATGCTTTCCGCGCCGGACAGGTAGGCTCCGGTGATCGATTTCTTGTTGCGCAGCAGCTCGGCGTAGGTCCCGCTGTGCACAATCTGGCCGCCGTGCTCACCGGCCGCCGGGCCGATGTCGACGATCCAGTCGGCATGCGCGATGGTGTCCTGGTCGTGTTCGACCACGATCAGCGTGTTACCCAAAGCCCGTAACCGGGTCAGGGTTTCGATGAGCCGACGGTTGTCGCGTTGATGCAGCCCGATCGACGGCTCGTCGAGTACGTACAGCACGCCCACCAGCCCGGAGCCGATCTGGGTGGCCAGCCGGATGCGTTGCGCCTCACCGCCGGACAGCGTGGCCGCCGCCCGCGACAGCGACAGGTATTCCAATCCGACGTCGAGCAGAAAGCCCAGCCGCGACTGGATCTCCTTGAGCACCTGCCCCGCGATGGCTTGCTCGCGCTGGCCCAGGGTGAGCGCGTTCAAGAAGTCCGCGCAGTCGGAGATCGACAGTTCACAGACCTCGGCGATGGATTTCTTGCCGCGATTCCCCGCGGCCAGGGTGACCGCCAGGATTTCCGGCTTCAACCGCGTGCCGTCGCACTCCGGGCACGGAATGTCCCGCATGAAGCCCTCGTAGCGCTCCTTCATCATCTCGGACTCGGTCTGGTCCATCTTGCGCTGCAGGAACGCGAGCACGCCTTCGAAGTCGGCGTAGTAGGAGCGGGTGCGGCCGTAGCGGTTGCGGTAGCGCACGTGCACCTGCTCGTCGCAGCCTTCCAGAATTGCCTTGCGCGCCTTGGCCGGCAGCTTGCGCCACGGGGTGTCGACGTCGAAGCCCATGGTGTCGCCCAGGCCGGCCATCATCCGGGTGAAGTACTCGGCGGTGTGGCCCATCGACCACGGCGCCACCGCGCCCTCGGCCAGCGTGAGTTCGGGGTCGGGCACCACCAGGTCGGGATCGACCTCCTTGCGGATGCCCAGCCCGCTGCATTCCGGGCAAGCCCCGTATGGCGAGTTGAAGGAGAACGACCGCGGTTCCAGGTCGTCGACGGCCAGCGAATGTCCGTTGGGACACGCCAGCTTCTCGGAGAACCGCTGTTCGCGGTTGTGGGCGTCATGTTCGTGATCGACAAACTCCAGCACCACGATGCCGTCGGCCAGGTTCAACGCGGTTTCCACCGAATCGGTGAGCCGTTGCTTGGCGCTGGCTTTGACGGTGAGGCGGTCCACCACCACCTCGATGTCGTGCTTCTCCTGCTTCTTCAGCTTCGGTGGCTCGGTCAGCGGGTGCACCACACCGTCGACGCGGACCCGGCTGTACCCCTGGGAGTTGAGTTTTTCGAACAGGTCGACGAACTCGCCCTTGCGGGTACGCACCACCGGGGCCAGCACCTGGAATCGGGTGCCCTCGGGCATCGCGAGCACCTGGTCGACGATTTGCTGTGGGGTCTGGCGGGCGATTCGTTCGCCGCAGACAGGGCAGTGCGGGGTGCCGGCGCGGGCGTACAGCAGCCGCAGGTAGTCATACACCTCGGTGATGGTGCCGACTGTCGACCGCGGGTTGCGGTTGGTCGACTTCTGGTCGATGGACACCGCCGGTGACAGGCCTTCGATGAAGTCGACGTCGGGTTTGTCCATCTGGCCCAGGAATTGACGCGCGTAGGCCGACAACGACTCCACGTAGCGCCGCTGCCCCTCGGCGAAGATCGTGTCGAACGCCAGCGAAGACTTTCCCGAACCGGACAGGCCGGTGAAGACGATCAACGCGTCGCGCGGCAAATCAAGATCAACACTGCGGAGGTTGTGCTCACGCGCACCCTTGACGATCAGGCGGTCAGCCAACGCGTTCCTTTCCAACGACTCATCACACACGTCGTTTTCCATGCTATGTGCCGGTACCGACAAGCAACTCCCGACCAGTACCGTGACCGGTATGACCACCCTCGACGACAACTACACCGGGCACGTCGAACCGGGCTCCGCCGCCCGTCGCACCCTGCCGGGCGCGACGATCGTCAAGACGTCGGTCGGCCCCATGGACAACAACGCCTACCTGGTGACGTGTTCCGAGACCGGCGAAACGCTGCTGATCGACGCCGCCAACGACGCCGAGATCCTGGTCGACCTGGTGCGACGCTACGCCCCCACGGTGTCGCTGATCGTGACCAGCCACCAGCACTTCGACCACTGGCAGGCGCTGAAAGCCCTGGCCGACGCCACCGGCGCCCCGACGGCCGCGCACGAGATCGACGCCGATCCGCTGCCGGTCAAACCGGATCGTCTGCTCGCCGGCGGCGACACGGTGCAGATCGGCAAGCTGACCTTCGACGTCATTCATTTGCGGGGCCACACCCCCGGCTCGATCGCGTTGGCGCTCGACGGCCCCGCCGTCGGCGGCGCCACTCAACTGTTCACCGGCGACTGCCTGTTCCCCGGCGGAGTCGGCAAAACCTGGCAGCCGGGCGACTTCACCCAGCTGCTCGACGACGTAACGACCCGGGTGTTCGACGTCTACGACGACGCCACCGTCGTCTACCCCGGCCACGGCGACGACACCACGCTCGGTGCCGAGCGGCCCAACCTCGCCGAGTGGCGCGAGCGCGGCTGGTAAAAGCGCCGCGAAACGCGCTGCACCGCCTACACTCTGGCGAGATGAGGGTGGGCATCGACTTCGGCACAACGCACACGGTCGCGGCAGTCGTCGACCGGGGCAACTACCCGGTGGCGTCGTTCGACGGTGTGGACACCTGGCCGTCGGTGATCGCCGCCCACGAGTCCGGGGAACTGCGCTTCGGCCTGGACGCCGCCGCGGTGCGCCACGAACCGGGCTGGTCGCTGCTGCGATCGTTCAAACGGCTGCTCAACGACGCCGGGCCGCGGACAACGGTGCAACTGGCCGGTCGCCCCCACCGGGTGGCCGACCTGTTCGCGGGACTGCTCGCCCAGTTCAAGAGGGATCTGCAGCACCGCTCCAACGTCGACCTGGCCCCCGGCGAGCGGATCGAGGCCGCGGTCAGCGTGCCGGCCAATGCGTCGAGCGCCCAACGGTTTTTAACCCTGGACGCCTTTGCCCAAGCCGGCTTCGAGGTCATCGCCTTGCTCAACGAGCCCTCGGCGGCCGGCTTCGAGTATGCGCACCGATATCGCTCGACGATCAGCGCCAAACGCGAGTATGTGCTGATCTACGACTTGGGCGGCGGCACGTTCGACGCGTCGCTGCTGAGGATGACGGGCCGGCTCAACGAGGTCGTCACCAGCGAAGGCATCCAGCGCCTTGGCGGCGACGACTTCGACGCGGAGATCCTCACGCTGGTCCGCAACGGCGCCAAACTCCGCAACCTCGACGCCGCAGCGCAGGACCTGCTGCTCGAGGAGTGCGCGGCGCGCAAAGAAGCCGTCGGCCCGAACACCCGCCGCTTTCTGGTCGACCTCGACGCGGTCGGCAAGCCGCCGTTCTCGTGTCCGATCGACGACGTCTACGCGGCTTGTTCACCGCTCGTCGCCAAGACCATCGACGTCCTCGGGCATGTGTTGCACGGCGCACAGTGGTCCGAGGTGGCGGGCATCTACGTGGTGGGCGGGGCCGGCAGTTTCCCGCTGATCGCCCGGATGCTGCGCGCCGACCGCAATGAAAAGTTCGACGAGAAACGGGTCAAACGCTCACCGCACCCCTTCGCCGCGACCGCGATCGGACTGGCCGTCTTCCTCGACAGAGAAGCGGGATTCGCGCTGTCCGAACGGCTTTCGCGGCACTTCGGGGTCTTCCGGGAGGCGCATGCGGGCGCCGACGTCAGTTTCGACCCGATCGTGCCCAAGGGCGTGCAATTGCCCGCCGACGGCCAGCCTCCCCTGGTGGTCACCCGAAGCTATCGGGCCGCGCACAACATCGGGCATTTCCGGTTCGTGGAATGCAGTCGGCTGCGCGACGGCCGCCCCGACGGCGACGTGATGCCCTACGACTCGGTGTTCTTCCCGTTCGACCCGGACCTGCACGACGACCACGACCTCGGACACCGGCCGGTGCGCCGGCGCGACGACGGGCCCGATGTCGAGGAGCGCTACATCGTCACGCCGGGCGGAGCTGTCGAGGTCACCTTGTCGACGCAACCGGACCGGCTGACCCGAACCTTCCGGCTGACGCGGCACGCCCTCGCCAGCGCGTGACCTTCCGTCGCTTGCGGGGGTACGCGGCGGCGTTGGTTCTCGGCGCGCTGCCGGCGCTTGCCTTCCCGGCGCCGTCCTGGTGGTGCCTGGCCTGGTTCGGTGTGGTTCCGCTGTTGCTCGTCGTGCGGGCCGCACCGACTCCGGCCGACGGCGCGGTACGGGCGTGGTGCGGCCTGGCCGGCTATGTGCTGGCCACGCAGTACTGGCTGCTGCCCAGCAGCGGTCCCCTGCTGCTACTGCTGGCCGCCGGACTCGGCGCGTTGTGGCTGCCGTGGGGTTTTGCCGCCCACCGGCTCTTGGCCCCGCCCGGCACGGTGCATCGACCGCTGGCGGCCATGGTCGTGTTGCCCAGCGCCTGGGTGGCGGCCGAGGCGGTGCGGTCGTGGCCCGCGCTGGGCGGTCCGTGGGCCGCGCTGGGTGCGTCACAGTGGAACCAGCCCGTCACGTTGGCGTCGGCCTCGCTCGGCGGGATGTGGCTGACCAGCTTTCTGGTGGTCGCCGTCAATACCGGTATCGCCGGGGCAATTGTGCACCGGAGGCGCGCCATCCCGATGGTCGCCGCGGCGGCGGTGTGTGCAGGTGTCGGGCCAGTCAGCTTCGTACTCGAAGCGCCGACCGCCGGCAGCCCCACAGCCCGGGTGGCGCTGGTGCAGCCCGGCGTGATCGACGACTCGACCGCCCGAGCGGCGGCCAGTGCGGCGCTCACTCGCACGCTGGTAGGTCAACGACCGGATGTGGTCGTGTGGGGCGAAAGCAGCGTCGGAGTGGATCCCGCCGACCACCCGGACACCATGCAGGAGCTGACGGACCTGTCCCGGCGGGTGGGTGCGGACCTGCTCGTCAACGTCGACGCCCGCGCGCCGACCGGCGGCATCTACAAGTCGTCTCTGTTGATCGGGCCGCACGGCGCACTGGGCGGCTACCGCAAAACCCGGCTGGTGCCGTTCGGCGAATACGTGCCGCTGCGTTCGCTGCTGGGGCCGATCACCGGGCACACCAAGGCCGCCGGCGAGGACCGGCACCGCGGCAGCGACCAGGTGGTGCTGCACGCTGGCGACCTGGCACTCGGACCGCTGATCAGTTTCGAGGCAGCGTTTCCCGACCTGCCCCGCCGCGAGGTGGAACTCGGGGCGCAGCTGCTCGTCTACCAAAGTTCGACCTCGACATTTCAAGGGAGTTGGGCCCAACCGCAATTGGCGGCGATGGTCGCGGTACGCGCCGCCGAAGTCGGCCGCCCGGCGGTACACGCCGGATTGTCGGGCGACAGCGCTGCATTCGACGCGCGCGGCCGCAGGCTTGCCTGGTGCCCGTCGAGTTACCGCGGCGCGGTGGTCGTCACTGTTCCGCTCGACGCGCGCGACACCGCCTACCAGCGGCTGGGCGACTGGGTTCTGGTGCTGGCGTTCACCGTCCTCGCCGGCACCGGTGCGCTGGCTGTCGTGCGCGCTCGCCGCCGCTGAGCCGGTTCAGTGGCGCAGCAACGCCCGCGCCTCCTCCGAGCCGTCGAGCGCTCGGGTCATGCGCTTGACGATCTGCCAGCCCGACGCCGCCCGTCGCAGCGTGATCCGGTTGGCCCCGGCTCGCCACACCCGGTAGCCGCTGCCGTCATCGCTGCGGCGAACCAGGATCGACTCGCACACCGCAACGGCATCGTCGCCGTCGACGTCGACGTGGACCGGGCCCAGGAAGTGTGCCGAACCGCCCCGAATCAGGCCTTGATGGGCCGACGAGCGGACCATGTCGGCGACGTCGGCGCGGCTGCGCATGTGCCAACCTTCGACGTCGTATTCACCGTCCTCGGCCCATAACTCGGCCACCGCATCGGCGTCGCCGGCGTCGACCAACGGGCCGTAGGAGGCCAGCAGCCGGCTGATCGCCAGCTCGTCCTCCACCCGGCGCAGCCGCTGCTCCAAGGCGGCCAGTCGCTCCTCGGCGGTCACGAGCCCATCAGCCGCTGCATCGTTCGGTGCGCGCCCAGCACCGCCGCAGCCCGGTCGGGGTCACTGCGCATGGCCACAATCTCCTCGTTTCCGCTGACCACACGCACAGGTCCGCGCGACAGCCACTCCAGCCCCTCGCGCGCGACGTCGGCAGGATCGGACACGGTCATGCCGGGAACATCGAAATTCAGGCCCACCCGTTCCATCGCCGGTGTCCGGGTCACGCCCAGCACCAACTCCAGCACGTCGACGCCGTGCTCGCGAAGCTCCAGCCAGAGCCCTTCAGCGAAGATGCGTCCGAATGCCTTGACACCGCCGTAGACCGTGTGCCGCACCGAGCCCAGGTAGCCAGCGAGCGATCCGATCAACACAATGCCGCCCCGCCCGCGGGCGCGCATCGGCTGCCCGTAGTGGTGAATGAGCGCCAGCGGTGTGGAGAGGTTGAGATCGATGACGCGCTGGAACTCCGCCAGATCGCCGTCGAGGAACTCGCGGCTGTGCGTGTTGGCGCCGGCGTTGAGGATCAACAACCCGACGTCGAGGCCCGCGGTTGCCTCGGCGATGCGGACGCTGGCAGCGGTGTCACTCAGATCGATCGGCACAGTGCGGACCTCGTGGCCGTACCGGCGGCAGCGCTCAGCGGTCTCGGCCAACGGGTCGGGCTTGCGGGCAATCAGCACCAGGTTCAGACCCGCTTCGGCCAGCAACCGGGCGAATTCGGCGCCAACACCTTCCGAGCCGCCCGCGATGACCGCCCACGGGCCGTATTTGGCGGAATCGATCACGAACGCAGGAGGCAACTCACGTGGTGGTGTGCACGATCAAGACGTCGACTTTGGCCCGACGCGAGACGTTGGCCGGCACCGAGCCCAGCAGCCGGCCGGCGATCGTGTTCAGGCCGACATTGCCGACCACCAAGAGGTCGGCTTTGACCTCCTCGGCGAGGCCGACCAGCGCGTCGACCGGGGCGCCGACGACCGATCGCTCCTCGATGTTCTGCGCGCCCGCGGCGTTCGCCCGCTCCTTGGCTTCGCGCAGGATCGCATAGATCGGGGCGCTGCCCGCCACCTTGTAGCTTTCGTCCTTCAGGGCGTCGGCCGCGCGCGGGTCCTCGTGCTGGGGCAGGTAGGCCGTCGCGATGATCAACTGCGCGTTCGCCCCGGCGGCGATGGTGCCTGCGCGGTCCACCGCGCGCAGCGACGAGTCCGAGCCGTCGGTTCCTACCACCACGGTCCGATAGGCGCTCATTTACCCTCCCAGGTGTCGGTTGCTACGCCAACCCAAGACAGTATCGCTTTGCCGGATCAGATGGTTGATTTGCGACACACCGAATGGGCGGCGCCCACGGGCGTGCGGTCGACGCTGTGAGCGCCACTGTAATCGACGCAGACCCCCCACGGATGAAATTCCTTGCCCGGCAAAAGGGTTGTTGACGCGCTGCACCACGGGTAATCCCCATCACCAAAGGAGTCTTAGGGTGACAGACATCATGGCTGCAGCGCTAGTCGAGGAGTCCGCGACGCAGACCCGGCGCTCGGGCACGCCGAGCGCTGGCAATGCCGCTTCGCTGCGTGGCCTCAGGTCGGCGTGCTGATGGGTAAACCGTTGCTGCGTAGAGCTTTTCGTATCCGAGCTGATCGGGGGTTGCGCGGGTCCGCGGCGGCCTACCGGTTCCGGGAGAGCCTATTCCTGTTGCCCGTCGTCATTGTGATCGGCGGCATCGTCCTGGCCCTCGTCACCGGGACGGTCGACAACGCGTTGGGCGCCCAGACGCGGGTGCCGTTGACGATGGCGATGGACATCGATGTCGCCACCTGGCTCTTGAGCACCATCGCCGGCGCGACGATCACCACCGCGGGCGTCATCTTCTCGCTGACCATCGTGAGCCTGCAGCTGGCGAGCTCGCAGCTGTCGCCCCGGGTGATGCGGTCGTTCATCCGGGACCGGCTCAGCCAGGTCGTCATCGGACTGCTGGTGGCGACGTTCGTGTACTGCGTGCTCACGCTGCCACGCATCAACGGTCATGCCATGCAGCTGGCGCCGCGGGTGTCGGTGACGGTGGCCGTCGTGCTGACCATCGTCACGGTGATCACGATCATCGCGCACCTCGACCACCTCGCCCACCGCTTGGAGGTGGGCCGAGTGGTGCGCGACATCGCAGCGGAGGGCCGGGCGGTGATCGACGCTGTCGCGGACACTGCCCGACGCGAGCAACCAGCACCCGATGTCGACATGACGCCGCCTGCGGAGTCGTTGCGAGTCAGCTCGCGCGTCGACGGTTGGGTGAGCCGAATCGACACCGACCGGCTGCTGGCCACGGTGCCCGAGCGGACGACAGTGCGGCTCGACACCCGGGTGGGTGCCTACGTGCATCAGGGTGAACCGCTGGTGACCGTGTGGCCGTCTCCGGCGCGGGCGGACCGGGTTCGACGCCGGCTGGCCGCCGCGATCGCGGTGACCGGCGGCCGGACCATGCAACAGGACGTCGACTTCTCGTTTCGGCAATTGGTCGACATCGGGCTACGGGCGCTCAGCGCCGCGATCAACGACCCGACCACCGCGGTGGAGGCCACCCTGCGGGTCGGCAGCCTGCTTCGCCGACTGCTCGTCGCCCCGCCGCTGGGGCGGGCGATATCCGGGCCAGGAGGTCGAATTCTGTTGCGGCCCTGGGAACTCGACCCCGAGGAGTACATCGCGCACGGATTCGACCAACTACGTCACGTCGCGCCGACGCAGCCGTTGGTCGCAGCGACGATCCTTCGCGTGCTGCGGATGTTGATCGCTCACGTCGACGATGCCGGCCGAGCGGAACTGGTGCCGGCTTTGCGCAAGCAAATCGACATGCTGCTCGGGTCACTCGACGAAACTCCGGGGCTTCACGCCGATGACCTGGCTCGGTTACATGCCATCGGTGCCGATACCACCGATCCGGCCGATCACAGCCACCGCCGCTTGACGCCTTAGCGGTGCTCGCCGTGACGGGGGCCGAACAGCCCGCTGGGAAACACGTCGGCGGATTGGACCGCCGTACGGATCATTGTGGCGAAGCTGACCAGTTGGTCAGCCTGGTCGGCGGTCACCGTCCGCCACGGCGCGTATCCCAGCTCGTCGGTGAGATCCTCGATGGCGGACCGCAACTCGGTGCCGGCCGACGCCAGCTCACCGGCACTGCCCAGAATGCCTCGTGACATCAGGTCCTGTGTCGCGGCATCCCATTGATCGACGCTCCACCCGCGCATCCGCCGCGCATAGTCGGCGTTGAAGCCGATTCCCGTTGCGGTATGGGTGATCAACGCGTGCAGACCGCTGAGGCCGTTGGCCACCAACGCGGCGATATGCCCGTCGCCGCGGTATTCCCGCAACAACGTGATCGCGTGCCACAACTGGGCGATCGGGCTATCGGGCCAGGGCAGCTCGGCGTGCCCGGCGTACAACGGTCGGCCATCGGCGTTGGGGATCGCTTCCGCGATGGCCCGCAGCAATGCCGCCGCATGCGCCAATTCCGTGGATTGCGTGAGCTTCTCACCGAGCACCCGCGGCAACGCCGTCGCAACGATCTGGTAGCGCACCTTGGTCACCGTCGCCGGCGATGCCAGCTCCCAGGCGGCCGGAATGGCGCTGGCGACCAATTCGGGGTTGAAGTTATAGAACGTGGCCGCAACGACATTCGCTGAAACCGCGCCCATCGCCGCGGATCGGCCGGCGAAGTAGTGCGTCCGGAAGTCCATGCCCAGCTCGCCGAACTTCTCGTTGGCCTCGGGCAGGAAGTAGACGACGGAGTGCAATGCGTCCAGGGAGCGGGTCAGTCGTCCGGCGGCGAAGGCGTCCACGGTGCTGAGACTAGCCCGGCGCCGCCGCCGTGCAGCGGTGTCCCCGGGTGGCCCGATAGGAGGCCAGCACTCCGACTGCGGCCAGCACCGTGAACACTGCGAACAGCCAGCGCGCCGCCATGACCGCGCCGCCCTCGGTGCTGTTGACCACCACGCCGGCCAACCCCGCGCCGAAAGCTCCGGAAATCAGTTGCACCGTGTTGATCGCCGCTGCTGCGGCACCGCCCTCGGCCGGATCGTCGACGCAGTCCATCGCCCAGGCCGACAGGTGCGGCCACGCCACCCCGATACCACTGCCGGTGATCAGCAGGGCCAATGCCCACAGCACGACGACGCCGACCGGGGCGTTGTCGACTTGGGTGACCGCACCCAACCCCAAGCCCACCGCCGTGATCAGCGGGGCAGCCGCAACCACGCGAGCAATGACGCGGACGCTTTTCAGTGATGCACTGGCGATCTCGCTGACCGTCCATCCGACGGCCAGTGCCGCGCCCAGAAAGCCGGCCGCTACCGGAACCAGGTGGGCCAGCCGTTGACCGAACAACGGCACGTACATGTCGACCATCGCGGCGCCCATCAGCAGCGCCATAGTCAGATAGATCCATTTCAGCGGACCCGATCCGAACGCGCTGCGCGGCAACACCGCGGCGGCCATCCGCCGATCGACCACCACGAAGCCCGCGACCAGCAGCACGCTGACGGCCAGCAACGCGACGGTGGCGAGGTTGTTGTGCGGGATCTCCGCGACGCTGATCGCCAGCGCCGCAGCACCGAGCAGCAACAGCGACCACACCGGCACTTTGAGGGCGGGCGGGCGCTGGCTCTGGTCGACCCGGCGCGCCGACAATACGGCGGGGACCAGCGCGCCCATCGCCGCGGTCAGCACCGCGACCGCGCCGAACGCCCAGCGCCACTGCCCGAACTGAGCGAAGATGCCACCCATCGCCGGGCCGACCACCGTCGCGACACCCCACATCGCCGAGACCAGCGCCGAGGCGCGGGTCCACAGCGCCCGCGGCAGGGCCGAGTTGATCACCGCGTAACCCAGTCCGGCCAGCAGGCCTCCCGCCGCGCCCTGCACAGTGCGGCCCGCCAGCAGGACTTCCATGGTGGGAGCCGCCGCGCACACCACGCTGCCGATGCCGAACACGACCACCCCCAGCAGGTAGGACGCGCGGGCGCCGAACCGCTGCAGCGAGGCGTAGACCGTGGTGGCGGCCACGACCGAACCCACGAGGTACAGCGTGGTCACCCAGGCGTAGAGCCGCTCACCGCCGATGTCGGCGACGGTGCTGGGCAACAGGCTGATCGTCAGGAACTCGTTGGTGGCGCACAGCGCCACCCCGCCGGCCAGCAACGTTGACGTCCCCAGGTATCTGCGGCCCAGTAGCGCACGCCAACTGCCGGCGGCCTCGATGGCAGGTGAGCTCACTTGAGACCGGCAGCGTCCATACCGCGCAGCTCTTTCTTCAGGTCGGCAATCTCGTCGCGGAACCGCGCCGCCAGCTCGAACTGCAGATCGCGGGCGGCGGCCATCATCTGTGCGGTGAGGTCCTTGATCAGATCGGCCAGCTCGGCGCGCGGCATGTTGGCGGTGTCGCGGCCCTCGACGATGCCGGCACTGACCACCCGGCCTGGTTCGCCCTGCGCGCGCCGACCGCGAGAAATGCTGCGTCCGGAACCCATTTCGACGGTGTCAGAGTCGTCGGCCTCCCGGTACACCTGGTCGAGAATGTCGGCGATCTTCTTGCGCAGCGGTTGCGGATCGATGCCGTTGGCCTCGTTGTAGGCGATCTGCTTGGCGCGCCGCCGCTCGGTCTCGTCGATGGCCTCTTTCATCGAATCGGTCATCGTGTCCGCGTACATATGCACCTCGCCGGACACGTTGCGGGCCGCGCGGCCGATGGTCTGGATCAGGCTTCGCGACGAGCGCAGGAAGCCCTCCTTGTCGGCGTCGAGGATCGACACCAGCGATACCTCCGGCAGGTCCAGGCCCTCACGCAACAGGTTGATGCCGACCAGCACGTCGTAGTCGCCGAGGCGCAGCTGGCGCAGCAGCTCGACCCGGCGCAGCGTGTCGACCTCGGAGTGCAGATAGCGCACCCGGATGCCCATCTCCAGCAGATAGTCGGTGAGGTCCTCGGCCATCTTCTTGGTCAGCGTCGTCACCAGCACCCGCTGGTCGGCCTCGGTGCGTTTGCGGATCTCGCCGATCAGGTCATCGATCTGGCCCTTGGTCGGTTTGACCACGACCTTCGGGTCGACCAGCCCGGTAGGCCGAATCACCTGCTCGACGAACTCCCCGCCGGACT
Organism: Mycobacterium kyorinense; assembly: GCF_001672775.1. GTDB lineage: Bacteria > Actinomycetota > Actinomycetes > Mycobacteriales > Mycobacteriaceae > Mycobacterium > Mycobacterium kyorinense_A. The sequence continues at coordinate 41,301 of NZ_LZKJ01000045.1, read as the reverse complement.
GGCTGAGCTCGTAGGGGCCCGGGGTGGCCGACAGATACACCGTCTGCCCGATCCGCGACGCGAATTCCTCCCAGGTCAGCGGGCGGTTGTCGACGGCTGACGGCAACCGGAAACCGTAGTCGACCAGGTTGCGTTTGCGCGAGATGTCGCCTTCGTACATGCCGCCGATTTGCGGCACGGTCACATGCGACTCGTCGATGACCAGCAGGAAATCCTCGGGGAAGTAGTCCAGCAGCGTCGCCGGCGCCGAGCCGGCGGGGCGGGCATCGATATGCCGCGAATAGTTTTCGATGCCGGAACAGAACCCGACTTGGCGCATCATCTCGATGTCGTAGTTGGTGCGCATCCGCAGCCGTTGAGCCTCCAGCAGCTTGCCCTGACCTTCCAGTTCGGCCAGCCGCTCGGCCAGCTCCTCCTCGATGGTGGAGATCGCGTGTGCCATCCGCTCCGGGCCGGCGACATAGTGGGTGGCTGGGAAGATCCGCAGCGAGTCGACCTTGCGGATCACCTCGCCGGTCAGCGGGTGCAGGTAGTACAGCGCCTCGATCTCGTCGCCGAAGTATTCGATGCGGACCGCCAGCTCCTCGTAGGAGGGGATGATCTCGACGGTGTCGCCACGCACCCGGAACGAGCCGCGGGTGAAGGACAGATCGTTGCGGGTGTACTGCACATCTACCAGCAGCCGCAGCAGACCGTCCCGGGGAACCTCGTTGCCCACCCGCAGTTCGACGGAGCGGTCGAGGTAGGACTGCGGCGTGCCCAGCCCGTAGATGCACGACACTGACGCCACCACCACCACGTCGCGCCGCGACAGCAGCGCCGACGTGGCGGAGTGCCGCAGCCGCTCCACGTCGTCGTTGATCGAGCTGTCCTTCTCGATGTAGGTGTCGGTTTGCGCGATGTAGGCCTCGGGCTGGTAGTAGTCGTAGTACGATACGAAGTACTCGACCGCGTTGTGCGGCAACATTTCTCGAAGCTCATTGGCCAACTGCGCGGCCAGCGTCTTGTTGGGCGCCATCACCAGGGTGGGCCGCTGCAGCCGCTCGATCAGCCACGCGGTGGTGGCCGACTTGCCGGTGCCGGTGGCGCCGAGCAGCACCACGTCGCGCTCCCCCGCCTGGATCCGCCGCTCCAACTCGTCGATGGCGGCCGGCTGGTCTCCGGCCGGCGCGTGCGGGCTGACCACCTCGAAGCGGCCGCCGGTACGCACCAACCCCTCCACCGCCTCTTCGGCCGGGCGGTACTCCGAGTGCGCGACCACCGGATGTTCGGTAGCAAAAGCCATATCAAAAGCCTAGAACGAGATGCCGACAACGATCGTTCCCGCGGCTACAGTCACTGCTATCCATCCGCCCAAGCACGAGACGTTCGACCTGGTAGCCCGCACCAACACCGATCCAAAGGGCATCGTGCGGGCCGTCGACCAGTACACCGTGTGCCCGTGGGGCCTGTATATGGCGCGGCCCACCCCCGGCCGCGCCCAATTTCACTACCTCGAATCGTGGCTGCTGCCCTCGCTGGGCGTGCGTGCCAGCGTCTTCCATTTCAATCCGGGCCACGAACGCGACCACGACTACTACCTGGACATCGGCGAATACACCCCCGGCCCGGCCATCTGGCGCTCCGAAGACCGCTATCTCGACCTGGAGATCCGGACCGGTGTCGCGGTGCAGCTTGCCGACGTCGACGAGTTACTGGTCGCTGTACGACACAACCTGCTGAGCCCTGATGCCGCCGAACAGGCGGTGCGACGCGCCGTAACCGCCGTCGACGGGCTGTCGCGGCACGGCTACGACTTGAACCGCTGGCTGACCAGCCAGGGCATGACGCTCCACTGGCGTGACGCGTAGTACACGATCGAGCCGGGTACCTCCCCCACATGGCCCTCAGCGAGTCGTCGTGATCGAGTTGCCGGGCGAGCTTCGCGGGGTGTTGCGAGACGAGCCGGTGCCCAGCTGGCGGACGCCTACTCTGGCCACCCTTACCGACCGGCGGTTTTCAGATCCGCGCTGGATCTTCGAGCGGAAATTCGACGGCGAACGTTGCCTGGCGTTTCGCGACGGCGACCGGGTGCGGCTGCTGTCGCGCAACCGGCAGTCGCTCAACGGAACCTATCCCGAGCTGGTGGACGCCCTTGCCGCCCAGCCGACATCCCGCTTCGTCGTCGACGGCGAAGTGGTGGCGTTCGAAGGACGGCGCACCAGCTTCGCCCGCTTGCAGGGCCGGTTGGGCATCACCAACCCCCAACAGGCCAGGACCACCGGCATTCCGGTCTACTACTACATTTTCGACCTGCTGCACCTGGATGGGCAGCGCACTACCGAGCTGCCATTGACCTGGCGTAAGCGACTGCTGCGGAACGCTTTTCAATACAGCGACCCGCTGCGGTTCACGCCACACCGGGTGAAGAACGGTGAGGCCGCATACCAGGCTGCCTGCGCCCGCGGCGACGAGGGAGTGATCGCCAAGCTGGCCGACGCGCCCTATGCGGGTCGCCGATCGGCGGACTGGCTGAAGTTCAAATGCGTCCGCGATCAAGAGTTCGTGATCGGCGGCTACACCGCACCGAAGGGCAGCCGAGTCGGGCTGGGCGCGTTGCTGGTGGGCTACTACGACGGCGCTGAGCTGGCCTACGCCGGCAAAGTCGGGACCGGGTTCGACGACGCGACGCTGCGCAGCCTGCACAAGCGGTTGTCGGCCATCGAGCGGGACACGTCGCCGTTCACCCGCGGCCGGGTCCGAGAACTCAAAACGCATTGGGTACGACCAACACTCGTCGCCGAGGTGGGGTTCACCGAGTGGACCCGCGAGGGCAAACTGCGCCATCCCCGCTACATCGGGCTGCGGACCGACAAGGCCGCCGACGAGGTGGTGCGGGAGACCCGCTGATGCCACGCATCGACGTCGCGATCACCCACCCGGACCGGGTGCTGTTTCCCGCCGACGGGATCACCAAAGGCGATCTCGTCGACTACTACTGCCAAGTGGCCGATGTGATGCTGCCGCACCTGCGGGACAGACCGTTGACGTTGCAGCGGTTCCCACGTGGCATCGATGAAAGCGGGTTCGTCCAGCAAGACTTCGCTGACTCGATGCCGGCGTGGATGAGCTCTGCGGAGGTCGCCAAAGAGGGTGGCAGTGTGGTGCATCCGGTGGCTCACCGACCAGAAGCGCTGGCATGGCTGGCCAACCAGAACTGCATCACCCTGCACGCCTGGCAGTCGCGACGGGACCGCCTGGATAGGCCGGACCGACTGGTATTCGACTTCGATCCGTCCGGCAACGATTTCGCGGTGGTGCGGGCGACGGCCCGCGCAACCGCCGATGTGCTGGCCGACCTCGGTCTGGCAACTTACGTGCAAACGACCGGATCGCGCGGTCTGCATGTCGTCGTGCCGTTGCGCGCAGACGCTGACTTTGATGCGGTTCGGCAATTCGCCCGCGACGTCGCCGACATCGTCGTGGCCGACGATCCGGCGCACCGCACGCTTGAGGCCCGCAAGAGCAAGCGCGGCGAACGGGTATACCTCGATATCATGCGAAATGCCTACGCACAGACCGCGGTCGCGCCGTATTCGGTGCGGGCCCGCCCGGGTGCGCCGGTGGCCACGCCGCTGGAATGGGACGAACTGGACGGCCGGGGTATGCGACCCGACCGGTTCACGCTGCGCGACGTCCCCAAACGACTGGCCGGGCAAGGCGATCCGTGGACCGATATGCGCCGGCATGCGCGTTCGCTGACCGGCCCGTTGCAGCGCTTGGCCAAACGCCGTGCCTGAACTGCCCGATGTGGAGGGTTTTCGCCGCGAACTGGCCGGCACGCTACCAGGCCGTCGGGTGCACCACGTCGAAGTGCGCGACCCGGGCATTCTGCGCAACACCACTGCCCGGGCACTGGAGCGGGCGTTGAAAGGCCGTCGCTTCGCAGCGCCGTGCCGGCACGGCAAGTGGCTGATCCTGCCGACTGATGGCCCGACACTCATGATTCACAGCGGTATGACCGGACATCCATACTATGCGCCTGACGGCGCCAAGGCGGAAGGCCAAGAGCGACTGGTGGTCTCGCTGGACCGCGGCGAGCTGCGCTACCTCGACCAGCGCAAGTTGCGCGGAGTCTGGTTGGCCGACTGCGACGAGGACGTCGCCAACGTGATGGGTTCGCTGGGCCCAGATGCCATGGACATCAACCTGGCGGAATTTCGCGCCATATTGGCGGGCCGGCGTGGTGGGTTGAAAGCGACACTGTTGGATCAGTCCGTGATCGCCGGACTCGGCAATCTGCTCGTCGACGAAATCTGCTGGCGGACACGGCTGCCTCCGTCTCGACCGGTCACCGCGCTTGATGCTGACGAAATCAAGCAGCTGCACACCGCCATGCGGCGGGTGCTGCGAACCGCGATACGGCACGGTTGCGTGCCCGGTTTGCCGCGGTGGCTGACCGGTGTGCGCGACGAACCGGATCCAAGCTGTCCGCGCTGCGGCACGCGGCTGGTTCGCGGTAAGGTCGGCGGCCGAACGTCAGTGTGGTGCCCGCACTGCCAGCCCCGGTAGTAATCTCTGCAGTCATGAGCTCCACCACGCGTAAAGCCATGACGTTCGGCATTTCTGTGGCCGCAGCGGCGGCGTCGCAGTTAACTCCCCCGGCCGCGATGGCCGACCTGCACAACGTCACCTACATCGCCCGAGTCGACGGGGTGGCCCCCGGCGCGCAGGCCACCTTCCAGATCCATGACAACGAGACCAGCAGCTCGGGCCTGGGCTCCATGCCCGGCAACACATTCGAGGCCAATACGGTGCTGGCCGACCCCGCGAAGGCCGGCATGCAGGTGTCGATCCGCTGGCCGTATTCGGCGAATGTGCACTGCGAGGTCGACGTGGACGACAACGTCGCCGCACAGGTCGACCAGTTCGTCCGGCCCACGCCGGGCAATGCCGACCCGATGAACGGAGTGCTGTCCTGCGGCGCGCCGCTCAGCTAGGCCGCCACTTAACCGCATCGGCCCACTGCCAGGCCCGCCGGTAGCCCTCGGCGAACCAGGGCTCCTTCGCGTCGGCGTAGGACGCGCTGGTCGGATGCTCTTGGGCGGCGATTTGGCGCTTGGCGGCCAGATAGCTGGTTTGCTCGTCGGGATTGGCCGTGAGCCAGTCGACGAATAACAGCGCGAACTGCTGGTTGGGCCAGCCGTCGACCCGCAGATGGATGTAGGTCGGCCGCCCCGGATCTGCTGAGCCGTGAATCCGCTTGTGCCACATAACCGCATCGTCACTGTGATCGTAGTTTTCCACGGTGCTTCGAGCGTCGGGTTTGACGGTGTCGCCGACAGTGTTGGCGATCCTCGGGTATCCCATCGGGAGCAGCGTCTGGGCGAGTTCATCGGCGACTGCTAATGATTCGACGGTGACCTGGATGTCGATGACGTCCTTGGCGTCGAGTCCCGGAACCGCGGTCGATCCGATGTGGTCGACGCGCAACGCCTTTGCGCCGCACGCCGCTTCGATGCGGGCGATGATACGTCGGGCCTGGGCGGGCCACGTCGGGTCGGCCGGCGCGAGGCGCGCCGGTGCACGGACCACTTCTCCGGCGCTCAGATTGCGGGCGAACGGCAGAATTCGGTGATTCCACACCTCGGATGCACGCTCGGCCAGTGCCTCCGGCGTACTCGAGTTGTCCAGCCAGACGTCGGCGACGGCGCGTCGCTGCTCGTCGGTGGCTTGGGCGGCGATGCGGGCGCGGGCGTCGGAGTCGGCCATGCCGCGTTGTTCGACCAGCCGCTGAAGCCGGAGTTCGGCGTCCGCGTACACCACGACGACCAGCGGGAACAGCGGCGCCATCCCGGACTCCACCAGCAGCGGAATGTCTTCGACGATGACCGAGTCTTCGGGAACGGCCGCGATGATCTCCTCGCGGCGCCTGCCCACCAGCGGGTGGACGATGCCATTGAGGACCGAGCGGGATGCGTCGTCCTGAAATGCCTTGGCTGCCAATGCCGGCCGGTCCAGTGCACCGTCGGGCAGCAGAATGTCCTCACCGAACGCGTCGACGAGCGCCGAGAGCCCTTCGGTGCCCGGCTCCACCACCTCGCGGGCGATGACGTCGGCATCGACGATGACTCCGCCGCATTCCCCGAAAGTCGCAGTGACCGCCGATTTACCGGCGCCGATCCCTCCGGTCAGCCCGATCCGAAGCATTCGGGCTAGGCGCTGCCGGCGAGCTTCTCCCGCAGCGCCGCAAGCTGCGCGTCGCTGGCCAGTGAGCCGCCCTGCTGCTCTTCGGACGGCGCACCGTTGGCCGGTGCATGCTCGGCCTCGGCGTGCTCGGCAGCAGCGAACTTCTCCATCTGCGCGGTGTGCATCTTGTGCCGGCGCTCGGCCTCGGCGTACCGGGCCTCCCACTCCTGGCGTTGCGCGTCGAAGCCCTCGAGCCACTCGTTCGTCTCGGAATCGAAGCCCTCGGGGAAGATGTAGTTGCCCTGGTCGTCGTAGCTGTCGGCCATGCCGTACTTGGCCGGGTCGAACTCTTCGGTGTAGTCCTCGTTGGCCTGCTTGAGCGACAACGAAATCCGGCGGCGCTCCAGGTCGATGTCGATGACCTTGACCATCGCGTCGTCGCCGACGGCGACCACCTGGTCGGGCACCTCGACGTGGCGCTCGGCCAGCTCGGAGATGTGCACCAGACCTTCGATGCCCTCTTCGACACGGACGAACGCCCCGAACGGTACGAGCTTGGTGACCTTGCCCGGCACGATCTGGCCGATGGCGTGGGTGCGGGCGAAGTGCCGCCACGGGTCTTCCTGAGTTGCCTTGAGCGACAACGACACCCGCTCGCGGTCCATGTCGACGTCGAGCACCTCGACGGTGACCTCGTCGCCGACCTGGACCACCTCGGACGGGTGGTCGATGTGCTTCCAGGACAGCTCGGAGACGTGCACCAGACCGTCCACACCGCCGAGATCGACGAACGCGCCGAAGTTGACGATGGAGGAGACGACGCCCTTGCGGATGGCACCCTTTTGCAGCTGGTTGAGGAACTCGCTGCGCACCTCGGACTGGGTCTGCTCCAGCCAGGCCCGGCGGGACAGCACCACGTTGTTGCGGTTCTTGTCCAGCTCGATGATCTTGGCTTCGATCTCCTTACCGATGTACGGCTGCAGATCGCGAACGCGGCGCATCTCGACCAGCGAGGCGGGCAGGAAGCCCCGCAGACCGATGTCGAGGATCAGGCCGCCCTTGACGACCTCGATGACGGTGCCCTTGACCGCCTCGTCCTTCTCTTTGAGCGCCTCGATCGTGCCCCAGGCGCGCTCGTACTGGGCGCGCTTCTTGGACAGGATCAGCCGACCCTCTTTGTCCTCCTTGGTGAGGACCAGGGCCTCGACCTCGTCGCCGACGGACACCACCTCATTGGGGTCGACGTCGTGCTTGATGGACAGTTCGCGGGACGGGATGACGCCTTCGGTCTTGTAGCCGATGTCGAGCAGGACCTCGTCCCGGTCGACTTTGACGATGGTCCCTTCGACGATGTCGCCATCGTTGAAGTATTTGATTGTTTTGTCGATGGCGGCGAGAAAATCCTCGCTCGAGCCGATGTCGTTGACGGCTACTTGGGGCGAGGTGACGGTGGGACTCGGCATATGGTGGGTTGCTCCGGACAGGTTTGGTCGTAGGGACAGGTCGCTAAAAAAGATCGTGTACCCGTCGAGGCTACTCGACTTGCTACATGCTGGCCAAACTCGCCCTGCTCAGTGCGCCGCCGCGTCCCAGCTGCGGCCGTAGCCCAGGGATACCTCCAGCGGCACGTCAAGCGGGTAGGCGCCGCACATTTGGTCGCGCACCAGGGCTTCCAACTGCTCCCGCTCCCCGTCGGCGACCTCGAACAGCAGTTCGTCGTGCACCTGCAGCAACATCCGTGATGCGAGGCCGGCGTCCGTGAGCGCTTTGTCGACGTGAATCATCGCCACTTTGATGATGTCGGCGGCACTGCCCTGGATCGGCGCGTTGAGCGCGGCCCGCTCGGCGGCCTCGCGCACCTGACGATTGCTGCTGTCCAGTTCGGGCAGGTAGCGCCGGCGGCCGAGCACCGTGGAGGTATAGCCGTCCTTGCGAGCCTGGTCGACAACCGCCATCAGGTAGTCGCGCACGCCGCCGAACCGGGCGAAGTAGGCGTCCATCTGGTCTTTGGCCTCTTCGGTGGAGATTTTCAGCTGTTGCGACAGGCCGTAGGCGCTCAGCCCGTAGGCCAGCCCGTACGACATGGCTTTGACTCGCCGGCGCAGCTCGCCGGTGACCTCGTCGATCGGAACTCCGAAGGCCCGGGATGCGACGAAGGAGTGCAGATCCTCGCCAGTTCGGAACGCCTCGATGAGCCCGGCGTCCTGGGAGAGGTGAGCCATGATGCGCATCTCGATCTGGCTGTAGTCGGCGGTCATCAGCTCGCCGTAGCCGGTTCCGACGATGAACGCGTCGCGGATCTCGCGGCCGGCGTCGGTGCGGATCGGAATGTTCTGCAGGTTGGGCTCGGTCGACGACAGACGCCCCGTTGCCGCGATGGTTTGGTTGAACGTGGTGTGAATGCGCCCGTCGGCGGCAACCGAATTCAGCAGCCCGTCGACGGTGACTTTCAGCCGGGTCACGTCGCGGTGGGCCAGCAGATGCTGCAGGAACGGGTGTCCGGTCTTGTCGAACAGCGATTGCAGCGCATCGGCGTCGGTGGTGTAGCCGGTCTTGGTGCGCTTGGTTTTCGGCATCTCCAGTTCGTCGAACAGCACTACTTGCAGCTGTTTTGGTGAGCCGAGGTTGATCTGTTTGCCGATCACCGCGTACGCCGCTTCGGCGGCATCGCGGATCTGGTCGCCGAATTGGCTTTGCAGCGCGCTCAATTGGTCCAGGTCGACGGCGATGCCTGCGGCCTCCATGCCGGCCAGCACGCCTTGGACGGGAAGTTCCATGTCGGCCAACAGGGCTTGCGAGTCAATGCGGGCCAGCTCGGCGTCGAGCGCGTCAGCCAGATCGATAACAGCGCGGGCCCGCAGGATCGCGGTCTGGATAGCCTGCCCGTCGACGCCGTCGGTGTCATCCAGCAGCGAAAGTTGCTGCTGCTCAGGGGTTTCCGCGCGCAGTTCGCGACGCAGATAACGCAGCGACAGGTCGTCGAGGGTGAAGCTACGCTGCCCGGGCCGGACGAGGTAGGCGGCCAGCGCGGTGTCGGAAGTGACGCCGTTGAGTGTCCAGCCGCGCCCAGCCAGGTCGTGGATAGCCAGCTTGGCCTCGTGCAGCGCCTTGGGTTTGTCGTGGTCGGCGAGCCAGCTGGCCAGCGCGGCCTCGTCTTCGGGTGTCAGTGTGGCGGTGTCGATGTAGCCGCCGTCGCCGTCGGCGGCAGCGATGGCCAGCGCGGTGGTGTCGCCGTCGTAGGCGACGTGTGAGCCGACCACGGTAAGGCCGCACCGGCGCCCGTCGCCGGCGTGCCCGGCCAGCCACTGTCCGACGGTGCCGGGTTCCAGGGCGCCGCCGCGCACGTCGAACCCCTCATCCACCTCGGGTTCGACGGCGGCCAGGGTTTCGAAGAGCCGGTCCCGCAACACCCGGAACTCCAGCTGGTCGAAGAGCTGATGAATCTGGTCGCGATCCCACGGCTGCATCCGCAGCGTGTCGGGAGTCTGGGCCAGCGGCACGTCTTTCACCAGGTCGGTGAGCTCGCGGTTGCGCACCACGCCGGCCAGGTGTGCGCGTAGCGCGTCGCCGACCTTGCCTCTGACGCTGTCGACGTTGTCGACCAGGGACTGCAACGACCCGTATTCGACGATCCACTTCGACGCCGTTTTCTCCCCCACTCCGGGGATCCCCGGCAGGTTGTCGCTGGGGTCCCCGCGCAAAGCCGCGAAGTCGGGATACTGCTTGGGTGTCAAGCCGTATTTTTCGACCACGGCTTCGGGGGTGAAGCGGGTCAACTCGCTGACGCCCTTGCGTGGGTAAAGCACCGTGACGTGGTCGCTGACCAGTTGCAGCGAGTCGCGGTCACCGGTGACCACCAGAACGCGGTAGCCCTCGTTTTCGGCCTGGGTGGCCAACGTGGCGATCAAATCGTCGGCTTCGAAGCCCGCCTCGGCGAGCACGGTAATGCCCAGTGCGGCAAGAACTTCCTTGGTGACGTCGATCTGGCCGTGAAATTCGTCGGGAGTCGTCGAGCGGTTGGCCTTGTATTCCGGGTAGCGCTCGGAGCGAAAGGTCTGCCGCGACACGTCGAACGCGGCCGCCACATGAGTCGGCGACTCGTCGCGCAACAGATTGATCAGCATCGCGGTGAACCCGTAGACCGCGTTAGTGGTCAGCCCACCGGCGGTCTTGAAGTTTTCCGCCGGCAGCGCGTAGAACGCCCGGAACGCCAGCGAATTGCCGTCCAGCAGCATCAACGTCGGCTTGTCGTCAGCGGCCGGACCGGCCGGTGCCTTCCTGCTCGCGGTCTTCGCTGGGCTCACGGCCTCAACTCTAGGCACCCGGTCCGACGCCGCGCCCGCCGCCGTAAAACTGCAACACGTTTCAGTTTTGCCGTGGTTGTCGGTACGCTGGCTCGGTGCCAACAGCTATCCGTCAAGAGCCGGCAATCGACGGCTGGTTCGCCACCGACGCGTCCGGGGCGCCCCATCTGATCGGCGCCAAGTGCCCGCAGTGCGGCACCTATGTGTTCCCGCCCCGAGCCAACAACTGCCCCAACCCGGCGTGTGACAGCGACGTTCTCGAACCTGTCGCGTTGTCGCGGCGCGGCAAGGTGTGGAGCTACACCGAAAACCGCTATCCGCCGCCGCCGCCCTACCCGGCGGCCGACCCGTTCGAACCGTTTGCGATCGCCGCGGTGGAATTGGCCGACGAGGGTCTGATCGTGCTTGCCAAGGTCGTCGAGGGCACGCTGGCCGCCGACCTGAAGGTGGGCATGGAGATGGAACTGACGACGATGCCGCTATTCACCGACGACGAGGGCGTGCAGCGCCTGACCTACGCCTGGAGGATCCCGTGACCACGCCTGACCCGGTGTACATCCTGGGTGCGGGCATGCATCCCTGGGGCAAATGGGGCAACGACTTCACCGAATACGGTGTGGTTGCCGCCCGAGCCGCCCTGGCGGAGGCCGGCCTGGATTGGCGGCAAATCCAATTGGTCGCTGGTGCCGACACCATCCGCAACGGCTACCCCGGCTTCATCGCCGGCTCGACGTTCGCCCAGAAGCTGGGCTGGAACGGGGTGCCGGTGTCGTCGTCGTATGCCGCCTGCGCCAGCGGATCTCAGGCCCTGCAGAGCGCCCGGGCGCAAATTCTGGCCGGGTTCTGCGACGTCGCGCTGGTGATCGGCGCGGACACCACGCCGAAGGGCGCGTTCGCGCCGGTCGGCGGCGAACGCAAGAACGACCCGGACTGGCAGCGGTTCCATCTGATCGGGGCGATGAACCCAGTGTACTTCGCACTGCTGGCCCGCCGCCGGATGGATCTCTACGGCGCGACGGCCGAGGACTTCGCCCAAGTGAAGGTCAAGAACTCGCGGCACGGTCTGCAGAATCCGAATGCTCGCTACCGCAAGGAATCCTCGGTCGAGGATGTGCTGGCCAGCCCGGTGGTCGCCGATCCGCTGCGCCAGCTCGACATCTGCGCCACTTCCGACGGTGCGGCGGCGGTGATCGTGGCCAGCGCCAAGTTCGCCCGCGAGCACCTGGGCTCGCTCGACGGCGTGCCGTCGGTGCGTGCGGTCAGCACGGTAACTCCGCGTTATCCGCAGCATCTGCCTGAATTGCCGGACATTGCAACGGATTCCACTGCGGTGGTGCCCGCGCCGGAGCGGGTGTTCAAGGACCAGATCCTCGACGCCGCCTATGCCGAAGCCGGCATCGGGCCGGAAGACGTCAGCCTGGCCGAGGTGTACGACCTGTCCACGGCGCTGGAGCTGGACTGGTATGAGCACCTGGGCCTGTGCGCCAAGGGCGAGGCAGAGGAGTTGCTGCGCAGCGGGGCGACGACGATCGGTGGTCGCGTGCCGGTCAATCCGTCGGGCGGGCTGGCCTGCTTCGGCGAGGCCATCCCGGCGCAGGCGATCGCCCAGGTCTGCGAGCTCACCTGGCAGTTGCGCGGCCAGGCCACCGGCCGCCAGGTCGAGGGCGCAACGGTCGGAATCACCGCGAACCAGGGCCTGTTCGGCCACGGCTCCTCGGTAATCGTGGCGCGCTGAGCGTTTCTTCGCGAGCGTGCGCGTCCCCGGCCGACACGCCGGCCACATCACCGGGTTTACGCACGCTCGCGGGTCGTCAGGGCTCGGAGTGGCCAGTCTTTTCACTGGGCGAATCGAGGGTTTCCAGCACGACTTCGGCTACCTTGCGCATCGTCGTGCGCCGGTCCATGGCGGCCCGCTGAATCCACTTGAACGCCTCCGGCTCGCTCATGCCCTGCTTGGCTTGCAGCAGGCCCTTGGCTCGCTCGACGAGCTTGCGGGTTTCCAGCCGGTCGGACAGCGTCGCCACTTCGCGTTCCAGGGCGCTGATCTCGCTGAATCGACTTAGCGCCAACTCGATTGCCGGAACCAGATCGCTGGCCGTGAACGGCTTTACCAGGTAGGCCATCGCCCCGGCGTCACGGGCTCGCTCGACCAGGTCGCGCTGGCTGAAGGCGGTCAGCACCACGATCGGCGCGATCCGTTTGGCGGCGATCTCCGAAGCGGCGTCGATGCCGTCGCGGCGCGGCATCTTCACGTCCATGATCACCAGGTCGGGCTGGAGCTGTTCGGCCAACTCGACCGCTTCCTGGCCGTCGCCGGCCTCGCCGACGATGTCGTAGCCCTCTTCGCGCAACATCTCGGCCAGGTCGAGCCGGATAAGCGCCTCGTCCTCGGCGATCAGCACCCGGCGCGGAGCGGGAGCATCAACATTCGTCGTTGAGCCGGTCATGACGACATTCTGTCGCGGGCCGCTGTGAGCGACGACCGCGGGGTTGTGAGCAGAGGCAGCTGCCCCAATCCTCTATGGTGGGATGCCGGCGGCGTTACTGCCTGCCGCAGATGCCCTCGTATCCCAACTGGCAGAGGAAACGGATTCAAAACCCGTACAGTGTGAGTTCGAATCTCACCGAGGGCACCGTCACGTCCGACGCACAGCCGGCGTTCTTTCCAAAAGACCGAGCAGCGCCGTCGTCACCTCGTTCGGTCGTTCTTCCATGACGTAGTGATCAGCCTCGCCGAGCCGCGTCAGGGTGGCGTGTGGGATGCGCTCGGCCAGCTCGCGCGCGGTGTCCAACGGAATGTATGGATCGCGGTCGCCCCAGATGATCGCCGTCGGGCAGCTGATGTTCGGGAGCCCATCTGCAAGCCGAGGTATCCGCGGCAGGTGATAGTGCGCGAAGAACTCGACAAATGTCCTTCTGCCGCGCGCGTCGTCCATCCACCCGAGATATTCGTTTTCCAACATTGCGTCGAAGCAGCCGAGTCGTCGGTAGCGACGCAGCGCGTAGTGGTGAATGCGACGCAGCGGCAGCCGCGTGAGCAGACCGGGCGCGTGCGCGGCCGCCCAGCACTGCGCGAGGGAGAACCGGTAGAACCAAGGCCGAAAAACACTGTGCCCCCGCGTGTTCAGCAGCGCCAAGCGCTGCACCCGCTCGGGATATCGCAGGACGTAGCCAAGCCCGAGGAACCCGCCATAGTCGTGCGCGACGAGATTGAAGCGCTCAATCCCCAACGCCTGCACCAACTGCTCGATTCTTGCTACTTCCGCGTCGTAGCTGGGCGGCGTCGGCGGCGGTTCGGAGCGGCCGAAGCCGGGCCAATCGGGGGCAATGACCCGGTGGTTCACCGCTAACTCCGGAATCTGATGACGCCAGCACGACGAGCTCTGCGGATAGCCGTGCAGCAGCAGGACGGCTTCCCCGCTGCCCTGGTCAATGACGTGCACCCGTCGACCGTCGATCTCACATGAGGTCATTTTGTACAAAGTAGTATAAAATAAGGTCCGATACCAGCATTGCTTGCGGATTGGTACAAAATGCCGACATCGGAACCCAAGCCCCGGGGCCGCCCCCGTTCCTATGACCCTGAGCTAGCGCTGGCCCGTGCGCGCGACACCTTCTGGGGGGCTGGATACGCGGGCACTTCGCTCGACGAGCTCGCCAGCGGGATGGGCATGAACCGCCCGAGCATCTACGCCGCGTTCGGCGACAAGGAAGCGCTGTATCTCCAGGCCGTGGCACGGTATGCGGACGACAGCCGGGCGGCGCTGGCGCACGAGCTCGCTCAACCACGCCCGCTCGCCGACGGGCTGCGCGCGGTCTATGAGGGTGCGACGCGCTGGTATCTGGCCGGCGACGACGGGCCGCGAGGGTGTTTTCTGATCGGCACCGCAGTCACCGAGGCACGCCATAACGAAAAGGTCCGTGTGGTCATCGAGTCGACCTTCGAGGCGTTCACCCAGCTCTTCACCGACCGCTTCGAGCAGGCCGAGCGCGACGGCGAGCTGGCACCACTGGCCCCCGCTGCGTTGGCGCACCTGGCCACCGGCACGCTCAATACGCTGGCGCTGCGGACCCGCACCGGTGCGACACCCGACGTCATCAACGCGATCATCGACGCGGCCGTGCAAGTTAGCTGTGCGGCCGACCAGGGCACCCAGGCCTAGTGCTGTTCACCATCGGCCACGGTGCCAAAACCGCCGAGGAGCTGACCGCGGCGCTGCGGCAACACGACATCAGCCTGCTGGTCGATGTTCGCAGCTTTCCGGGCTCGCGCCGCAACCCCGATGTGTCCAAGCAGGTCATGCCGGACTGGCTGGGCGAGGCGGGGATCGACTACCGCCACGAGGCCGATCTGGGCGGGCGCCGCAAACCCCCGACCACGCCGATTCCGCGAGATCGGTGGTGGGAAAACCAGTCCTTCGCCAACTACGCCGCTCACACCCGTACACCGGCGTTTCGCGCCGCATATCAGCAACTGCTGCAAGACGCCGAGACCCGCAATGTCGCGATCATGTGCGGGGAACCGACCTGGTGGCGTTGTCACCGGCGGATGATCGCCGACCTGGCCACCCGCGATGGACGGCTGGTGCAGCACATCATGCCCAATGGGTCACTTTCCGAACATCACTTGTCGGAGTGGTTGACCGAGGAATTTCCCGAGGAGTTCTGAGCGGAGGTTGTTAGGCTTTTGGCGTGGCGGCTAAGAAGTGCGGCGTGCCGCCGGCAATGACAGCAGGCGCGTCGCGATCGCCGAACTGCGTGGCAGCAGCGCGGGCCGAATCGCGCGCCCGCGTCCAGCACTACGTCGATAGCGCCGCACGGCGAATCCGGGTGCTCAACATCAACACCATGCTCGCGATGTTCGTGAGCGGGGGCTTCGGGATTCTTGAGCTCTTGACCGTGCCCGGCGCGTGGCGCACCGCCGCGATCAATGTGGCGGCCGCCGTCATCTTTGCGCTGATTCCGCTGCTGCACCGCTTCGGGGAACTGGTTGCGCCACTTACCTTTATCTGCACGGCATATGTGTCGATATTCATCGTCTGCTGGGACGTGGGCACTGCTTCGGGCTTGCAGTTCTACTTCCTGGTGGCAGCCTGCCTGGTGGTGCTCCAACTCGGCATCGAGCACATCATCCTGGCCTCGGCGCTGGCAGCTCTGGCCGCCGGTCTGGTGATCACTTTGGAATTCTTGGTTCCACGCGACACCGGAATTCAGCCGCACTGGGCGCAGTCAATGGGTTTCGTCGTCACCACGGTCTCCGCTTGCGTGATGGTGGTGGTGACACTGGCCTACGCGCTGCGCGAAATCGGCCGGGCCGAAGCAGCGATGGAAGTCGAATACGACCGCTCTGAGGCGCTGCTGGCCAACATCATGCCGGCCAGCATCGCGGCCCGCTTGAAGGACCCGGCCCGCAACGTGATCGCCGACAAATACGACGAGGCTTCAGTTCTGTTCGCCGACATAGCCGGTTTCACCGAGCGGGCCAGTGATAGCGCCCCAGTGGACGTCATCCGCTTCCTTAACCGGCTTTACAGCGACTTCGATGCGCTGGTCGATAAGTACGGGCTGGAGAAAATCAAGGTCAGCGGCGACTGCTACATGGTGGTCAGCGGGGTGCCGTGGCCGCGTCGCGATCACGTGGAGGCGTTGGCACAACTCGCGTTGGATATGGCCAGCGCGGTCGCCGACCTCAAAGATCCGCATGGCTGCCCAGTCCCGATGCGCATCGGTTTGGCCACCGGCCCGGTGGTGGCGGGCATCGTCGGCTCCCGCCGCTTCTTCTATGACGTGTGGGGCGACGCGGTCAACGTCGCGTCCCGGATGGAGTCGACCGATTCCGTGGGGCGGATCCAAGTTCCCGACGCGGTTTACCAGCGGTTGAAAAATGACTTCGTGCTCGAGGAGCGCGGCGAGGTCGAGGTCAAGGGCAAAGGCGTGATGCGCACCTGGTATCTCGCCGGCCGTAAGCCTGCTGCCGGTTTGGACGGCACACACGCTGAGGCACCCCAGACCGCAAAGGTCTGACGCCCCGTAAAGCCGGCACTGGAATGGCGACGATGTGGGAGAATTCGCACATGCAACCTACCGCCGTCCCAAACTTGTTGCCGCATTTGTGGAAGTCCACGTTGGTCTCGGGCATTCTGGCGCTGGCCCTTGGCATTTTGGTGCTGCTGCTACCGGGAGACTCCATCCTCATCGCCGCTGTCCTTTTCGGGATTTATCTTCTCGTCACCGGGATCGCGCAGGTGATCTTTGCGTTCAGCCTGCACATCTCGGCCGGCGGGCGAGTACTCCTATTCATCAGCGGGGCTGCATCGCTCGTCCTCGCGGTGTTGTGCTTCCGGCACTTCGGTGAAGGCTATGCGATTTTGTTGTTGGCGATCTGGATTGGCGTCGGCTTCATTTTTCGCGGTGTGGCAACGGCGATTTCAGCTATCAGCGATCCCGTCCTGCCCGGTCGTGGCTGGCAGATCTTCCTTGGTGTGATCAGCCTTCTGGCCGGCATCGTCGTCATCGCATCGCCCTTCGAATCGCTGTGGATCCTGACACTGGTCGTCGGCATCTGGCTGATCGTCATCGGCGTATTTGAGATCGTCTCGTCGTTCGGTATCCGCAGCGCATCCAAAGCACTCAACCGCGGGATTGGCCAACCCATCTCCAGTGAGCCGTCCGGAGCGATCTGACCAGCACATCGTGACCTTCACGACAGTGGTAGCTCATCACGCACGCAGCTACTACACTGCGTCGTAGTTGGTCGTAGCGGGACCCGCTCCGCAGTGTGGGGAGTTGCCAGATGGACGTCGTCGACGTATCGCGGTGGCAGTTCGGGATCACCACCGTCTACCACTTCATCTTCGTGCCGCTCACGATCGGCCTGGCGCCGCTGATCGCGGTCATGCAGACGGTCTGGGTCGTCACGGACAACGTCGCCTGGTATCGGCTCACCAAGTTCTTCGGCAAGCTGTTTTTGATCAACTTCGCGCTTGGCGTCGCGACCGGGATCGTGCAGGAATTCCAGTTCGGGATGAATTGGAGTGAGTACTCCCGCTTCGTCGGCGACGTCTTCGGCGCGCCCTTGGCCATGGAAGGTCTGGCCGCATTCTTTTTCGAATCCACGTTCATCGGGTTGTGGATCTTCGGGTGGAGCAGGCTGCCCAGGTTGGTGCACCTGGCATGCATCTGGATTGTCGCGATCTCCGTCAACGTGTCCGCGTTCTTCATCATTGCGGCCAACTCGTTCATGCAGCACCCAGTCGGCGCGCACTATAACCCGGAGACCAAACGTGCCGAGCTGGACAGCATTATGGCTCTCTTCACGAACAACACTGCCCAGGCAGCGGTCTCACATGCGGTCACCGGCGCGTTGCTGACCGGTGGAACGTTCGTCGCAGCGGTGTGCGCGTGGTGGATGGTTCGCTCGCACAACGGAACAGCCACAGAGGATGCGCGCACCATGTACCGCCCCGCGACGATCATGGGGTGCTGGGTCGCGCTTGCGGCGGCGGCCGGATTGTTCGTCACCGGTGACGTGCAAGGCAAGTTGATGTTCCATCAACAGCCGATGAAAATGGCGTCGGCAGAATCGTTGTGCGACACCGCCACCGACCCCGACTTCTCCATCCTGACCGTCGGCCGGCAAAACAACTGCGACGCTCTGACCCGCGTCATCGAGGTGCCGTACGTGCTGCCGTTTTTGGCCAAGGGTCGATTCAACGACGTGACGTTGCACGGCGTCCGCGATATTCAGCGCGACTACCAAGACCGGTTTGGCGCAGGTGACTACCGGCCCAACCTGTTCGTCACCTACTGGTCGTTCCGCGCGATGATCGGCTTTCTGGCGATCCCGCTGCTGTTCGCGCTGACCGCCTTGTGGGTGACCCGCCGCGGCCGGATCCCCGATCAGCGGTGGTTCTCGTGGCTGGCGTTATTGACCATTCCTGCACCGTTTTTGGCCAACAGCGCCGGCTGGGTGTTCACCGAGATGGGCCGCCAGCCCTGGATCGTCGTGCCTAACCCCACCGGCGACCAACAGGTCCGCCTTACCGTTGCCGAAGGCGTGTCAAACCATGCGCCTGGGATGGTCGTCACCTCGTTGGTGACGTTCACTCTTGTTTATGCGGTGCTGGCGGTCATCTGGTTCTTTTTGCTGAAACGCTATGTGGTGGAAGGACCGCAGGAACACGACGCCGAACCGGCGCCGCCGAGCCCACCCGACGCCGACGAGGTGGCGCCGCTGTCATTTGCGTACTAGGGAGGAGTTGACCTGTGGCACTTCACCAACTGTGGTTCGGCTTGCTCGCAGTGTTGTTCCTCGGATTTTTCATCCTCGAGGGTTTCGACTTCGGTGTGGGCATGCTCATGGAGCCACTCGCCCGCCTGGGCAGCGGCGACCCGGAGATAAACAGGCGCACCGCACTCAACACCATCGGTCCGGTATGGGATGGCAACGAGGTGTGGCTGATCACCGCCGGCGGTGCGATGTTCGCCGCGTTCCCAGGCTGGTATGCCACCGTGTTCTCCGCGCTTTACCTGCCGCTGCTGGCGATCCTGTTCGGCATGATCCTGCGTGCAGTAGCCATCGAGTGGCGCGGCAAGATTGACGACACCCAGTGGCGCGGCTGGGCCGACTTCGGGATCGCGGCCGGCTCCTGGCTGCCCGCAGTGCTCTGGGGCGTGGCATTCGCGATCCTGGTCCGCGGCCTTCCGGTGGACGCCAACCACCACGTTCACCTGTCGATCACCGATGTGCTGAACGCCTATACGGTGCTGGGCGGGTTGGCGACGGCGGGCCTGTTCATGTTCTACGGCGCGCTGTTCATCGCGCTGAAAACGTCGGGCGCGATCCGCGACGACGCGTTGCGGATCGCGGGGTGGCTGTCGCTGCCGGTGACGGCGCTGGTTGGCGGCTTCGGGATTTGGACGCAACTGGCTCACGGTAAAAGCTGGACGTGGCTGGTGTTGGCCGCCGCGGTTGTCGCGCAGTTGGCAGCGGTGGTATTGGCGGCCGGCCGCAAACGTGAAGGTTGGGCGTTCTTCTGCGCCAGCCTGGTCGTCGCCGCAGTGGTGGTGTTGCTGTTCGGCGTGTTGTATCCGAACCTGGTGCCGTCGACACTGAACCCGCAGTGGAGCGTGACGATCGAGAACGCGTCCTCCACCCCGTACACGTTGAAGATCATGACGTGGGCTGCGGTGATCTTTGCGCCGCTGGCGATGGTGTATCAAGCGTGGACGTATTGGGTTTTCCGCCAGCGCATTTCGACTGACCGGATACCACCGGCGATCGGGCTGGTGAGGCGAGCATCCTGAGCACGAGCAGTCGGGCACCGCTGGACCCGCGATTGTGGCGGAGGTCCGCCCCGCTGCGCAGCTTCCTTGCGGCGACCGTGTGCTGCGGTGTGGTGATCTCCGCCTGCGCGATCGGCTCGGCGATCATGCTGGCGCACATCGTCGCTCGGGTAATCACCGACCCGACCGGACGCAGCCTCGTGCAGTGGGCGCCGGCGCTGTCGATCCTGTCCGCGTTGTGGGCGCTTCGGACTGCAGCGCACTGGCTTCAGGCACGGCTGGGCCAACGCGGGGCCAGCGCGGTGATCGCCGACCTCAGCGGTCAGGTTCTCACGGCGGTGACGGCGCGAGAACCCAGACAACAAGCAGAGCAGCGCGACGCCGCCGCAGTGGTGGTGACGCGCGGGCTGGACGGTTTGCGCCCTTACTTCACCGCATATCTGCCCGCGTTGCTGCTGGCAGCCATCCTGACCCCGGCCAGCGTGATCGTGCTGGGAGCCTACGATCTCAAATCAGCGGTGGTAGTGCTGATCACGCTGCCACTCATTCCGATCTTCATGGTGTTGATCGGCCTGGCCACCGCCGACCGCTCGGCGGCGGCTCTGGCCGCGATGACCACGCTGCAAGCCCGGCTGCTGGATCTGATCGCGGGGATTCCCACCCTGCGCGCTCTCGGACGTGCCAGCGGCCCCGAGCACCGCATTGCCGAACTCGGTGCAGCTCACCGACGTTCGGCGATGGCTACGCTGAGGATCGCTTTCCTCTCCGCGTTGGTGTTGGAGCTGCTGGCCATGCTCGGCGTGGCTGTCGTCGCCGTCAGCATCGGGCTCCGGCTGGTGTTCGGTGAAATCAGCCTCACCGCGGCGTTGACGGTGTTGCTGTTGGTGCCCGACGTGTACTGGCCCCTGCGGCGCATTGGCGTCGAGTTCCACGCCGCCCAGGACGGTCGCGCCGCGGCCGACAAGGCCTTCGCGATGATCGAGAGATCCGCGGCCGCGGTGCATGGAACGCGCACGGTGATCGCCCGCGGTGCGTCGATCAGGCTCGAGGATCTCAGTGTTGCGGGTCGTGACGGCTTAGCGCCGCGCGCACTCAGCGCCGTGATCGAGCCCGGTCAGGTGACCGTGCTGGCCGGGGCCAACGGGGTCGGCAAAAGCACCACGTTGCAGGTGATCGCGGGTCTCACCACGCCCACGTCGGGCCGGGTCACCGTGGCTGGTACCGACGTCACCGATTTGGACCCGTCGGCATGGTGGCGGCAAGTGTCCTGGCTGGCGCAGCGCCCAGTACTGGTCCCTGGCACCATCTCCGACAACCTGGCGCTGTTCGGCCGCCTGCCGGATGGTGAGAGCGCCTGCGCCGCATCGGGGTTCGATGCGGTGTTGGCGGATCTGCCTGACGGTCCGGACACGGTGATTGGACGCGGCGGCGTCGGCCTGTCGTTGGGACAGCGGCAGCGCCTCGGCCTGGCCCGTGCGCTGGGGTCGGTGGCGCCGGTGTTGCTGCTCGACGAGCCCACCGCCCACCTCGACGCTGCCACCGAAGCCACGGTGTTGCGGGCCATCGTCGAAAGAGCCCGCGCCGGTGCGACCGTGGTGGTCGTCGG
Organism: Mycobacterium kyorinense; assembly: GCF_001672775.1. Taxonomy (GTDB): domain Bacteria; phylum Actinomycetota; class Actinomycetes; order Mycobacteriales; family Mycobacteriaceae; genus Mycobacterium; species Mycobacterium kyorinense_A. The sequence goes on along the minus strand of NZ_LZKJ01000045.1, from coordinate 19,938 downwards.
ACATCGCCAGCAGGTCGTCGGCATCGGCGACCGAGTCATCGAGGTCAGTCGAGAAAGGAATGTGGATCATGCCCGCGTCTGATCCACTTCGGACCGCGATACGGCTGCTGCGCCCACGCTGGGCGCGGCTGCTGCTGGCCATCGCACTCGGTGCGCTTTCGTTGACCAGCGCGTTGGCGCTGGCCGGGGTGTCGGCCTGGCTGATCACCCGTGCCTGGCAGATGCCGCCCGTGCTGGATCTGTCGGTCGCCGTGGTGGCGGTGCGGACACTCGCGATTTCCCGTGGGGTACTGCATTATTGCGAGCGGCTGGCCAGCCATGACACCGCACTGCGCGCTGCGGGAACCGCCCGCACCCAGATCTATCATCGCCTGGCGCACGGACCGGCAGAAGCCGCGGCCCGGCTGCACAGCGGCGAACTGGTTGCCCGGGTGGGCGCCGATGTCGACCAGTTGGGCGACGCGCTGGTCCGCGCGGTGCTGCCGATCAGCGTCGCGGCAGTGCTGGCCGTGGCGGCGACGGCAGTCGTCGCGGTCATCTCCGTACTTGCCGCCGCGATTATGGCGTTCTGTCTGCTCCTCGTTGGTGTGGTTGCACCCTGGTTGGCTGCACGCGCGGCGACAGCTCAGGAAACCCTGGCGCGGCAGCATTATTCGGACCGGAACGTGTCAGCGATGCTAGCCCTGGAGCACGCGGCTGAGCTGCGCGTCGGGGGCACTCTGTCCGGCGTTATCGCGGAGTCTCAGCGGCGCCAGCGTGATTGGGGCGTCGCCGTTGACTCCGCGGCGAGACCGGCCGCCGTCGCCGAGGCGATGCCGACCGCCGCGATCGGAGTCAGTGTGCTCGGCGCTGCGGTGGCAGGTATCGGCATGGCCACCACCGTCGCCCCGACGACACTGGCCATTTTGATGTTGTTGCCGTTGTCGGCCTTCGAGGCCACGCTTGCACTACCGGCCGCCGCCGTCCAATTGACGCGGTCACGGCTGGCCGCGCGACGATTGCTCGACCTGCTCCCCTCAGCGCCGCCGATTATCCGGGCCACCGAGGTTGCGCCGCCGGCTTCGACGGCGGGGCGACTCGTTGCGGTGGGCGTGCGTAGCGGTCACCCGGGCTCGTGCGCGCCGCCCCCCTGGACTATTGATCTTGCGCGGGGTGCCAGACTGGCCGTCACCGGCGCCAGCGGCTCCGGCAAGACGACGCTGCTGATGACGCTTGCCGGCTTGCTGCCGTCGTTGCACGGGGACGTCACCCTCGACGGTGTGCCCCTCGGCAGCATCGCTGAGCCTGAATTACGCTCTGCGATCGGCTTTTTCGCTGAGGATGCGCACATCTTCGCGACGACTGTGCGGGACAACTTGCTGGTCGCGCGGGGAGACTGCCGAGATGACGAGCTGGCCGCGGTCCTGCGGCAGGTCGGCCTCGACGGCTGGGTAACCAGCCTGCCCGATGGTTTGGCGACGGTACTGGCCGGCGGAGCACAGGCGCTTTCAGCGGGGCAACGCAGGCGACTGTTGCTGGCCCGGGCCATGATCTCACCGGCACGAATCGTACTGCTCGACGAACCGACCGAACATCTCGATGCCGCTGATGCCGAACCGCTTCTGCGTGCTCTGCTTGATCCCACCAGCGGGCTCATCGATCAACAGCGATCCGTCGTGGTGGCCACCCACCACCTGCCTGAGGCCATGCACTGTGCCGAACTGACCGTTGGCGATGGCAGGTACCCTGGCTGAGAGTCGTCCACGCCGCCCGATCCGGAAAGCGAGCCATGACCGAATTCCCCGACGGACCGTCGGAGAGGCCCGAAACGCCGGAGAAGAGTACGGAAACCGGAACGCCGTACCAATATCCATATCAGCCCGGCGGCTATCTGCCACCCGGCCACACGTATTTCGGTTATCCAGCGCCCCCTGTCACGCCACGAAACGGGCTCGGCGTTGTCGCGCTGGTGGTGGCGATCGTCGGGTTGGCGATGGTGTGGTCGGTCTTCGGCGGCGTCATCCTCGGAATCGCTGCGGTGGCCGTCGGGTTTTTCGGGTGGTCGCGGGCAAAACGCGGCCAGGCCAACAACGGTGGGGTGGCAATCGCCGGTATCGCGCTGGGTGTGGTGGCGATCGTCGTCGGCTTGGCCTTCATTCCGATCTGGCTGACTCTGTGGAAAGACGTCGGCGGCGACACCTACTTCGACTGCCTGGAGAACGCCGGCTCGAACCGAATCCGCCAGCAGCAGTGCGCGGATCAGTTCCGGGAAAAGGTCCAGAACCACATCAGCGGCACGCTGACAACTCCCCCGCCCACCCCGTAGGTTTCAAAGCCGCCGTCGTCGCGGCATGAACTCGAGCGACATCAGCACGTAGAGCAGCGGAACCACTTGAGTCAATCTCACCAGCGCATAGCGCCGATCGCCCAGCGAACGGAACTTGCGCAAATAGCGGTACAGCGATTCGAGCGCAATCAGCGGGTCACCAAGGTGAATCAGCCGGTAGAAAATGCTCTGCGTCCGTGAGCGATGCTTTTCGTCGAAGATCTCCGGGAACGCAGCGAACGCCAGCGATAGCCGTTGTGCCCCAGCCTCTTTCGCGGCATTGACCATGTCTACACTGAGCCGCTCGTCGATTCCGTTGGGGGACCCGCGTCGACGCCACGGCACGTCGAGAGACAGGTCGCTTCCGCCGCCGGCAACAGCGTAGCGGTGGAAACCTTGCACACGCCCCGCGGCGTCCCTGGCGACGATCAACTGCACCCCTGGATAGCGGCCTTCCAACGCACCGTCGAGCGCCATCGAAAACCCGCGCTCCGTGTGGGCGCCACTGGGCGACGCTTTCAGCACTTCGGTCAGTTCGGCGAGTTGCTGCGCATCGAGGTTCTGTTCACACAGGATTTCGGTGGTGATACCGAAATTGTGGGTGCGCTTGACGGCCTGGCGCAGATTACGGAACTTACGGCCGACCATTTCGAAGTTGCGCACGTCGATAACGACATCCCGACCGATCGGCACGGCCCGCAACGACTGCCCCAGGGCGGCTGAGTTGCTCCATAACCCGAGTTTGCGCTCGCTGCAACACAACACCACAATCCGCCAACCACGGGTGTGACACATGGCCGCGAAATCGCTGACCAGTTCCGGAAATTGCGCTTCGTCACCGATCGGGTCACCGCTGACGACCGCATATCCGATGCGGGTGCAGTACGCCAGCGCCGCCTTACCGTCCGAACTGAAATGGTGGCACTTGCCCACCTGCATGGCGAACGGCGCGAGTGGATCGCCGGCGGTCGCTTGGATCAGCGCCCATACCCTGGGCAGGTCCGCCGGTTGCGGGCGCGCCGACGTCGGCCACATCAGCGCTAGCCCCGTCCCGGCGACCAGCAGGTGACCGAGCAGATCAAAGGACAGCACGTGCGCGGCGATGCCGGCGAACAACATGAAGACCGCAACCGCTGCATGCTTGGCCGTCACGGGACGGCCGAGGAAGATGCCACGGGCGATCAGCGTGACTGCGGCCAGCACTGTCAGCGACCAGGCCAGCCGGCCCGCAGGCTCCCAGTCGGCCTGCAAGTGTTCGCGCACAACGATCGCAATCAGCCAGCACGTCGCGCCGAGCAGGGCAAACGCGCCGATCCAGCGGGCCGCTGGCGAATCGACGTGTACGACGACCCGCTCGCTTGGGCGGACGCTGGGGGCGACGCCGACCGACGACTGGTTCACACACACCTCCGGTTGCTCTACGTCGCCGTTCCGGTCTAGGTGTTAGTACCCAGAACGCTACGCTTCGACGCCGATTGCTGTACTGGTCTGGCGCGCGTCGCAATCAGATCGTTGCCGTGTGCCGCCGCTCGGTTTGTTATCCGCGTGAGCTGGGGAAATATTTCACGACGCCTTCCTGCACCACGGTGGCGACGGGCTGTCCGGAGCGATCGAAGAAATAGCCGGTGCCCAACCCACGGGAATCTGTCGCCACCGGCGACGACGTGGAGTACAGCACCCAGTCGTCGAAATTGACCTGGCGGTGAAACCACACGGAGTGATTGACGGTGGCGGCAAATATGCGGTCGAATCCCCACGACAACCCATGCGTGGTGATGATCGAGTCCAGCACCGTGGTGTCCGAGCAGTACAGCATTGTCGCGGTGTGCAGGGTGGGATTGTCGGGCAGCTTGCCGTCGGCTTTCACCCAGACGCGGTTGTAGTCGAGCCGTTCTCCCTTGTCGCGCATTACCCACGACGGGTCGTTGGTGTAGCGCCACTCGATGGGTTGCAGCGCGTTGACGAACAACGGAACTTTGTCTTCGTAGCCGCGCAGCAGTTCTTTGACCGGTGTCAAAGCGTCTGGTTGGGCGACATCGGGCGGTTCGATGTTGTGCTCGAGGCCGCGTCCGCCGGACAGGTACGAGATCATTGCGGTCGCCAGCAAAGTGCCGTTCTGTGTCACATCGATGCGGCGGTTGGCGAAGCGGCGTTCGTCGCGCAACCGCAGTACCCGGAATTCGATGTCCTTGTCGGTGTCGCCGCCGTTGACGAAGTGAACGGAGAACGCGTTGGCCGGCAAATCGCGGGTCAGGGTGCGACTGGCCGCGACGAACGATTGCGCCATGAGCTGGCCGCCGAAGGTTCGAGGCGGATTCTTGCTGGCGTGCGATCCGATGAAGACATCGTCGGCCACGCAGCGAAGATCCAGGATCGCCATCAACTCGTCGAAGTCGGTCACCGCTGAAGCCTAATTGCCCGGCTAGACGTCGTCCTCGCCGATGCGGTGCACATGGATCAAGTTGGTGGAGCCGACAGTGCCGGGCGGGGCGCCGGCGACGATGACGACGAGATCACCGCGTTTGTAGCGGCCGAGATCGAGTAACGCTTTGTCGACCAGGCGGATCATCGCGTCGGTGGACTGCATGGTCGGAACGATGAATGTCTCGGTGCCCCAGGTCATCGCAAGCTGGCTGCGCACCTCGGGCAGTGGCGTGAAGGCCAGCAGCGGCAGCGGGGTGTGCAAACGGGCCAGCCGCCGCACAGTGTCTCCGGACTGGGTGAACGCGACCAGGGCTTTGGCGTCGAGCCGCTCGCCGATGTCGCGAGCGGCATAAGAGATCACGCCGCGTTTGGTGCGGGGCACGTGGGTCAGCGGCGGCGCGGCTGTCGAATTCTCTTCGACGGCGCAGACAATTCGTGCCATCGTCTGGACTGCGGCCAGCGGGTGCTTGCCGACGGCGGTTTCCCCGGACAGCATCAACGCGTCGGCGCCGTCCAGCACAGCGTTGGCGACGTCGGACGCCTCGGCCCGGGTGGGGCGTGAGTTCTCGATCATCGAGTCGAGCATTTGCGTGGCGACGATGACGGGTTTCGCGTTCTCCCGGGCCATTTGGATGGCCCGCTTCTGCACGAGCGGGACCTCTTCGAGCGGCAGCTCTACACCTAAGTCACCGCGGGCCACCATCACGGCGTCGAAGGCCAGTACCACCGCTTCCAGATTGTCGATGGCTTCCGGCTTCTCGAGTTTGGCGATCACCGGCACCCGACGCCCGACCCGGTCCATCACCTCGTGCACCAGTTCGACATCGGACGGCGATCGCACGAACGACAGCGCCACCATGTCGACACCCAGGTCCAGCGCGAACTCCAGATCCTCAACGTCCTTGTCGGACAAGGCAGGAGCCGACACGTTCATCCCCGGCAGCGACATTCCCTTGTTGTTGCTTACCGGCCCACCTTCGGTGACAGTGCAGACCACGTCGTCGCCGTCGATGTCTTCGACCACCAAGCCGACCTTGCCGTCGTCAATCAGAACCCGGTCGCCCGGGACCGCGTCTTGGGCCAACTGCTTGTAGGCCGTTGACACTCGGTCGTGACTGCCGGGGCAGTCGGCGACGGTGATCCGCACTGTTTCGCCGTTCGCCCAGTAGGTGGGGCCGTCGGCGAACCGGCCCAATCGGATCTTCGGGCCTTGGAGGTCGGCCAGCACTCCGACGGCGCGACCGGTGGCATCCGAGGCGGCTCGAACGCGTTCGTAAGCGGCCTTGTGGTCGCTGTAGTCGCCGTGGCTGAAGTTCATTCGGGCGACGTCCATTCCAGCCTCGACCAGCGCTCTGACCGACTCGTCAGTGTTACTGGCCGGGCCGAGAGTACAGACGATCTTGCCGCGCCTCGTCACGACGACACAGCATAGTCGCGGTGGCCGACCTACCCGGTAACGAGCGTCGGAACCAGCGGGAAACCAGGCAGGTTGCGCAGTACGGCCCACGCGACTGTGGCGACCGACACGGTGATGACCGCGGGCAACGGCAGTACGGCTTTGTGGCGGCGGCGGCGGAGGAGAATCCACGCCGCCAGCATTGGCATGCCGATGAGCACAAACACGTTGTCGGCGACTGCGGCGACGAGGTCGGCGTGGAGGAGGTCGTGCGTCATGCGAAGGCCTCCACACAGCGGGCAGTTCCAGCCGGTGAGTAGCCGGAACGGGCAGGAGGGGTAGATCGAATTCTGCTGATGCGGATCGACCAGCCCGACGTACGCGACGGCGGCTACCAGCAGCGCGCCAGAACCGATTACACCTCGGCTAAGTTCCATCACGCAGTGGGCGGCCCTGCGGGTCGCGCACTTTGTCGGTGAGCATTAGCACGGCGTCGACGACGCCCCAGATGACTGCGCCGAGGCCACAGGTCACCAGGCCCACAATCATCTGGGCAATGCCCAATCCGGTCTGTCCGATGTAGATGCGACCGACGCCGACGATGCCGACCAGCCCGATCAGCTGGAGAAGGCCGGCCACGACCTTCGATTTGTCCGACAGCGGCTCGCCGGTCAGCGGGTGCCGGCCGTAGGGCGCCGCGGGGTCAGCGACGTTGCCCGGCGGATACGGCGGGTAGGGCTGTGGTGGCGGCGGCGAATAGGGCGGATAGCCCGGTGGCTGCGGACGCGATTCGCCAGAAGGGTCGGTCACGTCCTTCAGCATGCCAGTTCCGCCGGCGATTGCGGGTCCTTATCGTGCCGACCTGCGCCTTAGCCTGCTCAACCGCGACCTCCACCCCGTCGGGGTGGGACTGGCCGGCTCAGCCATATCCGGCACAGGTTCTTCGGCTTCCTCGGCGGCGACGTCGGCCGACTCGGGCTCTTCTTCCTCTTCGGCCTCAGGCTCCTCCGCCTCGGCCTCTTCTTCCTCTTCGGCCTCGGGCTCTTCGGCTTCTATGTCCTCCGGTTCGGTCTCGGCCTCTGCGTCCTCTGCTTCAGCCTCGGTCTCGTCAAGCTCAGGCTCTTCAACGTCGGTCTCAGCCTCCGCTTCCTCGACCTCGCCAAGCTCAGGCTCCTCAACGTCGGTCTCAGCCTCGGCTTCCGCGGCCACTGCAGGCTCGGACTCCTCCGCTTCGGGCTCCTCCGCCTCGACCTCGGACTCGGGCTCCGGCTCAGCCTCGGCTTCCTCGACCTCTTCAGCCTCGGCTTCTTCCGCGTCAGACTCTGGCAACTCAGCGTCAGCCGCTACCTCCGTCACGGCGGCGTCGGCTTCAGCTTCTTCGGCTGCTGCCGCGACCGCCTCCGCCTCTTCGGTCGGCTGTGCCGCCGTATCGAGTTCCTCGGCCCCGACCGCTTCCGCTTCAGCCGCAGGCGCCGGCTCTACGGAATCAACCGGCTCCGAGATATCCGCCGCCGGTGCGGCCGTCGATGCGGATCCCACGGGTGCAAGCTCGGCAGCCGTTGCAGCGGGCACCGCCAAATCCTCGCGGCCCTTGGGGGCCAGAATGAGATAGACCACGGCGCCGATGAAGACGAAAGTCGCTGTGAAGGAGTTGATTCGAATCCCGGCGATATGGGTGGCGATGTCGTCGCGCAGCAGCTCGACGCAGAACCTTCCAAAGCAATACCCGGCGACATACAGCGCGAACAGCCGACCATGGCCGATCCTGAACCGCCGATCGAGATAAATGAGCGCGACGAATACCAGGACGTTCCAGAGCAATTCGTAAAGAAACGTCGGATGCACAATCATCGCGAGCTCGCCGGTCGACACCCCGTCGAGGGAGTGCACGTCGGTGAAGCCCGCCGGGTCCTGGCGATAGAAGATCTCCAAGCCCCACGGCAGCGTGGTCTCCCGGCCGTAGAGCTCCTGGTTGAAGTAGTTTCCGAGCCGACCGATTGCCTGCGCCAACACAATTCCTGGCGCGACCGCATCAGCGAAGGCGGGAAGTGGGATACCGCGATGTCGGCAGCCTATCCACGCACCGACGCCGCCCAGCGCTACTGCGCCCCAAATCCCCAATCCGCCGTCCCAAATTCGGAAAGCGGCGCCCAAGCCCGCGCCAGCCTCACCGAAATATGTCCGCCAATCGGTAGCCAGATGATAGAGGCGACCACCGATCAGCCCGGAAGGTACGGCCCACAGCGCGATGTCGTAGATGACCCCGCGCTCCCCGCCCCGAGCCACCCACCGCCGATCACCGATCACCAGCGCGGCCACGATGCCAATGATGATGAACAGCGCATAGGCCCGAATCGGGACGGGCCCCAGGTGCCACACTCCTCGTGGTGGACTCGGAAAATACGCAAGCACGGTTGTCGTCATGATGTGGAAATCCTTTGGCGCACACCTGCAGCAAGCTCTTCGGTCAGCGCGCGGAGCGCGGCGACGCCGTCGGACAGCGCCGACACCAACGCCGAGCCGACGATGACCCCGTCAGCGTATCCGGCGATTTGCGCCGCCTGCTCAGCCGACCGCACACCCAGGCCCACGCCGACAGGTATGTCGGAAACCGCTCGTACCCGGTGCACCAACTCGGGTGCGGCCTGCGACACCGCGTTACGGGCGCCAGTGACACCCATGGTGGACGCGGCGTAGACAAACCCGCGCGATGCATCGACCGTCGCCGCCAACCGTTGCGGCGTCGACGACGGCGCAACGAGGAAGATCCGATCCAAGCGGTGCTCCTCAGAGGCGGCCAACCACTCGTCGGCCTCGTCTGGGATGAGGTCCGGCGTAATCAAGCCGTGGCCGCCTGCCGCGGCGAGGTCCCGCGCGAACGCATCAATCCCATAGCGCAGTACCGGGTTCCAGTAGGTCATGACGACCGCGCGACCACCGGCGGCGCTGATGGCCTCCACGGCGGCCAAGGTGTCGCGCACCCGTACGCCACCGCGAAGCGCGGCCTCGGAAGCCGTCGCGATCGTCGGCCCGTCCATACCCGGATCCGAATACGGAACGCCGACTTCCACCAAGTCGCAGCCCGATTCGACCAACGCGGTCATCGCGCTGACCGATGCGGGGACGTCGGGGTATCCGGTGGGCAGATAACCAATCAGCGCTGCCCGGTTATCCCGTCGACATGAGCTGAAAAGATCTCCCAGCCGGCTTGTTTCGCTCTGCTCCACGGTCACCCGCGGTCCTCCAGCAGACCGAACCACTTCGCGGCGGTTTCGACGTCTTTGTCGCCGCGGCCAGACAAATTCACCACGATGACCGCTCCCCTGCCCAACTCGACACCGAGTTTGAGCGCGCCTGCCACCGCATGCGCAGACTCGATGGCTGGGATGATGCCCTCGGTGCGGCAAAGCAGACTGAACGCGTCCATTGCCTCGGTGTCGGTGATCGGCCGATACTCTGCGCGGCCGATTTCTTTGAGCCACGCGTGTTCCGGGCCGACCCCGGGATAGTCCAGGCCTGCCGAAATCGAGTGTGACTCAATGGTTTGGCCGTCTTCGTCTTGCAACAAATACGAGAACGACCCCTGGAACGCTCCCGGTGACCCGCCGGTGAATGTTGCGGCATGGCGTCCGGTTTCGACGCCGTCGCCGGCGGCTTCGAAGCCGATCAGCCGAACACCGGGGTCGTCGAGGAACGCATGGAAAATCCCGATGGCGTTGGATCCGCCTCCGACGCACGCCGTGACGGCGTCGGGCAACCGGCCCGCCTGGTCCTGAATCTGCACGCGCGTTTCGAGTCCGATGACCCGCTGGAAATCGCGCACCATGGTCGGAAACGGATGCGGTCCCGCGGCGGTGCCGAAGCAGTAGTAGGTGTTGTCGGCATTGGTGACCCAATCCCGGAAAGCCTCATTGATCGCATCTTTGAGAGTTTTGGACCCGGATTCCACCGACACCACTTCGGCGCCCAGCAACCGCATCCGGGCCACGTTGAGCGCTTGGCGCGCCGTATCGACCGCGCCCATATAAATGACACAGTCCAGACCGAGCAGCGCGCACGCTGTGGCGGTGGCCACGCCGTGCTGGCCGGCCCCGGTCTCGGCGATAACGCGGGTTTTACCCATTTGGCGGGCCAGCAATGCCTGCCCGAGCACGTTGTTGATCTTGTGAGAACCAGTGTGGTTCAGGTCTTCTCGCTTGAGAAAGATCCGCGCACCGTCAGCATGGTCGGACAGGCGTGTCGCTTCGTACAGCGGAGACGGCCGGCCGGTGTAGTGTGCCTGCAACTTGTCGAGGGCATCGAGGAATCCCTGATCGGTGCGGGCCTTGTCGTAGGCGGCGGTGACCTCTTCGATCACCGCCATCAGCGCCTCGGCGACGAATCGGCCGCCGTATGCGCCGAAATGCCCCCGTGAATCGGGGTCGTGGCTGGTCGGTTCGGCGATGGCCGCGCTGGAACGCGGGAGTTCCGGACCGGAAAAGTCTGCCATCACTCAATGTCCATGCGGACTAGCTGATCTAGCGGGCCGGCTTCGGGCAAGAGGGGTGCCTGCCCGCGGTGACCAAGTCGGCGACGGCGGCGCGGGGATCGCCACTGGTGACCAGACCCTCACCGACCAACACCGCGTCAGCACCGGCACCGGCGTAGGCCAGCAGATCGGCAGTGCCTCGCACACCGGATTCGGCGATTCTGATCACGTCGCTCGGTAGGCCAGGAGCAATGCGGGCGAAGCAATCCCGGTCGACTTTCAGCGTCATCAGATCGCGGGCATTCACCCCGATCACCCGGGCGCCGGCTTTGAGCGCACGGTCGGCTTCTTCCTCGGTGTGGACTTCGACCAGTGCAGTCATACCGAGCGACTCGGTGCGCTCCAACATCGACACCAGCGCCGACTGTTCGAGCGCGGCAACGATCAGCAGCAGCATGTCGGCGCCGTGGGCGCGCGCCTCGTGAATCTGGTAGGGCCCCACCACAAAATCTTTACGCAACACCGGCACCGACACAGCCGCACGCACCGCGTCGAGATCGGCCAGCGAACCATGGAATCGGCGCTGCTCGGTGAGCACGCTGATGATTCGCGCGCCGCCGTCTTCGTAGGTTCGGGCCAGCGCGGCCGGGTCGGCGATCGACGCCAGTTGGCCCGCCGACGGACTGGCACGTTTGACTTCGGCGATAACCGCGATTCCCGGCTCGCGAAGCGCGGCCATCACATCGAGCGGGGCTGGCATCGCCGCGGCGGCGGCTTTGATCTCGGGCAGACTCACGACGGCTTCGCGAGCGGCAACGTCGGCGCGGACTCCTTCGATGATGGAGTCGAGCACGGTTGCCGAACTCATACCTGTCGGTCCTTCCCCGCGGGCCCCGCAGATTTCGATGACGTTCACCGAAAGGGTAGCGGCCGTCAGCGCGCCGTCCGTCACCGACCCTCGGTGTCCGGGTCGTGTCGCGTCGGGTCGCGGCCCTCGTCGAGCGCATCCCAGATCATCCGCTCCGACATGTCCCCGTCGTGCTGCTCTGCTTGCGCTCGGCGGACCGCTGGCGCGACGTACTTTGTGGATCCTGCCGGGGCGGCCGACCGCATCAGTAATACCGCTCCGACCAGCGTGCATACCGCTGCCGCCAGGGTTATCGCCGCACCGGTGTGATACCGCTGGCTTCCGACCAGCGTGAGCAGGGAGATGTGCGCGAGGTCGGCTGCTCGCACCGCCACGTCCCGCACCGCCCATTGGCTGATGGCCAGGTAACCGATCGCCAGACTGGCCGCTGCGACCAACACGGCCACCATGCGCAGCGGCCAACCGCGCACGGCCACCGTCGCCACCGCGGTGACCAGCAGCAATACCGCCAGCGGCAGCAGCGCGGTCGACCACGACCCGCCGGAGAGGGTGATGGTCTTGGGTTGTCCGAGTCCGTCGAACGACTGGACAGCGACCCACGGCAGCCGCGAGGCCGCCCACAACCCCGCTGCCGCGATCACCAACAGCAGTTGGGCGATCCGGATTGTCAGCCGGCCCCGACCGGCGTCAGCCATCGCGGCCGGTGTCGGGGGCGGAGAGCGTCTCCGCGGCGGCGATCGCGTTCAGCACCGCACGGGCCTTGTTCGTCGCCTCGGTGTGTTCGTAGGGGCCATTGGAGTCGGCCACCACTCCGCCGCCGGCCTGCACGTAGGCGGTGCCGTCGCGCATCAGCGCGGTGCGGATCGCGATCGCGAAGTCGGCGTTGCCGGCGAAGTCGAGGTAGCCGATCACGCCGCCGTATAGGCCGCGTCGGGTCATCTCCACCTCCTCGATCAGCTCCATCGCACGCACCTTCGGCGCGCCGGACAGCGTGCCTGCCGGGAAGCAAGCGGTCACCGCGTCCAGCGCGGAGCGGCCCTCGGCGAGCAGCCCGGTCACCGTGGAGACCAGGTGCATGACGTGGCTGTAGCGCTCGATGTGGCTGTAGTCCTCGACGCGCACGGTGCCGGGCACGCAGACTCGGCCCAGATCGTTGCGGCCCAAATCGACCAGCATCAGGTGTTCGGCGCGCTCCTTGTCGTCGTGCAGCAGTTCCTTTTCCAGCAGCTGGTCTTCTTCCTCGGTCTGGCCGCGCCACCGGGTCCCGGCGATCGGATGAGTTGTCGCCCACTGGTCGTGCACGGTGACCAATGCCTCGGGGCTGGAGCCTACGATCGAAAATGCTGTTCCGCCAGCGTCATTCGGCACGTGCAGCAGATACATGTAGGGGCTCGGGTTGGATACCCGCAGCATCCGGTAGACGTCGATCGGTGCGACGTCGGTGTCCATCTCGAAGCGCTGCGACGGCACCACTTGAAACGCTTCGCCGCGCTCGATTTCCCCGACCAGACGCTCGACGATCCCGCCGTACTCCTCCACGGTGCGCTGGGCCCGGTGCCGCGGCTCGGGTCTGGTGAACGTGGCCACGGTCGAAGGTAGCGGCTGACTCAGCGCCGCGGTCATCACGTCGAGCCGAGCGATCGCGTCGTCGTAAGCCCAGTCCACCCGCTCGTCGGTGCCGTTCCAGTTGACCGCGTTGGCGATCAGCGTGATGGTGCCCTCATGGTGGTCGACGGCGGCCAGATCGGTGGCCAGCAGCAGCAACATGTCGGGTAGTTGCAAGTCGTCGGTGGCCAATGCGGGCAGGCGTTCGAGCCGTCGCACCAGGTCATAGGCGAAGAATCCCACCATCCCGCCCGAAAGCGGCGGCAGTCCGGGCAGCGCCGCAGTAGCCAACAACTCGAGGGTGGCATGCAGGGCTGTCAACGGATCACCGCCGGTGGGAGCGTCCTGGGGCACTGTGCCCAGCCACGCGGCTTCGCCGTCGCGCACAGTCAACGCCGAGGGCGCGCCGGCGCCAATGAACGACCACCGCGACCACGACCGACCGTTCTCGGCCGACTCCAGCAGGAAGGTTCCCGGCCGGTTGTCCGCCAGCTTGCGGTAGGCCGACAGCGGCGTCTCGGCGTCGGCCAACACCTTGCGTGTCACCGGGACTACCCGGTGCTCGGCTGCGAGCGCGCGGAAGTCCTCACGTGAGGTGGTGGCGAGGTCGGCATGCACCCCGTCATCCTCCCAGATGGGGGTGGGCGGCTCGCGAACGTAACGTGGCTGCGCCTTTTCACTTACGAAATCGCGGTGGCGTTACGCTCGCGGCAGATGGCCAGGCGAGGCGTAGCGTGTCGGCCATGAAAACCGGTGACACCGTGACCGACTTCGAGCTTCCCGACCAGACCGGAGCGCCGCGCACGTTGAGTGCTCTGCTTGCCGATGGGCCCGTGGTGCTGTTCTTCTATCCAGCAGCGATGACGCCGGGTTGTACCCGCGAGGCGTGCCACTTCCGTGATGTGGCCGGCGAGTTCGCCGCCGTCGGCGCGCAGCGGGTCGGCATCAGCACCGACGCGGTGGACAAGCAGGCCAAGTTCGCCGACGCGCACAGCTTCGACTACCCGTTGCTGTCGGATGCCGATGGAGCGGTCGCTGCGCAGTTCGGGGTCAAGCGCGGGCTGCTGGGCAAGCTGATGCCGGTGAAGCGCACGACGTTTGTCATCGACACCGATCACAGGGTCCTCGATGTGATCGGCAGTGAGTTCAACTTCAACTCACATGCCGACAAGGCGCTGGCGACGCTGCGGGGACGGTCGTCGGCATAGCCCGGATGCCGAACTGACGAATATCTCGATTCCGCGGGCGGGGCTGTCAGTGCGGGAGCATCGTTGATGGCGTGACCCAGCAGTCGCTCCTGCGCGCCAACGACGGCCTGCCGCGCGGCGTGCAGGGTGCCGCCGATCCGCGTTTCGGAGCCGTCATCCGGTTATTCGCGCAGCTGTTCCCCGGGCGCCGCTTCGGCGGCGGCGCGCTATCGGTGTACATCGACGGGCGGCCGGTCGTCGATGTGTGGACCGGGTGGTCCGACCGAGCCGGCGAGGTGCGCTGGACGGCCGATACCGGGGCGATGGTGTTCTCTGCGACCAAGGGAGTGGCCGCCACCGTCATCCACCGCCTCGTCGACCGCGGACTGCTGTCCTACGACGCACCAGTCGCCGAGTATTGGCCGGAGTTCGGCGCCAACGGCAAATCCGGCATCACCATTCGCGACGTACTGCGGCATCGCACCGGACTGTCGCACCTCAACGGCGTCAGCAAAACCGAGTTGATGGATCACCACCTGATGGAGGAACGACTGGCCGCCGCTCCGGTCGATCATCTACACGGGCTGCCCGCCTACCACGCGTTGACCTACGGCTGGCTGCTGTCCGGGCTGGCCCGATCTGTGACCGGTCTGGGAATGCGCGAACTCTTCCGGACCGAGGTGGCGCGTCCGCTCGACACCGACGGAGTTCACCTCGGCCGCCCGCCAGCCGACGCACCCACCCAGGTGGCGCAGATCCTGGCGCCGCAAAGCGGACAGGCCAATCCGATCGTCAACTTCGTGGCACCCAGGGTCGCCGGGCTACGGTTTTCCGGAGTCTTGGGCGCAATGTATTTCCCGGGCATGAAATCTTTTGTGCAAGGCGATATCCCATTCCTCGACGGCGAAGTGCCTGCAGCCAACGGCGTCGTGACCGGCCGTGGGTTGGCCAAGATGTATGCCGCACTGGCCAACAACGGGCGCGCCGACGGCGCCGAGCTCCTCTCCGGCGAGTTGGCGCGCGGGCTGGCCGGTCGACCGAGGGTGCTGCCCGATCTGAATATGTTCGTGCCCATGCCATTCCACCTCGGTTATCACGAATCGCCGATCCCCGGACTGCTCAAGGGATTCGGGCATATCGGGTTGGGCGGGACACTCGGCTGGGCCGATCCGGACACCGGCAGTGCGTTCGGTTATGTCCACAACCGACTGCTGACGCCAATGGTCTTCGACATGGCCTCGTTCGCGGGCTTGGCGCGGCCGATGCGCAATGCGATCACCGCGGCACGCCACACCGGACCGATGGAGGTGCCTCACTTCGGTGCGCCCTTCCCCGCACCCGGTCGTCGGCGCGCCAGCAAGCGCAAGGCAGCGGCGGGACGGCGCTGACCTAAAAGGGTGGCGGCTGGTTGCGTTCTTCGACGTGGGCGTCGTTGAGTACGCGCTCTGCGTCGATACGCCGCGCGCGGTCCTGCTCACGAGTTCGTCGCCGCACCGGCATCATGACACCACGGCCGCTGTGGCACTGATTCGGCCTTGGCGCAGCAGGCAATTCGCCCGTCGGCACGCATAAGCTCGGAAACAGCAGGCGACTGCCCGGATAGGTGGTGTACTGGTGACCGCTCGGCGACGTCCAGGTCACCGTGCCGTTCGGCAGCTGCTCATCGCGCCAACCATCGGGACCGGACCAGAACGTCTTCAACAAATGATGCTTTCTGCATAGAGTTTTCAAGTTCGACGGGTGAGTCGGCCCGAGCGGGTAGGGCACCGTGTGGTCGACGTCGCAAAATTCGGCTGGGCGATCGCAGTTAGGAAATCGACACGTCAAATCCCGGCAGCGCACAAAGCGCTCCAGCGCAGCCGACGGACGGTATCCCGATTCCGGTGCGGCGTCACCGGGATGCCGCACCGGCTGAAGCTTCGCGCCACCCCTGATTAACTCGGCCAATAGCGACGTCGGCACCACACCACCGCTGGTGATCAACGCAGGGGGCGCCTTGGCAGCCCGGCCACCCGGCGGCTCTGGCTCGGGATCCGGTGCCAGCGCCTCATGCAGCGGGGTCTGGCGTGTGATCGGTCGATGCTTGGGCTCACCTGAGAGGTGCGGGTCGGGCAGGCTGCTCACTGCCGACGCGTCGGCAACGACATGGACAACCACAGCGGCGGTCTGATCAGTGGGCTCGGCGGCCGCGGGGCAATCCGCATTCCCGCACGCACATGCCAGCCGATCGGCGTTGGCAGCCAGGGCACCCAATGCGTCAGCGCGGCGCTGGGCGATGGTGCGCGGATCGCCATCGCACACCTGGTGAGCCATCTGCATCAGCCGCCGATCCAGCACCGCGGCATCGGTGGCATACAACCGGCCCCAGAACGGCGCGGTTCCCGACTTCTCGTCGGCGGAGTCGATCACCACGTCACGGCTGCGCGCGTGGGCGCGGGTACGCCGCAACGCCCCGGGATCGTATTGATCGACAATCGCCTCGATGGCCTGCGCCGTCTTATTGACCGACATCGGCCCAAACCGCACCGCATCGTCGGCCAGCGTCTTGTCTACCAGTTGAAGCGCCTCGGAGTCCTTGATCAGGTCGGTGTGCCACACGATCGTCGCCGCCAACCGGGCACTGATCTTCCCGTCGAGAAACAAAGCTCCCACCCGTGGCAACCGGTCACGCAATGCCACAGCCAAATACATCCGGCTTGAGGCCATCCCGTGGCTAATGCCTTGTGCAGCAGCAACTTCAGCCGCCATAGAGTCCCAGTTGTCACACGACCATTGTCCGCATTCGGGAGATCCGCCCTCGACTCGCCGGGCCACCAGCTCGGCAATAGCGGCGAGCCCGCGCGCCGATGCCGCGGCCTCCACGCGCGCCCACTCGCCGATCGCGGCCACCACCAGCCCGTCGTCGGCACCCCCGAGCGCCTCCGGCTCCAGCAGCGATGCGTCGAACATGTGTGCGACATTACGCCGCGCCTCCGACACCGACGCGCCGCACAGCGCCGGTCTGTGGACAAACAGCCAACTGTGGACAAACCGGTTCGCGCCGCCGCCAACCATCGCGACCGGACCAGAAAGCCAAGAATCTTTCAAGAAGCGAGCCGCCAAGGCGCACCCTATGACGGCACTGGCAACGCGTCTGCCGCGGATTCAGTCACTAGCCGCGACGGGCTCTGCCTCCCCTAACTCCGATTCCGACTCGGGCAGTTGCCCTGCGAGATACTCGCCGAGCCCTCCGATTGTCGGATAGTCGAATACCGCGGTAGCGCTGATCGTGAAGGCGCCACCGAACTGGCTGTGCAACCGGTTCCGGAGTTCGACCGCCATCAAGGAATCCGTGCCCAAGTCGAGGAACCGGCTGGTTGCGGCGGGCGGCTGCGCGAGCCGCAGGAACTGCTGCACTTCGCGCTGCAGGAATTCGGTAATGAAACTGGCGCGCTGCGCTACCGGTATCTCCTGAAGTTGCCGGAGCAACTCACTGTCGCCGGTTGCCTCTGCGACAGCACTCGGCAACACGAGGTCGAGCATCGGTGGACGAGCGCCGCCCAGCAGCTTCGCGGCGCGCTGCCAGTTGGCCTTGATGACGGTTGCCTGTCCAGTTCCGTTGGCGACGACCTCGGCGAGCGCGGTCAGCGCGGCCGTGGGTTCCAGCGGAACCAGGCCTTGCGCACCGACGTTGGCGCGGGCAGCCTCCGAAGAAGCCATCCCGCCCTCGGCCCAGGGACCAAAGTTGATACCGGTCGCCGGCAAGCCTTGCGCCTTCCGCTCCGCGACCAGCCCGTCGAGCAGCGCATTGGCCGTCGAGTAATTGGCCTGGCCGGGTGAACCGAGCAGGCTGGACACCGAGGAGGACACAATGAAGAAGTCGAGATCGTCGTTTTTCGTCAACCGGTCTAAGTACCGGGCGCCGTATGCCTTGGGCGCCAACGTCGTCCGAAAACGCTCCAGGCTCTGCTGTGGCAGCAGCGCGTCGTCGAGCACGCCCGCCAAGTGGACAACTCCCGCCAGCGGAGGTAACTCCGCGCGGATCCGCTCCAGCAGTTTGATGACTTCTGACTCGTCACCGACATCGGCCGCGAACGTGTGGATACGGCACCGGTAGCGCTCAGTGATGTCCTCGATCGCCCGCTCTGTCACCGCATCGGGTGCGCGCCGGCTGCTCAGCACAATGTCGCCGGCTCCGAGTTGAGCCAGATACGACGCCGTGTGCAGACCGATCGCACCGAGCCCACCGGTGATCAGATAGCTCCGATCACCTTGCGGCTGTAGCGGCTTCGGCATCTGCAGCACAATCTTGCCGATATGCCGCGCTTGCTGCATGCGGCGAAACGCGGTCTTCGCCTCCGCCAGCGGGTAGATCTCGGTAGGTAGTGGCGTCCATTCGCCACTCGCCAACCCGGCCGATACCTCCTCCAGCAGGCCACGAATACGCTCAGGCTCTTCTACGCAGGCCCAGTCCAACGCGACGATCTCGTAGGCGATATCCGGACGGGCCGCCGCCATCTGCTCGCGTGTCCAGATGTCGCGCTTGGCGATCTCGACGAAACGGCCATTGCGGGCAGTGGCCCGTACGGTCGCTTCGATAAACCCATCGTTGGTCAGGCTGTTGAGCACCACGTCGACGCCAGCGCCGTCGGTGTCGGCCAGGATCTGGTCGGCGAAATCCGTACTGCGCGAGTCGTAGACATATTCCACACCCAGTTTGCGCAGCGTCGCGCGTTTGTAGGCGCTCGCCGTGGCGAAGACGACCGCGCCTTTCCGCTGCGCCATCTGGATGGCCGCCAATCCGACACCACCGCTCGCGGCGTGAATCAGCACCCGGTCACCGGGCTTCAGCTGCGCCCAGTCGAACGCAAGTCGGGTCGTGAGCGCTGCAGCAGGGATGGTGGCCGCTGCTACTGCGCTCAGCCCGTCAGGCAGCGGCGCCAGCAACTGAACCGGCACATTGAACCGGCTCGCGAAGGCACCCTGCATGAAGCCATAGACGCGTTGCCCCACCTCGAGTCCGGTGACGCCACTGCCTAACTGGGTGACCACGCCGGCGAAGTCGCCGCCCAGCGGTCCCGGATCGCCCGGGTAGAGGCCCAGCACATTGAGCACCTCCCGGAAGTTCAAGCCGCCGGCCTCCACCCGCACCTGCACACAGCCGTCGTCGGGCGGCGACGCTTCCGTCTCGATCAGCCGCAGGTTGTCGATTGCGCCGCGTTCGGTCGGTGACAGGACGTAATCGGTCCCACGCGGCACCGCGAGATGACCGCTGCGTGCCCATGGCAGCAACCGGGATGCCAACAGCTTTCCTTGCCGCAGTGCAAGTTCCGGCTCCTCGATCGGTGCACCGAGAAGACCGGCCAGCGAGTGCACGGCCTGCTCTGATCCGTCGCCATCGACCAGCCGGCAGCGCAGCGCCGGTTCTTCGTTGATGATGGTGCGCCCAAGTCCCCACAGCGCCGCCTGGACCGGATCGACCGGCTCGCCGGATTCGGTCGCCACGGCCCGTTCAGTGATGATCCACAGACCGCCGGGCAGTTTGATCACCTCATCGGCCTGCAGGGTGTGCACGGCGCTGAGCAGGTGCGCGATCTCGTTCTCCAGCCGCGCAGCACCCTCAGCGCTCGACTCGGCCGCACCCGGCCCGGCGCTGCGCCAGACGATGCCGGTGAACGGCTCGCCGCGCTCTCGGGCCTGCGCCAA
>NZ_LZKJ01000044.1 GCF_001672775.1 Mycobacterium kyorinense | reverse complement strand
CCAGCGGCCACTAGGCACCCAGTTCGGCGGTGACCAGGTCGATGAGCTCAGCATCGGTGGCGGCTGCGGGCGCGCTGACCGGGTCGTCGAGCCCTAACTGACCGAGCACCAGGCGGGCCGCCGACGCCAGCACGCCGTCGCGGCCGGTGATCTGGTCGGTGAATTCGCTCAGCGCGCCCGCAGCCGCCACCGATGCTGAGCTCATCGACCTGGTCACCGCCGAACTGGGTGCCGACTGGCCGCGGTTGGTGGCGCCGGCATTCGACGCCAAGAAGGCCGTCGTCTTCGACGACCGGTGGGCCAGCGCGCGTGAGGATTTGGTCAAGCTGTGGCTGGCCGACGACGACGAGATCAATGCCGACTGGCCCCGGCTTTCCGAGCGGTTCGAGGGCGCCGGGCATGTCGTGGCAACGCAGGCCACCTGGTGGCAGGGCAAGGCGCTGGCCGCCGGGCGTCAGCTGCTCGCCTCGCTGTACGGGCGGATCGCCGGCGGCGCGGAGAACCCCGATAAGGGCCGCTACAGCGACGAGGTGGCCGTGGTCACCGGCGCGTCGAACGGCTCGATCGCCGCATCGGTGGTTGGGCGGTTGCTCGACGGCGGGGCCACCGTCATCGCGACCACATCGCGGCTGGACGACGAACGGCTGGCTTTCTACCGCCAGCTGTATCGCGAGCACGCCCGCTACGGCGCTGCCCTGTGGGTGGTGGCCGCCAACATGGCGTCCTACTCCGACATCGACGCGCTGGTCGACTGGATCGGCAGCGAACAGGTCGAAAGCCTTGGGCCGCAGTCGATTCACATCAAGGATGCGCAAACGCCCACGCTGCTGTTCCCATTCGCGGCGCCGCGGGTGGCCGGTGACCTGTCTGAGGCCGGGTCGCGCGCCGAGATGGAGATGAAGGTGCTGCTGTGGGCTGTGCAGCGACTCATCGGTGGCCTGTCGAGCATCGGCGCTGACCGTGACATCGCCTCGCGACTGCACGTGGTGCTGCCCGGCTCGCCCAACCGCGGCATGTTCGGTGGCGACGGCGCTTACGGCGAAGCCAAGTCCGCACTGGACGCCGTGGTGACTCGTTGGCACGCCGAATCGTCGTGGGCGCAGCGGGTCAGCTTGGCGCACGCGCTGATCGGCTGGACCCGCGGCACCGGTTTGATGGGGCACAACGATGCGATCGTCAGCGCCGTCGAAGAAGCCGGCGTGACAACGTATTCCACCGACGAGATGGCCGGCATGCTGCTGGGACTCTGCGACATCGAGTCCAAGGCCGCCGCCGCTCAGTCGCCGATCAAGGTGGACCTGACCGGCGGGCTGGGCGACGTCGAGCTGGACATGGCCGAACTGGCCGCCAAAGCCCGCGACGAGGCGGTGGCCGAGGCCACGGCCGACGACACCACGCCCGAGGGCATCATCGCCGCGCTGCCGTCGCCGCCGCGCGGATACCGCCCCGCGCCTCCGCCCGAATGGGACGATCTCGACGTCGACCCCGCCGACTTGGTGGTGATCGTCGGTGGCGCCGAGCTCGGCCCGTACGGTTCGTCGCGGACCCGGTTCGAGATCGAAGTCGAAAACGAACTGTCGGCGGCCGGCGTGCTGGAACTGGCTTGGACCACCGGACTGATCCGTTGGGAGGACGACCCCCAGCCAGGCTGGTATGACACGGAATCCGGTGATCTCGTCGACGAGGCCGAGCTCGTCGAGCGCTACCACGACGCCGTGGTGGAGCGCGTCGGGATCCGCGAGTTCGTCGACGACGGCGCGATCGACCCTGACCACGCCTCACCGCTGCTGGTGAGCGTGTTCTTGGACAAGGACTTCCCGTTCGTGGTGTCCAGCGAGGCCGACGCTCGCGCGTTCGTCGAGTTCGACCCCGAACACACCGTCATCCGGCCGGTGCCCGATTCCACCGACTGGCAGGTCATCCGCAAGGCGGGCACCGAAATTCGGGTGCCACGCAAGACCAAGCTGTCCCGGACGGTTGGTGCGCAGATCCCGACCGGCTTCGACCCGACGGTGTGGGGCATCAGCCCCGACATGGCGACGTCGATCGACCGGGTGGCGTTGTGGAACATCGTCGCCACGGTCGACGCGTTTCTCTCCGCCGGGTTCACCCCGGCTGAGCTGATGCGTTACGTGCATCCGACGTCGGTGGCCAGCACTCAGGGCACCGGGATGGGCGGCATGACGTCCATGCAGACGATGTACCACGGTAATCTGTTGGGCCGCAATAAGCCGAACGACATTCTGCAAGAAGTGTTGCCGAATGTCGTTGCGGCCCATGTGATCCAGTCCTACGTCGGCAGCTACGGCTCGATGATTCACCCCGTCGGCGCGTGCGCGACCGCGGCGGTGTCGGTTGAGGAGGGTGTCGACAAGATCCGGCTGGGCAAAGCCGAATTGGTCGTCACGGGCGGGTTCGACGACCTGACGCTGGAAGCAATCATCGGGTTTGGCGACATGGCGGCCACCGCTGACACCGGCATGATGCGCGGCCGGGGCATCAGCGACGCGAAGTTCTCGCGGCCGAACGACCGCCGCCGGCTGGGCTTCGTGGAAGCGCAGGGCGGCGGCACGATCCTGCTGGCCCGTGGCGATCTCGCGGTGAAAATGGGGCTGCCCGTGCTGGCCGTGGTCGGGTACGCGCAGTCGTTCGGTGACGGGGTGCACACCTCGATTCCGGCACCAGGGCTCGGCGCGCTCGGCGCCGGACGGGGCGGCAAGGATTCGCTGCTGGCCCGTTCATTGGCCAAACTGGGCGTCGGCGCCGACGACATCGCGGTGATCTCCAAGCACGACACCTCGACACTGGCCAACGACCCCAACGAAACCGAACTGCATGAGCGGCTTGCTGATTCGCTCGGACGGTCCGACGGGGCGCCGCTGTTCATCGTGTCGCAAAAGAGCCTGACCGGACACGCCAAGGGCGGCGCGGCGGTCTTCCAGATGATGGGGCTCTGCCAGATCCTGCGTGACGGGGTCATTCCGCCCAACCGCAGTCTCGATTGCGTCGACGACGAGTTGGCCGGCGCCGCGCACTTCGTGTGGGTGCGCGACACCTTGCGGCTCGGCGAAAAGTTCCCGCTCAAGGCCGGGCTGGTGACCAGCCTCGGATTCGGGCACGTGTCGGGGCTGATCGCACTGGTGCACCCGCAGGCTTTCCTGGCGACGTTGAGCCCCGACCAGCGGGCGGAGTATCAGCAGCGCGCGGAGGCTCGGGTGTTGGCTGGGCAGCGTCGACTGGCCTCGGCGATCGCCGGTGGCCGGCCGATGTATGAGCGGCCCGCCGACCGTCGCTTCGACCACGCGGTGTCCGAGAAGCGGCAGGAGGCCGCCATGCTGCTCGACGCGGCGGCCCGCCTGGGCGATGACGACATCTACATCCGATAGCCTCGCGATTTATGAGCATCGTCGGAGTGGGGATCGACGTGGTGTCCATTCCGGAGTTCGCCGACCAGGTTGACCAGCCGGGGACGGTGTTCGCCGAGACCTTCACACCGGGTGAGCGCCGCGACGCCTCCGACAAGAGCTCCTCGGCGGCGCGGCACTTAGCCGCCCGCTGGGCGGCCAAGGAGGCGGTGATCAAGGCGTGGTCGGGCTCGCGTTTTTCCCAGCGGCCGGTGCTGCCGGAAGGTATCCACCGCGACATCGAGGTCGTCACCGACATGTGGGGGCGACCGCGAGTACGGCTGACCGGGGCCATCGCCAAACACCTGGCTGAGGTGACCATCCACGTGTCGCTGACCCACGAAGGCGACACCGCCGCCGCGGTCGCGATCCTGGAGACCTGACCCCCCTTCTCGCGCGAGCGTGCGTGTCCCCGGTCGACACGCCGAGCTGATCTCCGGATTTGCGCACGCTCGCGCCGAACGGTGAGCCACTAACCTCGAAACCATGAGCGATCTGGTCGAACGCGTCCGCGCCGTCCTGCCGTCGGCGCGCCGTGACCTCGAGAACCTGATGCGGATCGAGTCGGTGTGGGCCGACCCTTCGCGGCGCAGCGAAGTCCACCGCAGCGCCCAAGCGGTCGCAGACCTGCTGTCGCAAGCCGGGTTTGGCGATGTGCAGATCGTCAGCGCCGACGGTGCGCCTGCGGTCATTGCCCGGCACCCGGCGCCGTCGGGAGCGCCCACCGTGCTGCTGTATGCGCACCACGACGTGCAACCCGAAGGCGATCCAGCCCAGTGGGCATCGCCGCCATTCGAGCCGACCGAACGCGACGGTCGACTCTACGGACGCGGCAGCGCCGACGACAAGGCCGGCATCGCAACGCATTTGGCGGCATTCCGGGCGCACGACGGCAACCCGCCGGTGGGCGTGACGGTGTTCGTCGAAGGCGAAGAGGAATCGGGCTCGCCGTCGCTGGCGCGGCTGCTGGCCGACCACCGCGACGTACTGGCCGCCGATGTGATCGTGATCGCCGACTCGGACAACTGGAGCACCGACATCCCGTCGCTGACGGTGTCGCTGCGCGGACTGGCCGACTGCGTGGTCGAAGTGGCCACCCTTGACCATGGGCTGCATTCTGGGCTGTGGGGCGGTGTGGTTCCCGACGCGCTGAGCGTGCTGGTGCGGCTGTTGGCCAGTCTGCATGACGACGACGGAAACGTCGCCGTGGCCGGGTTACACGAAAGCACTGCAGCTGCAGTCGATTATCCAGCCGAGCGGGTACGCACCGAAACCGGCTTGCTCGAAGGCGTGGCCGAAATCGGATCGGGTTCGGTGCCACAGCGACTGTGGGCCAAACCGGCGATCACGGTGATCGGCATCGACACCACAACCGTTGCGGCGGCGTCGAATACGCTGATTCCGCGCGCTCGGGCCAAAGTCAGCATGCGTGTCGCCCCCGGCGGTGACGCCGCCGCCCACCTCGACGCGCTAAGCACGCACCTCGAACAACACGCGCCGTGGGGCGCGCAGGTGACCGTCACCCCCGGCGATGTCGGCCAGCCCTACGTCGTCGATGCGGACGGACCGGTCTATGACGCCGCACGCGCGGCATTCCGCCAAGCCTGGGGCGCTGAACCCGTCGAGATGGGAATGGGCGGCTCGATCCCGTTCATCGCCGAGTTCGCTGCCGCCTTCCCACAGGCGACGATCCTGGTCACCGGCGTCGAAGACCCCGCCACACAGGCGCACAGCATCAACGAGAGCCTGCACCTCGGGGTGCTGGAGCGAGCCGCGACCACCGAAGCGCTGCTCCTGGCCGCGCTGGGCGACCTACACGGATAGGTCGCGGCGCAGCTTGGCTACGTGGCCGGTGGCCTTGACGTTGTACTGGGCGACGGCGATCTTGCCCTTCTCGTCGACGACGAACGTCGAGCGGATGACACCTTGGACGGTCTTGCCGTACATCTTCTTTTCTCCGTAGGCGCCCCAGGCGGTCAAGACCTCACGGTCGGGATCGGACAGGAGCGGAAACGTCAAACCCTCGGCGTCGCGGAACTTGGCCAGCTTGGCCGGCTTGTCGGGGGAGATGCCGACGACGTCGAGTCCCGCGCTGTTGAGCTCCCGCAGGTTGTCGCGAAAGTCGCAGGCCTGTTTGGTGCAGCCGGGGGTCGACGCCGCAGGGTAGAAGTAGACGACGACGCGGCGGCCCGTGTAGTCGGCCAGCGACACCGTGTGGCCGTCGGCGTCGGGAAGGCTGAAGGCGGGCGCTTGGTCGCCGGGCTGCAGGCGTGCGGTGTCGGTCAACGCGGGTCCCTTTCTTCTCACCGGCGCATCGACGTCGGCGCCGGCTGCTCTAGGGTAGTTCGCAAGCACCCGAGCCAGGCCGGTGGTGCGGCAGGACAGGGAGGACGAGCGTGGCGGACCGGGATCCCGACACCATCAAGCAGGAGATCGACCAGGCCCGCGACCAATTGGCCTCGACCGTCGACTCATTGGCTGAGCGGGCCAATCCGCGCCGCATCGCCGACGACGTCAAGGCCGGAGTGGTCGCCTTCGTCAAGAAACCCGTGGTGGCGGTGTCTCTGGCCGGGATCGGGGCGCTGGCCGTCGTGCTGGTGGTCCGCAAAATCCGCGATCGTTGACCGGGAAGAAGTGCGCCGTCAGGGTTTCGAACCCCGGACCCGCTGATTAAGAGTCAGCTGCTCTACCAACTGAGCTAACGGCGCTTGGATCGTTCTAGACACGCAACAATAACAACTTGCCGGCGTCGGGTGAAATCGCCGACAGTAGGCACTGCTGTCGCTCGTGCAGCACCTAGACTACTAGGGAGTAGTGCTGGGTCGGTGGGCTACAAGGGGACAAGCCAAATGTCACGTCAATCGATGACGCGCGCGCGTCGCTATCGGTGCTGGGTGGCAGCGCTGATGGTGCCGCTGGCGGTGTTCGGCGTTGCTGCCTGCAGCAACGGCGGTAACACACCGCCGGCGAACGTCATCTTCGACAAGGGCACGCCCTTCGGTGACCTGCTGGTTCCCAAGCTGACCGCCTCGGTGACCGACGGCGCCGTCGGCGTCGCGGTGGATAACCCGGTGACGGTGAGCGCTGACGACGGCGTCCTGGCTTCGGTCACCATGGTCAACGAAAACGGCAGGTCGATCGGCGGTCAACTGAGCTCTGACGGCGTGCACTGGAAAACCACCGAGCCGCTTGGCTACAACCGGCGCTACACGATTACCGCCAAAGCGCGTGGCCTGGGCGGTGTGACGACACGACAGCTGAGCTTCCAGACCCATTCACCGAAGAACCTGACGATGCCCTACGCCGTGCCGCGTGATGGCGAGGTGGTGGGCGTCGGCCAAACGGTGCACATCCGATTCGACGAAAACATCGCCAACCGGGCCGCCGCCGAGAAAGCCATCGCGGTGACGACCGACCCGCCCGTGGAGGGTGCGTTCTACTGGCTGAACAACCGCGAAGTACGTTGGCGGCCAAAGGAATACTGGAAACCCGGCACCGCGGTCGACGTGGCGGTTAACACCTACGGCGTGGACCTGGGCGACGGCGTGTTCGGCGAGGACAGCATGAGCACGCACTTCACCATCGGCGACGAGGTCATCGCGACCGCCGATGACACCACCAAGATGCTGACCGTGCGGGTCAACGGCGAGGTCGTCAAGACGATGCCGATCTCGATGGGCAAGGACAGCACCCCAACGGCCAACGGCGTCTACATCATCGGCGAGCGATTCGCGCACATGATCATGGACTCGTCGACCTACGGCGTTCCGGTCAACTCGCCCAACGGCTATCGCACCGAAGTGGACTTCGCCACCCAGATGTCCTACAGCGGCGTCTACGTCCACTCCGCGCCATGGTCGGTGGGTGCACAGGGCCACAGCAACACTAGCCACGGCTGCCTCAACGTCAGTCCCAGCAACGCCCGCTGGTTCTACGACCACACCAAGCGCGGCGACATCGTCGAAGTCCTGCACACCGTCGGCCCGACGCTTCCGGGCACCGAAGGACTGGGCGACTGGAACATTCCCTGGGATCAGTGGCACGCCGGCAACGCCAAGACCTGAGGTCCGCAGTCGGCTACGGCGCGGCGCGATCCGGCTCACCCGGTCCGGTCTGCATGTCGAGATAGGCGGACAACTCTTCGCGCAACTCGGACGTGATGATGCCGAGCTGGCGCCGTGACGCTCCGGCCCCGGCGCGCGCATCGCGCTCGGCAGTCAGCGACCGGCCCCACCGGCCCGCACAGGCGGCGACCATCGCCTCACGGTCGAGCCCCAGCGCGGCGGCGGTCTGCACGTCGGCTCGGGCATACCCAGCGGCCGCGACGACTTCCGCGTCGCTGCGTCCGGCGAGCGCAAAGCGCGGGGGAGTGACCGGAGCATCGGCAAACATGCTGGCGGGCGGTGTCCCGGCCAAGGCCCGCCGCACGCCATCGCCGTCGATCACCACGCCGTCGGCCAGCGTTATCGGATTCTCGGAAACGACCAGATCAGCCAGCGTGACGTGGGAGTCGGGCTGCGCGAGTCGGTCGAGCGCCGCGCAGATAATGAGATAGAGCGCCAAAGACCCGGTCACCTCGCCTCGCTCAAAAGCCGCGACGCGCAGGTAACTCCAGGGAAAGCCCAGCGCCGTGACTTCGCGGGCCAGCTGGTCATGTGTTGCGCCGAGGACCTCGGAGCGGATGCGACGCACGTTTGCGCCGACGACGGCCACCAGCGGCCGGGCGGCGTCTGAGGGATCGGTTGCGGCGGTAGCCACGTCTCGAAACGTATCCAATCTGCGAGTCGTTCTAGACAGCCTGCGCGATTTCAGCTACCTTAGTACTCGATACGAAGAAGTATCGAAATTTAGAGACATCCTGATGGTTCATGGGGTGCCTCGGCGCCAATGTTCGACGAACTTTTCGCCGGGCAGGGGGATTGGACGACAACAAACGCAGCATCGAACGGAAGGCGAATGGATGATGATTCCCACCAGACAACCGCACACAACCCCCCTCGGCCTGAACGTGATGGCCCTATTGCTCATGTTGGCGGCCCTGGTGGTGGCGCTCGGTTGCTGGTTCGACGACGCGGTCCATCGTCATGCCGAACGTGACGCGGCATACCACGGTCTGCTCGGCGTCGCGACTCCCGGTCACGCGTTGGGCACAGTCGTCGCCCAGCCCTAGGTGAAAGCAACCGCGATGCAGATAACCGTGCGACAGTTTCGGGGTGGCTGACGGGACTCGAACCCGCGACACCCAGGATCACAACCTGGTGCTCTACCAGCTGAACTACAGCCACCATCGCCACCAGCCCAGCTGGCAGCGACGTCGATACTAGCGGCTCGGGTGCTCGACGGCCGAATCGATTTCCTCTGGCGCGTCCGTCGCCGGCCCTAATTCGGCGGCGACGGCCGCGATTTCGCTGGTAGCGGGGCCCGGCGGCGCGACGAACGCGGTGCGCCGGTAGAACTGCAGTTCGCGGATGGATTCATGGATGTCGGCCAGCGCGCGGTGGGCCAGCCCCTTGGCGGGCTGCCCGAAGTAGATGCGCGGATACCAGCGCCGGCACAGCTCTTTGATCGAGCTGACATCGATCATTCGGTAGTGCAGAAACGAGTCCAGGGCGGGCATGTCGCGGGCGATGAACCCGCGGTCGGTAGCGATCGAGTTGCCCGCCAGCGGTGCGGTCTTGGCTTGTTTGACGTGCTGGCGGACGTAGTCGAGCACCATCGTCTCGGCTGTCGCCAGGTCAACCGTGGAGGCGCGCACCTCATCGATCAGGCCAGAGCGGGCGTGCATGTCGGCGACGACGTCGATCATCGACGACAACGCCGCGTCGTCGGTGTGGACCACCACGTCGACGCCCTCGCCGAGAATGTTGAGGTCAGCATCGGTCACCAGGACCGCGATCTCGATCAACTTGTCCGACGCCAGGTTCAGCCCGGTCATCTCGCAGTCGATCCACACCAGTTGGTCGCGCGCCGCATTCACCACGCACACGTTAGCCGTCGCCCCTGCCCGGCACCGTCAGGTGCCACTAATGTCATGGTTTGCGCGCATTACTGGGGACTACGGAGGAGGCATGCCGCACCATGAGCTCTGAAACAACCCCCGCACAGCAGATCGCGGCCGGTTATGCCGTCGAGGGCCAGGCTCTGGAGCTGGGCACGGTCGTCGTCGACGGCACCGCCGACCCGACCGCGCAGATCCGGATCCCGCTGGCCACGATCAACCGCCATGGGCTGGTTGCCGGCGCGACTGGCACCGGCAAGACAAAGACGCTGCAGCTGATCGCCGAGCAGCTCTCGGCGGCCGGCGTTCCCGTACTGATGGCCGACGTCAAGGGCGACCTGTCCGGTCTCGCGCGCGCCGGCGAGGGCAACGACAAGACGGCGGCGCGCGCAAAGGACACCGGCGACGACTGGGCGGCAACCGGCTTCCCGGTGGAATTCCTGTCGCTGGGCACCAACGGCATCGGCGTGCCGGTGCGGGCCACGATCTCCAGCTTCGGTCCGATCTTGCTATCAAAGGTATTGGGGCTCAACGCTACTCAGGAGTCGACCCTCGGCCTGATTTTCCACTGGGCAGACCAGCGCGGTCTTCAGCTGCTGGACCTGAAGGACCTGCGCTCGGTCATCACCCACCTGACCAGTGATGAAGGCAAAAGCGAGCTGAAATCCCTCGGCGGAGTGTCCTCGACGACGGCCGGTGTCATCCTGCGGGCCTTGGTCAACCTGGAAGCCGAAGGTGCCGACACGTTCTTCGGCGAGCCCGAGCTCAAGCCTGAGGATCTGGTGCGCCTCGACAACCAGGGCCGCGGCATCATCTCGCTGCTCGAGCTCGGCGACCAAGCGGCGCGCCCGGTGATGTTCTCCACCTTCCTGATGTGGGTATTGGCCGACCTGTTCACCTTCCTGCCCGAGGTCGGCGACGCCGACAAGCCCAAACTGGTCTTCTTCTTCGACGAGGCCCACCTGCTGTTCACTGATGCCTCCAAGGCGTTCCTCGAGCAGGTCGAGCAGACCGTCAAACTGATCCGCTCCAAGGGTGTGGGGGTGTTCTTTTGCACCCAGTTGCCGACCGACATCCCCAACGATGTGCTCTCCCAGCTGGGTGCCCGCGTCCAACATGCGCTGCGGGCGTTCACACCCGACGGTCAGAAGGCGCTCACCAAGACCGTCAAGACCTATCCGAAAACCGATGTCTACGACCTGGAGTCGGCGCTGACGTCGCTGGGCATCGGCGAAGCCATCGTCACCGTGCTCTCCGAGCGCGGCGCGCCGACACCGGTGTCGTGGACCCGGATGCGGGTGCCGCGCTCGCTGATGGCCGCGATCGGCACCGACGCCATCAAGCAGGCGGCCAAGTCCAGCCCGCTGCAGGCCGAATACGGCAAGACCATCGACCGGGAGTCGGCCTACGAAAAGCTGACCGCCGAAAAGGCGGCGTCTGAGGACGATTCGCCGCCGGCCAAGACCAAGGGCAAGCGCACGCCGGCGCCCGAGCCGCAGCCGGAGCGGCTTGGCTGGTGGAAGCGCTTCACCCGCTGGGTGAAAAACATCTTCGCCAGTCC
This sequence comes from Mycobacterium kyorinense, assembly GCF_001672775.1. Taxonomy (GTDB): domain Bacteria; phylum Actinomycetota; class Actinomycetes; order Mycobacteriales; family Mycobacteriaceae; genus Mycobacterium; species Mycobacterium kyorinense_A. The sequence goes on along the minus strand of NZ_LZKJ01000044.1, from coordinate 8,816 downwards.
GGCCGCCAAGAGCTTCGCGCGTTCAGCCGGCACCGCTATGGGCCGCGAAATCACCCGCGGCATGATGGGCACCGGCAAGCGGCGGCGTTAGTCGTCGCGAAACATAACGCAGGGCTGTGATTGTCGCCAACAGCGCGACCCTGGCTTCTGTCTCGCGACGACGCTGAAGCTCACTCGCCCAGCTTTTTGTAGAAGCTGCCGACGATCGGCGCGACGATTGCCCGAGGAGCGTATTGGCTGGCTACCGACATGGCCTTCGACGTCACGCCGGGAACGATGCGCATCTTGTTGCGCTCCAAGGCATCCAGCGAGACGCGGGCCGTGTGCTCGGTGGAAATCCACAGAAAATCGGGCACTAGCTTTTCGACGATGGACTGCTCGGCCGGATCTGGAAGATCGGTGCGTACCGGCCCCGGCGCCAACACTGTCACGTGGACCCCGGAACGACGCAGCTCACCGCGCAACGACTCGCTGAACGTGTTCACAAACGCCTTGCTGGCTGCATAGGTGGCGTTGTAGGGAATCGGCGAATTGCCCGCTGCCGAGCCAGAAATCAGGATGCCGCCGGCCCGGCGTTCGACCATCCCCGGCAGCACCGCCAACGCAAGGTCATGCACCCCAAGCACATTGAGTTGCACCTGAGCCTTTTCAGCGGCCGGATCGAAACCCGAGACCGGTCCGAAGGTGGCGGTGCCCGCGTTGGCACACAGGATCGACACGTTCCGAGTGGCCAGTTCGTCGCAAAGCTTGGCCCGGTCGGCGGGGTCGGCCAGATCGGCGGCCCGCACCTCGACGGCAACCCCGTACTGGTCGACCAAGCGCGCGGCAAGCCCGGCCAGCACGTCCTCGCGTCGTGCGGTGACGATCAAACTGTGGCCGCGCGCGGCCAGCTCGGTGGCCAACGCTTCGCCGATATTTTGCGAAGCCCCGGTGACGACGGCGCGAGCATCGGGGCTGGGAGCGGGTACGGGCATGCGGCGACCGTAATTAAAGTGCCTTGCATGAGCAACCCGGTTGCGGGTTCGCGCCCCGCCGGGCGATCCACAGTGTTCGCGTGGGCGTTGTGGGACTGCGGGACCACCGGTCTGAGCGCGATCGTGGTGACGTTCGTGTTCTCCGTCTATCTGACCGGCACCGTCGGCGTCGGCATCGGCGGCAGTACCACGCCGGCGAGTTGGCTGGGCCGTTCACTGGCGCTGGCCGGGCTGACCATCGCACTGCTGGCGCCCGTCGTCGGCGTCTGGGTGGAAGCCCCACGCCGCCGGCGCATCGCACTGACCACCCTGACCGGGCTGGCGGTGATGCTGACCGCCGCGATGAGCCTGATCCGCGACCAACCCGGTTACCTGTGGCCGGGATTGGCCCTGCTCGCAGCCACCGCAGCCTGCGGCGACCTGGCCAGCGTGCCCTACAACGCCATGCTGCGGCAGCTTTCCACCCCCCAGACATTCGGGCGGATCTCGGGTTTGGGCTGGGCGTCGGGCTACGCCGGCAGCGTGGTGCTGCTGCTGGTGGTCTACCTGGCTTTCATCTCGGGAACCGGTGAGACCCGCGGGCTGTTGCACCTGCCCACCGCCGACGGCATGAACGTTCGCGCCGCGATGCTGCTGGCCGCCGCCTGGCTGGCGATCCTGGCGTTGCCACTGCTGTTCACCGCGCACCGGTTACCGGCAACCAACGCTGCCGACACAGCGGCGCCGGGCGGCTACCGCAAGCTGTGGGCGGATCTGAGGACCGAGTGGCGCCGCGACCACAACCTGGTGTATTTCCTGGTGGCCAGCGCGATCTTCCGAGACGGGCTGGCCGGGGTCTTCACGTTCGGTGCGGTGCTCGGCGTCAACGCCTACGGAATCTCGGCGGCCGATGTACTGATCTTCGGCGTGGCCGCCAGCGTGGTGGCCGCACTGGGAGCAGTGGCCGGCGGGTTGGTCGACGATCGGATCGGATCCAAGCCGGTGATCGTGGGCTCACTGGCGGCGATCATCGCGACGGGACTGACGTTGCTGACGTTGTCAGGCCCTCGGGCGTTCTGGATCTGCGGATTGCTGCTGTGCGTGTTCATCGGGCCCGCTCAGTCGTCGGCGCGCACCCTGCTGCTGAGGATGTCGACGCACGGCAAGGAAGGCGTGGCCTTCGGTCTGTACACGATGACGGGGCGGGCGGTGTCGTTTTTGGCGCCGTGGCTGTTTTCCGTCTTCGTCGACGTGTTCGGCGCCGTCCGTGCCGGCATGGGCGGCCTGTGCCTGGTGTTGGGGACCGGACTGGTGGCCATGCTGGTGGTGCGCGCGCCACGCCGTGAGGCCGCCGCGAATCTGCCGCGAACCGGCTAATCCGGTGCGTCGCAGACGGTGACGCCCACGCCGGTCTTCTCCTTGACCTGAACACCGGCCACGGTGAGGGTGCAGGTGACGTTGTGGCCGATATTGACGATTGCGACGCTGGCTTTCTGGTCGCCGGATTTCGGCAGGCTGACTTCCTTGCTCCACGGCAGTGGCACGTTGAACTCGGTTTGCCGCACTCCGCCGTTGTCCACATAACTGATGCTGATCGCGCGGCCGTCGCCGTTGACGTTGTAGACGACGGTATCGGTACCAGCCGCACCGGTCGTCTCACTTGGTTCAGCAGACTGGCTAGGCGCGGCGGCGCTGCTGCTCGGCGACCTCGACGTTGTCGAGGCCGGCGCCTTCGAACCGGACATGGTGGGCAGCGGCGCGACGGTGGTCTGCTTCTTGGCCGAGCCGTTGGCGATCACCAACGCGATCACCATTGCGATGACCAATAACACCGCTGCGGCCGCGGCAAACCACAACCAGCGCGGTGCTTTCGGACGTTGCGGCGGCTCTTCCTGCGGCGGCTGACCTTGCGACCACTGGTCTTGCATCCAGTACTGCGGCAGCTTCTCGGTGGGATTGGTTTCGGTAGGTCCGGGACGATGCGGAGACCCATAGGACGGTTGGCCGCCGTAAGCGGGATCGCTGTACGGCGGATAAGGCTGACGCAGCCGTTCGGTTGGTTCGGCCTCCTGCCGTGACCCGCGGAAGTGCCCGGGTCGACGTGGATCGTTCATGCCCACCTCATGGTGGCAGGGTACCTGCAGAACGACGCAGGCTATCGACGCACCTCAGCGGCCCGCGTCACCGGCGTTCGCCACCGGCAGACAGTGCGGCCACCGTCATCGACCGCATCACCGCGCGGGAACGCGCGGCCCGGGTGTCGCGCTTCATGCTGTGCGGTGTCGAGTTCAACAGGCCGAACACCGCGTGGGCCATCAGCCGTGCGTCGGCTTCGGGCAGGCCGGGCGCCATCTCGCGCAGCACGCCCACCCAGACCTCGACATACTGCCGCTGCGCGCTGCGCACCTGCCGCTCGGCGGCGGCAGGCAGATGCGCCAGGTCGCGGTCCTGGATACGGATCAGATCGGGCTCGCCCAATGCGAAGTCGAGGTGAAAATCGATGAGGCCGTCCAGCGCCTCGGCTGCGCCACTGCTACCGGATCGAACCGCCCGCGCCCCGGCGAGCAGCCGGGTACTGATCCCCACCAACAGCTCGACCAGCAGCGACTCCTTGTTGGGGAAGTGCCGATAGATCGCCGGACCGCTGACACCGGCCGCCGCGCCGATGTCTTCCAGCCGCACTGCCAGAAACCCGCGTTCGGCAAACAGCCGCTCGGCCGCCGACAACAGCTGCACCCGCCGGTCGGACTTCAACTGGCTGCGACGATTCGGGACCTCGGGGTCGGCCGGGGCAGACGCTGCCATAACGGCCTCCTGGACAGTTCGGTTAATCACCACTAACATAACATGAGTTAGTCGTCATTAACCGAAATTGGCGGAAGATACATGACCTCTGCGGCGGCCAATCGCCAGGCGCACCGCGCGCTGGTGGCGCAGTTGCACGACAAGCTGGCCGCTGCGGCCCTGGGTGGTTCGCAGCGCGCTCGCAAACGTCATGTCGAGCGGGGCAAGCTGTTGCCGCGCGACCGCGTCGACGGCCTGCTCGACCCGGGCAGTCCATTGCTGGAAGTGGCGCCGCTGGCCGCCGACGGCATGTACGACGACGAGTGCCCCGGCGCCGGCATCATCACCGGCATCGGGCGAATCTCTGGCCGCGAGTGCATGATCGTGGCCAACGACGCCACCGTCAAAGGCGGCACGTACTACCCAATCACGGTCAAAAAGCATTTGCGGGCACAAGAAATCGCCGGACAGAACCGGTTGCCCTGCATCTACCTCGTCGACTCCGGCGGCGCGTTCCTGCCGCGTCAGGACGAGGTGTTTCCCGACCGGGAACATTTCGGCCGGATCTTCTACAACCAGGCCAACCTCAGCGCCGAGGGCATCCCGCAGATCGCGGCTGTGCTCGGATCCTGTACCGCCGGTGGGGCTTACGTGCCGGCGATGAGCGACGAGGCCGTCATCGTGCGCAACCAGGGCACGATCTTCCTGGGCGGCCCGCCGTTGGTGAAAGCCGCCACCGGAGAGGTGGTCACCGCCGAAGAGCTCGGTGGCGGCGACCTGCACTCCAAAACCTCCGGGGTCACCGATCATCTCGCGCACGACGACCGCGATGCGCTGCGCATCGTCCGCCGCATCGTCTCCACCCTGGGCCCGCGGGAACGGCGCGCCTGGGACGTCGTGCCAACTGTGGAGCCGGTCGCCGATCAGTCCGAGCTCTACGACGTGGTCCCCGTCGATCCGCGGATTCCCTACGACGTGCACGACGTCATCACCCGCATGGTCGACGGCGGCGAGTTCGGCGAGTTCAAGGCGGAGTACGGCAACACCTTGGTCACCGGATTCGCGCGCATCCACGGCCATCCAGTCGGCATCATCGCCAACAACGGCGTGTTGTTCTCCGAATCCGCCTTGAAAGGCGCACATTTCATCGAGTTGTGCGACAAGCGGATGGTGCCGTTGCTGTTCTTGCAGAACATCTCCGGGTTCATGGTGGGCCGTGACTATGAGGCCGGCGGCATCGCCAAGAACGGCGCGAAGATGGTGACCGCGGTGGCGTGCGCCCGGGTGCCCAAGCTGACCGTGGTGATCGGCGGTTCCTACGGTGCGGGCAACTATTCGATGTGCGGGCGCGCATATTCGCCGCGCTTCCTGTGGATGTGGCCGAACGCCCGGATCTCGGTGATGGGCGGCGAGCAGGCCGCGTCGGTGTTGGCGACAGTGCGCGGCGAGATGACGGCCGAAGAGGAGGACACGTTCAAAGCCCCCATCCGCGCGCAGTACGAACACCAGGGCAACCCGTATTATTCGACGGCCCGGCTGTGGGACGACGGGGTGATCGACCCCGCTGACACCAGAACCGTTGTGGGCTTGGCTCTTTCGATAGTGTCCAACGCGCCGGTGGAACCGGTTTCCTACGGCGTATTCAGGATGTGAGATGAGCTTCGATACGGTACTGGTCGCCAACCGGGGTGAGATCGCCGTCCGGGTGTTCCGCACGCTGAAGGCGATGGGCATCCGGTCCGTCGCCGTTTACAGCGACGCCGACGCCACCGCGCGCCACGTCGCCGAGGCGGACGTCGCAGTCCGCATCGGACCGCCGCCTGCCCGCGACAGCTACCTCAACATCGCCGCTGTCGTCGACGCGGCACAGCGCACCGGGGCGCAAGCGGTGCATCCCGGCTACGGATTCCTCTCCGAGAACGCTGATTTCGCCGCCGCACTGGCGGCGGCAGGAGTGACCTTCATCGGACCGCCGGCTTCAGCCATTCAGACCATGGGCGACAAAATCGCTGCCAAGTCCACCGTGGCGGCGTTCGGTGTACCGATAGTTCCCGGCATCGCCCGGCCGGGCCTGACGGACGCCGAGCTGATCGCCGCTGCCGACGACATCGGCTATCCGGTGCTGGTCAAGCCGTCGGCCGGCGGGGGAGGCAAGGGCATGAGGCTGGTCGAGCGGCCCGACGACCTGGCCGCCGCTCTGGCGAGCGCGCGCCGCGAGTCGGCCGCCGCGTTCGGCGACGACACCCTCTTTCTCGAGCGATTCGTGTTGCGGCCACGGCATATTGAAGTCCAGGTCTTGGCCGACAGCTACGGCAACGTGGTGCACCTGGGCGAGCGGGAGTGCAGCCTGCAGCGACGGCATCAGAAGGTCATCGAGGAAGCGCCGTCGCCGCTGCTGGACGCCGAGACCCGGGCCCGCATCGGCGCGGCCGCCCGCGACACCGCGCGCAGCGTGGACTACACCGGCGCCGGCACAGTGGAGTTCATCGTCTCAGCCGACCGGCCCGAAGAATTCTTCTTCATGGAGATGAACACCCGGCTGCAAGTCGAACATCCGGTCACCGAGATGGTGACGGGCTGGGACCTGGTCGAGTGGCAGGTCCGCATCGCCGCGGGGGACAAGCTGACCGCAGGACAAACCGATATCGCAATGCGCGGGCACGCCATCGAAGCGCGGGTGTACGCCGAGGATCCCGCCCACGGCTTCTTGCCGACCGGTGGCGACGTGTTGGAGCTGGTCGAACCGAACGGTGCTGGCGTGCGGGTGGATTCGGGTCTGCGCCCCGGAATGGTCGTGGGCAGCGACTACGACCCGATGCTGGCCAAAGTCATCGCCCATGGCGCAGACCGGCCCGCCGCGCTGCGCGCACTCGACCGGGCGCTATCGGACACGGCGGTGCTGGGTGTCGTCACCAATGTCGAGTTCGCCCGGTTTCTGCTGGCCGACTCCGACGTCGTCGCCGGCCGGCTCGACACCGGGCTGCTGGACCGGCGGGCCGGCGACTTCACTGCAGCTGCGCCCACCGACGACCAGTTCATCGCAGCTGCGGCCTACCGGTGGTTGCGGCTCTGGCCGGCGCCGGGCGCCGATCTGTGGGAGGTACCCTCCGGTTGGCGGGTCGGGGCGGCGGCGCCGGTGAGCATCCGACTGCGCGCCGGTGACCGCACCGACCACGTCCACCTCACTGGATGCCCCACCAACGCCGCGGCGCGCATCGAAGACGGCGAAAACCGCGAGCTGCGCGCAGAATTCACCGCTAACCGATTGGCGATCACGCTGGATGGGGTGCGCACCGAGTACACCGTCGCCGAAGCAGACCACCAGATCTGGCTGGCCGGCAGCGGGCTGACTGTGGTGCTCGAAGAGGTTCGCGAAGCGCCGGTACGTCCGGACGACGCGCACAGCGGCGACGCCGAATTGACCAGCCCGATGCCGGGATCCGTTGTCGCGGTCGGCGTCGCCGACGGCGCCGAGGTTACCGCGGGGACCGTGGTCGTCACCGTCGAGGCGATGAAGATGGAGCATGCGCTGTCGGCCCCCGTCGACGGCGTGGTGCAGCTTCTGGTCGGCGCCGGCGACCAAGTCAAAGTGGGCCAGCCGTTGGCCCGAATCACCGCGGACACCACCGCAACAGCAAAGGATGACCAATGACTCAGCCGGCGACGATGCAGAGCGAAGCGATGAGGAGGAGCGGCGCATCATGACAGACTTCCTGGCAACCGGGATGCTTCCCGACGAGTATCAACAGTTAGCCAAAACGGTGCGCGATTTCGCGCAGAGCGTCGTCGCACCGGTGGCGGCCCGCCACGACGCCGAGCATTCATTCCCCTATGAAGTCGTCTCCGGGATGGCCGACATGGGCCTGTTCGGCCTGCCCTTTCCCGAGGAGTGGGGCGGCATGGGCGGCGACTACTTCGCGCTGTGCCTGGCGCTGGAAGAACTGGGCAAGGTCGACCAGAGCGTGGCGATCACCCTCGAGGCCGGTGTGTCATTGGGCGCGATGCCGATCTACCGATTCGGCAGTGAGGAGCAGAAGCGGGAATGGTTGCCGCAGTTGGCCAGTGGGCGCGCATTGGGCGCATTCGGCCTGACCGAACCCGGTGGCGGTAGCGATGCCGGCGCCACCAAGACCACCGCGCGCCTTGACAACGGCGACTGGGTGATCAACGGGTCCAAACAATTCATCACCAACTCGGGTACCGACATCACCAAGCTGGTCACGGTCACCGCGGTCACCGGTGAACGGGATGGCCGCAAGGAGATTTCGTCGATCCTGGTGCCGCGGCCCACCAAGGGATTCACCGTCGAACCGGCCTACGACAAGGTCGGCTGGAAGGCGTCCGACACCCACCCGCTGACCTTCGAGGATGTGCGGGTGCCCGAGGAGAACCTGCTCGGCGAACGCGGCCGTGGGTATGCGAACTTCCTGCGCATACTCGACGAGGGCCGGATCGCGATCGCTGCCCTGTCCACCGGCGCTGCCCAGGGCTGTGTGGACGAGAGCGTCAAATACGCACGGGAGCGTGAGGCGTTCGGTCAGCCGATCAGCCGGTATCAGGCCATCGAGTTCACGATCGCGCGGATGGAGGCGCGGGCCCACACCGCCCGCACCGCCTACTACGACGCCGCGGCGCTGATGCTGGCAGGCAAACCGTTCAAGAAGCAAGCCGCGATCGCCAAGTTGGTGGCCAGCGAGGCGGCGATGGACAACGCCCGCGACGCCACCCAGATTCACGGCGGCTACGGATTCATCAACGAATTCCCGGTGGCACGGCACTATCGGGACAGCAAGATCCTGGAGATCGGCGAGGGCACCAGCGAAGTGCAGTTGATGCTGATCGCGCGAGAGGTGGGCCTGTGAGTTCGCATGAGCGCGAGGTCGTGCAGCGCGGATTGTGGTTCGAGGAGTTCGAAACCGGTGTGCGCTATCTGCACCGTCCCGGCCGGACGATCACCGAAGCCGACAATGTGCTGTTCACGACGTTGACGATGAATACCCAGGCGCTGCACTTGGACGCTGCGTTCTCCGATGCGCTGCCGCCGTTCAATCAGCGGCTGGTCAACTCGATGTTCACGCT
>NZ_LZKJ01000043.1 GCF_001672775.1 Mycobacterium kyorinense | reverse complement strand
GGCCACGCCATCGAACACGCCCAACACCAAACAAAAATGGGAGCAGCCAACACACCACCGACAAGCGTCGCCCTCGAACCCCCGCCTGTCCCCGTTCTGCACTCCAGACCCTCAACACCCACCCCCGCATCCAGACCGACAACGCCCACCCCACAGTCCAGACCACCAGCCCCACCACCGCCGGCGTGGACGCCACCCGCAGCCAGCTCATCCAAAGCACCAATCTGGATTGGAGTCGGGCTGGCCACCGTCGCCATCGCCGTGCTCATCGTGGTGATCGTCGTACTTACCCACAACGACAACTCCACCCCATCCGCCACCCCCGCAACCACAACCGAGGCATCGACTTACCCGACGGATTCGGAGGCAATCGCGCAACCCGCGCCGCCGTCATCGGAGGCGCCGCCTTCGACCAGCGCTGGCATAGCAGGGTTGGCGCCGTTCGTGCGGGAATGGCGCGGGGCGCGGGAGAGTATCGTCATCGACGCCGCCGGTAATGGGCACTTCCATTACATGATGGACTGCCCCAGCTGTACGTCAATGGCTGACATTCCTTACAACACAATGGACTTCAAGTTGACGTCGGTCTCGGGCGACACGGCCAGTGGGACTGTCACCGTCAGCTCAGATCCACAGTTTTCGGTAGGCGAACCAGTGGCAGTCAGGCTGGGCGAGCTGGACACCATCCACTGGTCGGTCGGCGGCAAGGAGGAGGGACTCTTCTGCGGCTCCAATCCGTCGTGGTGTGGCGGCTGAAAGCCGAGATGCGAAGGGGACGGCGCGATGTGGCTGAGCTGGTTGCCGAATCGACTGTGGGCACGGGGGTGGTTCGCTAGCATGTGCCCACGGGGGGTGCGGTGATGGAGGCCGCAGTGGACGAAGTGGTGTTCGGGCGGTACCGGCTGATCGCGTTGATCGGCGAGGGCGGCATGGGCAAGGTGTACAAGGCTCATGACGACGTGATCGGCCGCGATGTGGCGATCAAAGTGCTGCCCACCGAACTCAGCGTTGAGCCCGGTTATCGGGAACGGTTTCGCCGCGAGGCCCACACCGCAGCCCGGCTGACCGAGCCGCACATCATCCCGATTTATGACACCGGGGAAGTCGACGGCC
>NZ_LZKJ01000042.1 GCF_001672775.1 Mycobacterium kyorinense | reverse complement strand
CGACGCCGGGCCGCGCCACTCACTGGTCAGCTGCGTGATCACCCTGTCGTAATCGATTGCGGCGGACTCCAACTCGGCGGCCAGCCACCGCCAGGACGACGCCGCGGACATCATCGCCGCCGACCCCGGTCCGGCATACATGCGAGCGGAGTTGACCTCTGGCGGTAACGCCCCGAAATCCAGCACTACGTCTCCTCTAGCTGGTCGCGGCGGCGTTGGCGGCTTCCGTGGCCGCGTACGAACCGGCGCTGGTGCCCAGCATGTTCACGAACATGTCGTGAATTGCCGCGGCTTGGACGCTGGCCGCCTGATACATCCGGGCATGCGTGGCGAACTGTGCCGCCGTCAGCGCCGAAATCTCATCGGCTGCCGGCGGCACTATTCCCGTCGTCGGGCCCGCCGCAGCCGCATTCTGCGCCGCCACTGACGCGCCGATAGCCACCAAATTGCGAGCCGCAGCGGATAGCACCTCCGGCTGGGTTTCTACGAACGCCACGCTGATTTCTCCTCAGTGCTCGGTCTCAACGGCCTTCACGAGCCGCTCGCTAGCGACGTTAGATGGCCGGGAGCCGACTGTGCACTACCAACGACGAGTGTTCACCTAAAGATAGAAAGAGTTCATTACTGCGTACCGCTGACGCCTCTGAACGCCTTATATCTTCATTAGTGAACTTATGTCTCAGATAGTGGATCGCAGCCGTCGCCGATGGCGAGGAAGGGCATCGCATTCGTGACTACGAGGTCGAGTAGATCGGCAGGCTGTAGCGACCGACGAGGCCAGGACGTCAAGTAGTGGATTACGGAGCATTACCGCCGGAAGTCAACTCTGGCCGGATGTACGCCGGCGCGGGCGCGGGACCGATGTTGGCGGCCGCCGCTGCCTGGGACGTGTTGGCCACCGACCTGTACACGACCGCGTCCTGCTACGGCTCGGCGATCTCCGAAATCAGTGGCCTGTGGTCGGGCCCGGCGTCGATTTCGATGGCCGCGGCCGCCGCGCCCTATGTGACGTGGTTGTCCACCACCGCGGCACGGGCCGAGCAGGCGGCGGTCCAGGCCAAGGCCGCCGCGATTGCCTATGAGGCCGCCTTTGCGATGACGGTGCCGCCGCCGGTGATCGCGGCTAACCGGGCGCAGCTGATGATGCTGATCGCGACGAACTTCTTCGGGCAGAACTTTCCGGCTATCGCCGCGACCGAGGCGCACTACTCGGAGATGTGGGCCCAGGATGCGGTGGCGATGTATGGCTACGCCGGCGCCTCAGCGGCCGCGTCGGCGTTGACGACGTTCGACCAGCCGCCGACCACCACCAACCCGATGGGGCAGGCCGGCCAGGCCGCCGCGGTCACCCACGCCGCTGCCACATCGGCCGGAACTGGCGCACAGTCGGCCGAGTCGCAGCTACTGGC
>NZ_LZKJ01000041.1 GCF_001672775.1 Mycobacterium kyorinense | reverse complement strand
GCGGTCGTGCACCACGGTGGTGCGGGTACCACGGCGGCGAGCCTGCGTGCCGGGGTGCCCACGTTGATCCTGTCCACCGATATGGACCAGACCCTGTGGGGGGCTCGCGTCAAACGACTGAAAGTCGGAACTGCACGGCGGTTTTCGGCTACTACCGAGAAGACCCTGGTCGCAGATCTGCGTGTGATCCTCGAGCCGGAGTACCTGGCCCGGGCCAAAGAGGTCGCCACCCAAATGACCAAACCCGCTCAAAGCGTTGCGGTAGCCGCCGACTACCTGGAAAACTTCGCCCGCCCGCGGGGTGCTGAGCTGATTGGCGGCGGCGGTCCGGCGGAGTGACCGCTTCCGGGCGAGCGAGTCCGGGTGAAACGACGTACACGGGAAGTGAGAGGCCAGATTCCGCGATGAAGGTTGTGCTGGCGAGCTATGGAACTCGCGGCGATATCGAGCCGTGCGTCGCTGTCGGCCGCGAGTTGGTGCGCCGCGGGCATGAGGTGCGGATGGCTGTTCCGCCGGATCTGGTGGCCTTCGCCGAGGCGGCCGGGCCCGAGGCGGTTCCGTATGGACCCGATTTGCAGGCCGTTCTCGACGCGCACCGCAACTTTTGGTCGCATTTCTTCCGCAATTTCTGGAAGATCCGGGATCTGATCAGGATGCGGCGCGAAGTCAAGGAGCCGTTTCTCCAGAGCTGGAAGGAGATCATCGCGACGCTGACGACGTTGGCCGACGG
>NZ_LZKJ01000040.1 GCF_001672775.1 Mycobacterium kyorinense | reverse complement strand
CTGTCGCGCACCGTGGGCTGGTTTACCACCAAATACCCGGTGGCGCTGACGATCAGCGGTCTGCATTGGTCGCAAGTGGCCGCCGGTGAGCCGGCATTGGGCCCAATCATCAAGGACGCCAAAGAACAACTGCGTGCCCTGCCCGAGGGTTTGACCTACGGGCTGCTGCGCTACCTCAACCCCGACATCGACCTAACCGGCGCCGACCCCACCATCGGATTCAACTACCTCGGCCGACTAGGCGCGGCTGCGGCGATCGAGGCGGAGGCCGCCGCCGAACTATGGCAGGTCAGCCAGGATGGCGCGGCAATCAGCGCCGCGGCTGCGGCGATCCCAATGCCGTTGGGGCACACCGTCGAACTCAACGCCAGCACCGTCGACAGCGAGGCCGGTCCGCAGCTGCACGCCACTTGGACCTGGGCGCCCTCGGCGCTAGACGAAACCCAAATCCGCCGGCTCAGCCAGCTGTGGTTCGACGCGCTGACCGGCATCTGCGCCCACGTCCGCCAGGGCGGCGGCGGCCTGACCCCCTCCGACATCGCGCCCGCCCGCTTGACCCAACAACAAATCGACGAGCTGACCCGACAACACCGGATCGCCGACGTCTTGCCGCTGACTCCACTGCAACAGGGACTGCTGTTCCACGCCAACGCCACCGCGGGCAGCGACGACGACGACGTCTACGCCATGCAGCTGGACATCACCATCACCGGCCCGTTGGACCCCGGCCGGCTCCGCGAGGCGGTGCACACCGTAGTCAGCCGCCACCCCAACCTGGCTGCCCGATTCATTCAGCAATTCGACGAACCGGTGCAGATCATCCGCGCCGAACCGAGCGTTCCCTGGCAATACCTCGACAGCACAACCGATGACGCCGACGTCGACGAGCAGGTTCAGCAGCTATGTGCCGCCGAACGCGCCGCGGTCTGCGACCTGATTCATCAATCGGCGTTCCGCGCGGCGCTGATTCGCACCGCCGACGGCGAGCACCGCTTCGTTTTGACCTATCACCACATCGTGCTCGACGGGTGGTCGCTGCCGATCCTGCTGCAGGAGATCTTCGCCAGCTACTACGGCCAGCGTCTCCCCGCCGCTGGGTCATACCGCAGGTTCGTGACGTGGTTGGCCGATCGCGACGTCGACGCCGCGCAGACCGCATGGCGCGAAGTCCTGGCCGGGTTCGACACCCCAACGTTGGTCGCTCCGAGGGGCCGGTCGCGACGCGGACGGCGAGCCACCGAATCGTTCCGGCTGCCCGCCGAGACCACCAGCGCCGTCAACGAGTTGGCACGCAGCTGTCGCACCACCGTCAACACCGTCCTGCAAGCCGCCTGGGCGCAAGTGCTGATGTGGCTGACCGGCCACCACGATGTCGCCTTCGGCGTCGCCGTCTCCGGCCGGTCAGTGGAGGTGGCCGGCGCGGAATCGATGGTCGGCCTGCTGATCAACACTGTGCCGGTTCGCGCCACGATCACCCCGGAGACCACCATCGCCGACTTGCTCGACCAGCTGCAAAACGACCACAGCGACACCTTGGATCACCAGCATCTGGCACTCAACGAGATCCACCGCGCCACCGGTCACGATCAACTCTTCGACACGCTTTTCGTGTACCAGAACTATCCGGTGGAAACCGCCGCCAAGCTCACCAACAACGGGTTGGCGATCACCGAGTTCAACGGCCGCGAATACAACCACTACCCACTGACCTTGCAAGCCATGCCCGGCACCGAACTGGTTCTCCGTGTCGAATTTGACACCGACGTGTTCGACGCGAAGCGCATCCACAAAGTCATCGACCGGTTCCAGCGGGTACTGGTAGCCATGACGGACGATTCGGTGCAGCAATCATGAGCCCGGACACCACCCGGCGACTGTTATCGCTGGACCTGCTCGACGAAGACGAGCACAGCGAACTGCATGAGTGGGGCAATCGAGCGGTATTGAGCCGGCCTGCGCCGATGCCGGTATCGATCCCGGCGTTGTTCGCCGAGCGAGTGAGCCGCCACCCGCAGGCGATAGCTCTGACCGCTGCGGAGCGCTCATGGACCTACCGTGAGCTGGACGAGGCCGCGAACCGGTTGGCGCACTTGCTGATTGCTCACGGGATCGGTCCGGGACAACGGGTGGCGTTGCTGTTGCCCCGCTCGGCTGAGGCGATCGTGGCGATCATGGCGGTGCTCAAGACCGGGGCGGCGTACCTGCCGATCGACCCGGCGGTGCCCGACGCGCGGATCAACTTCATGCTCACCGATGCTGCACCCGTCGCCGCGATCACCACGTCGGATCTGGCCGACCGGCTCGGCGAGTTCGAGTTATTGGTCATCGACGCCGACGCCCCCGCGGTCGACGGCCAGCCCAGCACCACGCTGCCCGCGCCGAATCCGGACCACATCGCGTATCTCATTTACACCTCGGGCACCACCGGGGTGCCCAAAGGCGTTGCTATTCCACACCGCAACGTCACCCGGCTGTTAGAGGCGCTGGCCGCTGATCTGACATTGTCCACGGGTCAGGCGTGGACACAGAGCCATTCGCTGGCGTTCGACTTCTCGGTGTGGGAGATCTTCGGCGCACTGCTACATGGCGGCCGGCTGGTGGTGGTGCCCGATTCGGTGGTCCGCTCGCCAGAAGAGTTCCACGCCTTGCTCATCGCTGAGCAGGTCAGCGTTTTGAGCCAGACCCCCTCGGCGTTCTATGTCCTGCAGGCCGTCGACGCCCAACAGCCGGGAAACCAGCTCAAGCTCGAGGCGGTGGTATTCGGCGGCGAAGCGCTCGAACCGCAGCGTCTCGGTTCGTGGCTGGACAACCATCCGCGATCACCGCGGTTGATCAACATGTACGGCATCACCGAGACGACGGTGCACGCGTCGTTCCGGGAGATCGTCGACGCCGACACCGGCCGCACGGTCAGCCCGATCGGTGTGCCGTTGTCGCATTTGGCCTTTTTCGTGCTCGACGGGTGGCTGCGCCCGGTGTCGGAGGGTGTGGTCGGCGAGTTGTATGTGGCCGGCGCCGGGCTGGGCTATGGATACGTAGGCCGTGCCGGGCTGACGTCATCGCGGTTCGTGGCCTGTCCGTTCGCAGAGCCGGGGGAGCCCGGGATACGGATGTATCGCACCGGGGATCTGGTGTCCTGGAGCGCCGAGGGCCAACTGCACTATCAGGGCCGCGCCGATGAGCAGGTCAAGATCCGCGGGTATCGCATCGAGCTCGGCGAAATCCAAGCAGCGCTAGCAGGACTCGACGGCGTCGAGCAGGCGGTGGTGATCGCCCGCGAAGACCATCCCGGTGACAAGCGCCTGGTGGGGTACGTGACCGGGACCGTCGACCCGGCCGGATTACGTGCCGCGCTGGGCGAGCGGCTGCCGGCCTACATGGTGCCGGCCGCAGTGGTGGCATTAGACGTGTTGCCGTTGACGGTCAACGGCAAACTCGACATCCGTGCTCTGCCCGCTCCGGAATACCTGGACGCCGGTCATTACCGCGCCCCGGCTACCCCCACTGAGGAGATCCTGGCCGGCATCTACGCCCGGGTGTTGGGTGTGGAGCGTGTCGGCGCGGACGACTCGTTCTTCGACCTGGGCGGCGATTCGCTATCGGCGATGCGTCTGGTCGCCGCGGTCAACTCCGCCCTGGGCGCCGGCTTGGCGGTGCGAGCGGTGTTCGAGGCGCCCACGGTGGCGCAGCTGGCACCCCATATCGGCGAGGATGAGGGACGGCTGGAGCCGTTGGTGGCTGGCCCGCGGCCAGCGGCAATTCCCCTGTCGTTTGCCCAATCCCGGCTCTGGTTCATCGACCAGCTGCAGGGACCTTCGCCGGTTTACAACTTGGCGGTGGGCTTGCGGCTGGGCGGGCATATTGATGTCGATGCGCTGGGCGCCGCCCTTTCCGATGTGGTGGCCCGCCACGAGAGTCTGCGCACCGTATTCGCCGCCCCCGACGGCGTCCCGCATCAAGTGGTGGTGGCCGCCGATCAGGCCGAATTCGGCTGGGACGTCGTCGATGCCACTGGATGGTCGGCAAGCCGGCTGCAGGAGGCCATCGACGCCGCGGCGCGGCACACCTTCGACCTCGCTACCGAGATTCCTTTGCGGGCAAGGCTTTTCGGCGTCGCTGACGACGACCATGTGTTGGTGGCCGTGGTGCACCACATCGCCGCCGACGGCTGGTCGATCACCCCTCTGGTGGCTGATCTGGCGGTGGCGTATGCCAGTCGATGTGCTGGGGAAGTTCCGCAGTGGGCGGAACTGCCGGTGCAGTACGCCGATTACACGCTGTGGCAGCGAGCGCAGCTCGGCGATCTCGACGACGGCGACAGCCGCATCGCCCAGCAGCTGAAGTCTTGGGAGGACACGCTGGCCGGCATGCCCGAGCGGTTGATGCTGCCAACCGACCGGCCGTACCCGCTGGTGGCTGATCAGCGTGGCGCCAGGGTGGCGGTGGACTGGCCCGCAGAGCTGCAGCACGGGGTTGCCCGGATCGCCGGTGAGCACAATGCGACCGGGTTCATGGTGATGCAGGCCGCCTTGGCGGTGCTGCTGTCCAAGCTGAGCGCGAGTTCTGATGTGGCCGTGGGTTTCCCGATCGCCGGGCGTCGTGATCCGGCCCTTGATCAGCTGGTCGGGTTTTTTGTCAACACATTGGTGCTGCGGGTCGAGCTGGCGGGGGATCCGACTGTTGCCGACGTGCTCGCGCAGGTGCGTACCCGCAGCCTGGCCGCCTATGAGCATCAAGACGTGCCGTTCGAAGTGCTGGTGGAACGGCTCAATCCGACCCGAAGCCTGACCCACCATCCGCTGGTGCAAGTGATGTTGGCCTGGCAGAACGTTCCCGGGCACGCCGGCGACCCGGCCACCGGGCTGGCGTTGGGCGACTTGGAGGTCACCCAGCTGCCGCTGGACACCCACACCGCTCGGATGGATCTCTCGTTCTCGCTGGCCGAACGCTTCACCGAAGCCGGTGAGCCCGCGGGGATTTCCGGGACCGTGGAGTTCCGCACCGACGTGTTCGACCCAGCCAGCATCGAGGCGCTGGTCGAGCGGTTCGAATGGGTCTTGATGGCGATGACCGCCGATCCGGCCCGCCGGGTCTCGTCGATCGATGTGGTCGACGAGAGCGAGCACGCGCGACTGGCGGAGTGGGGCAACCGCCCGGTGTTGGCGGCGCCGAAGCCGGCGGGCATGTCGATTCCGGCATTGTTGGCCGACCATGTGGCGCGTGCTCCCGAGGCAGTGGCGCTTAGTTGTGACAGCCACAGCATGACGTACCGGGAGCTTGACGAGGCCTCGAACCAATTGGCGCACTTGCTGGTTGCCCACAGTGTCGGCCCAGGCGAAAGCGTGGCGCTGCTGTTTTCACGGTCCGTCGAGGCAATTGTGTCGATGCTGGCGGTGCTCAAAACCGGCGCGGCCTATCTACCGATCGATCCGGCAGTGCCCGATGCGCGGCTGGAGTTCGTGCTCGCCGACGCCGCGCCGGTTGTCGCGGTCACCACGTCGGATCTGGCTGATCGGTTGGATGGGTTTGAGTTGTTGGTCATCGACGTCGATGACCCCGCGGTCGACGGCCAGCCCAACACCGCGCTGCCGGCGCCGCACCCGGACGACATCGCCTATCTGATTTACACGTCGGGCACCACCGGTGTTCCCAAGGGCGTGGCGGTTTCGCACCGCAAGGTGGTCGGGTTATTGGACGCGCTGGACGCTGATCTGGAGTTGTCGGCGGGTCAGGTGTGGACACAGTGTCATTCGTTGGCGTTCGACTTCTCGGTGTGGGAGATTTTCGGTGCGCTGCTGCGCGGCGGACGCGTGGTGGTGGTGCCCGATTCGGTGGTCCGCTCGCCCGAGGACTTCTACGCGCTGTTGGTCAAAGAACGCGTCAGTGTGTTGAGCCAGACACC
>NZ_LZKJ01000039.1 GCF_001672775.1 Mycobacterium kyorinense | reverse complement strand
TCGTTTGCCCAGAACCGGTTGTGGTTCTTGGATCAGTTGCAGGGACCGTCGCCGATTTACAACATGGCGGTGGCGTTACGGCTGGACGGGCATCTAGACGCCGAGGCGTTGGGTGCAGCACTGGGCGATGTGGTGGCCCGCCATGAAAGCCTGCGCACGGTGTTCGCCGCGACCGATGGTGTTCCGCAGCAAGTAGTGGTTCCGGCTGAGCGCGCTGAGTTGGGTTGGGACATCGTCGATGCCAGTGGCTGGCCGACTGGTCGGCTACTGGAGGCCGTCGAGGAAACGGCCCGGCAAAGTTTCGATTTAGCGAGCGAGATCCCAATGCGGGCGCGGCTTTTCCGCATTGCCGAGGATGAGCATGTGCTGGTGGCGGTGGTCCACCACATCGCTGCCGACGGCTGGTCAGTCGCGCCCCTGGTAACGGATTTGGGTGTGGCTTACGCCAGCCGGCGTGCCGGGCGGGCCCCGAGTTGGGCGCCGCTGCCAGTCCAGTATGTCGACTACACGCTATGGCAACGTGCGCAGTTCGGTGATCTCGACGACAGCGAGAGCTTGATTGCCTCCCAGTTGGCTTACTGGGAGGGCGCTTTGGCCGGGATGCCGGAGCGACTGCAGCTGCCCACTGATCGACCCTATCCGCCGGTTGCTGACTATCGTGGCGCCACTGTGGCCGTGGATTGGTCGGCCGAGCTACAGCAGCGGGTGTGCAAAGCGGCCGGTGAGCACAATGCGACCAACTTCATGGTGGTGCAAGCCGCGCTAGCGGTGTTGTTGGCCAAGTTGAGCGCCAATCCTGATGTGGCGGTGGGCTTCCCGATCGCCGGGCGACGCGATCCTGCGCTTGATGAGTTGGTGGGCTTTTTCGTCAACACCTTGGTGTTGCGGGTCGATGTGACCGGTGATCCCACGGTGGCGGAGGTGTTGGCGCAGGTGCGCGCGCGCAGCCTGGCCGCCTACGAGCATCAGGACGTGCCCTTCGAGGTGCTGGTCGAGCGGCTCAACCCGACCCGAAGCCGCGCCCATCACCCCCTGGTCCAAGTGGGGTTGGCGTGGCAGAACAATCAGCCGGCCACGTTGAGTTTGGGCGATCTAGAGGTCGCCCCGCTACCGGTGGACACCCACACGGCGCGAATGGATTTGACGTTCTCGTTGGCTGAACACTGGACCGAGGCCGGTGAGCCAGCCGGGATCGCCGGGACGGTGGAGTTTCGCACCGACGTGTTCGACGCGGCTAGCATCGAGACGCTGATCCAGCGGTTGGAACGGGTGTTGGTGGCGCTGACCGCTGATGCGACGCGGCGATTGTCATCAGTGGATCTGCTCGATGGTACTGAGCAGACCCGCTTGGATCGATGGGGCAACCGGGCGGTGTTGACACAGCCGGACGCAAAGTCGGTATCGATTCCGGTGGCCTTTGCCGCACAGGTAGAGAGCGCCCCAGATGCGGTAGCGATCAGCGACGGGGAGCGATCGTGGACCTACCGCGAGCTCGATGACGCCACTAACCGGTTGGCGCGCAAGCTGATCGCCCACAGTGTGGGCCCGGGGCAGTGTGTGGCGCTGTTGTTGGAGCGGTCGGCCGAGGCCGTGGTGGGGATCTTGGCGGTGCTCAAGACCGGAGCGGCGTACCTGCCGCTCGACCCGGGGCATCCCGACGCGCGTATCGAGTTCATGCTCACCGACGCGGCGCCGGTCGCAGCGATCACCAGCGCTGATCTGGCCGATCGGCTGGACGGGTGCGACGTGGCGGTCATCGACGTCAACGAACCCGCTGTGCGCATCGAGCCCAGCACCGCGTTGCCGGGGCCGACCGCGGACGATATCGCATACCTGATCTACACCTCGGGAACAACCGGCGTCCCGAAGGGAGTGGCGGTTACCCACCGCAACGTGACTCAACTGCTGGCGTCGCCAGGCGGCGGCCTACCTCGCGTGGGCGTGCGGCCGCAGTATCACACCTTGGCCTTCGACACTTCGGTGTGGGAGATCTTGGGTGCGCTGTTGCAGGGTGGACGACTGGTGATGGTGCCCGACTCGGTGGCGCGCTCGCCGGAGGACTTCCATACCTTGCTAGTTAGCCAACACGTCAACATGCTCGCCCAGACGCCTTCTGCGGTGGCTATGTTATCGCCGCAGGGTTTGGAGTCGGCGACGTTGATCGTGGCCGGTGAGCCCTGTCCGGCCGAGATAGTGGACCGGTGGGCGGCGCCGGGGCGGGTGATGGTCAACGCCTATGGCCCGACCGAGACGACGATGGTTGTGACTGTCAGTGCGCCATTGACGCCGGGGGCCGGGGTGGTGCCGATCGGTTCGCCAGTGCCCGGAGCGGCGCTGTTTGTATTGGATAATTGGCTGCGACCGGTACCGACTGGGGTAGTCGGGGAGTTGTATGTGGCCGGTCGTGGCGTCGCCTGCGGGTATCGGCATCGGCCAGGATTGACCGGATCGCGGTTTGTGGCATGCCCGTTCGGCGGTTCTGGAACGCGCATGTATCGCACCGGCGATTTGGTGTATTGGGGCCCGGATGGCCAGTTACGGTACTTAGGGCGTGCGGATGAGCAGGTCAAGATCCGCGGGTATCGCATCGAGTTAGGGGAGATTCAGGCCGTCCTGGACGGCCTGGACGGGGTGGATCAAGCGGCGGTGGTTGCCCGTGAGGAGCGCCCCGGCGATAAACGCCTGGTCGGTTACGTGACCGGAACCGCAGACCCGGACGTCGCGCGCGCGCAGCTGGCCGATCGGCTCCCGCCGTATATGGTCCCGACCGCGCTGGTGGTACTCGAGGCACTGCCGCTCACTCCGAACGGCAAACTGGACGCACGCGCACTGCCGGCACCGGAGTACCAGGATGCTGATCGGTACCGCGCTCCGGCCACCCCGGTTGAAGAGGTACTGGTTGGTATTTATTCCAGGGTGTTGGGTGTAGAGCGGGTTGGGGTCGACGACTCGTTTTTCGACTTGGGTGGGGATTCGTTGTCGGCGATGCGAGTAGTCGCCGCGATCAATACCGCGTTGGATGCCGGCGTTGCGGTGCGAATGCTTTTCGAGGCGCCCACCGTTGCGCAGTTGGCGCCGCGGCTGGCTGCTGGCGGACGTGGCTTGGAGCCGTTGGTGGCCGGTGAGCGGCCGGCGGTGGTGCCGTTGTCGTTTGCCCAGAACCGGTTGTGGTTCTTGGACCAATTGCAGGGCCCCTCACCGATTTACAACTTGGCGGTGGCGTTGCGGCTGGGCGGACACCTTGATACCGCGGCGCTGGGTGCCGCACTGAGCGATGTGGTGGCCCGCCACGAAAGCTTGCGCACCGTGTTCGCCGCTGCTGATGGTGTTCCGCAGCAAGTAGTGATTTCGGCTGAGCGCGCGCAGTTGGGTTGGGACATCGCTGATGCCAGCGGTTGGCCGGCCAGCCGGCTGCGGGAAGCCGTCGAAGAAACGGCGCGTCGGTCGTTCGATCTAGCGAGCGACCTTCCTTTGCGGGCAAGGCTTTTCCGTGTTGCAGACGATGAACATGTGCTGGTGGCGGTGGTGCACCATATTGCTGCTGATGGTGTCTCAATGAGGCCATTGGTGGCTGACCTCGGTGTGGCCTATGCCAGCCGATGTGCCGGGCAGCCTCCCAATTGGGCGCCGTTGACGGTGCAATACGTGGATTACACCCTGTGGCAGCGTGCGCAATTCGGTGACTTGGCGGATCGCCATAGTCGTATCGCCTCCCAGTTGGAGTTCTGGCAGGAAGCGCTGGCAGGGATGCCGGAGCGCCTGGCGTTGCCCACCGATCGGCCCTATCCGCCGGTGGCCGACTACCGGGGTGCCAGTGTGGCAGTGCAGTGGCCGGCTGAATTGCAGCAACGGGTGCGCGCGCTGGCCGGTGAGCACAACGCGACCAGCTTCATGGTGATGCAGGCCGCACTCGCGGTGTTGCTGGCCAAACTGGGCGCCAGTTCTGATGTGGCGGTGGGGTTCCCGATTGCGGGGCGGCGTGACCCGGTCCTGGATGAGTTGGTGGGCTTTTTCGTCAATACGTTGGTGTTGCGCGTCGATGTGGCCGGTGATCCCACCGTCGCCGAGTTGTTGGCGCAGGTGCGCGCGCGCAGCTTGGCCGCCTACGAGCATCAGGATGTGCCCTTCGAGGTGCTCGTCGAGCGGCTCAACCCGACCCGGTCATTGACTTATCACCCGCTGGTGCAGGTGGTATTGGCCTGGCAGAACTTCGCCGCGGATTCTGTCGCCGGTTTGGGGTTGGGTGAGCTGGAGCTGACCCCGCTGCCCGTGGACACCCAAACCGCCCGAATGGATTTGACGTTCTCACTCGCGGAACGTTTCTCCGAAGCCGGCGACCTTGCCGGGATCGGCGGCACGGTGGAATTTCGCACCGATGTGTTCGACCCCGCGAGCATCGAGACACTAATTGAGCGGTTGGAACGGGTGCTGATGGCATTGACCGCCGACCCAACTCGGCGGGTGTCGTCTATCGATGTGCTCGACGCCGGTGAGCATTCCCACCTCGATGAGGTCGGCAACCGGGCGGTGCTGAGCTTGCCGCCTCAGGCAGGAGAGTCGATTCCCACGGTGTTCGCCGCGCAGTTGGCGCGCGCACCGGAGGCGGTGGCGTTGACCTGTAATGGTCGTGCGATGAGCTACCGCGAGCTCGACGAAGCATCGAATCGCTTGGCGCATTTACTGATTGAGCATGGTGCGCGTCCGGGGCAGTGCGTGGCGCTACTGATTGAGCGATCCGCTGAGGCGATTGTGGCGATGCTGGCGGTGCTCAAAACGGGGGCG
Source organism: Mycobacterium kyorinense (assembly GCF_001672775.1). Classification (GTDB taxonomy): domain Bacteria; phylum Actinomycetota; class Actinomycetes; order Mycobacteriales; family Mycobacteriaceae; genus Mycobacterium; species Mycobacterium kyorinense_A. Next base: position 7,466 of record NZ_LZKJ01000039.1, on the reverse strand, counting down.
GCGTATCTAGCGATCGACCCGGGCCATCCCGATGCTCGGATCGGGTTCGTGGTGGCCGATGCCGCGCCGATCGCCGCACTCACTACCACCGATCTGGCCGGACGGCTGGATGGTCACGATCTACGGATCGTCGATATCGCCGACCCACGCATCGATTCCTATCCGCGTACTGGGTTGGCGGCTCCTGCGGCGGACGACATCGCGTATCTGATTTACACCTCGGGGACAACCGGGATGCCCAAAGGCGTTGCGGTTGCTCATCGTAACGTGATCGCGCTGCTGGAGACGTTGGATGCTGATCTGGAGTTGTCGGCAGGGCAAGTCTGGACACAGTGTCACTCGTTGGCGTTCGATTTCTCGGTGTGGGAAATCTTCGGCGCGCTGCTGCATGGTGGGCGGCTGGTCGTGGTGCCCGACGCGGTGGTGCGTTCGCCCGAAGAGTTGCACGCGTTGCTGGCCAGCGAGCAGGCCAATGTGTTGAGTCAGACGCCGGCAGCGTTTTATGCGCTGCAAACCGCCGACGCGCTGGCCCCCGAGTTGGGAGCTCAGCTCAAGCTGGAGACGGTGGTGTTCGGTGGGGAAGCGTTGGAACCCCAGCGTCTTGGCGGCTGGCTGGACCATCACCCCGGGTTGCCGCGGTTGGTCAACATGTATGGCATCACCGAAACCACCGTGCATGCCTCGTTCCGCGAGATCGTCGAGGCCGACGTTGACAGCAGTGTGAGCCCGATCGGGGTGCCGTTGGCACACTTGGGCTTTTTCGTGCTCGACGGCTGGCTGCGCCCGGTGCCTGCCGGGGTGGTGGGGGAGTTGTATGTGGCCGGCGCCGGGCTGGCCTATGGGTATGTGCGCCGCTCGGAGCTGACGTCGTCGCGGTTTGTGGCCTGTCCCTTCGGCGGCACGGGGGCACGGATGTATCGCACCGGCGACCTGGTTCGTTGGGGCGCGGATGGACAGTTGGAGTACCTGGGCCGTGCCGATGAGCAGGTCAAGGTTCGTGGGTATCGCATCGAGTTGGGGGAAATTCAGGCTGCGCTGGCCGGATTGGCTGGGGTCGAGCAGGCGGTGGTGATCGCCCGCGAGGACCACCCCGGCGACAAACGGCTGGTCGGCTATGTCACCGGCACCGCCGACCCGGCCACCGCGCGCACGAAGCTGGCTGAGCGCTTACCGGCCTATATGGTGCCCGCGGCAGTGGTGGTGCTCGAGGCGCTGCCGTTAACGGTTAACGGCAAACTCGATACCCGAGCCCTGCCCGCACCGGAGTATCAGGACACCGATCGCTACCGAGCCCCAAGCAACCCGGTCGAGGAGACCTTGGCAGGCATTTTTGCCGAGGTGCTCGGTGTAGAGCGGGTCGGAGTCGATGACTCGTTTTTCGAGTTGGGCGGCGACAGCATTTTGTCGATCCAGGTAGTGGCCCGGGCCCGGTTCGCCGGGCTGGTGTGTCGACCGCGAGATGTTTTCGTCGAGCAGACCGTAGCCCGGCTGGCCCGGGTTGCCCGAGTGGTCGGCGGGTCATCAGGCGGTTCGGTCGATGAAGGGATTGGGCCAGTGGTGGCCACGCCCATCATGAAGTGGCTGTACAGCCTGGAGGGTCTGGTTGAGCAGTTCAACCAGACAGTGCCGCTGCAGGCACCGGCCGGAGTCACCGAGGCCGATGTATTGGTGGTGCTGCAGGCGTTGCTGGACCGGCACGCCATGTTGAGGGCCCGGCTCGACGACGATGCCGCTGGCGAGTGGTCGTTGCTGGTGCCCGAGGCGGAGACCGTGGACGCGCACGACTGTTTGACCAGCGTAGAGGTGTTGTCCGATGAGGCGGTGGTCGCGGCACGGTCGCGGTTGAACCCGGCCGCGGGGGTGATGCTGAGTGCAGTGTGGTCGCCGCCGGCGGGGCAGCTGGTGGTGATCGTTCATCACTTGGTCGTTGATGGGGTGTCGTGGCGGATTTTGCTTGAAGACCTCAACATCGCTTGGGCCCAGCATCGTGCTCGACAGACGGTAGCTTTACCGGCTGGTGGGACGTCGTTTGCCCGGTGGACGAAACTGTTGGCCGCGCACGCACATACAGCGGAAGTGGTGGACCAGGCCGAGGTTTGGCGACAGGTGGCAAGCACGCCCGCGGCGTTGCCCGCGGTGCGCCCCGGGGTGGATACGCTTGCCACGGCAGGACAGTTGACTGTGGAACTGGATTCCGAAATCACCCGCATGCTGCTGGGCGAGGTCCCCGCGGCCTTCCATGCCGGCATACATGACATTTTGTTGATCGCGTTCGCGTTAGCGGTGGCGGAGTTTTTGGGCACGGGCAGCGCACCGGTCGGTATTGATGTCGAGGGTCATGGGCGTCACGAGGAGTTGGGCGCCGACGTGGACTTGTCACGGACGGTGGGGTGGTTTACCGCCAAGTATCCGGTGTCGTTGAGCATGGGTGGGTTGTCGTGGACGCAGGTGCTCGCCGGTGAAGCCGTGGTGGGGACGGTAATCAAAGACGCCAAGGAGCAACTCCGGAGGATGCCGGACGGCCTGAGTTATGGGCTGTTGCGGTACTCAAACCCCGAGGTGGACCTGGCCGGGTCGGACCCGTCAATCGGATTCAATTATCTGGGCCGATTGGGCGCCCCGGCGGCCTATGCCTCAGGTGATGTCTGGCGGATCAGCCAGGAGGGCGGGCCGGTGACCGCCGCAGCCGCCGCGATTCCGATGGCGTTGGCCCACACCGTTGAACTCAACGCCGCAACCGTCGACACCGACACCGGCCCGCAGCTGCAAGCCAACTGGACCTGGGCGCCCTCGGCGTTAGAACAGCCCCAGGTCAGCCGCCTTGGTCGGTTGTGGTTTGAAGCCTTGGCCGGGATCTGTGCCCATGTGCGTGGGGGTGGGGGCGGGTTGACCCCCTCGGATATCGCCCCGGCTCGACTCAGCCAGCGGCAACTCGACGAACTTCAGCGCCGCTATGAAATTGCTGATGTGCTGCCTTTGACGGCCTTGCAGCAGGGGCTGCTTTTTCACGCCGGCATCGCCGAAGGCAGCGGCGACGACGCGTATGCAGTGCAGATAGATATCACCGTGGCCGGTCCGATCGATCAGCATCGGTTGCATGAAGCGGTAGACACGGTGGTTAACCGCCATCCCAATCTGGTAGCCCGGTTCTTATCAGGGTGCGGTGAGCCGGTGCAGATCATCCTGGCCGATCCGGTGGCGGGATGGCGCTATGTCGACCTCGCCACTAGCGAGGTCGATGTCGAGGAGCGGATTCAGCAGGTATGTAGTGAGGAACGCGCGGCGGTTTTTGACCTTGCCCAACGGCCGGCGTTTCGGGCGGCTTTGATTCGCACCGCAAATGATCGGCACCGGTTGGTGTTGACCAACCATCACATCGTGTTCGATGGCTGGTCGGTGCCAATCCTGTTAAGCGAAATCTTTGCCAGCTACAACGGGGCGCAGCTGCCCGCGCCTGTGCCGTATCGCCGGTTTTTCAGTTGGCTGGCGGATCGAGACCGCGGTGCCGCGCTGTCGGCGTGGAATCAGGTGTTGGCCGGGTTTGATACCCCCACTCTGGTCAGGCCGGCGGATCGTCTGGGGCTCGGGCCGCGTAATACGACATCGTTTCGGGTGTCTGAACAGACCACCCGCGCTGTTGGCGAACTGGCTCGCGTACAGCAAACCACCGTCAACACCGTGCTGCAGGCGGCGTGGGCGCAGATCCTGCGCGGCTTGACCGGCCATGACGATGTGGCGTTCGGCGCTGTGATCTCGGGGCGGCCAGTCGAAGTGCCCGGCTCAGAGTCGATGGTGGGGCTGTTGATCAACACGGTGCCGGTGCGGGCGACCATCTCCGCACAGACCACCACCGCGGCCCTGCTGCAGCAATTGCAGAGCGCCCACAACCACACACTCGACCACCAGCACCTGGCGCTAAGCGACATCCACCGCATCACTGCTCACAAGCAGCTGTTCGACACCGTTTTCGTCTACGAGAACTACCCGACCGATACCGACGCGTTGTCGGGGGCCCACCGATTGGCGATCGTCGAGTTCCGCGACTACTACCACTACCCGCTGGCCGTCCAAGCCGTGCCGGGCCCCGAATTGAACCTTCGCGTTCAATTCCGCACCGACGTATTTGATACCGCCAGCATCGACGCCCTCATCGAGCGGTTCCAGCAGGTGCTGGCGGCCATGACCGCCGACCCCAACCGACCGCTGCTGTCGATGGATCTATTTAACGGCGCTGCGCCCGTCCGGTTAGAGGGGCGGAACAACGACGCGGTGTCGACTCCCCAAACCCGCCACCCCGGCAATAGTCTCGGCGCCCCGGCCAGCCCGGTCGAGGAGATCCTTGCCGATATCTACGCCCAAGTACTAGGGGTAGACCACGTCGGGGTCGAGGAGTCGTTTTTCGACCTGGGCGGAGACTCGCTGTCGGCGATGCGCGCGATTAACGAGATCAACGCGACTCTTGATACCCAGTTGGGAGTGCGCATCCTCTTCGACGCACCGTCAGTGAGAAGTCTGAGCCAACAAGTTGACATCCGTGCCAGCCGGGCAAAACACGTCCCCGACCTCAATACGATCCGCGAACAGTAAAACCACCCCGGCGAGTTCACGTTGGATCTCGACTTCGCGGCTCGAGTCCAAGCTCAAGACGACGCCTTGCGGTCGATATGGCTCATTTGGTGTCGATTTCGGGTTGGAAACGGCTTCTCGGGCATACCGTACGGAAATGGACAACGTACTGGACCTGGAGGACCAGGCCGCGTTTGGTATCGCACTGGTTTCGGGAGTCACGACCGACCTGCAGTGTGTCTGGGTGTACAACCGTCCGGTCGACATCGAGGGTCTGCGGCAATTCCATGCTCATCTACAGCGCGGGCGGTTATCCCGCGGTATCGAACGATCACCACTGCGGTTTGGCCGCCACCGCTGGGTATCGGCCGATCGGTTCTCGGCGATGGAGATCGTCGCGGAGGCGCGACCGCGGGCACAGTTCGATGCCTGGCTTGATGAGCAGGCCAACAATCCGCTGGATTGCGAGCACGGGCCCGGATGGCACCTTGCGGTAATGCCATTTACCGACGGCGGTGCGGGGGTCAGTTTGGTCGTTTCGCACAGTCTCATCGACGGCGTCGGACTGGGCGAGGCGCTAACGGATGCGGTGTTGGGACGCCAGGACCCGATCAGTTGGCCGGCGCCCCGGTCGCGCCGACGGTGGAAGGCGCTGCGTCAGGACGCCCGCCAAAGTGCACGGGACATCCGCGCAATCGGCCCCGGCATGGCCGCCGCGTCACGGTTAACGCGGCAAGGCCGGGAAGTTGCTAAAGCTGCTGCTCCGCTAGCTGCCAAGCCACTTAAGGTGCCCGCTGGCGCCGGTGAATTCATCAGTCTGCCAACGGCAACGGTTTTCGTGAAGGCCGATGAGTGGGAGGCACGCGCACAGGCACTCGGTGGGACCAGCAACGCGCTGCTTGTGGGTGTGGCGGCCCGGCTGGCTCAGCGCGCCGAGCGAGTCACCGCAGACGGCCTGGTTGTGGTGAGAATGCCGTTCAGCGAGCGCGTCGCCGGTGATACGCGCGCCAACGCGGTCGGTGATGTCATCGTCACCGTGGACCCTGCACCCGCGACCGCGGACCTGCGTCCGATCCGGGCCGCGATCAAACAAGCACTGGCTAGCCACCTGGAGATGCGCGATGACGAGCGCGCAGCCCTGTCGATCGTTCCCTTTTTGGCTCTGGTGCCTAAGCGCCTGCTCCTTAAGGTCGGCGGTGGCGCGGCTGGGGGTGGGGTGGCCTCATCCAACGTGGGCATGGTCGATCCGGCCGCCGCCCGCGCGGACGGCACCGACGCTGATTACTTTGCTATGAAGCTGCTTCATTCGAACGTGCCCACGGCGATGATGTACCGGGGCGGCGGACGGCTGTTTTTGCTCTCCGGAAGAACGGAAAAGCAGGTCTTTCTCTCGGTGACTGCTTATCTGCCAGGTCGTTCTAACTCGAAAGATGGCTGGCGACAAGAACTTTTGAGCATCTTGAATGAATTCTCGCTCACGGGTACGCCTCACGAAGCGCCCTTAAATCACATACCAACGGAGGAATCCCCGCGTCCAGTCCACGGCACCAGCGTTTGACGCGTTTGGCTGCGACCATGCGGATCACTCCACCTGCCGGCAAGCCGCCCTGACCTCGTCAGGTGACGGATTTCGCCCGGCTCAATGGCTCGCTTGAGTCCTAGAGGTCGAACGCCGTCGAGGCGTGTGCGTGCACGGACCCGCAGCCACGAAGCTAAACCCATTACTGCAGGTCACAGCACCGAAAACCGCCGTCGCCGGAACCCTGCTAAGTGCGGGTTAGGTCACACTATGCACATTGTCCAAATTCCCGGACAGGCCCTGTTTCCTGCATTACGTTTGGAACGGGTTTCAAAGCCGACCGTTAGTTATGAGGAATCAGTGAGTGTCAATCCGTTCGACGAAGACGGCAGCTTTTTCGTCTTGGTCGACGACGAGGAGCAACACCGTAGGTGGCCGGCGTCCGCCGACGTTTCAGCAGGTTGGCGGCTGGTTCACAGCGAAGGAGGCCGCGCTGCATGTTCGGTCTACATCGAACAGAATTGGATTGACATTCGGCCCAAGAGTCTGTGCGACAGACTGGTTGCGGACCGAGCGTCCGCGAAATAATCCGTGAGGCTCGGGGGAGTTCGATGGCACTTAATAACGGGGTGTCGCTTCCGCTGACGCGAGGCCAGCTGGATATCTGGCTTGCGGAGCAAACCGGGCGCTTAGACGCCAAGTGGCAACTGGGCGTTTTCATTCACATCGCAGGGCCGATTGACGCTGATTTATTTGAATCGGCCATTCGTGAGGTGGTGCGCGAGGCCGAACCACTGAGAGCCACCTTTTTCCACGCGGATGAGCAGGTTTACCAAAAGGTAGTCGATCATCCGGACGTTGAGCTTATTCGCTACGATCTCATGGGCTCTCAGAATCCCGCGCAAGACGCTTATCGGTTAGCGTCATCGATTCAGCGCACACTGATGCCGCTTAACGGCCCGCTATTCAAATTCGCATTGCTCCAAACACGAGTAGATGAATTCTATTTCTTCGTGTGCTGTCACCATATTGTGGTAGACGGAATTGGTCTCGCTTTTGTGTGCCACCGGATCGCCGTTGTCTATAACGCACTTGCTGCCGGCGAGTCGATTCCACCGGGATTTTTCGGGTCGCTGAGCGATCTGATCGACTGTGAATCAGCGTACGAAGCATCCGCCGAATATCTCGATGACCAGGCCTTCTGGATGAGGAATCTCGCGTCGGACGGCGAAGTGAGTTCTCGGTCGGTGCGCGACTCCGGCGGGCGCGACCGCGATGAGACGTCAGCGCCGATTCAATTGGACCCGTCCGCCGTTGCCGGCATCGACGAATTGTCCAAGGCGTTGGGCATGCGTCGCTCGTCGGTGATTACTGCGGCGTG
>NZ_LZKJ01000038.1 GCF_001672775.1 Mycobacterium kyorinense | reverse complement strand
GAACCCGGAAGCTAAGCCTGCCAGCGCCGATGATACTACCCACCCGGGTGGAAAAGTAGGACACCGCCGAACACACAATTAAGACCCGTGCCCCCCAATTTATTTGGGGGGCACGGGCATATCTATAGCCGGCGCTTGCGGCGAATCATTTCGCTGGGATGCGGTTTGGTGGACCGGTCGCCACCGCGGTCTATCCGTCGCGGCCCGTATCCTGACACGAGGCTTGATGGCGAAAGGTTGAAAGGTTTCAGTGGTCGACAACAGCGCGGGCGGTGAGCGTCGTCAGTCCCGCGGCGGAAACGGAAGTGGTCCCCGCGGCCCGCAACGGAGGGATAGGCGCCCCCAGCCGCCGATGCGTTCGGGGCCCCAGCGCGCTCGTCGAGCCCAACCCGACAAAGACGCTGAAGCGGCAACCGGTCCGAGTGGACCCACGCTCTCCTCGGACATCGAAGCTCGTCAGCTCTCGCCGGAGATCCGCCGCGAGTTGACCACTTTGGACCGCAATACCGCTGACGTCGTCGCGCGTCACTTAGTTGCGGCCGGTGAGTTGCTCGACGAGGACCCCGAGGCGGCCCTCGAGCATGCCCGCGCTGCCCGCGCCAGGTCCGGGCGCATCGCCGCGGTTCGCGAAGCCGTCGGGATTGCCGCCTATCACTGCGGGGACTGGCCGCAGGCGCTGGCCGAATTGCGGGCAGCCCGCCGAATGGGCAGCAAGTCTCCGCTGCTTCCGCTGATCGCCGACTGTGAGCGTGGGCTCGGCCGCCCCGAGCGTGCGGTTGAGTTGGCCCGCGGGCCCGAGGCGGCCCAGCTCAGTGGTGACGACGCCGACGAGCTCCGCATTGTTGCCGCCGGCGCCCGCGCGGACCTCGGCCAGCTCGAACAGGCCCTGACGGTGTTGTCCACCCCGCAGCTCGACCCGGCCCGCACCGGGCCGACCGCGGCACGGTTGTTCTATGCCTACGCCGAGACGCTGCTGGCCCTCGAGCGCAGTGACGAGGCGCTGCAGTGGTTCCTGCGCTCGGCGGCCGCAGATGTTGAGGGTGTCACCGACGCCGAAGACCGAGTGAGCGAGCTCGGCTGACGTGGGAACACTTGCGCAGCAATACGATTGCCTGCTTCTCGATCTGGATGGCACGGTGTTTCGCGGCCACCAGCTCACCGAGGGTGCCGTCGAGTCGCTGGACAAGGTGCCCGGCCGGAAGCTGTTCGTCACCAACAACGCGTCGCGCAGCGCCGACGAGGTGGCCGCGCACTTGCGCGATCTGGGCCTCGACGCCACCGGCGACGCCGTCGTCACCAGCGCGCAAAGTGCCGCTCGGGTGCTGGCCGAACAACTGGCTCCCGACACCCGGGTACTGATCGTCGGCACCGAGTCGCTGGCCAACGAGATCGTGGCAGTGGGCTTACGGCCGGTACGGCGGTGGGAGGACAAACCCGAGGCTGTGGTGCAGGGCCACTCGACTGAAACCGGCTGGACCGATCTGGCCGAGGCCGCGCTGGCCATCCGCGCCGGAGCGCTGTGGGTAGCCGCCAACGTCGACCCCACGTTGCCGTCGGAGCGCGGAATGCTGCCCGGCAACGGATCCATGGTGGCCGCGTTGAAAACCGCCACCGATGCCCAACCGCAGGTGGCCGGCAAGCCCTCACCCACATTGATCAAGGATGCGTTGGCGCGTGGGGACTTTGGTTCCCCGCTGGTGGTCGGCGATCGGCTGGACACCGATATCGCCGGGGCCAACGCGGCCGGGCTGCCCAGCTTTATGGTGCTCACCGGCGCCAATTCCGCGCGTGATGCCGTGCATGCCGTAGCCGAGCAGCGGCCCACCTACATCGGCCAGGACCTGCGCTCGCTGCATCAGGACGCCGACATCCTGGTCGTGGCGCCGCAACCGGACTGGCAGGTGAACACCGGTGACGGGTCGATAACCGTCAGCAGCTGTGCAGACCAAAAATCCGGCGACGGCTTGTCGGTCGTTCGCGCGGTTGCCTGCGCGGTATGGAAGGCGCACTTCGACGGCCGGCCGTTCACCATCGAGGCCGCTGACGACGGCGCCCGCGACGCCCTGCAGCGCTGCTCCCTGGTGTAAATCGACTAGCGTTAGGAGCGCAATGAGTGGCGCCGGCGACGATGCAGAGCACAAGAGCGAGGTGGGGGTACCTTCCGCTTGCGGGGGAGAGGAGCCGCGCATGACCAATGACCCCGAGCAGATCCGCGCGCAGATCGACGCTGTACTCGCCGAGCTGCCCGATCCGGGCGACGCCCAAAACACGCTCGCCGAGACCGATCTCGACGAGATCGCTCGCCGTCTTTCCGAGGCGCACGACATGTTGGTACGTGCCCTGGAGTCGGCGGAGAAGGGTTGAGTGCACAGTGCCACGGCGTGCGCGTGTTGACGTCGAGCTGGTTCGGCGTGGACTCGCGCGGTCGCGCCAACAGGCCGCCGAGCTGATCGGCGCCGGCAAGGTGAGCATCGACGGCATGCCGGCGGTCAAAGCAGCGACCGCGGTCGCAACCACCGCCTCGCTGACCGTCGCCGGTGACGGCGGCCGCACCTGGGTGTCGCGCGGCGCCCACAAACTTATCGGCGCCCTCGACACTTTCGGCCTCTCGGTTGAGGGTCGGCGTTGTCTAGATGCCGGCGCGTCCACCGGCGGGTTCTCCGAAGTCCTGTTGGACCGGGGCGCCCGCGAGGTGGTCGCCGCTGATGTCGGCTACGGCCAGCTGGCGTGGTCGCTGCGCTCGGATCCCCGCGTGGTCGTCGTCGAGCGCACCAACGTGCGGGACCTGTCACCGACTCTGATCGGTGGCCCCGTCGACGCGATTGTGGCTGACCTGTCGTTCATCTCGTTGAACACGGTGTTGCCCGCACTGGCGCAATGCGCGTTACCCGACGCCGATATCGTTCCCATGGTGAAGCCACAGTTCGAGGTGGGCAAAGGACAGGTGGGGTCCGGAGGAGTCGTGCACGATCCGGAATTGCGCGCAAGTTCGGTGCTCGCGGTCGCTCGTCACGCCGGCGAGCTGGGATGGCACACCGCCGGCGTCACCGCCAGCCCGCTGCCCGGCCCGTCGGGCAATGTCGAGTACTTCCTGTGGCTGCGCGCCCAGATCGACCACGCACTGTCGGACGACGACCTGGTGCGAGCAGTGCACGACGCCGTCAGCGAGGGACCGCAATGACGCAAGAGCGCACCGTGCTGCTGGTCGTCCACACCGGACGCGAAGAAGCCACCGAAACCGCACGCCGGGTGGAGAAAGTACTGGGCGACAACGGAATTGGGCTTCGCGTGTTGTCCGCCGAGGCCGTCGACCGGGGATCGCTGCACTTGGCGCCGGATGATATGCGCGCATTGGGTGTCGACATCGAAGTCGTCGACGCTGATCCGCGCGCCGCCGACGGCTGCGAACTGGTGCTGGTGCTCGGCGGTGACGGCACCTTTTTGCGGGCCGCCGAACTGGCACGCAACGCAAGCATCCCAGTCCTGGGCGTCAACCTGGGCCGGATCGGATTTCTGGCCGAGGCCGAAGCTGAAGCCATCGATGTCGTGCTCGACCACGTCGTGGCCCGCAGTTACCGGGTGGAGCACCGCTTGACGTTGGACGTCGCGGTGCGCGCCGAAGGTCGGATCATCGACCGCGGATGGGCACTCAACGACGCGAGCCTGGAAAAGGGGCCGCGGCTGGGCGTGCTCGGAGTGGTCGTCGAAGTCGACGGCCGGCCGGTGTCGACGTTCGGCTGCGACGGTGTGCTGGTGTCGACGCCGACCGGATCCACCGCCTACGCGTTCTCCGCCGGCGGCCCGGTCTTGTGGCCGGATCTCGAAGCAATTCTGGTGGTGCCCAACAACGCTCACGCATTGTTCGCCCGGCCGATGGTGACCAGCCCGGATGCGACCGTCGCGATCGAAATCGAGGCGGGCGGACACGACGCACTGGTGTTCTGCGACGGCCGCCGCGAAATGCTCGTACCGGCGGGTGGCCGCCTCGAGGTGACGCGCTGCGACACAGCGGTGAAATGGGCGCGGCTGGACAGCGCACCGTTCACCGACCGCCTGGTGCACAAGTTCCGGCTGCCGGTCACGGGCTGGCGCGGGCAGTAGCGGTGCTGGCAGAAATTCGGATCGAGTCGCTGGGGGCAATCAGCGTTGCCGTTGCCGAGTTCGGCCGCGGTCTGACGGTGCTGACCGGGGAGACCGGTACCGGAAAGACGATGGTGGTGACCGGGCTGCACCTGCTGGGCGGGGCCCGAGCCGACGCCAACCGGGTGCGCTCGGGAGCCGAGCGGGCCGTCGTCGAAGGTCGTTTCACCACAACGGATCTCGAGGAGTCGGTGGCCGCCCGCGTCGACGACATCCTCAGCTCGTCGGGCGCAGAGCGTGACGAGGACGGCAGCGTGATCGCGTTGCGCTCGGTCAGCCGCGACGGCCCGTCACGCGCCTATCTCGGCGGTCGCAGCGTACCGGCCAAATCGTTGAGCAGTTTCACCACTGAGCTCTTGACCCTGCACGGGCAAAACGATCAGCTGCGGTTGATGCGGCCCGAAGAGCAACGGGCCGCGCTGGACAGGTCGGCGACCATCGAGTCTCGCCTGGAGCGCTACCGCAAACTGCGCGACGCGTGGCTGAGCGCCCGCCGAGATCTGGCTGACCGCCACAGCAGGGCCCGTGAATTGGCCCAAGAGGCCGACCGGCTGAAATTCGCGCTGCAGGAAATCGACGCGGTGGATCCGGCGCCCAGCGAGGACGACGCACTGGTCGCCGACATCAACCGACTCTCCGAATTGGACGCATTGCGCGAGGCGGCCTCCGCCGCGCGCGCGGCGCTGGCCGGAGGCACCGACGATGATGTCGATGCGCTGGAGGCTATCTCGGCAGCCGACAGCCTCGGCCGGGCGAGGACCGCTTTGGAAGCCGCCGACGACTCCGTGTTGCGCGGCCTGGCCGATCAACTGGGCGAGGCGTTGACCGTGGTCGGCGACGCCGCCCGAGAGCTCAGTGACTACCTCAACGAGCTGCCTGCAGACGCCAGCGCGCTGGATACCAAGCTGGCCCGGCAAGCCGAGCTGCGCACACTCACCCGCAAATACGCCGCGGACATCGACGGCGTGCTGGCGTGGGCCCGAGAATCGCGAGATCGGTTGGCGCACTTGGATATCTCCGAGGAGGCGTTGGACGGGCTGCACCGCCGTGTCGAGGAACTGGCCGCCCAGTTGGTCGAGGCCGCAGCCGATGTCAGCAAGACGCGCAGCCAGGCGGCGAAGCGATTGGCCAAAGCGGTCACGGCGGAGCTGTCCGGCCTGGCAATGGCCGACGCCGAATTCACCATCAGCGTGACCCCGATGCCGGCGAGTGATGGCGACCCCGCTGCCTTGACGTTGCCGTCGGGAACGCTGGTTCATGCCGGCGGCGACGGTGTCGACCAGGTCGAGTTCGGGTTCGCCGCGCACCGGGGGACGACCGTACTGCCGCTGTCCAAAAGCGCATCCGGCGGCGAGCTGTCCCGCGTGATGCTTGCCCTCGAAGTGGTGCTGGCCGCATCCACCGCGGGGTCCACGATGGTGTTCGACGAGGTCGACGCAGGCGTCGGCGGCCGGGCGGCCGTGCAGATCGGCCGCCGATTGGCGCGGTTGGCCCGCACCCACCAAGTCATTGTGGTGACGCATCTTCCGCAGGTTGCCGCCTACGCCGATGTGCACCTGATGGTGGATAGCAGCGGACGTGGCGGCGCCAGCGGCGTGCGGCGCCTCGACGGCGACGATCGGGTGGCCGAGCTTGCCCGGATGCTGGCCGGCCTTGGCGAATCCGACAGCGGCCGTGCGCATGCCCGGGAATTGCTCGAGGCCGCTCAATGTGACCGGATTGCGACCTCGTGACCGCTTCTCAGCATGTGACAGATGTGAAAAGATATAACTTCTGATGCTGCTGTTACGGCGCGCCTCCTAGTCGCAGCCCTAGTTCACCGACAGAATCGCCCCCATGAGGATGACTGCGCTTCTGTCCCGTAATGCACCGCCGCGTCCCGGCGTCGTCGGCACCGCCCGCGTCGACCGTGATATCGACCGGTTGCTGCGACGAGTGTGTCCCGGTGACATCGTCGTCCTCGACGTGCTGGATCTGGACCGGATCACCGCCGACGCGCTGGTCGACGCCGAGATCGCCGCCGTCGTCAACGCATCCCCGTCGGTCTCGGGCCGCTACCCTAATCTGGGCCCAGAGGTGTTGGTGGCCAACGGCGTGACACTGATCGACGAGACCGGGCCGGAGGTTTTCAAGAAAGTCAAAGACGGCGCCAAGGTCCGACTGCACAACGGCGGGGTGTACTCGGGTGACCGCCGGCTCATCCTTGGCACCGAGCGCACCGACCACGACATTGCCGACTTGATGCAGGAGGCCAAGAGCGGGCTGGTCGCGCATCTGGAAGCGTTCGCCGGCAACACGATCGAATTCATCCGCAGCGAGAGTCCGCTGCTGATCGACGGAATCGGCATCCCCGACATCGACGTCGACCTGCGCCGCCGCCACGTCGTGGTGGTCGCCGACGAGGCGCACGCCGAGGATGACCTCAAGCGGCTCAAGCCGTTCATCAAGGAGTACCAACCGGTTTTGATCGGTGTGGGCACGGGCGCCGATGTGCTGCGCAGAGGCGGATATCGCCCGCAGGTCATCGTCGGTGACCCCAGCGAGCTCAGCACCGAAGTGCTCAAGTGCGGCGCGCAGGTGGTGTTGCCCGCCGACGCCGACGGCCATGCCCCCGGCTTGGAGCGGATCCAGGATCTCGGCGTCGGTGCGATGACCTTTCCGGCCGCCGGGTCGCCGACCGATCTGGCCCTGCTGCTGGCCGACCATCATGGCGCCGCGCTGCTGGTCACCGCCGGGCATACCGCCAACATCGAGACGTTTTTCGACCGGACCCGCCAGCACAGCAACCCTTCGACGTTTCTCACCCGGCTGCGGGTCGGCGAGAAGCTGGTCGATGCCAAGGCGGTTTCCACCTTGTACCGCAACCGCGTTTCGGCCGGGGCCATCGCGTTCTTGATCCTGTCGATGCTGATCGCGGTCATCATCGTGCTGTGGGTCTCGCGCACCGACGCCTTGGTGATGCAGTGGATCGTGGACTACTGGAACCGCTTCTCGCTATGGGTGCAAAGCTGGATCAGCTAGAGCCGTGATTTCCTTACGCCAACACGCGATTTCGCTGGCCGCGGTATTCCTTGCGCTAGCGGTCGGTGTCATCTTGGGTTCTGGCTTGCTGTCCGACACCTTGCTGTCGGGGCTGCGCGACGAAAAGCGGGACCTACATTCGCAGATCAATGCACTCAACGACCAGAAGAACGTACTGAACGAAAAGCTCAGTGCGGCAAACAACTTCGATGCGCAGATGGCCGGACGGATTGTGCACGACGCGCTTGAGGGCAAGTCGGTCGTCGTGTTCCGCACCCCGGACGCCACCGACGACGACGTCGATGCGGTGTCGAAGATGGTCGGCCAGGCCGGGGGAGCGGTCACCGGCACGGTCTCGCTCACCCAGGAGTTCGTCGACGCTAACTCCGCGGAGAAACTGCGGTCGGTGGTCAACTCGTCGATCGTGCCGGCGGGTGCCCAGCTGAGCACCAAACTGGTCGACCAGGGCTCGCAGGCCGGCGATCTGCTGGGCATCGCGTTGCTGGTCAACCGGGACCCCGCCGTTCCAACGGTCGATGACGTCCAGCGCGACACGGTGTTGGCGGCGCTGCGCGACACCGGATTCATCGCCTACGGCGACCAGCACATCGGTGCGGCCAACGCTGCGTTGGTCGTTTCCGGCGGTGCCCTCGGCGACGACGCCGGCAATCAGGGCGTGAGCGTGGCACGATTCGCCGCGGCGCTCGCACCGCACGGCTCGGGGGTGCTGCTGGCCGGGCGCGACGGCTGCTCGGTGGGAACGGCTGCCGTCGCGGTGGCTCGCGCCGATGCGGCCATGGCATCGGCGGTCAGTACCGTTGACGACGTGGACGCCGACTCCGGCCGGATCACCGCGATCCTGGGCCTGCATGACCTGCTCAACGGCGGCCGTACCGGTCAATACGGCATCGGCCACGGCGCCACCTCGCTAACTGTCGCGCAGTAGGTTCCTCGTCCGAACCCTCTCGCCGGGCGTGTTAGCAACCGCTTGACGGGGTGGGTGTTAGGGTGGGGTTCCGTGGGTCGGCAGGCGCAACGCAGGCTGGGAACCAGCCTCAAAACAGAGGCCCTGCGCCGTCTTCACGGAGGTCGCTCTATTGCGTAGGCATCCGCAAACCGCCACCAAGCACCTCTTCGTCAGCGGCGGCGTCGCGTCATCGCTCGGCAAGGGCTTGACCGCCAGCAGCTTGGGTCAATTGCTGACCGCGCGCGGGTTGCAGGTGACAATGCAGAAGCTCGATCCCTATCTCAACGTCGACCCGGGCACCATGAACCCGTTCCAGCACGGTGAGGTCTTCGTGACCGAGGACGGCGCCGAGACCGACCTCGACGTCGGTCACTACGAGCGGTTCCTCGACCGCGATTTGTCCGGCTCAGCGAATGTCACTACCGGCCAGGTGTATTCGACGGTGATCGCCAAGGAACGCCGCGGCGAATACCTGGGCGACACCGTGCAAGTCATTCCGCACATCACCGACGAGATCAAAAGCCGCATCGTGGCGATGGCCGAGCCGGACGCCGACGGCAAGCGTCCAGATGTGGTGATCACCGAAATCGGCGGCACCGTAGGCGATATCGAGTCGCAGCCCTTTCTGGAGGCAGCCCGTCAGGTGCGCCACGATCTCGGCCGGGAGAACGTCTTCTTCCTGCACGTATCGCTGGTGCCCTACCTGGCGCCGTCGGGTGAATTGAAGACCAAGCCGACCCAGCACTCGGTCGCGGCGCTGCGCAGCATCGGTATCACCCCCGACGCGCTGATCCTGCGGTGTGATCGCGACGTTCCCGAATCGCTGAAGAACAAGATCGCGCTGATGTGTGACGTCGACATCGACGGCGTCATCTCCACTCCTGACGCGCCGTCCATCTACGACATCCCAAAAGTTCTGCACCGCGAGGAACTCGACGCATACGTGGTCCGTCGGCTCAACCTGCCGTTCCGCGATGTCGACTGGACGGAGTGGGACGACCTGCTTCGCCGGGTGCATGAACCGCAGGAGACGGTGCGGATCGCCTTGGTGGGCAAGTATGTCGACCTCTCCGACGCCTACCTGTCGGTCACCGAGGCACTGCGCGCCGGTGGCTTCAAGCATCACGCCAAGGTCGAGATGCGGTGGGTGGCATCCGACGATTGCCAAACCGCGACCGGCGCGGCAGCGGCGCTGAGCGAAGTCGACGGTGTGCTGATCCCGGGCGGGTTCGGTATCCGCGGTATCGAAGGCAAAATCGGCGCCATTCACTATGCGCGGGCCAGGGGGCTCCCGGTGTTAGGGCTATGTCTCGGGCTGCAGTGCATCGTGATCGAGGCCGCCCGCTCCGCGGGTCTGACCCAAGCCAACTCCGCCGAATTCGACCCGGATACCCCGGATCCGGTCATCTCGACCATGGCCGACCAGGAGCAGATCGTCGCCGGCGAAGCAGATCTTGGCGGCACCATGCGGCTGGGATCCTATCCCGCGGTACTCGAACCGAATTCCGTTGTGGCCCAGGCATACCAATCGACGCAGGTGTCCGAACGTCATCGGCATCGCTATGAGGTAAACAACGCCTACCGGGATCAGATCGCCAAAAGCGGCCTGCGGTTCTCCGGAACCTCTCCCGACGGACACCTGGTGGAGTTCGTCGAATATCCGCCGGAAATACACCCGTTCATCGTCGGGACTCAAGCGCATCCCGAGTTGAAGAGCCGGCCCACCCGCCCGCACCCGTTGTTCGCCGCGTTCGTCGGCGCCGCCATCGACTATAAGGCCGCCGAGCGGCTGCCGGTCGAGATCCCCGAGCATCGGGCCAACGGCAACGACCATCGCGACGGTTCGTCAACCCCCCACCCCGAACCTGAGCCCGCCGCCCGTGGCTGAGCACGTTTTCGAGACCACGTCGTCCGAAACCCTGCATACCGGAAAGATTTTCGCACTCCGCACCGACCACGTCCGGATGCCCGGCGGCAAAATCGCTGCCCGCGAGGTCGTCGAGCACTACGGTGCGGTTGCCATCGTCGCGATGGACGACGACGGCAACCTCCCGATGGTGTATCAGTACCGGCACGCGTTCGGACGGCGGCTGTGGGAGCTGCCGGCCGGGCTGCTCGACGTCAACGGCGAGGCTCCGCACCACACTGCCGCCCGAGAACTGCGGGAGGAGGCCGGCCTGGAAGCGCAGAACTGGCGGGTGCTGGTCGATTTGGATTCCACCCCCGGTTTCAGCGACGAATCGGTGCGCGTCTACCTGGCGACGGGCTTGGCGCAGGTGGGCCGACCCGCCGCGCATGACGAAGAAGCCGACATGATCGTGCAGTGGTATTCCATCGACGATGCGGTGAGCCGGGTGTTCGCCGGCGAGATCGTGAATTCCCTTGCGGTGTCTGGGATTTTAGCAGCACACGCGGTGCGCCAGGGCTTGGCGCAGTCGCGGCCGGTCGACGCACCGTGGATCGACAAGCCGACGGCCTTCGCTAAACGGCAGGCCAACCGGTGACCACGCTGGCGCCGCCGCCGTTGCAGGCCCAGTTGCAGGGTTATCTGGATCATCTGACCATTGAGCGGGGCGTGGCGGCCAACACGCTGAGTTCGTATCGCCGCGACCTGCGCCGCTATTCGGAGTACCTCGCGCTGCGCGGCATCGACGATCTGGCCGGGGTCAGCGAGAGCGATGTCACCGAGTTCCTGGTCGCGCTGCGCCGCGGAAACCCCGAGACGGGGGTGGCGCCGTTGTCGGCGGTGTCGGCGGCCCGGACGTTGGTCGCGGTGCGCGGCCTGCACCGGTTCGCCGCCGCCGAGGGGTTGGCCGAACTCGACGTGTCACGCGCCGTCAAGCCGCCCACCCCGGGACGCCGGCTGCCCAAGAGCCTGTCCCTCGACGAGGTGCTGGCTCTGCTGGCCGGCGCCGGCGGCGACAGCCCGTCGGACGGGCCGCTGGCGCTGCGCAACCGTGCTCTGCTGGAACTGCTGTACTCGACCGGCGCACGGATCTCCGAAGCCGTCGGGCTCGACGTCGACGACGTCGACGTCCATGACCGCTCGGTGCTGCTGCACGGCAAGGGCGGTAAGCAGCGGCTGGTGCCGGTGGGGCGGCCCGCGGTGCAGGCACTGGATGCCTATCTTGTGCGGGGCCGACCGGATCTGGCGCGCCGCGGGCGCGGCACGCCGGCGATTTTCCTCAACGCGCGCGGTGGCCGGTTATCGCGGCAAAGCGCCTGGCAGGTGCTTCAGGACGCGGCCGAACGCGCCGGCATTACGTCGGGGGTGTCGCCGCACACGCTGCGGCACTCGTTTGCCACGCACCTGCTGGACGGCGGCGCCGACGTCCGGGTGGTGCAGGAGTTGTTGGGCCACGCGTCGGTGACGACGACGCAGATCTACACGCTGGTCACCGTGCACGCGCTGCGCGAAGTGTGGGCCGGCGCCCACCCCCGCGCGCACTAACCGCTTTGCCGCGAGCGTGCGTGTCCCCGGTCGACACGCCGACTCGAAAGCCGTTTCTGCGCACGCTCGGCGCAGAGGTCAGCCCAGGTATTCCGACTCCAGCACCAGATCCGACATCAGGGTCTGGTACTCGGCGTGCGTCTTGTGTTCGGTGGTGTTCCACAGCGTGCCCTGCTGGCGGCGCATATAGTCGCGGTACTTCGGCGCGCCGGGCAGCTTGACGTTGTCGGCCACCACGATCGAGCCGGTATGCAACCAGCCGCAGTCGAGAATGCTCTGCAAGTCGGTCAGGTAGGCGTCCTTGTCGTGATCGAGGAAGACGAAGTCCAGCGAGCCGGCGCCAAAGCCGTGGTCGCGAGCCAGCGCCCCCAAGGTGCGCCCGCCGTCGCCGATCGTGCCGACCACACACGTCACGCGGTCGGCGACACCGGCGTGCGCCCAGATCTGCCGGGCATTGGCCGCGTTGGCGTCGGCCAGCTCGACTGAGTAGACCTTGGCAGCGGGGGCGGCCCGGGCGATCCGCAGCGCTCCGTAGCCGCAGTACGTGCCCAACTCCAGCGCCAGCTTCGGGTCGGCCCGCCGGACCGCGGCGTCAAGCAGCTCGCCCTTCTCGTCGCCAACGTTGATCAGCATCGACTTCTCGTAGGCGAAGCGATCGATGGTGGCCAGCACATCGTCGACGTCGCCGGCACGGGCGTTCTGCAGCACGTAATCGACGGCTGCAGCCTCCCGACCGTCGCCGATCTGACCCGTCGTGGTGATGTTGCGAGCCCCGGTTGCCATCCGCCACACCGACCACCTCAAGAACGGCATGCGCTGCTTCAGATTCATGACCGACACGATAGTCGCGTATTGGCTGGTTACATCGCCTGCAAGTCTCCCGGTGCAGCCGCGTAAAACCGCTACACTTTCCCCCGATGTCCGCCATTACCCGAACGTCGCGCACCTTCGGCGGTGCGCGTTGAGGCGGCGCTGATGACCGACAACACCGACAGCGCCCCGGAGGTCGGACTGACCGGTCGCCCGCCGCGGGCGATCCCCGAACCCAGGCCGCGGACCTCACACGGCCCCGCCAAAGTGGTCGCGATGTGCAACCAGAAGGGCGGCGTGGGCAAGACCACGTCGACGATCAACCTGGGCGCGGCGCTCGCCGAGTACGGCCGACGGGTGCTGCTGGTGGATCTCGACCCGCAAGGTGCACTCTCGGCCGGCCTGGGTGTGCCGCACTACGAGCTGGAGCGCACCGTCCACAACCTGCTGGTCGAGCCGCGGGTGTCGATCGACGACGTGCTGATCCATACCCGCGTGAAAACCATGGACCTGGTGCCGTCCAACATCGATCTGTCGGCCGCCGAGATCCAGTTGGTCAACGAGGTGGGTCGCGAGCAGTCGCTGGGCCGGGCGCTGCATCCGGTGCTGGACCGCTACGACTACGTCCTCGTCGATTGCCAGCCGTCGCTGGGGCTGCTCACCGTCAACGGGCTGGCCTGCTCGGACGGGGTGATCATTCCGACCGAGTGTGAATACTTCTCGCTGCGCGGGCTGGCGCTGCTCACCGACACCGTCGAAAAGGTCCGCGACCGGCTCAACCCGAAGCTGGAGATCAGCGGCATCCTGATCACCCGCTACGACCCGCGCACGGTGAACTCCCGTGAGGTGATGGCCCGGGTGCTGGAGCGCTTCGGTGACCTAGTGTTCGACACCGTGATCACCCGCACCGTCCGCTTCCCGGAGACCAGCGTCGCCGGCGAACCGATCACGTCCTGGGCGCCCAAATCGGGCGGCGCGCAGGCCTACCGCGCGTTGGCCCGCGAGGTCATCGACCGATTCGGCGCGTGACCAGCACCGACACCGCTACCCAGATCGGCTTCCAGGTCAGGCTGACCAATTTCGAGGGGCCGTTCGACCTGCTGCTGCAGTTGATTTTCGCGCACCGCCTCGACGTCACCGAGGTGGCGCTACACCAGGTCACCGACGACTTCATCGCCTATACCCGCGAGATCGGCCCCCAACTGGGTCTCGAGGAGACGACGGCATTCTTGGTCATCGCGGCCACGCTGCTCGACCTCAAAGCCGCGCGGCTGCTCCCGTCGGGGCAGATCGACGACGAGGAAGACCTGGCGCTGCTGGAGGTCCGCGACCTGCTGTTCGCCCGCTTGCTGCAGTATCGGGCGTTCAAACATGTGGCAGAGATGTTCGCCGAGTTGGAGGCTGCGGCGCTGCGCAGCTATCCGCGGGCGGTGTCGCTGGAGGACCGGTTCGAAGGGCTGCTGCCCGAGGTGATGCTCGGCGTCGACGCCGAGCGGTTTGCCGAGATCGCCGCGACCGCCTTCACCCCGCGGCCGGTGCCGACTGTGGCCACCGAGCATCTGCACGAGCTGATGGTGTCGGTGCCGCAACAGGCCGAACGGCTGCTATCGCTGCTGGAAGCGCGGGGGACGGGGCAGTGGGCGTCGTTTTCCGAACTGGTCGCCGACTGCCAGGCGCCGATCGAGATCGTCGGCCGGTTCCTGGCGCTGCTCGAACTGTATCGGGCCCGGGCGGTAGCATTCGACCAGTCAGAACCGCTTGGTGTGCTCCAGGTTTCGTGGACCGGAGAACGGCCGACCACCGACGACTTGGAAGACTGATGACCGAAGAAGCGCGCGATTCCGACCTGGGCATCCGCGCCGGCGACGATGCAGAGCGCAGCGATGCGGAGGAGCGGCGCTTATTCGACGTCGCGACCGCACCCGAATTGCCCGACGACGAGCTCGGCGCCGTGCTCGAGGCGCTGCTGCTGGTCGTCGACACCCCGGTGACGGTGGAGGCGCTGGCTGCCGCCACCGAGCAACCGGTGTATCGGATCGCCGCCAAGCTGCAGCAGATGGCCGAGGTGCTCACCGAACGCGACAGCGGGATCGACCTGCGGGAGGCCGGCGGCGGATGGCGAATGTACACCCGCGCCCGGTTTGCGCCGTATGTGGAGCGGCTGCTGCTGGACGGGTCCCGCTCCAAGCTGACCCGCGCGGCGCTGGAGACGCTGGCGGTGGTGGCATACCGCCAGCCCGTGACGCGGGTGCGGGTGAGCGCGGTGCGCGGGGTCAACGTCGACGCGGTCATGCGGACCTTGCTGGCGCGCGGGCTGATCACCGAGGCCGGCACCGATCCCGACACCGGCGCGGTCACGTTCGCCACCACCGAGCTGTTCTTGGAGCGGTTGGGGCTCTCCTCACTGGCGGATCTGCCCGACATTGCGCCGCTGCTGCCCGATGTCGACATGATCGACGACTTGAGCGAATCGCTGGACGCCGAGCCGCGTTTCATCAAGCTCTCCGGTGATGCCCCCGAGGCCGATAAGCCGTTGTCGTTCGACGTGGACCAGTGATGGCCGAGGGTGTACGTCTGCAGAAAGTGTTGTCGCAGGCCGGAATTGCCTCGCGGCGGGTCGCCGAAAGGATGATCACGGACGGCCGCGTCGAGGTTGACGGGCAGCTCGTTACCGAACTGGGCACCCGCGTCGACCCAGGCGCGTCGGTGATCCGGGTCGACGGGGCACGGGTGGTGCTCGACGAGTCACTGGTGTATCTGGCATTGAACAAGCCGCGCGGCATGCATTCGACGATGTCCGACGACCGCGGGCGGCCCTGCATCGGCGACCTGATCGAACATCGAGTGCGGGGCAACCAGAAGCTCTTTCACGTCGGACGGCTCGACGCCGACACCGAGGGGCTGATCCTGTTGACCAACGACGGCGAGTTGGCACACCGGCTGATGCACCCGTCGTATCAAGTGCCCAAGACATACATCGCCACCGTCGCGGGAGCGGTGCCCCGTGGTCTCGGCAGAAAGCTGCGCGGTGGCATCGAATTGGACGACGGCCCCGCTGCTGTCGACGATTTCGCGGTAGTGGATACGGTTCCCGGCAAGACGTTGGTGCGGGTGACCCTGCACGAGGGTCGCAAACGCATTGTGCGACGGCTGCTGGCCGCGGTCGACTTCCCGGTGCAGGCGCTGGTACGCACCGACATCGGTGCGGTGTCGCTGGGGCAGCAGCGCCCGGGCAGCATCCGGGCTTTGGGCCGCAAGGAGATCGGTGAGCTTTACCGGGCGGTCGGCCTGTGAACGTTGTCGTTGCGGTCGACGGCCCGGCTGGTACCGGAAAGTCGTCGGTATCACGAGGATTGGCGCGTGCTCTGCAGGCACGCTATCTGGATACCGGTGCGATGTATCGCATCGTGACGCTGGCGGTGTTGCGCGCCGGCATCGATCTGCACGACGAATCGGCCGTGGGTGCTACGGCGACGACGGCTGAGCTGTCGGTTGGCTATGACCCCGATGTGGACCGCTGTTACCTTGGCGGAGAAGATGTTTCGACCGAGATCCGCCGTGACGCAGTCACCCGCGCGGTGTCGGCGGTGTCGTCGGTACCGGCGGTACGCTCCCGGCTGGTGGAGTTGCAGCGCGAGTTCGCCGACGGCAGCTCCAGCATCGTCGTGGAAGGTCGCGACATCGGAACCGTGGTGCTGCCCGACGCCGACCTGAAGATCTTTTTGACGGCAACAGCCGAGACGCGGGCGCGGCGGCGCAACGACCAGAACATCGCGGCCGGGTTACCCGACAACTACGAGGGCGTGCTGGCTGATGTGCGTCGGCGAGACCACTTGGATTCGAATCGAGAGGTCTCGCCCTTGCGGCCGGCGTCGGACGCGGTCGTCGTCGACACCAGCGAAATGACCGAGGCCGAGGTGATCGCGCATCTGCTCGAATTAGTGCAGCAGCGAAGCGAGGCACTGCGATGAGCCAGGACGGCACCTGGGCCGACGAAAGCGATTGGCAGCTCGGGGAATCCGATTCGGTTGACGAACGGTCGGGCCCGCCGCCTGTCGTGGCGGTGGTGGGCCGGCCCAACGTCGGCAAGTCCACGCTGGTCAACCGAATCCTGGGCCGGCGCGAAGCGGTCGTGCAGGACGTTCCCGGCGTGACCCGCGATCGGGTGTCCTATGACGCGCTGTGGACCGGCCGGCGATTCGTCGTGCAGGACACCGGCGGCTGGGAACCCGACGCCAAGGGCCTCAGCCAGTTGGTTGCCGAGCAGGCGGCGGTGGCGATGCGCACCGCCGACGCGGTGGTGCTGGTGGTCGACGCGGTGGTGGGGGCGACGGCCGGCGACGAGGCGGCCGCGCGCATCTTGCGGCGCTCCGGTAAGCCAGTGTTCTTGGCCGCCAACAAGGTTGACGGGGAGAGGGGCGAAGCCGACGCGGCGGCGCTGTGGTCGTTGGGTCTGGGGCAACCGCATGCGATCAGCGCGATGCACGGCCGCGGCGTGGGCGACCTGCTCGACGAGGTGGTCGGCGCGCTGCCGCAAGTGGCCGAATCGGCATCGGTCACCGGCGGGCCGCGGCGGGTGGCGCTGGTCGGCAAACCCAACGTCGGGAAGAGTTCGTTGCTGAACCGGTTGGCGGGGGACGAGCGCTCGGTGGTCCATGAGGTGGCCGGCACCACGGTCGATCCGGTGGACTCGCTGATCGAAATGGACGGTAAAGTCTGGCGTTTCGTGGACACGGCGGGTCTGCGCCGCAAGGTGGGTCAGGCCAGTGGGCACGAGTACTACGCCTCGGTGCGCACCCATGGCGCGATCGATGCCGCCGAGGTGGTGATCGTGCTGATCGATGCGTCGGCGCCGTTGACCGAACAGGATCAGCGGGTGCTGTCGATGGTCATCGAAGCCGGCCGCGCGCTGGTATTGGCGTTCAACAAATGGGATTTGGTCGACGAGGACCGGCGTTATCTGCTGGAGCGCGAAATCGACCGCGAGTTGGTGCAGGTGCGCTGGGCGCAGCGGGTGAACATCTCAGCCAAGACGGGCCGGGCGGTGCAGAAGCTGGTGCCGGCACTGGAAAGCGCGCTGGAGTCGTGGGATACCCGGATTGGGACGGGCCGGCTCAACACATTTTTCAAAGAGGTGGTGGCCGCGACGCCGCCGCCGGTGCGCGGTGGACGGCAGCCCCGCATCCTGTTCGCCACCCAGGCGACGGCCCGGCCACCGACGTTCGTGTTGTTCACCACGGGGTTTCTGGAGGCCGGCTACCGGCGGTTCCTGGAGAGACGACTGCGTGAGACGTTCGGATTCGAAGGCAGTCCGATCCGCATCAACGTGCGAGTGCGCGAGAAGCGGAGCACCAAGACCCGCTGACCCGTCAGCGTGGCATTAGGGTGCCACAGTGCCCATTTCGCACCTGGTATTGATCACGTTGGCCGGCCTGGGGGCCGGCGCGGTGAATTCCCTGGTGGGATCCGGCACCCTGATCACGTTTCCCACGCTGGTGACGCTGGGCTATCCACCGGTGGTGGCCACCATGTCGAATGCGGTCGGCCTGGTGGCCGGCGGTGTGTCGGGGACTTGGGGATACCGTCGCGAGTTGCGCGGCCAGTGGCATCGGTTGCGTTGGCAGATTCCGGGATCGCTCACCGGCGCGATGCTGGGCGCGTGGCTGCTGCTGCACCTGCCCGAAAAAGTGTTCAACGCAGTAGTGCCGGCGCTGCTGATCGCAGCGCTGATCCTGGTCGTCATCGGCCCGCGGATCCAAGCCTGGGCGGGGCGACGCGCGGTGAGCGCCGGCCGCTCCGCTGATCACCTGAGCCCAGGGCGGATGGCGGCTCTGGTGGCAGGCACCTTCGCCGTGGGCGTCTATGGCGGCTACTTCGCCGCTGCGCAGGGCATTCTGCTGATCGGTGTGATGGGCGTGCTGCTTCCCGAGTCGATGCAGCGGATGAACGCCGCGAAAAACCTACTGGCATTGGTCGTGAACCTGGTGGCGGCCTTGGCCTACACCCTGGTCGCGTTCGACCGGATCAGCTGGGCAGCGGCCGGGCTGATCGCCCTTGGTTCGCTGGTCGGGGGTTGGCTCGGCGCGCACTACGGGCGCCGGCTGTCCCCGAATGCGCTGCGCGTCACGATCGTCATCGTCGGCGCCATCGGGCTCTACCGCCTGCTCACCGTTTAAGACACGGCCAGCCTCAGTGGTTTCTTCCGCCGTGGTCGGCTGCGGTAGGCTTTCGACCTGCTGCCGGGTCGTACCGGCGGCGCCGGGCTGTGGCGCAGTTTGGTAGCGCACTTGACTGGGGGTCAAGTGGTCGCAGGTTCAAATCCTGTCAGCCCGACCAGCCGAAGTGGCTTGACCTGCGTGATGCGACATTTACTCCCGCCAGCGCTCGCCGAGTGCCTTCGCCGCTGTGGACACCTTCATGACCGGGCGACGCCCGCGGTTATGGACGGGAACGAAGTGGTAGTGCTCGTAGAAGGATTGTGCTTCGTCGTCGATGGCGTCAACAACGATGAGCCGGCCGCCGCCGATCTCGGATGCGGCCACGGCTTTGCCTAGCGCGTCGAGGAGCAACTGCTCGCCGTATCCCTGACCCCGCAGCGATGTGTCGATTGCGAGGCGTGCGATCAAGTATCCGGGTATGCGGGAATAGCCGCCGGACATCGATCCCGAGACGCCGTCGTCGTTGCGCACTACTTCGGTGGGGCAGATGGCGAAATAGGCGCTGACTTTGTGTTCGCCGTGCGGGGTCCATACGTAGACATGTGCGACACCGCTGCTATCCGCGCGACGAGCATGGGCGATGAGCCAGGTATTCAGCGATTCCTTGCCGCAGTCGAATCCTTCCAGCGCGTGGTCGTCACCGAGTCGCGCGGACTCGAACATTGGTCAGCGCCTGGTGAAGACTGCTGGTTTGCGTGCGGCCGCCGCCAGCCGCGGCGCGTGGTCAGCGGCATCGAGCGAGGACATCAGTTTGTCGAACTGTTCGGGCTCCATTGCTGTTACCAACTCCTGACGCAGGATGTCTTCGGCCCGTTGCATCGCCGCTTTCCGCACAAATTCCGACGTCTGCTCATGGACAAGGTTGGCGGCGCGCTGGATGCGGTCTAAAGTCGCTTGCTCCGCGCGAAGCTCGATGCGCTTCGTCTTGACTGCCATAGCGACACCTCCTTCTGTCTCTCGATATCCCTGCTCGCAACTGTCGATCATGTCATTGTACGGTGATTGTCCGTACACGGCTAGGATCGTTTGCGGCCAGGGCTAGGCGCCGTTCTATGCCTTTGACGCTGACCGGCTGCCGCTTTTGTCGCGACGTTCGTCAACGACGGTTCGTGATCACTGGCCCGGGATGGTGGGCAGACTGTCGCGAATGCCCTTCAGATCATCCAGGATTTTCTGCAGATCGCCCTGAATGTTCGGCAGATCGGGGAGAGTCGTTGGGACCTGCTGCATCTCGCCGGGGATTGATTGGTACTGAGGGCAATACGAGACGATGGCACCGGCAGCGAATTGGGCGCTCTGATCCGCGTCCCAGATCGTTGATTGCTGCACGAAGTTGATGGCCGCGGCGAAGTCGGGTTGGTTGGCCAGAAAGTCGCAGACAGCGTGCCCGTGGCTCACCACGTACTCGCGGCTGGGAACTGGCACGCCCTGTTCTTTCAATGCGGCCATGAGCGCCCTGTCGGCGACGTCACCCTGCGAAGCCGGCGGGTTCGGCGCCACCGGCCTCGGTTGTGCACTTGACGGCGGAGCTGTCGCCGACGGCGGGGTTTCTGCTGGCGGCGCCGACGGTCGTGGGTTGTGGGCAGCGAACCACACCATCAACGCGGCGGCGACGGCTACCAACGACAGCGGCAACGCCGCCAGCGAGCCGAAGCGGCGCAGCGCAGCCTTAGGTCGGTAGGACTTGATGCCGCGGGGCTTGTCGCGCGAGGTGTCGACGAGAACCTGGGTCTTACTCGCGTGGACCGCTTCGGTTTGGTACACCTCCGGCGGGTGTCCCAGGCGCTCATCGAGGAGCGCGTCGAACTGACGACTCGACAGCTCGTCGCCGCGCTCGCGCATCTCCCGGCGCACCGCTGCAAGGCGCCGCAACTCGGAGTCGATCGTGTCCCGATCGCGCATGCTCTGAGCGTAAAGCAGCGTGCCGTTATTCGTCAGCGACTGGGCCAGCTACCCCGGGTCAGTCTTTCCGCCACGGCTGGCAGCTGTGCGTCAAAAACGCCACGTCACCGGGGTCCAGGGCGACTACCTGCGGGTCATTGCTGAGGTTGTTGTTGACGATGTCTGTCGGGTTGAGGCTGTGCAGCTTCGCCCAGTAGCAGTCGGATTCTCCTTGATCGCTACGTCCGCCGGAACGATAGGTACCGGGCTCGATATCAGTACCGATCCGGTAGGTGCCATCGGTGTCCATCGTCGTTCTCGGGGCGGGTGTGGATGGCGCCGCATTGGTCACCGTGACGGTTTCTTTGACGAGCACCGTCGAGGTCACAGTGGGCGCGGGGTGGCCAGACCCCCCGCACCCAGCAAGCCCTATCGCCACGGCGGCAATAACGGCCCTCCTTCGCACCATCCAAGGAGCGTAACCGGCAGCGGCGCACGCCGTGTTCCTATCATTTGATGGATGAGCGCCGGCGGCCTGGAAGCGATGCGATCGCCGGCCTTCACCGTCGAAGACGTCGCCCGGTATCGTGCCGCCGGGTGGTGGTCCGACTCGACGCTCTCCGATGCCGTCCGTCGCAACGCAAAACGATCACCCGACCGCGCCGCCTATATCGACCAGCCCGGCAGATCGCACAGTTGGCGTGAATTCGATGTCGCGGCAACTGCTCTGGCAGAACAACTAGCCGGCATCGGCGTCGAGCCGGGCGATCGGGTCGGGGTATGGCACGGCGATTCCGCCGCCATCCACGCGCTGCTCGTCGCGATCGAGCGTTGTGGCGCTGTCGTCGTCGGCATCGGCGCCCGCGCCGGCACCCGTGAGGTTGCCGCGACATTGCGCAGCGCGCAGCCGAAGCTCTTGGTCAGCGATCAGCAGCGCAGCAGCGCCGCGGCATCCGTAACCGCAGAAACACTCGTCCTCAACCGCGACGACACACTGTCGCTCAACACCGAAACCAAGCCCAACCCGCCACCGCCCGAGTCTCGACTCGGGCCCGATGACCTCTTCCTGATCAACTCCACCTCCGGGACCACCGGGTTGCCCAAATGTGTCATGCACACCCAGAACCGGTGGCACTACTTCCATCAAAAGGCCGTCGCCAACGGGCAACTGACCTCCGACGACATCTTCTTGCCGATCATCCCCACCCCGTTCGGCTTCGGAATCTGGACCAGCCATTCGACGCCGATCTACCTGGGTGCCACTGCGGTGATCCTGGAGCGCTTTACCACCAAGGCGGTACTCGACGCGATAGCTCGGCATCAGGTCACTGTGTTGTGTTGCGTCAGTACGCAGTTGACGATGTTGATGGCTGATCCTGAGCGCCGCGACCACGACTTGAGTTCGCTGCGGGTGGTTTTCACCGGCGGCG
This sequence comes from Mycobacterium kyorinense, assembly GCF_001672775.1. Lineage (GTDB taxonomy): Bacteria > Actinomycetota > Actinomycetes > Mycobacteriales > Mycobacteriaceae > Mycobacterium > Mycobacterium kyorinense_A. The sequence continues at coordinate 41,794 of NZ_LZKJ01000038.1, read as the reverse complement.
AGGCGCTGCCGTATCGGCCGGCCGACGAATTCGAGGAACTCACCGGCGCGACGATTCTGCAGTTCTACGGTTCGAACGAAACCGGACTGCTCAGCGGCACCACGCTTGACGACTCCCGCCAACGACGGCTGCGCACCGGCGGCCGCATCGTTCCGGAAATGGCCGTGCGACTCTTCGACGGCGATCAGGACGTTACCTCGACCGGCCGCGGCCAGCCCGCCTGCCGAGGCCCGGCGACCAGCCTGGGCTACCTCGACGGCGCCGACCACGACACGTTGTTCACGCGCGACGGCTGGATGCGCATGGGCGACCTCTGCGAAATCGATCCCGACGGCTATCTGACCGTCACCGGCCGAACCTCCGATTTCATCCTCCGCGGCGGCAAGAACATCAGCGCCGCCCAGGTCGAGGACGCCGCCATGACTCATCCGGCAATCGCGCTAGCAGCGGCGGTCGCGATGCCCGATCCGGTGTTCGGTGAAAAGGTCTGCCTCTACGCCGAACTCGCTGATTCTCACGCCATCGAGCTGGCCGAACTCGTCGAGCATCTGCTCGCACAAGGAGTGTCCAAGGAGCTGCTGCCCGAACGCCTCATCGTGGTCAGCGAGCTACCGCGCTCATCCGGGGGAAAGATTGCAAAAGGGGAGCTGCGCGAGGATATTCGAGCCAGGATGGAGGCCGATCATGACTGCTCCTAATGCGCGGCCCGGCGGTCTGGAGGTGTGGGCGCCGTCGGTGGTGCCCCCGATCGGCGTCGACCTGTCTGACGAGCAGGCGCTTGCCCTCGCCTTCCGCCACCTGGCCGCGATCGGGTTCGCTGAGAATATGGCCGGACACATCACCTGGCAGCTCGACGGCCACACCGACATGCTGGTCAATCCGTGGGGACTATGGTGGCAGGAACTGACCGCATCGGACATCTGCGTGGTCAACAGCGATGCACAGGTAGTCCGCGGTCGGTGGGACGTCACCCCGGCCATCCACATCCACACCGAACTGCACCGCGTCCGCGACGACGCGCGCGTGGTCATCCACAACCACCCTTACTACGCCTGCGTGTTCGCCGCACTGGGCCGGTTGCCGGACCTCGTGCATCAGACCGGTTCACTGTTCCTCGACGATCTGTGCCTGGTCGACACCTATGACGGCGAAATCGACAATCCTTCCCGCGCAGCGGATCTCGCGGCCCGTATCGGTGGCGCCAATCTGACGATTCTGGCCAACCACGGCGTCATCGCAACCGGTCGCACCCTGGCTGAAGCCGTCTACCGGGCGGCATCGATTGAACGAGTCTGCAAGCTGGCCTACGACGTCATGCTGACCGGCGAACAACCCGAGAAGATGAACTGGTCGGACATGGCGGGCATGCAGGCATCGCTGATCGAAAGGGCCGCCGACGTGTACTGGGCGGGCGCCGCGCGGATGACGATCAAGGCCGATCCCGACGTGCTCAACTGAGGAGATTGCCGAGCATGAAATCGATCGACGAACTGGCCGCCGACCCGAACTTCACCACAGCCAAGACCGGCGCCGCCAGGGAGGTCACATTCCTGCCGGATCCGCCGCGCGCCCCACGCCGCTATACGTTGATCTCGGTTGACGATCACATCGTCGAGCCTCCCGACACCTTCACCGGACGCCTCCCGGCCAGATTCGCCGACCGCGCTCCCCGAGTTGTGGACACCGAAAGCGGCGGCCAGACCTGGATTTACGACGATCGGGAACTGCCCAACGTCGGATTCAACGCGGTCGTCGGCCGGCCGGTGTCCGAGTACGGCTTCGAGCCGGTCCGATTCGACGAAATGCGCAAGGGCGCGTGGGATATCCACGAGCGGATCAAGGACATGGACCTCAACGGGGTCTACGCCTCGCTCAACTTTCCCTCGTTCCTGCCGGGATTCGCCGGCCAGCGGCTGCAACTGGTGACCAACGATCGCGACCTGGCGTTGGCCTCGGTGCGCGCCTGGAACGATTGGCATTTCGAGGTCTGGGCGGCCTGCTACCCGGGCCGGATCATCCCCTGCCAGCTGCCGTGGCTGCTGGACCCGCAGTTAGGCGCCACAATGATTTACGAAAACGCCGAGCGTGGATTTCACGCCATCACCTTCAGCGAGAATCCGGCGATGCTCGGATTGCCCAGCATCCATTCCGGTCACTGGGACCCGATGATGGCAGCGTGTGCGGAGACCGGAACGGTCGTGAATCTACACATCGGGTCGTCGGGATCGTCGCCGTCGACCACCGAGGATGCACCGCCGGACGTGCAGGGTGTGCTGTTCTTCGCCTACGCGATTTCCGCGGCCGTCGACTGGCTGTATTCCGGTCTGCCCAGCAGGTTTCCTGAGCTCAAGATTTGTTTGTCCGAAGGCGGAATCGGCTGGGTGGCCGGGCTGCTGGATCGCCTCGATCACATGCTCAGCTATCACGCCATGTATGGCACGTGGCAGGCGCTGGGGGAAAGCCTCACGCCGGCAGAGGTTTTCACCCGTAACTTCTGGTTCTGCGCCGTCGAGGATCAGTCGTCGTTTATCCAGCATGAGCGGATCGGCGCCGACAACATCATGCTGGAAGCCGACTATCCGCATTGCGATTCGACCTGGCCGCGCACCCAGCAAGCGGTCCACGAGCAGATCGGTGATCTGCCGCACGACGTGATTCGCAAGATCAGTTGGGAAAACGCGTCACGCTTGTATCGCCATCCCGTACCTGACGAGATCCAGCAAAACCCGGAGGCATTCTGACCGACCAGGATCGCGTTCGCTGGGACGAGACGTATGCCAGTCGCGGACCGGCGCCCGTCAGCGCGGTGGGGGCGCCGCCAGCGTTCGAGCCTTATGCCGATCTGTTCCCGGCGACGGGGCACGCACTCGATGTGGCCTGCGGGCAGGGTCTCGCCGCAGTGTGGCTTGCCTGCCGCGGCATGGACGTTCGGGGACTCGACATCTCTTCGGTGGCGATCAGGCAAGCGGAGGAACTGGCCCGGCACATGGGCGTCGGCGACCGGTGCCGGTTTGACGTCGTCGATCTCGACGAGGGCCTACCGCCACGCCCGCCAGCGGACGTCGTCGTATGTCACCGATTCCGGGACCGTCGCCTCGATCAGGCGATCATCCGGCGACTGGCACCAGGCGGGTTAGTGGCGATCAGCGCGCTCAGCGAAGTCGGCGCCGCCCCGGGCCCATTCCGCGCCGCCCGTGGCGAACTGGCCGCCGCGTTTGTCGAGTTGGAGCTGATTGCAGCCGGCGAGGGCGACGGCGAAGCGTGGCTGCTGGCGAGACGCTAAACGACTCGACCTGAACCTGCCCTCTAGGCGCATACTGAAAGTCATGACCGGTTCAGTGCAGATGCGCGTCGAAAGCCTGTACCGCTACCCGGTCAAGTCCATGCTGGGCGAGGTCGTGACCAGCATGGTTGTCGACCAAGGGGGCGCCGACGGAGACCGACGGCTGGCGCTGGTTGACGCGGTGACCGGGCGGGTGGCCAGCGCCAAGCAGCCGCGGTTGTGGCGTGAGCTGTTGCAGTTCAGCGCCACTCGCGATAACGGCCGCGTCCACATCCGGATACCGGACGGGACGAGGGTGGCTGCCGACGATCCGGATATCGACCAATTGCTGTCGAAGCTGCTGGAACGCCCGGTCCACCTGGTGCGCAAGCGGCCGCAGGGCGCCACGCTCGAACGGCCCGACCCGGAGCAGGTGCTCGAACAGGGGATGGACGCCGAGGTCGACACCCGCATCGTCGAGATCGCAGCGGCAACACCGGGAGATTCGTTCACTGACCTTGCTCCGCTGCACGCGATCACCACGGCAACCCTGGAACGTGTCGGGACCGAAGCGCTGCGCTACCGGCCCAACCTGGTGATCTCGGTGCCGTCCGATTATCCGCCGTACGCGGAAAACACCTGGGTGGGCAGAGAGTTGAGCGTGGCGGAGACGCGGCTCAGTGTCCTCAAGCCGACGTCGCGGTGTGCGGTTCCCACCCTCGAGCACGGCACACTCCCACGAGCGCTGCACGCGTTGCGGACACTGGTGGCCGAAAACCGCGTAGAATCAGCGGGTTCCGGATCGGTTCCCTGTGCGGGCGTGTACCTGGCGGTGGTCACTGGCGGAACCATCCGCACCGGTGACTCCGTCGCCCTGAGCTAGTCCACTCAATCGCTACCGCGCGGCGGCGGCTGCACCTCGACCCCGCTCGACTCGTGCTCCGGGCCTGCGTCCGGGTGTTCGGCTGGAACACGATCGCGGAATCGGGTCGCCTCGCTCGAATTCTGCGTCCCCGCACGCCGTTCCGCACTGTGGTACGGGCCAGGCTTCGGCCGGGGCTTCCCGCCGGGGAAAGCCAACCGGAAGATGCTGCGGTGCACTGTGTACCACTGCTTCGAAAACCGTCCGGAGTTGTATGGCAACTGGTAGCGCTCGCAGATATCCTTGACCTTCGGTGCGATCTCCGAGTATCGACTGCTGGGCATGTCGGGATACAGGTGATGCTCCACTTGATACCCCAAATTGCCGCTGATGACATGAAACAGTGGGCTGCCGTCGATGTTGGCCGCTCCGATCAGCTGGCGGACGTACCAGCCGCCGCGCGTTTCATCTTCCACTTCGCTCTGGCTGAACGTATAGGTCTGGTCCGGGAAATGTCCGCAGAAGATGATGGCGTGCGCCCATACATTGCGGATGACGTTGGCCAGCGCATCGGCGGCCAGGGTGCGCAGGTATGTGCTTTCCACGCCCGCAAATACCCGGTCCAGAAAAGTCGCGGTCGTAGCGATTCTGCCTTTGCGCGACGTCCTCCGAAGCAGCCTGCTGACGCGGGATTCCGCTGGCTGATCGATGCGGCCACGCAGGGCTAGCTGCGCAAGCCCGAAAGCACCCGCACTGATAACCGGCCAGCCGATGTAATCCTTCTGAATTTGCGAGCGTGCCTTGCCGGCAATGCCTTTGAAGTCGTTGCGCAGGTCGGACATCGACTTCTCGCCCGCCCACAAGGCTCTGAGGTCGGTGTCGTGCACGGCAACGCCCCACTCAAAGAGCAAGGTAAGCAGTATGTTGTAGAACGGTTGCGCCAGATAGACCGGGTGCCATTTCTGAGCAGGATCGATGCGCATGATCTCGTAGCCGAGATCCTTGTCCTTGCCCCGGATATTGGTGAAGGTGTGATGGATGTAATTGTGCGAGTGCTTCCACGCCTCGGCGGTTGACGCGGTATCCCAATCCCACACCGAGGAATGAATATCGGGATCGTTCATCCAATCCCATTGACCGTGCATCACATTGTGGCCGATCTCCATGTTCTCCAAGATCTTGGCCATGCCCAGACACGCGGTGCCGAGCACCCAGGCGGTTTTGGACCGCGACGCCAGCAGCAGCACCCGTCCGACGACCACGATCTGGCGCTGTACCGAGATCACCGTCTTGATGTAGCGCCGGTCGCGCTCACCGAGATCGGCAAACACCTCGTCGTGAATCGCGTCGAATTCCTTAGCAAGCTTTTCCAGCTCTTGTTCGCTCAGACGGGCAAGCGGGCTCTCCACAGCAGTCGTCACTATGGCTCCTTCCGATCACAGTTCGAGTTCGACGTCACCTTCGGCGGTGTTGATGCAGATGCGCACGTCCGCTCCGATGGGTTCCGTGACGTCGCCGGAGCGCAGATCGCGCAGCTTGCCCGACTTCAGCGTCCCGACACAGGTATGGCAAATACCGATCCGACAGCCGTACGCGAGATTGAGGCCGGCCTGCTCGCCGGCTTCCAGAATCGGTGTGCCGCCGTCGCATTCGACGGTGGTGTCGCTGTCCAGGAAGCGGACGCAACCGCCTTGCCCTTCCCCTGCATCGCCGCCGATCTTCGGCTGGAACCGCTCGAAGTGGAGGCGATCTGCATCGCCGTTTTGCTCCCAGTGCTCGATCAGCGCATCGAGCAGCTCGCTGGGTCCGGAACAGAAGGCCTCGCGTTCACGCCAGTCGGGAACCAACTCGTCCAGGTCGCCCGGTGACATGCGGCCCCGTTCGGAAGTGAGCCGTACATCGAGCCGCATCCCGTCGCAGCGGCGGTCGAGGTCTTCTAGAAAGGGCAAAAACATGACTTGTTCGCGGTTGCGCGCGGAGTGAATGACCACGACATCGCCTAGCTCGCCGCGGCGATCGAGGCTACGCAGCATGCTCATAATCGGTGTGATGCCGCTACCGGCGCTGATGAAGAGCATTTTCGACGGCGCCGGCTCGGGCAGTGTGAAGACTCCCTCGATCTCACCGAGCCGAATGATGTCGCCGGGCTTGACCCGTTCGACGAGATACGGCGACACCACACCGCTGTCCACCTTTTTGGGAGTGACGCTGATCAGGCCGTCCTCCGGCTGCGGATCCGAGGTCAGCGAATAGGCCCGCCAGTGGTAGCGGCCGTCGATGATCACGCCGAGCCGTACGTATTGGCCCGGTTGGTGGCCTCGCCATTCGTAGCCCGGCCGAATCAGCACACTCGCCGCGTCTGAGCCCTGCGGCTCGACGCGCTCGACTTTTCCGCGCAGTTCCTTCGTCGTCCACAGCGGGTTGATCATCTCGAGGTAATCGTCTGGGCGTAACGGACTGAACAGTTGCCGCACTGCTCTCAGAAACAACCGCCGACCGCGTGGAACCGGGGGCTGGGCGCCGCGTTCCGCCATGATCGCGATGGTACACAGCTGTCCACCGAGTTCAAGCTGTGGCAAGAACTACGCAGCTCAGCAGTGTTCTTGAAGCGGTTGCTAGGTAAAACGCACGTTCACTGAGTAGCCGTCGGAGCATCAGCGGCCTTGACCAACCGCACCTCCGGGCGAGCCGGGACCGCGTCGGCGAGAAACCACCGGAAGGCGAGGTTGCCGCGCGGGTAGTCCAGTGTCGTGAGCGAATTCGGGTGCGCCGTCATGCCCCGGGAGATGACGATCGTCACCGTGCCGTCCGCGTTGAGCACCGCGCTGTGACCGTTGATGGAACTACGCGCGTCCGTGACGCTGTGGGTGGCCATGAACTGATTCCACACCACCAAATTCCAGAACCGGCACGTCGGTGGGCGGTGAGTGATCACCAGCGCCTCGTCGTCGCCGAGCACAAAACTGCCATAGGCATAGCAGGCGTCGCGGGCCGACCAGCCGAAGTTGGCGTCGGGCACCTGATAGGGGTCCGCGAATTGGTTTGCGGTCTGGGAGATTTCGTGTCCAAGGGTATGCGCGTCGTCGGATCGCACGCCGACGGCAACCGGCACAATGGCGAACATCGTGCGCAGCCAGGCGGCGCTGGCCCGCAGCGCCGCAGCGGTTTCGGCGTCACCGTGCCGCACCGGCTCCGGCTCATCCAACGCCTCGATCTGCCAGGTGACGGGCCGGCCGGTGAGCGGGTCAGCCTGGTAGTCCCGGGTCATCAGCACCGCCGCATCCGGTGTGGGCCCGAGCTCGAACGAGAAGTCGCCGTCCGCGTCGATGTCGAGGTCGTCGTCGCGCACGATCGCCACGATCCGGTCCGACCAGGCGCCCGGCGCCGGCTCGTTGTAGGCAGTCAGCGAAAAGTAAACGCTGTCACCGCGATTGCCGCTGATGCGGTAGCGCCGTGCGGGATCCACCGGGCAGATGTAGTAGTAGGCGTCAGTGTTGTCACCGCCCCAACGCCGGTCGCGCCGAAACGGTGTGTTGACTTCCACGAACGCCGGCCTGCTGGGCTCGGCGAAAAGATAGGTGTCGAACGCCACCCCCAGCGTCGTCGCCAGCATGCGGTAGCCGTCGGCGATGTGCCGGTCATCGGTGACCGCGCGCTCGCCTTCGAGAAATGCGCGGTCAAGACTGCCCAAGGTCTCCAGCAACTCGTGCCACGCGGCCGTCGACTGGTGGGTCATACGCTGATTCCTCTCGTGATCAGGGCGGCAGTGCGGTCCACCCAGGTGTCGTCGAGCGCGTCCCCTCGGGTGAGCAGCGCCAAAAAAGTGGTGCCGGCGACGGCCTCGACCACCTCGGCGGCGGTCACGTCGGGCCGCGCCTCGCCGCGTTCGACGGCGGCATCCAGGCGCTCGGACAGACCGCGCGAGAGGATGCCGCCGAAACGTTCCAGCAGCGCCGAATGCAAGGTGAGATCCGCAGCCATCTCGCCGACCAGGCCGGGCAGTGCCGCCCGGGCGGCCGGCGTGGTCAGGACCGCCGCGGTGCGACGCACCATTTCCCGCACGTCGGCGGCCAGCGACCCGGTGTCGGGTAGTGCGGTCGCGTCGCTGATCGGGAACACCGCCTCGTGGACGAGGTGTGCCTTGCTGGGCCAGCGCCGGTAGATCGCCGGCTTGCTGGTGCCGGCCCGCCGGGCGATGGTGTCGACCGACAGCTCGGCGTAGCCGGTCTCGGCGAGCAGCTCGACAGCCGCGCGCAGCACCGCGCTGTCGATGCGTTTGTCGCGGGGGCGGCCAATCTCCGTCGTCATTACGAAACTCATAGTAACTTAAGTCGGCGTGACCGACATCACTCACCTTGACGACCTCGTCGAACCGCACTTCAGCCCCGAGGTCCAGCAGATCCGCGAACTGATGGCGGCGATGGCTCCCGAGTGCCCCCTGGACGCCGATGCGCTCCATGCCAGGGCCACCGCCGACACCGGCCTGAGCGACTTCGGGCCCGACGACTACCGCGAACGCCTCGACGTGTACCTCGCCGCGCTGCACGAGGTCAGCGGCATGCACGGACCGGGCATCGTCAACTTTCACGCCCAACTGGCGGGCTGGCTGAAAAACCGGCTACTGCTGACCGCACTGCTGAAGCAGCACCGCGAGATTCAGGACATCGAGTTGCAGCCGCCGATCGTCATCGCCGGTCTGCCGCGAACCGGTACCACGCATCTGCACAATCTCCTCGCGGCCGCGTCGACGTTTCGCACCCTGCCGTATTGGGAGAGTGTCGAGCCGTTTCCGCTGCCCGCCGAGATCGGCCTGGAACCGGATCCGCGCCGTATGCGGATGGACGCGGCCGTCGAGTTCATGAACGCGGTGATGCCGCACTTTCGCCTCATGCACGAGATGACGACCGACCATGTCCACGAGGAGATTCAGCTGCTGGCCAACGACTTCTCCTCGATGCTGTTCGAAACCTTGGCCCACGTACCGCGATGGCGCGACTACTACCTGGCCCATGATCAGACGTCGGCCTACGAGTACCTGGCCCTGCAATTGAAGGCGCTGCAGTTTCTCCGCGGCGGCCGTCGCTGGTTGCTCAAGTCGCCCCAACACCTCGAGCAACTGCCCGTGCTCGACAAGGTCTTTCCCGGCGTGGTTGTCGTGTGTACCCACCGCGATCCGGTGCCGGTGGCGCTGTCGATGATCGCGATGATCACGTACACGGCGCGGATGCACCGTTCACCGGTGCCGGTCACCGATATCGCGGCGTCGTGGATCGACCGGCTGGAACTGATGCTGGCCGCGCTCATACGTGATCGGGACGTCATCGGACCCGAGCGTTCGATCGACGTCCGCTTCGACGACTTTTTGGCCGACGAGCTCGGCCTCACCGAACAACTCTTCGCGCTAGCCGGCGAGCCGCTGACCGACAATGCGCGCGCTGGGATGGCCGAGTATTTGGCGGGTCACCAGCGTGGCCGGCTCGGTCAGGTCGCCACATCGGCCGAGATGTTCGGACTCGACGAGGACGACCTGACCGCCCGTTTCACACCGTATGTTCAGCGCTTCTTGCAATGACGTTGCTTAGACGCCTGCGCCGACTTCATCACCAGCCGGGATTGGTTCGGGCTCAGGCATTTCCGCGTCCACCTCTTCGGCCGGAGCCGGATCCGGCGCGGGTGCTTCCGGTTCGACGGCATCGACGAGAACGACGCCGTCCGGTGGCGGCGGCGCATCGTCGATTGCCTCCGGGTCCACCGGCAGGAACATGTGGTGGGTGAACTGGGGCTGATACGCGCCGCCGCCACCGATTCTCACGCCGCCGCCTTCACCGCTGGATACCGCGGTCCCGTCGGGCAGTGTCACCGCGGTGTGGCTGCCGTTCCAGCCGATCACCAAAGCGCCAGGCGCAGTTCCATACTGGAAACCGCGGGCCAGAAGTGCTGATTCTTCATTGGCGGTATGGAATCTGTCGCCGAAAACCGGTCGGTCGGTTGCAGCATTGGCCACCCAGGATGCCAGGCCCGAACAATCCGTTCCCGCAGGGGAATCCCCACCTGTGACGTACGGCGTCCCCGAAACCTGTTGGATCAACGCCATTACCGTTGCTAAAACAAACATGCGCCGGGACATTAACAACAAGATCGATAGACAACCAAAATTTGTGGTGGCCCTCACGTTTGGCGCCAAAAGATGACGTGCATTACATATGACACGAAAAGACGCTGCACCACGGTCTTTTTCACGAATTCTGGTGAAAATCCACGCTAGTTCTAACGTTTCGATAACGCAAGACCCATTCGCGTCGAATTACCCGGGAAAGCAATTGCGATGCAATGCAATCCCGACTTATTCAGCCGGCGGCAACTCCCGCGGCCCGACCCGCTCGGTGAGCTCGCCCTGATGCGTACTCGGCGCCAGTGACGGCCCGCCGTGGCGTTGTACAGCGCCTAACGGCACCCGTGGGCCTCGCGGATCGGCATCGTCACCGGCCCAGTGTTCTGGCGCCGACCCGTGTCGTGCTGGACGAACGACTTCTTCGGTGTCGACGGTGACCTTGCGGGTGCGTTTGAACGAGAACGTGATCTCTTCGACCTCTTCGAACACCTGGCGCGCGGTGCGCAACGGCTGGGTGGTGGTGTCGATGGCGCGGGCGACGAACGTCGGAACCAACGGCCGAATCCAGCGCGCCGCGGTCTTGGTGACCTCAGGAATAGTCGGCAACAGCGGGGTAGCCCGCGTTGCTGCCGGCAGGTTCTCCGGCTCGGCGACGGTCTGTTCGGGGACAGGCTGTTCGGCTGCGGCCAAGCTTGCGGCCTCGGCTTCGGCGGCGATGGGCAAGTACATGTCTTCTTCGACAGGATCTGAGGCCGGCGGGTCCTCGAGCGCCTCGATCACTCGACGCTGATGATTGGCCCGGTCGATTTCCAGCTGCGCCTCGACCGCAAGCCGTGCCTGTGCGAGTTGCTGTTCTGCCCAGAGTATTTCGGCCGCCGCGCGGACTTCAGCTCGCTTGACCGCGATCGCAGTGTCGGCCGCAACCTCGGCGTGATCGCGTTCGGCGTGGGCCACTGCGCGTCGGTCGTGAGTCGTCGTACCGCGCAACAGTTTCAGGATCAACGGCAGCAGGCTCAGCAGGATGAAGAAGCCGACGGTGACGAGCCGCAGCAGCAGCGCACCTGCGTTAGCCGTCGTGATGTCGTGCATGGCCGTCCACCGTGCGGCCAGCCCGCGGTCAGCCTCGGCGACCACCGTGTGCCGCGCCTGTGCGAGTTGGGCGGTGCCGGCGTCAAGTTCGGCACGCAACTCGTCGGCATGCCGATCACGGACGCCGATGGCGTTATCCAGTTCCTGCTGCGTGGCGGCGAGACGTTCGTTGGCCGTTAGTGTCTCGGGCCCGGTGCCGGGAACGCCGGTGATATTGGTCTGCGGGCACGCCGGCGTGGGGTGATATTCGCAGCGGGCCACGACCAGCGCTTGGTCGCGGTTTGCGCGGGCCTTGTCGACAGCGGCGTCAAGCGCGTTGCGCTCGTTGCGCGTCTGCTCCAGATCGGAGGTGGCCTGCGCGACGGCGGCCGACGAGTCGGCGGTGCGCGACGCAACGGCGTCGAGCCGGTGGTCGATCGAGCCGGCGAAGACGGTCATCGCAGCAAGTTCACCGACCACGACGCCGAGAACAACGGCAACCGCTGCTCGTCCGGCAATGCCGCGCCAGCCGCTCACGGGTCCGCTGACGATGGCGCGGGCGACCGCGCCGACCAGCGCGCCGAACGTCAGGGCCAGCACGGCAATGGCCGAAACCGGCCAGCGCACCGATTCCGACATGGTTAGCGCCGTAACCAGTCCGGCCAACGCAGCAGTAAGCACCACGACTACGCCGGTGATCGCGTGAGCCGACCGCTCGTGGCGCTCACTGAGTTCCTGCCACTCTCCACCGCCGAGCCAGGACAATACGGTGTTAATCCGCGAACCGGCCCGGCGCGGTTCGGCTGCTTTATGGGCGCACATGGACTGAGAACACCTCCAGCAGAGTTGACATGTGGTGCGGTTCACAACGCATCCGGAATCGCGCAGGCCCTAAATCGCTGCAGTGCGATGGCACGAATTCTCTCACATGCGCGCTTCCGGTGTCGGTAGCATCCCGACAACACAGCTGAGCAAGGGGGCGGCGACATGACGGTGCGGCGGATGGCTCTGGCGATCGGGGCAGTGATTCTGCTTGTCGGGATCATCGGGCTACTGGTGCCGGTGTCGATATCGGACGAGAACGGCGGCAAGATCGGCTGCGGAAACGCCGTGATCAGTGACACCAAGAGCGCCGAGTCCGCCAACAACAAGTCGGTGGCCAGCATTCCGATTCTCAATCAGATCGTGCCGCACACCGACTTCGTGGCCGAATGCCAGTCGGCGCTGTCCAGCCGGCGGTCCTGGGCCGTCCCGGTGGCGGTGATCGGCGCGATCGCTGTGATCGCAGCGCTGTTCGTGCGCGGTGGCAGATCACCGAATGTCTGACGCCACACCGGTTCGGACAGTGCGTGTTTCGGCGATCAACTGCGTTCGATGCGTTTGATGATGCGCGCAGTTGCCCGCTCCAGCACATGCTGTCGGCCGAGCGGTGTGCGCTCCCGCTTGGCGCGGCGCAGCGCCGGGCCGATCGTGATGCCCTGTTCATACGCCGTCACGACGCGCGGATCCACGTAGGAGCCACGCGCGACCGCGGGCGTGTTGCCCAATTCATCGGCAACTGCCCGCATCACGGCGGCTTCTTCGCGACGGCGTGCGGTTTTTGATGTCGGCTCCCGCGCGGTCGCGAACGCCTCGGCGGCCAGCACCGTACCGTGCCAGGTTCGCAGGTCTTTGACACTGAATTCCTCGCCGACAAGCTCGCGGAACCGGGAGTTGAGGTCGTCAGCATGCACCTCGCACCAACCGTCGGACGTCCGGTAGGCCAACAGGCGGGGGATCTTGGTATCGGCGCGCATCAATGAGCGCACTGCCCGGATCACCAACGGGTCCTCCAACGAAACGGTCCGGCGCACTCCGCTTTTGGCCGGGTAGTCGAACTCGACGCTGTCGCGGCACAACCGGACGTGGTCGCGCAGCAGAGTCGCCAGCCCGAAACTTCCGTTCTCCTGCGCGTACTCCTCTCCGCCGGCCCGAAAGTAGCCGCGATCAATCAACTGCTGGCCGATGGCCAGCACCCGATCACGCCCCAGACCGCGTCCCCGCAGATCGGTCAGCACCCGCTCACGCCAGTCGGGCAACCGCTTGGCCAGGCTGAGCGCACGGTCGTACTTCTCCTCAGCCCGCTCGGCTTGCCATCGCTCGTGATAGAGGTACTGGCGCCGCCCGGCGGCGTCGGTGCCAACGGCCTGGATGTGGCCGTTCGGATGCGGACAGATCCAGACGTTCTTCCACGCCGGCGGTATCACCAGCGCCTCGATCCGCGCCAAGACCTCGGGGTCGTCGACGCAGTCGCGCCGGCTGTCGAGGTACGAAAATCCCCGGCCCCGACCGATGCGACGAATTCCGGGGCCACCGACGGTGCTTCGGCGCAACCTCATGCCGCGGCCAGCCCGAGGATAGGAATGATGCGCGTGATCACCGCATTGGTTTACCCGCGGCGGTATCGGGTGACACCACCACCACATTCGGATTGAGCCGACACAGTCGGATCAACCGTCGGGCCCAAACAGGACGTGAGACGGTATCAACTTATGCAGACCTTCGACTACATGACCTACGAGGACTTCGGCCGGCGGTTCTTCGAGATAGCCGTCACCGAGGACCGCGTAGGCGCCGCCTTCGCCGAGATTGCCGGCGAGGAGTTCGAGATGGCGCCGATTGCTCAGGGACCAGGCAAAATCGCCAAGATCAGCGCCAAGGTCCGCATCCAGGAGCCGCAGGTCCACCGAAACGTCGACGACGCGATCACCTTCAACATCCACATCCCGCTGGCCATCGACTTGCTTGTGGACCTGCGCCTGGATAAGCAACGGTTCCTGGTCGACGGCGACATCGCGCTGCGCGCGACCGCGCGCGCTGCCGAACCGCTGCTGTTGATCATCGACGTCGCCAAACCGCGGGCGTCGGATATCACCGTCCACGTGTCCTCGAAATCCATCCGCGGTGAGGTGCTACGCATCGTGGCCGGCGTTGACGGTGAGATCCGGCGATTCATAGCGCAGTACGTCGGCGACGAAATCGATTCGCCGAAATCGCAAGCCGCGCAAGTCATCGATGTGGCGGCCCAAGTCGGCGAGGCCTGGACGGGTATCTGACCCTTTGTTTATCGGGCCGTCGCGCCCGGGTATGGACAGAGATGTGGCACGAGTAGATGTTTCGACGTCATCCGAGCTCGAACCAGCGGCGGCATGGAAACTGGCCTCTGACCTGAGCCGGTTCCAGGAGTGGATGACCATCTTCGCCGGCTGGCGAAGCGAGGTCCCATCGCACCTCGAGAAGGGCACGCGCGTGTCGTCGTGCGTCAAGGTGAAAGGCTTCCGCAACGTCATCCACTGGACGGTCACCCGGTACGACGAGCCGCACACCATTGAGCTGGAGGGCCGTGGCCGCGGCGGAATCCGGATCGCAGTCACCATGAACGTCACCGATGACGACCCAGGGTCGACTTTCCGGATGACCGCCGAGCTCAAGGGCGGCCTACTCAACGGCCCGATCGGCGGACTGGTCGCCCGCGTGCTGAAGTCCGACGTGCGCAAGTCGGTGGACAACTTGGCTGCGTTGCAGTAACCACACACGATATGGACCATCGCCGAGCGCCGCTGTTAGACGCACTGGCCGACTACCACCGGTTGGAGCGGTACGGGTTCAGCCCGCCCGGACATCGGCAGGGGCGCGGCGCCGACGAGCGGGTCTTGGCGGTGCTGGGGCGCGAGCCGTTTCACGACGACATCCTGGCCAGCGGAGGTCTGGACGACTGGCGCTCGACGGGCCAGTACCTCTCAGATGCCCAGGAGCTGATGGCCGACGCAGTCGGGGCGTCCTCGGCGTTCTTCTCGACGTGCGGCAGCTCCTTGTCGGTGCGGGCAGCGATGATGGTGGTTGCCGGAGCGGCGTCGGGTGGCCTTTTGGTGCCACGCGACAGCCACAAGTCGATAGTGGGCGGGTTGATCTTTTCCGGCATCCAGCCGCACTGGATCACCCCACGCTGGGACGCCGATCGTCACCTATCGCATCCGCCATCCCCGCAACAGGTACGCGACGCATGGGACGCGAACCCCGATGCCGCCGGAGCATTGATCGTCAGCCCGACGCCCTACGGCACCTGCGCGGACCTTGCGCAGATCGCCGACATCTGCCACGAACGCGACAAGCCATTGATCGTCGACGAGGCCTGGGGTGCGCATCTGCCGTTCCACTCCGACCTTCCCGCATGGGCGATGGACGCCGGCGCCGACGTGTGCGTGGTCAGCGTGCACAAGATGGGCGCCGGCTTCGAGCAGGGTTCGGTGTACCACGTACAGGGTGACCTGGTGGACCAGGATCGACTGGAAGCCAACGCGGATCTGTTGATGACGACCAGCCCGAATGTGCTGATCTACGCCGCGATGGATGGGTGGCGGCGCCAAATGGTGCAGCACGGCCACGAATTGCTCGGCGCTGCACTCACTCTCGCGCGCACGGTGCGCGAGCGGATCAATCAGATCCCCGACGTCGTCGTGCTCGAGGATCAACTGCTCGGCGTCGAGGCGTCCCATGATCTGGACCGCCTGCAGGTGCTGGTGGACGTGTCGGGCACCGGCGCAACGGGATACCAGGCCCGGGACTGGCTGCGCGAAAACCGCCGGCTCGATATCGGGCTCGCGGATCACGCTCGCATCCTCGTGACGCTGTCATTTGCCGACGACGAGCACACCACCGAGCGCCTCGTTGAAGGATTAACGGCGTGGCGCAACATTGCCGACTCGCTGGATCGGCCGCCGGCAATCCGGTTGCCGTCGCCTGATGAACTTCAGTTGGAGACGGTGATGCTGCCGCGGGACGCGTTTTTCGGCGCCACCGAACTGGTCCCCGCCGACAAGGCCGCCGGCCGCATCGCAGCAGAGCAGATCACACCGTACCCGCCCGGCACACCGGCCGTGGTGCCAGGTGAAAAACTCAACGACGCGGTCATCGAATTCCTGCGATCAGGCCTGGCGGCGGGCATGCCGTTGCCTGATGCCGCCGATCCTCAGTTGGAGCACATCCGCGTAGTCGAGTAATCGACCAACGCCACCCGCGTTATCGCGCTTCGGGATGCTGTGCGAGCCATTCCCTTTCGACGTCACGCACTCGCCGGCCTTCCATGGCCAGCCAGGCCAGCCCGGCACCCGCAGCGAGCAGTGCGACGACAAGACTCGCGACGCCGACACCGATCTGACCGAGCGCAAATCCGGCCAGACAGACCACGAACGCCACAACGCCGACCGCGAGCAGCAGCACCCCGGGCGCTTTAGCGGTGTTTTTCATCGTTTCACCGGCATGGGTTCGGGTGGTCCGGTGGTGATCAACCGGGTCGTGGGCGGTGTCACCCATGGGTCACTCCTCTGGTGTGGCTTGCGTTTCGACGCATGCCGACGGCTACCCGAACTAGGGCCGGAAAAAACGTGTGCGGCGGTCAGGCGAGCGGCCGAAAGCCGTTGAGCAGCGCACGCATGGATCGCGCCACCGCATGCCTGGTCTGCACCGGGTCCGATGAATTCGCGATCAACATCGCGCCGCGCGTGAGCGCACCCAGCAGCAGTCGAGTGACCGTCTCGGGATCGTCGACCTGTAGCGTGCCGGACTCGACAGCAGCCCGAAGCGCCTCGACGATGACCGCGAAGGCATACCGTTCGTCGAGCTCGGTGTAGCGCGCCAGGCCCAGCACGGCCGGCCCGTCCAGGATCAAAATGCGCTGCAAGTGCGGCTCCAGAACGGCGTCGAGGAACGCGTCGAAGCCCCGCGCAAACTCGTCAATGTCGTCAGTAGCGCCTTGCGCGGCCGCCATGGATGCCGCCATCAACTCGGTGTGCGCCTGTTCGAAAACGGCCTCGAAAAGCGCCGTCTTGGTGGGGAAGTGGTGATAGAGGGCACCGGTTGTGACCCTGGCAGCACGGGCCAAATCGTCGACGGACGTGCCGCGAAAGCCGTTCTGGCCGAACAACTCCCGACCCGCCTGCACCAGAGAGTCGCGCGTCTGCGCCACCTGCTGGGCGCGCAGCGACGACGGCTGCGGCGTGGACTCGGCCATGGTTTCACTCCCGTGCGGACGAACCGCACCAGCCTATTGACATAGTAGCGTTATGTGAAATAGTGATGCTATCCAAGATCCGCCCTCAGCGATGGAGGTTGTCGCCCATGCACACCGTCCCACCAGTGGCCGCCGGCCCCCTCGACCAACTCCGGCGCGCTGACCCTGAAACCCGGACAGCGCTGGCCAACGCAGTCACTCGCAGCGCTGCATTGTGGCGGGCTGTCGACGATCCCGGTGCACCCGTGCCCGGGCTGTCCTGGTCAATCGGCCAAACCGCGGCTCATGTGGTTGCCGACTTGCGCGAATACACCGAGGCGCTGACCCGCCACCTGAACGGCGACCGTGCCGCCCCGAAGATGCCGGACGGATCACCGGCCCGGCTGCGGACGGCGGTCAATGACCGCCACCTCACCGACGTCTGTGAGCGTGACCCGCATCGGCTGGCGAACATGCTGGAGGAGACCGCCAGCCACTATCTCGCCGCTGCCGCGGCGGTCGACTCCACCGAACACGTGACGATCCCCACCGCCGACAGCCTGGTCCTCGAACCGGCGGTGATGACTTGCTTGCTGCTGGGGGAGCAGTTGCTCCACGGGTTAGACGTTGCGCGCGCCGCCGGCCGGCCGTGGACCATCGACCGCGACGACGCGCTGCTCGTCGTACCCGCCGCACTGGCGTTGGCGCCGAACTATCTGCGGGCATCGCGCGCCAACGACTTGCACATCACGTTCGAACTGCGGATCCGCGGTGGTGGCCGCTACCGGCTGACGGTGGACCACGGCACCGCCGTCGTCACCTCAGCCGACCAGCCGGCCGGCGGACGAGCGGACTGTGTGATCACCGCCGACCCGGTGACGTTCCTGCTCCTGGGCTATGGGCGCGTCGCACAGTGGCCGCAGATCCTCCGCGGCAGGCTTAGGGCCGGGGGACGCAAGCCGTGGCTGGCGGCCAAATTCGGGACATTGCTGGCCAGCCCGTAGCGGCGCCGCGCACGCTCCGGCCGTCGCTACAGTGGGAACGGTGACGTCGGTCGTGATCGTGGGCAGCGGATTTACCGGCTTCGAGTGCGCGCGCCGACTTCGCAAACGCAATTTCGACGTCACGATCATCTCGCCGGTCGACTACATGCTCTACACACCGCTGCTTCCGGACGTAGCGGGCGGGGTGGTCGACGGACGGTTCGTCACGATCCCGCTGGCGGGAATGTTGCACGGGGTGCGCAAGGTGCGGGGACGCGTGGACACCGTCGACCTGCACGAGCACACCCTGACGTTCACCGACCTCGAACAGCGCTCCTGCAGTCTGTCCTGGGATCGGCTGGTGCTGACGCCCGGATCGGTGACCCGACTCTTCGATATCCCCGGATTAGCCACCCACGCAAGGGGTTTGAAGTCGGTGGCCGAAGCGCTCTATTTGCGCGATCATGTGCTCGAGCAGCTTGAGCTGTCATGTTTGGATCCCGACCCCGAAAGCGCCCAGGCGCGGCGCACGATCGTCGTCGTGGGGGCCTCCTACTCGGGCACCGAACTCACCGCTCAGCTGCGCGCGCTCACCGACGCTGCTGCGAAACACATGGACTTCGGCAAGGGCGATGTGAAGTTCTTGCTACTCGACCTCGCCGAGCAGGTGATGCCCGAAGTCGGAAAAAGGTTGGGCGACAAAGCGATGCGGGTGCTGCGACGCCGTGGGGTCGATGTCCGTCTCGGCCTGACACTGCGGGAAGTACATCCCGACCATGTGGTGCTGACCGACGGCTCGCGAGTCAACACCCGCACAGTCGCCTGGGTGACCGGCGTGACTGCTGCGCCGCTGATCGACAAGCTCGGGCTGCCAACCGAAAAGGGCCGGTTGAAAGTGCAGACCGATTTCCAGGTTCCCGATCATCCGGATGTGTTCGCCGCCGGTGACGCGGCTGCGGTGCCGGACGTGACCCAGCCGGGCAAAATCACCCCGCCGACGGCTCAGCACGCGATCCGGCAGGGCAAGGTGCTGGCCAAGAATGTCGCCGCGAGCCTCGGCCACGGTAAGACCAAACAGTACAAGCACCGAAACATGGGCCTGGTCGTCGATCTGGGGCCCCGCGCAGCAGTCGCCAATCCGCTGAACGTGCCGCTGTCGGGGTATCCGGCGAAGTTCGTCACCCGCGGCTATCACCTCTACGCGATACCGCGGTTCGTCAACCGGTGGGCGGTGTCGCTGGCTTACCTGACCGATGCGCTGTTCCCGCGCACACTGGTGTCGATGGGGCTGGCCACACAACGCGACGCCGAATTCTCCACCAGCGAAGGCATTCCGCTGCCGAAGAGTGGCTGATGCTGCCTACAGCGTCTGGTGGCGCCCGAAGTACTTGTGGTCTTCGCTGTATCCGCCGTAACCACTACCGATCTCGGAGTAGTGGGCGACGAACTCGATACCTTTGATCCACTTCACCTGCTTGAAGCCGTGCTGCAGTTCGTTACGCAGCCGCAGCGGCTTGCCGTGCATGTACGGCAGCGGCTGGTCGTTCATGTTGTAGGCCAGCATGCTCATGTGGTGGCGCATCTGCTCGATGGGATGCGCGTTGTAGTAGATCCCGCCGGTGGCGCCCAAGCCCATCGAATAGAACACCACCCATTTGGCCTCGGGCAGCGGTTTGACGATGTCCATGATCGTCTTCAGCTGCACGCCGCCCCATTTCGCGACGCCCGACCAGGCCTGGATACAGAAGTGCTGCGTGATCTGGTCGTGGTACGGCAGCGCCTTCAAGTCGTCGAGCGAGAATTCGGTCGGGTTTTCGACCAGGCCGTAAACCTTCAGCCGCCAGTCGACGAAGTCGTTTTTTTCCAGCTCTTTGTATTCGACGGTCTCGGGCAGACGACCATTGCGCCAGTGGTGCGGTGAGATGTCCTTCTCGGTAAAGGCGCCCGGCTTGGGGTCGAAGTTCTCCAGCGCCCGTTGGAAGGGGCCGATCAGCGCGTAACCGACCCGCTGCACCACCCGCGGGTGCCGGATGGTGAACGGGGTGGCCCACACCCACGCGACGGCGGTCACCACCATCGCCGCGGCGAAGAACCAGAAACCCAGCCAGCTGTTGTCGTCGCGGGCGGCGAACATGTGGTTGAGGTTTCGCAGCGCGTCGGTGGCAAAGACCAGCGTGACGTGCACCAGGATGAAGAACAGGAAGTAGACCAGCACCAGGAAGTGCAAGGACCGCGCGACCTGGATGTTCAACCGCTTGCTGATCACCGTGATCCGCTGCGACAGCGCCGGCGACATCCCCAGCCCGGTGATCAGCGCGGCCGGAGCGGCGATGAAGACCGTGGTGAAGTAGGCCATCAACTGCATCCCGTTGTAGCCCACCCAGCCGTTGTCCTTCGGCCAATCCAGCGACAAGTACTGGATTGCCACCGACGCGGCGTCGGGAAAGACTCTCCAGCTGGTCGGCACGATGTGCCTCCAGTGCCCGGTGGTGAACAGCAGCACGTAGAACACCGCGCCATTCAGCAGCCACAAGACGTCGACGCCCAGATGCCACCAGCGGGCCAGGCCGATGGAGTGCCGGAAGCCCGGCAGCCCGAACTGCGGGGGCAGCGCGACGGTATCGGAGTTGGCGGTCCACAGCTCGTCGTCGGGAACCGGCGGACCAACCCGCAACCACTCGTCCTTCCCGGGCGTGGAGTTGCGACTGAAGTACAACCGCGGGTGGTCACACAAGATCTGGATGCCCGACCGGATGATGAACATCATCAAGAACAGGTTGAAAAAGTGGGTCCAGTTCGCCCACCACGGGATGCCGACGGCGTTGCCGGTCGCCTCTTCAGCGCCGGGGTAGCGGGTGATGAACTCCTCGATACCCGGCATATTGCGCAGGCCTTTGCCGATCGCCACCGCGGCGACCAGCCCGGCGAAGCCGATCGGGATCAACCACAGCAGGTTGAACCACTTGTCGCGGCCTACCCGCAACCGCGGAGCCGTCGCCCGCCGGGTGAGGTCGAACCCGCCGCCGTAGGTTTCCACGTCGACGACGTCATGGGCCTCGTGCACCTCGGTGCGGTAACCCTGTTCGAGCTCCATCTCGACGTCCACCACGTCAGCGGGGTAGCCGACCTGGTGTGTGGTATCTGTCGCGGCGCCGCCGGTCCCGGCCGAATCGACGTCCCTGTCAGGCTTGTTCCTGTCGGTGGTCGTCACGGCCCTGAAGATACACGAATTGTGCAGCTCACCGCGGGGATGACGGGCCCGGTAGTGCCTCTCGGCCGTCCACTGCACGTGCGCCCTCGCGGCCGGCTTGTCGGCCGGCGACACGACCGCGCCTGGATACGTCTGAGCAAGCGCAGACGCGATTCCGCACCTGCGGTTAGCCGCCGCGATATTAAGACGCGTCTGCGGCAGTCAGTACGGGCTGTGGCGTACCCGCTTGCCAACCGGTCCAAATACACTCGCCCGCCGCCCAAAACCCTTCAGGCGCTGCGGGTTTGCGCATCGCAGCCACGAACGCCGGCGTCGGCCTGTGAGTTCCCTTGGAGCATCAAAGTCACGACGTGAGATTGGTCACACGGCGGCAGCCGCGTTACAAGTCGAGCAGAAGCTGTTCGCTTTTCGGCGCCCGCGAGATGCACACCAGCATCATGCCGTCGGCGCGTTCCGGATCGGTCAGCAGCATGTCGCGATGCTCGACACGCCCTTCGAGGACGCGGGTGCGGCAGGTTCCGCAGAAACCCTGCTGGCAGGAATACGGCGCTGCGATCCCACTTCGCCGCAACGCCGTCAACAGCGTCTCCTCGGCGCCGACGCACACCGTGGCGCCCGTCGAGGCGATGCGGGCGGTGAACTCGTCTCCGTCGACCACCGGCGGTGCGGCGAACCGCTCGAAGTGCAACTCCACGTTGTCGCGACCGGCCAGCCGGGCTCGGATCATGGTCAGCATCGGTGCCGGACCGCACGCATAGACCGCTGTCCCGTCGGCGCAGTCCCCAAGCAGCCGGGCCGCCGTCGGCACGCCGTGGACATCGTCAGTATGGACCTCGACCCGATCACCGAACACCGCCAATTCGTCGAGAAACGGCAGGCTGTCGCGGCTGCGACCGGCATAGACCATCGACCAGTCGACGCCGAGCCGTTCGGCGTAGCCAAGCATCGGCAGGATCGGAGTGATGCCGATACCGCCGGCGATGAAGCGGACGCGCCGGGTAGGAGAGCCATAGCCGGGCACGGTCAGCGGGAAGGCGTTCCGCGGCCCATGCGTGTGGGCAGCAGCGCCGAGCTGCAGGGTGTCGTGCACCTCGAGCGAACCGCCGCCGCCGTCGGGGATGCGCCGCACCGCGATGCGGTAGACGTCGCGACGGTCGGGGTCGCCGCACAGCGAATACTGCCGCAGCCGTCCGCTGGGCAGCTGAATGTCGAGGTGCGCACCCGGACGCCACGGCGGCAGGTGTGCGCCGTCGGCAGCCGCCAACGTCAGCGCGACCACATCCTGGTCGCGCGCGACCACCCGGCGCTCCACCACGGTCAACGCGATGCGCTGGTCGTTTTCCACGGGTGCAGCGATACGGCGGATCGACCCCGACAGCGCCCACAGCCCGGAGATCGCCGCATCGGCGAGTCCGATCAGCAGGTCATGGCGGGACCGGCCCGACGCGCTTGGCGGCGTCTGCCGGATCCGCTCGAGCACCGCCTTCACAAGTGCGCCGCGCGGGCGGCCGCCGAACTCGCCAGATAGGCCACGGCCTGCGCCGTCGAGCCCATCTCCTCAGGCGAAAAGCCGGGCCGGAAGTAGGTTAACGTGTTGGAGCCAAACAACTTTCGGTAGGTCGGCAACAATCCCTTACTGGAGTCGCGGGCCCGAAGCCACTGCATCTTCCACCAGCCCATGTCGAGTTTCGGGTCGGTCTTGGTCAGGTACCACGTACCCCGCTGAAAGAAGACGAAGACCATCGCCACCGCCATCACCATCGAACGGATTCGGTCGAGGTAGCTGTCATGGAAGTACACCGCGACGTCGTGGGCGACGTTGCGGTGCTCGACTTCCTCGCTGCCATGCCAGCGGAACAGATCGACGATCGTGGGGTCGGCGTCGTAGTCGTCCCAGTTGCAGTTGAGGGCGAAGTCGCCGAGCACCGCGGTGTAGTGCTCGATCGCGGCGATGAGCCACAGCCGGTCACAAAGGTGGTTGAGCCGGCGCTTGGGGTCCGATGACGTCGAGGGCGCCAGGGTGCGGGAGAAGACGAAGTCGACCTGATCGAGTAGCGGCTGAGGATCGATACCGTGGGACACCATCAAGTCGCGCAGGACCTGGTCGTGGATGTCGGCGTGAGTGGCCTCCTGGCCGATGAATCCCCGCATATCGTCGGCCAGTTTCGCGTCTTTGACCAGCGGCAGCGCCTCGTTGAACACCGCGACGAACCAACGTTCGACCGGAGGCAGCACGACGTTGAGCAGGCTCGCGAAATTCGAGGCCACCGGATGCCCCGGGATCCAGTGCAGCGGAACCTCGGTGACGTCGAAGTGGACTTTGCGCGCCTGTATCTGCACTGGGCCCGGGTCACATTCGTGGTCGAACCGGCGCGGTCGCAGCATGGGAACCCCTCCCGTTCGCGCTGACCCCATCGTGGCCCGGGGGATTGGGAGGAAGTCTACGGAAAAGGCGGGCCGGTTGGCCGGTTCGATCAAATGGCCGGATCGGCGGGCCGGACGCTGCGCATGGAGCGGTGTTCGATCGCGTTGATGGTCAGCTGCCGCCGGCTGATCCGCCATCCTGCGTCGGTGCGTTGATAGTCGTCGTCATACCGCAGATGCCAAACCAGGTCGGTGATCTTCTCGTCGCGCTGCAGCCAGTGATGCGCGACGCAGGCAATACGACCGTGCGCGCTGCCCTCTCCGGGGCCCTGCTGGTAGACCTCGCCGACGATGGCGTGCTCGGTGCGTGCGGCAGTGGCGACGGTTGCCAGGGCCGCGCCGATGGCCACCCGGCCCCGATGCCGGCGGACCGGTGTCATCTCGGCGGGCGGGTCGGGCACCGCGAGCTCGGCATCATCAGTGAAAAGCGCTGTCACCGAATCGAATTGGCGATCATCGACACCGGCTGCGTATCGGTGTACCAAGTCGGCAAGAGCTGCCCGGTCGGTCGGTGAGAGTGTCATGACAGCGGCTGGCTGGTGTGTTCATGCATCGCCTCGGCCAATCGGTGTGCCCGAACATCGCTGAACACGTCCTCCAACAGGATCGGGTGACCGTCGGGGCCGGACAGCGGAACACGCCAGTTGGGGTATTCATCGGTGGTGCCGGGCTGGTTCTGGGTGCGCCGGTCGCCGACGGCGTCGGTCAGCGCAAGACCCAACAGCCGCGAGGGGGTCCGGCCCAGGTACTGGTGGAGCGCCAGCACCGTCGCGTCGAGGTCGGCATGCTTGCCCAAGAGCCCGGCCCGGCGCAGTTCGTCCATCCACGCTGCGCGTTCGGTTTTGGCGGCGGCGAGTTCCTCCTCAACCGGACGTGTCAACAGCCCCAACGAATCCCGCAACCGCACATGCTCACCGGCCAGATACCCGGCCGTCGGCGGCAAATCGTGCGTGGTGACCGACGACAGGCAGTATTCCCGCCAGCGCTCCGCCGGCAGCGGACCGCCATCACCGTCGCGGTCGAGTTCGAACCACAAAATCGAGGTGCCCAGCACACCGCGGGCCCGCAGATAGTCACGTACCCACGGCTGCACGGTGCCCAGGTCCTCGCCGACCACCACCGCGCCGGCGCGGTGCGCCTCCAACGCCACGATGCCGATCATCGCCTCGTGGTCATAGCGCACGTAGGTGCCGTCGGTGGGCGGAGCACCGTCGGGAATCCACCACAACCGAAACAAGCCGATGATGTGGTCGATGCGGACGCCGCCGGCATGCCGCAGCACGGTGCGGATCAGCGCCCGGAACGGCTGGTACTCCTGCTCTTCGAGTCGATCCGGGCGCCACGGCGGCTGCGACCAGTCCTGGCCGAGCTGGTTGAACTCGTCCGGTGGTGCGCCCGCCGTCACGCCAAGCGCCAGCACATCCTGCAGCGCCCACGCGTCCGCGCCGGTGGGATGCACGCCGACCGCCAGGTCCGCCATGACACCCAGCGACATCCCGGCGCCCAGCGCCTGCGACTGAGCCGCAGCCAATTGCTCGTCGAGTTGCCATTGCAGCCAGCGGTGGAAGTCCACCGCCGCCGCATTCCGGGCGACGAAATCGGCCACGCCGTCGGCGGCGGGGTGCTGCAGCGATTCGGGCCAGTCATGCCAGTCGGCGCCGTACTCCTCGGCCAGCGCGCACCAGGTGGCGAAGTCGTCGAGCGCGGACCCTTCCCGGGCGCGAAACGCCGCATAGGCCAGTTCCCGGCCCGCCGAACGCCGAACGCGGTAAACCAAGTGCAGCGCTGCCCGCTTGGCCGCCCACGCGGCGTCGCGGTCGATGGAATCGGCTCGGGCGCAACGGTCTTGGACATGATCGTGCAACCGCCGCACCCGGCCCCGCTTGCGCAGGTAGGCGAATTCCGGGATGGCCTCGACCCGAAGGTAGACCGGATTGGCGAAGCGTCGCGACGTCGGCAGGTAGGGCGAGGGCTCCATTGGTGCGGTCGGGGCAGCCGCATGCAGGGGGTTGACCAGTAGGTAATCGGCGCCGTGGATCGAAGCCGACCACACCGCGAGGTCGGTGAGATCGGTCAGGTCGCCGATGCCCCACGACCGCCGGGACCGCACGCTGTACAACTGGACGGCCAACCCCCAGGCACGGCGAGCGCCGAGCCGCTCGGGTAGGCCCAGCCAATCCGGGGTGACGATCAGCGCAGCGGTGGCCTCGTCAGCACCCGACCGCAGGTGCACCCGGTGATAGCCCAACGGCAGGTCGGACGGCAACTCGAAGCTGGCTTCACCGACCAGGCCGCCGTCGAGCTCAAACGGTGGGGTGAAATTGTCGACCTGCCGCAGACCGTCGCGGATGGTGCCGTCTTCCAACTGCAGCCACACCTCGGCCGGATGGCCATGGGGAACATGCACCCAGAACGACGTCTGGGCACCGGCGCGTTCGACGATCGTCGGCGGCAGCGGACGGGACCAATACGCGCGGTCCTGGGCGTCCAGCGCCGCCGCACGCTCGGCCTCGGTACCGGCGGCCAGGCCGCAGGCGGCCAGCACGGCCACCACGGTGGACTCCGGCACCGGCACCTGCCGGCCGGTCCAGTCCTCGTATTCGGTCGCAACCCCTAACCGTCGGGCGAGCTCAACCAACGAGGGCGCGGTCTGTGTCATGCGGCCAATCTTGCTTGGTAGCCCGGCGCGGCTGCGACCTGGCGTCTTGTTGACGAGCCGACTTTGCTCTGCCTCGCTACGATGCCAGTGAAGACTTCACGATTCCAGCAGGACAGATGGCAAGTGATGACACTGTGGTGCGCACCACTATCCGGGCAGGTCACGACAGCGCTTCTCGCGTGGCGAGGCCGGTCGGGGTGCCCTACGGTTATCGGTGTGAATAGCGGCGACCGGCAGTATTTGCGCGTTCCGTCGACTCGGGGCGTGGTCCACCATGCCGGCTGACCAGGGCGGCGGCCAGCGAGGTTCCGGATACGGCCTCGGGCTGTCGACACGAACTCAGGTAACCGGCTACCAGTTTCTGGCGCGCCGGACGGCGATGGCGCTGACCCGTTGGCGGGTCCGGATGGAGATCGAGCCCGGTCGGCGCCAAACCCTCGCGGTGGTGGCATCGGTGTCGGCGGCGATGGTGATTTGCCTGGGCGCGCTGCTGTGGTCGTTCATCAACCCGTCCGGTCAGATGAACGAGTCACCGATCATCGCCGACCGTGATTCCGGCGCGCTGTACGTCCGGGTCGGCGACACGCTGTATCCGGCCCTGAATCTCGCGTCGGCTCGGCTGATCACCGGCCGGGCCGACAACCCGCACAAGGTGCGGGGGAGTCAGATCGCCGAGCAACCGCACGGCCCGCTGGTCGGAATCCCCGGCGCGCCGTCGGAGTTCTCGCCGACGTCGCCGGCGACGTCGTCGTGGCTGGTCTGTGATGCGGTCACGTCGACGGCCGGTGTGGGGGCGCCGTCGTCGGTGACGGTGACGGTGATCGACGGCACCCCCGACCTGTCAGGTCGCCGCCGGGTGCTGAGCGGACCGGACGCGGTGGTGCTGCGCTACGAAAACGACACCTGGGTGATCCGGCAGGGCCGGCGGTCACGCATCGACGCTGCCAATCGCTCGGTGCTGCTGCCGCTGGGCCTTACCCCCGAAGAAGTCACCCAAGCGCGGCCGATGAGCCGGGCACTGTATGACGCACTGCCCGTCGGCCCCGAACTGTCGGTGCCCACGGTGCCCGAATCGGGTAGCCCGGCACGGTTCCCGGGCGCGCCGGGTCCGGTGGGCACGGTGTTCGTCACGCCGCAAATCAGTGGCCCGCAACAGTATTCGGTGGTGCTGCCCGACGGTGTGCAGACCGTAACGGCGGTGGTTGCCCAAATCCTGCAAAACGCCGGCAGCACGCCGGGCGCTCAGCTCGTGACGGTGGCGCCCGCAGCGCTGGCGAAAATGCCGGTCGTCAAGGGGCTGGATCTGTCGGCTTATCCCGAGGGTCCACTGCAGGTCGTAGACATCCGCGAGAACCCGGCCACCTGCTGGTGGTGGGAGAAGACCGTCGGCGAGGAGCGCGCCCGCGTCCAGGTGGTGTCCGGGCCGACGATTCCGGTGGCCGCCTCCGATACCAACCGGGTGGTGTCGCTGGTGAAGGCCGACAACTCCGGGCTGGAAGCCGACAAGGTCTACTTCGGTCCCGACTACGCGAACTTCATCGTCGTCACGGGCAACCATCCCGGCTCTGCCACCGCCGAATCCTTGTGGTGGCTGACCAAATCCGGCGTGCGGTTCGGCGTCGACAACACCCGCGACGCGCGCACCGCGCTCGGGTTGACGTCGTCGCCCAGTCCAGCACCGTGGGTGGCGTTGCGGCTGTTGGCGTCCGGCCCGACGCTGTCGCGAGCCGATGCGCTGGTGCGTCACGACACGCTCCCGACCGATATGAACCCTGCAGAGTTGGTGGTACCGAAGTGAAACGTGGCTTTGCGCGGCCCACGCCGCAGCGCGCGCCGGTAGTCAAGCCGGAAAACATCGTCCTACCGACGCCGTTGAGCGTCCCGCCGCCCGAAGGCAAGCCGTGGTGGCTGGTGGTGGTCGGCGTGCTGGTGGTCGGCCTGTTGGTCGGCATGGTCGGGATGACCGTTGCCAACGGTTCACGCATGTTCCTTGGCGCCGGCGCGATCTTCCCGATCTTCATGATCGGCGGCGTCGCGATGATGATGTTCGGCGGCCGCTTCGGCGGCCAGCAACAAATGAGCCGGCCGAAGTTGGACGCGATGCGCGCCCAGTTCATGTTGATGCTGGACATGCTGCGCGAAACCGCGCAGGAGTCCGCCGACAGCATGGACGCCAATTACCGGTGGTTCCACCCGGATCCCGGCACGCTGTCGGCCGCGGTGGGATCGGCCCGGATGTGGGAGCGCAAGCCCGACGGCAAGGACTTCAACTTCGGCGTGGCCAGAGTCGGGGTAGGCATGACGCGGCCCGAGGTGACATGGGGCGAGCCGCAGAACATGCCGACCGATATCGAGCTGGAGCCGGTCACCGGTAAGGCACTTCAGGAATTCGGGCGCTATCAAAGCGTCGTCTACAACCTGCCCAAGATGGTGTCGCTACTGGTCGAGCCGTGGTACGCGCTGGTGGGGGACCGCGAACAGGTACTGGGCCTGATGCGGGCGATCATCTGCCAGCTGGCGTTCTCACACGGTCCGGACCACGTCCAGATGGTCGTCGTGACTTCCGATGCGGCGCAGTGGGATTGGGTCAAATGGTTGCCACACTTCGGCGATCCACGCCGCCGCGACGCCGCAGGCAATGCACGGATGGTCTATTCGTCGGTGCGTGACTTCGCCGCTGATCAGGCCGACTTGTTCGCCGGCCGTGGCTCATTCACGCCTCGGCATGCCAGTTCCTCGGCGGAGACGCCGACGCCGCATCGCGTGATCATCGTCGACATCGATGACCCGCAATGGGAATACGTGATCAGCACCGAAGGCGTCGACGGGGTCACATTCTTCGATTTGACCGGGTCGCCGCTGTGGACCGCGTCTCCCGAGCGGATGCTGCAGTTCGACAGCGCAGGCGTGATCGAGGCGCTGCCCCGCGACCGCGACACCTGGATGGTGATCGACGACAACAAGTGGTTCTTCGCGCTGGCCGATCAGCTGACCGAGCTCGAGGCCGAACAGTTCGCGCAGCGCATGGCGCAGTGGCGTCTCGCCGAGGCCTACGAGGAAATCGGGCAGCGGGTGGCGCACATCGGTGCCCGAGACATCCTGTCCTACTACGGGATCGAGAATCCGGCCGCGATCGACTTTCAAGCGTTGTGGAACGGGCGCGGTGACTCGCAGCGCCGGTCGCGGTTGCGGGTGCCGTTCGGTAACCGCTCCGACAACGGCGAGTTGCTGTTCTTGGACATGAAGTCGCTCGACGAGGGCGGCGACGGCCCGCACGGCGTGATGTCGGGAACGACCGGTTCGGGTAAGTCGACGCTGGTGCGGACCGTGCTGGAGTCGCTGATGCTCGGACATCCGCCCGATGAGCTGCAGTTCGTGCTGGCAGACCTCAAAGGTGGTTCGGCGGTCAAACCGTTCGCCGGGGTACCGCACGTGTCCCGCATCATCACCGACCTCGAAGAAGACCAAGCGCTGATGGAGCGCTTCCTGGATGCGCTGTGGGGCGAGATCGCCCGCCGAAAGGCGTTCTGCGACAACGCCGGTGTGGACGACGCCAAGGAATACAACGAGATGCGCTCTCGGATGCGCGCCCGCGGCCAGGACATGCCGCCACTGCCCATGCTGGTGGTCGTCATCGACGAGTTCTACGAATGGTTCCGCATCATGCCCACCGCGGTCGACGTTCTCGACTCGATCGGCCGGCAGGGCCGCGCCTACTGGATCCACTTGATGATGGCGTCGCAGACCATCGAGAGCCGAGCCGAAAAGCTCATGGAGAACATGGGTTACCGCTTGGTGCTGAAAGCCCGAACTGCCGGTGCGGCACAGGCCGCCGGGGTGCCCAACGCGGTGAACCTGCCGGCGCAAGCCGGGCTGGGGTATTTCCGCAAGAGCCTCGAGGAGATCATCCGCTTCCAGGCGGAGTTCTTGTGGCGCGACTACCGCCGCGGCGTCTCACTCGACGAGGATGGGCAGACGCCGCTGGTGCACTCCGTCGATTTCATTCGCCCGCAACTGTTTTCCACGTCCTTCACGCCGGTCGAGGTCAGTATCGGCGGCACGGACATCGACGCGCTGCCCGAGATCGCCAACGGTGAGGTGATCAGCGACAGCGACGACGTCGAGCTCGTCGAGGACGAGGAAGAAGAAGAGGAAGCGATCCGGACGCCGAAAGTCGGCACGGTAATCATCGATCAGCTGCGGCAGATCCCCTTCGAGCCCTACCGGCTGTGGCAACCGCCGCTGGGCGAACCCGTGGCGATCGACGAGTTGGTGAACCGCTTCCTGGGCCGGCCCTGGCAGCAGGACTACGGCACCGCCAGGAATCTGGTGTTCCCGATCGGGATCATCGACCGTCCGTACAAGCACGACCAGCCACCGTGGACGGTGGATACGTCCGGGGCAGGCTCCAACGTGCTGATTCTCGGTGCGGGTGGGTCGGGCAAGACGACTGCGCTGCAGACGTTGATCTGCTCGGCGGCGTTGACGCACACCCCCGAGCAGGTTCAGTTCTACTGCCTGGCCTACAGCAGCACCGCGTTGACGACGGTGGCCCACCTGCCGCACGTTGGCGAGGTCGCCGGCCCCACCGATCCCTACGGCGTGCGTCGGACGGTGGCCGAGTTGTTGGCATTGGTGCGTGATCGGAAGCGCAGTTTCCTGGAGTACGAGATCGCGTCGATGGAGATGTTCCGGCGGCGCAAGTTCGGCGGCGAGCCCGGCGGTGTGCCCGACGATGGTTTCGGCGATGTCTATCTGGTGATCGACAACTACCGCGCGCTGGGCGAGGAGAACGAGGTCCTCATCGAGCAGGTCAACCAAATCATCAACCAGGGCCCCTCGTTCGGCGTGCACGTAGTGGTGACCGCCGACCGCGAGTCGGAGCTGCGGCCACCGGTGCGCAGTGGCTTCGGGTCTCGGGTGGAGCTGCGACTGGCTGCGGTGGAGGACGCCAAACTGGTGCGTTCCCGCTTTGCCAAGGATGTTCCGGTGAAGCCGGGCCGCGGCATGCTGGCAGTCAACTACGTGCGCCTCGACAGCGACCCCCAGTCGGGACTGCATACCCTGGTGGCCCGACCTGCGATGGAGACCACGCCGGCCACGGTATTCGAGTCCGACACGGTGGCCGCGGCGGTCAGTCAGGTGGCCGTCGGCCGGGCCCGTCCGGTACGCAGGCTGCCGGCCAAGTTCGGGCTGGAGCAGGTACAGGCCCTGGCGGCAGCCGACCGCCGCGGTGGGGTCGGCGCGGGTGGAATCGCTTGGGCCATCTCGGAAATGGACTTGCAGCCGGTTTACCTCAACTTTGCCGAGAACGCCCATCTGATGGTGACCGGCCGACGCGAATGTGGCCGCACCACGACATTGGCCACCATCATGCGCGAGATCGGACGGGTCTACGCGCCGGGCGCCAGCACCGCGCCGCCGACGACAGAGCCTTCCGCCCAGGTGTGGCTGGTGGACCCGCGCCGTCAGCTGCTGACCACGCTGGGTTCCGACTATGTGGAGAACTTCGCCTACAACCTCGACGGCGTCGCGGCGATGATGGACCAACTGGCCGCCGCACTGGCCCGCCGGGAACCGCCGCCGGGCCTGTCGGCCGAAGAACTGCTGTCGCACTCGTGGTGGAGCGGTCCGGAGATCTTCTTGATCATCGACGACGTGCAGCAGCTGCCACCCGGGTTCGATTCGCCGCTGCACAAAGCCGCGCCGTGGGTGACCCGGGCAGCCGACGTCGGCTTGCACGTCATCGTCACCCGCACCTTCGGCGGCTGGTCCTCGGCGGGCAGCGACCCGATGCTGCGGGCGCTACACCAGGCCAATGCGCCGTTGCTGGTGATGGACGCCGACCCTGACGAGGGCTTCATCCGCGGCAAGATGAAGGGCGGTCCGCTGCCGCGCGGTCGCGGGCTGCTGATGGCCGAAGACACCGGTGTCTTCGTTCAAGTCGCCGCCACCGACTTGACCCGCTAGCACCTTTCAACCTGGCGCGGTTGCGCCCGCTGCTTCGAGCTGCGCGCCAGCGTGATTCCGCGCTCGCCGGCCGGCGGATAACTGGCGTCTAACCCAACTGCGAATTAACAGCTGTCGGTCGAGAGTGAACATCAGCTGTCGGGTCGTGAATATTTCGCGTCCCAGACGGCGAACCTCGCCATAGCCGCCTAATCTCGCTTCCGAGCGGCTGTTCGATCGTGAACGAACGCTCAAAGTCGTTGACGCCGAGCACTATCGACGAGGAAGCGATCGGTTTAGTGATTGACTTCGGGGCCTTACCACCCGAAATCAACTCGGGCCGAATGTACGCCGGGCCCGGAGCGGGTCCGTTGCTGGCCGCCGCGGTGGCCTGGGACGAACTGGCCGCCGGGTTGGGTTCGGCAGCCAGCGGCTACGGGTCAGTGGTCTCTGAGCTGGCCAGCCAGGTGTGGCGCGGCCCGACGTCGATCTCGATGTCGGCGGCGGCCGCCCCCTACGTGGCATGGCTCAGTGCGACGGCCATCCAAGCCGAACAGGCTGCGGCGCAGGCGAAGGCGGCCGTGGCCGCCTACGAAACAGCGTTTGCGATGACGGTGCCGCCGCCGGTGATCGCGGCCAACCGCGCTGAGTTGCTGGTCCTGATCGCCACCAACTTTCTCGGTCAGAACACCCCCGCGATCGCCGCCAACGAGGCGCACTACGCCGAAATGTGGGCCCAGGATGCGACGGCGATGTATGGCTACGCCGGTTCATCGGCCGCCGCAGCGAAGGTGAACCCGTTCACCCAGCCGCCGTCGACGACCAAGCCGGCCGGGGTCGCGGGTCAAGCTGCCGCGGTCGCGAAGGCCACCAGCACGTCTGCCAGCGGCGAACCGACAGCGCAGGCGACGGCGTCGGTGCCGCAGACGCTGCAGAGCATGACCGCGACGACCTCGTCATCCTCCTCGACCGCGCCAGTGCTGGCCGGCCAGGGGAGCAAGTATCAAGACGCGTTTCTCCGCACCATCAGCACCCCGTATTTCTTTGGCGGGCTGGGAGAAAAGCTCAGCGGCCTGGCGAAGGGGATGACACCCGTCGCTCAAGCTGCCAGCGCCGCGGCGACGTCGTTGGGATCTCCGGGGTTCTCGAGCTTCGGGGGCTTCGCCGGCCTGGGTGGTGGCGCTCGGGTGTCGGCCAGCGTCGGTCAGGCCGGCTCGATCGGAAAGTTGTCGGTGCCACCGGCGTGGGCCGCGGCGGCGCCCGGTACCAGCCCGGCCGGCGCGGCAACGCCGATCAGCAGCCTCGCCGCGAGGCCGGACACCACACCGGCCGGTCTCCTGCGCGGGTTGCCGCTGAGCGGTACCGGCCGGCGGACCGAAGGTTTCATTCACCGATACGGCTTCCGCTACCCCGTCGTGCCGCGACCACCGGCGGCCGGATAGCACGGCGATGGGTCAGATGGCTGTTATGCGTCGCGAATTCGACCGGTGGGTGAACTCGTAGTGCCCGCCGATGAACAGTGGCTGTCGAGGAATGAATACTTCGCGTCGGCGCGGACGCCGCTGGTGTCAACCACATAATCTCGAGTAGCGAGCGATGAAGCCCGTTGATGCAGAAGGCTATTTGAGGAGGACGCCACCATGTCGTTCGTGACGACTCAGCCCGAAATGCTGTCGGCGGCGGCCGGCAACTTGCAGGGCATCGGCTCGGCGTTGGCCGCCCAGAATGCCGCCGCGGCGACGCCCACGACCGGAGTGATTCCCGCCGCCGCCGACGAGGTGTCAGCGCTGACGGCGGCGCAGTTCGCAACGCACGCTCAGATGTACCAGGCCGTCAGCACCCAGGCACAGGCGATCCACGAGATGTTCGTCAACACGCTGGGCGTCAGCGCCGGGTCCTATGCGGCGACCGAGGCCGCCAACGCCGTCGCGGCGGGCTGAGGGGTACAGACATGGATTTTGGGGCCTTACCGCCAGAAATCAACTCGGCGCGGATGTATGCCGGTGCCGGGTCGACGCCGATGGTGGCGGCCGCCTCGGCATGGAACGCACTTGCCGCTGAACTGAACTCGGCCGCCACCGGATACGAGAGCGTGATCACCAGACTGTCCACCGAAGAGTGGACGGGTCTGGCATCGACGTCGATGGCAACGGCGGCCGCTCCCTATGTGCAGTGGATGAGCGCGACCGCCGTCCAAGCCGAGCAGGCGGCCACCCAGGCCAGCGCGGCGGCGGCTGCGTATGAAACCGCGTACGCGATGACGGTGCCGCCGCCGGTCGTCGCCGCCAACCGCGCTCAGCTGGCGTCGCTGGTCTCGACAAACCTGTTGGGCCAGAACACGCCCGCCATCGCGGCCACCGAGGCTCAGTACGGGGAGATGTGGGCCCAGGACGCCGCCGCGATGTACGGCTATGCAGGCCACTCGGCGGCCGCCGCGAAGGTGACACCGTTCATGGCGCCGCCGCCTACCGCCAACCCGGCCGGCCAAGCGACACAAGCCGCCGCGGTCGCCCATGCCACCGGCACCGCGGCCGGAACTCAGATGTCCCAGATGATCTCCACGACGCCCAAGGCGCTGCAGGGACTCGCATCGCCGTTGCAGTCCGCGGCGTCATCGAGTTCGTCCACCTCCGGGGCCGGTGGAATCCTGGGCGGGTTGCTCGGCGGATCCGGATCGACAAGCATTTTGGACTTGTGGGCGAAATACATTGGCCCCATCTACAACACGCTGGGTTTGCCGTACTTCGGCACCGGTATCGCCAACTCGATGCTCTCGGTGGGGAAGGCACTTGCGCCGGCCGCATCGGCGGCCAAGGCCGCCACCGATGGTGCCAAGGCAGCGGCGGGGCTCCCGGGCCTGGGCGGCCTGCTGGGCGGCATCGGCGGTGGAGCGCCGGTATCTGCCGGATTGGGCAACGCAGCCTCGGTCGGCGGCCTGTCCGTGCCCTCGTCGTGGGCGGGTGCGGCGCCAGCACTCAACGGCGCTGCTGCCGCGCCGCTGCCACTCAGCAGCGTCAGTGCTGCACCGGACATGGCGGGCGCCGGTAACCTGTTGGGCGGCATGCCATTAGCAGGCGCCGGTGGCGGCGCAGCCGGAGCGGGGCCGCGGTACGGGTTCCGCCCTACGGTGATGGTGCGTCCCCCCTTCGCCGGATAGCGGTCCTCCGACTGACACCTGTCCGCGACGCGGTAGGTGTTTTCCGCGGCGAGATTCTTACCTGCCGACGGCGTCACGCGGTGGCCGCCGGCCACGGCTGACCAGTCGCCCGTGATCCAAGGCTTCGGCACGTCCCTGCAGGTGACCAGGTCCGACGCGGCAGTTGGCGACGCAACGATCAACCACGTCGTGGCGAAAGACGCGATGCACAGGAGGATCGGCGCGTGCCTCGGCCCGAGCGCACCCACCGCAGCGGCCAATTAACGTCACAGCGTGACGCTCGGGGCTACCGAGCATGAAGGCGCAGTGTGTCCGCAGTCGGGCAGCAGGAAGTACGGAACTCTGCGTGCTCGTCGGCATAAGGAGGAGTCGTGGTCATGGACTTCGGGGTGCTGCCGCCGGAGATCAACTCGGCACGGATGTATGCCGGACCCGGTTCAGTGCCGATGTGGAGTGCGGCGTCAGCATGGGACGGGCTGGCCGCCGAACTGTATGCCGCCGCGGCTTCCTACCAGTCGGTGATTTCGCGGCTGACGTGCGGACCGTGGCTAGGGCCGGCGTCCACCTCGATGGCCGTTGCCGCCGCTCCCTACGTGACGTGGACGAGAACCACTGCGGCGCAGGCTGAGCACACCGCCGCCAATGCCCGAGCGGCGGCGAACGCCTACGAGACGGCATACGCGGCAACGGTTCCGCCGCCGCAGGTCGCGGCGAATCGCAGCCTGCTGAAGGTCCTGGCCGTCACGAACATTCTCGGCCAAAACAGTCCCGCCATCGCGGCAACCGAAGCCGACTACGACCGGATGTGGGCACAGGATGCCACCGCGATGTATGGCTACGCCGAGGCTGCGCTGGTCGCCGCGACCGCGCCCCGGTTCAGCGAGCCGCGGCAGGCCACCGATCCGGCGGGGCAGGGGCGGCAGCGGGCGGCTGTCGCCAAAGCTACCGCGCAGCAAGGCGCGGCATCGTCCTCGTCGGCGTCGTCGTCATGGGATCAGCTGAAGGCGGATCTGCAGAGCATCTCCAAAAACCTCAATAGCGCTTTGCAAATCGCCTACCGCCCGATATCGACCTTCCAATTCGCTATCGGCGCGCTGAACAGCCTCACCGGTTCGGGCGGCAGCGCGACAGCGTCAGCGATCCCGGGCCTGGCTGGCGCGTTCCCCGGCCTTGCCGGGTTGGGCGGTCTGCGGGGCGGCACGTCGGTATCGGCGGCTGTGGGACAGGCAGGCACCATCGGCAAGCTGTCCGTGCCACCAAGCTGGGCCGCCGGTCCGGCGCCTACTGCGCGCGCCGCACCGCTGCCCATCAGCGACATCAGTGCGGTCCCCGAACAGCCCGGCGGACTACTGCGCGGCATGCCGCTAAGCGGCGCCGGCCGGCGCGCTGAGGGCTTCGTCAACCGATATGGGTTGCGCCACACCGTGATGCCGCGACCACCCGCCGCCGGATAGGGACCGAATAATGGGCACCGCCCGATCGAGCACCGCTCGACGGGTCTACCGGCCATGCGCTGCACGCGCAACCACGCGCTGCGCGGCGAGTGCTTTATCCGCAGCCAGATTTTTTCCGCCGCCGGCGTTGCGCGTCGCTGGCACGTCTGCGCCGACGACCCCTGGGCAACAGCGGGTTTCAACAGGTCACAGCGGTAAACGGGGTAGCCGACCCGAGCCGGGTGAACAGCTCCTAGCTGCAGATGAACGTCAGTTCGCCCGCCCGACACCGGCCGTTAACGACACGCCCTCGCCCCGAAGCGATTTACCGTCGCTAGCGAATGACTTGTTTGACGGTCATTGGCCCGCCGGGCAATTGAGGAGGAAGCACCGTGTCGTTTGTGAACACACAGCCAGAAGCATTGACCGCCGCGGCCGCCGACCTACAAGGCATCGGTTCGGCCGTAGCGGCCCAGAATGCCGCCGCCGCGGCACCGACGACGGGGATCGTCCCGGCGGCCGCCGATGAGGTGTCGGCGCTGACCGCAGCACTGTTCGTCTCGCACGCACAGACATATCAGGCCGTCAGCACCCAGGCCACGGCGATCCATGAGATGTTCGTGCACACCTTGGGCACCAGCGCCGGATCCTACGCGGCCACTGAGGCCGCCAACGCCGTCGCAACCGGCTAAGGCGGTTACCGGCAATGGATTTCGGTGCCCTACCACCAGAGGTCAACTCGGCGCGCATGTACGCGGGAGCGGGTTCAGCACCGTTGGTGGCCGCCGCGTCCGCCTGGAATGGGCTGGCCGCCGAGCTGCACTCGGCGGCCGCCGACTACGACTCGGTCGTCACAAGACTGACCAGCGAAGAATGGCTCGGGTCGGCTTCGTCGTCCATGGCGCAGGCGGCCGCACCTTACGTGGCATGGATGAATACCACCGCCGCACAGGCAGAGCAGGCAGCGACCCACGCCCGGGCGGCTGCCACCGCCTATGAGGCCGCACTCGCGGCCACTGTGCCACCGCCCCAAGTCGCCGCCAACCGGACTCAGCTGCAGGCGCTGGTGTCGACCAACCTCATAGGCCAAAACACGCCGGCAATCGCTGTGACCGAGGCGCAATACGGTGAGATGTGGGCGCAAAATGCGGCCGCTATGTACGGTTACGCCGGCCGCTCGGCCGCCGCCGCAAGAGTGACATCGTTTGCCCCTCCGCAACAAACCACGAACCCGGCCGGGCAGGCCGCGCAGGGTGCCGCCGTTGCGCAGGCCACGGGCACCGCCGGCCACGCCCAGACATCCAAGGCCATCGCTGCCGCGCAGAATGCGTTGCAACAGCTCGCCACACCCACCGCGGGCGCATCGTCATCGTCGACTGCGTCGACGTCGGGGCTCGATCAAGCCCTGAGCTCCCTGTACGGGTTACTGGGACTCAAGTACACGCCCGGGTCGCCTATCGCCAACCTGCTCGCGCCGTGGACCACCTACATCGGCCCTATCGCCAACACTGAGTCGCTGGCGCATTACACCTTCGGTGCGTGGAACGGTCTGCAAGGTGTCATCAAGAATCTGACGCCAGCTGCCGCCAAAGCGGCCAGCGATGGAGCCAAAGCCGCCGCAGGGCTGCCGGGTCTGGGAGGCCTGCTGGGTGGGGGCGCACCGGTGTCAGTGGGTTTGGGCAACGCGGCCACGGTCGGCCGGTTGTCGGTGCCTTCCGCGTGGGCCGGGCCGGCGGCGCCGGTGACCCCCGCCGCGCCGCTACCGATAAGCAGCGTCAGTGCCGCTCCCGACGCCGCGGGCGCCGGGAACCTGTTGGGCGGCATGCCGTTAGCGGGTGCAGGAGCCGGCGCGGCCGGTAACGGGCCGCGATACGGTTTTCGCCCCACGGTGATGGCGCGTCCGCCGTTCGCCGGGTAACTCTCGCCTACCTTTTTCGCACCGTTGGTGCACACCGAACCAGTGTTGAGCGCGGCATCGCTGAGCCCCATCACATGCCGCTGACGACGCTACCGATGAGCCGCCTGCTGACGTCACTCCGGCCCTCGCTTTCCGCAGCGCATTGGTTGCTGGGCTCATGTACAACGAATTTCGCGATGGCGCGTTTTTCGCGGCCAGATTTTATTGGCGCGCAGAGCAGCTGCGCCTCCCCGCCGGCCCGTCATGCCGACGCGCCGCCTCCTCCGCCGGAACTGCTGGCTAACTGAGGTCAAAACGTTCGCGCAGGTCGGCCCACCGTTTAGCCGGTGACCCAGCTATTTCCGAGGTCAGCCCGTTACTAGACCGTTACTGAAGATGAACATTTGGTGCTGCCAGGTAAACACTTGCCGACAGTGGCCGTCGCGGGCGGCGTCGGGGGTTAAGGCCATCTACGCTCAGGCACGGAAGCGATTGCTGACGCTTGCTGAGAAGGAGATAGCGAAATGTCGTTCGTGACGACCCAGCCGGAAGCACTGACGGCGGCAGCCGGCAACTTGACCGGCATCGGCGCGGCCATGAGCGCGCAGAACGCGGCCGCAGCGGCCCCGACCACGGGTGTGATTCCAGCGGCGGCCGACGAGGTGTCGGCGCTGACAGCTGCGCAGTTCGCCGCACACGCCCAGATGTACCAGGCGGTCAGCGCCCAGGCGCAGGCCATCCACGAGATGTTCGTCAACACCCTGGGCACAAGCGCAGGGTCGTACGCGGCCACCGAGGCGGCCAACGCGGCCGCGGCGGGTTAGGCGCTTCGAGGTTTCGAAATGTTCTTTGATTTCGGGGTGCTGCCCCCGGAGATCAATTCCGGACGGATGTACGCCGGCCCGGGTCCTGCACCGCTGCTGGCCGCTGCGTCAGCGTGGGACGGGGTGGCCGCCGAGCTGCATTCCACGGCGGCGTCCTACGGCTCGGTGATCTCCGGGTTGACGGCCGGGCCCTGGACGGGTCCGGCCGCGACGTCGATGTCCGCGGCTGCCGCACCCTATGTCACGTGGCTGACGGCCACCGCCACCCAGGCTGAGCAGACCGCCAACCAGGCCAGGGCGGCAGCGGTCGCCTACGAGGCTGCCTTCGCGGCGACCGTACCGCCGCCGGTCATTGCGGCCAACCGCGCTCAGTTGATGACGCTGATCGCGACGAACATCTTGGGGCAGAACACCCCGGCGATCGCGGCGACCGAAGCGCATTACGCCGAAATGTGGGCCCAGGACGCCACCGCCATGCACGTTTACGCCGGCGCGTCGGCGGCGACCTGGAAGTTCACCCCGTTCGTCGCGCCGGCACAGAACACCAGCCCGGGGGCGGCCGCTGCTCAAGCCGCGGCGGTCGGGAATGCCTCCGCGGTCTCGGCCGGCACCAATGCGCAGACGGTTGCGTCGATGGCTACGACGCCCACCAACACCCTGGGGCACCTGCTGTCGTCATCGGGGTCGTCGCTGTCACTCAAAGACGTCCTCGGCTACGCCACGATGGTCCCGCAGAACGGCAGTTACCTGCTCTCGCTAGGCAATTCGATGAATGGCCTCTCCAAGGCTTTCACCGGGTCGACCAGTGCCGCCAGCGGTGCCGCTGCGGCCATGGCGCCGGCGCTCAGTTCGGGCACCAGCGGTCTGAGCGGCCTGTCCGGTCTCGGCAACGCCGGCTCGGCGGTATCGGCCGGGTTGGGCCGCGCCGGCACGATCGGGCCATTGTCGGTACCGCAAACCTGGGCAGCCGCGGCTCCGAACATCGGCGCGGGCACCTCCGCGTTGCCCGGTGCGGGCCTCGGCGCCTCCTCGGCCGCAGCGGGTAATCCGAGCATGCTCGGTGGGATGCCGATGCTTGCCAATGCGGCGCGGGCCGGAACCCCCACGGGTGCCAGCCCGCGGTTCGATATGCGGCCAGTCGTAGTGCCACACTCGCCGGCGGCCGGCTAGCGGGAAAGGGGGGCTGATCCGTGTGTCTCAGGCCGGCGGTTGCGCCACACCGCAGCCGGCCCGGCTACCACAACGTCCATCGCAGTTCACTACGTACTAAGGAGACCCTCAGGTGACCACGCGCTTTATGACCGACCCGCACGCGATGCGGGACATGGCGGGCCGTTTCGACGTGCACGCCCAAACCGTCGAAGACGAAGCCCGCAAGATGTGGGCCTCGAGCCAAAACATCGCCGGAGCCGGCTGGACCGGAACGGCCCAGGCCACCTCCTACGACACCATGGGCCAGATGAACACCGCGTTTCGCAACATCGTCAACATGCTCCACGGCGTGCGCGACGGGCTGATCCGCGACGCCAACAACTACGAGCAGCAAGAGCAGGCGTCGCAGCAGATTCTGAGCAGTTGACCCGCTGCGGTGACCGCCGCGGCTGCGTAAGCTTTCACACGTTAGGAGAACACTTGTCATGACGATCAATTACCAGTTCGGCGATGTGGATGCCCACGGCGCGCTGATCCGCGCCCAGGCCGCCTCCCTGGAAGCCGAGCACCAGGCCATCATCCGCGATGTGCTTGCTGCCGGTGACTTTTGGGGCGGCGCGGGTTCGGTGGCCTGCCAGGAGTTCATCACCCAGTTGGGCCGCAACTTCCAGGTGATCTACGAGCAGGCCAACGCCCACGGCCAAAAGGTGCAAACCGCCGGCAACAACATGGCCAGCACCGACTCCGCCGTCGGCTCCAGCTGGGCCTAACCG
>NZ_LZKJ01000037.1 GCF_001672775.1 Mycobacterium kyorinense | reverse complement strand
CCAAAGAACTACCTGATGTCAAGGCAGACGCCGTTCTCCGCGGTGATCGCGGGACTGACCCCGTTTTTGGTGTCGCGGCAGGTGGTGACCGGCTCCGGCCGAGTCGGCATCGGCCCTGCCGGCGACGAGCCCGGCTTCCAGTTGTCCCAGCGGGCCGACTACATCGAGGTCGAAGTCGGGCTGGAAACCACGCTCAAACGCGACACCAAAAACGGGGTCAGTCCCGCGATCACCGCGGAGAACGGCGTCTGCCTTGACATCAGGTAGTTCTCGTGCGAGCCGTACGAGGCGCCCTTGCCGTCGACGTTGTTCTTGTACAGCTGCAGTTTGGCCGCCCCGGGCACGCTGGCGACATGGCGGGCGGCGGCCTCCATCACCCGCTCGCCGGCCTTGTCCCAGATCACCGCGTCGAGCGGGTCGGTGCATTCGGGAGCGGAGTATTCCGGGTGGGCGTGGTCGACGTAGAGCCGCGCACCATTGGTCAGGATCATGTTGGCCGCGCCGACCTCGTCGGCGTCGACCACCGGCGGCGGCCCGGCCGAGCGGCTCAGGTCGAAGCCGCGGGCATCTCGCAGTGGCGATTCCACCTCGTAATCCCAGCGGGTGCGCTTGGCGCGCTGGATACCCGCGGCGGCGGCATAGGCCAGCACCGCCTGCGTGGAGGTCAGGATCGGGTTCGCGGTCGGGTCCGACGGCGACGAGATGCCGTACTCGACCTCGGTCCCGATGATTCGTTGCATGCTCTAAAGACTAGGCGACGGCTCGGTGGGCACGGTCGCCGCCGCGAGCGTGCGCGAATCCAGTGATTTGCTCGGCGTGTCGACCGGGGACACGCACGCTCGCGCGAATGGTGGCTACAGGTACTGGCCGAGGTTGGATTCGGTGTCGATCGC
Source organism: Mycobacterium kyorinense (assembly GCF_001672775.1). Classification (GTDB taxonomy): domain Bacteria; phylum Actinomycetota; class Actinomycetes; order Mycobacteriales; family Mycobacteriaceae; genus Mycobacterium; species Mycobacterium kyorinense_A. Next base: position 15,496 of record NZ_LZKJ01000037.1, on the reverse strand, counting down.
GCGGCTGGCACTGGAACTCTTGCCGGTGACCAGCGTGCGGATGTAGACGATCCGCTCGCCCTTCTTGCCCGAGATCCGTGCCCAGTCATCGGGATTGGTGGTGTTGGGCAGGTCCTCGTTCTCGGCGAACTCGTCGACGATCGAGTCGAGCAGGTGCTGAATGCGCAGACCGGGCTGGCCGGTCTCCAGCACCGACTTGATGGCGTTCTTCTTGGCCCGGTCGACGACGTTTTGGATCATCGCCCCGGAGTTGAAGTCCTTGAAGTACATGACTTCCTTGTCGCCGTTGGCGTAGGTGACCTCTAAGAACCGGTTGTCGTCGATTTCGGCGTACATCCGGTCGACGACCTTCTCGATCATCGCCTTGATGCACAGCGAACGGTCGCCGCCGAACTCGGCGAGATCGTCGGCGTGCACCGGCAGTTCCTCGGTGAGGTACTTGGAGAAGATGTCCTGCGCCGCTTCGGCGTCCGGACGCTCGATCTTGATCTTCACGTCGAGACGTCCGGGCCGCAGGATCGCCGGGTCGATCATGTCCTCGCGGTTGGAGGCACCGATCACGATGACGTTCTCCAGCCCCTCCACGCCGTCGATCTCGCTCAGCAGCTGCGGGACCACGGTCGTTTCGACGTCGGAGGAGACACCGGTGCCGCGGGTACGGAAGATCGAGTCCATCTCGTCGAAGAACACGATCACCGGGGTGCCCTCGGACGCCTTTTCCCGGGCTCGCTGGAAGATCAGCCGGATGTGCCGCTCGGTTTCGCCGACGAACTTGTTCAGCAGTTCGGGACCCTTGATGTTCAAGAAGTACGACTTGGCCTCGCGGGCGTCGTCGCCGCGCACCTCGGCCATCTTCTTGGCCAGCGAATTGGCGACGGCCTTGGCGATCAGCGTTTTACCGCAGCCGGGCGGGCCGTAGAGCAGCACCCCTTTGGGCGGGCGCAACGCGTACTCCTTGTAGAGCTCCTTGTGCAGGAACGGCAACTCCACCGCGTCGCGGATCTGCTCGATCTGGCGAGTCAGACCACCGATGTCCTCGTAGCTGACGTCGGGCACCTCTTCGAGCACCAAGTCCTCGACCTCAGCCTTGGGGATGCGTTCGAACGCATACCCCGCCTTGGTATCGACCAGCAGCGAGTCGCCGGGGCGCAACTTGCGCGGACGGGTGTCGTCGTTGAGCGCATCCGGAACGCCCTCCGGCAAATCGGCGGCGACCAGTGGCTCGGCCAGCCAGACAATGCGTTCCTCGTCGGCGTGGCCGACGACCAGGGCCCGGTGACCGTCGCCCAGGATCTCCCGCAGGGTCGAGATCTCACCGACCGATTCATAGGTGCCGGCCTCGACGACGGTCAGCGCCTCGTTCAGACGAAGCGTCTGGCCCTTCTTCAGCAAGTTGACATCGATGTTGGGCGAGCACGTCAGCCGCATCTTGCGGCCCGAGGTGAACACGTCGACGGTGTCGTCGTCGTGGGTGGCCAACAGGACGCCGTAACCGCTGGGCGGCTGCCCGAGCCGGTCGACTTCCTCACGCAACGCGAGCAGTTGCTGGCGAGCTTCCTTGAGGGTTTCCATCAATTTGGAATTACGCGCCGCAAGCGAGTCGATGCGCGCCTCGAGTTGATGCACATCACGGGCGCTGCGCGCGGCACTTTGCGGCCCGACAGCGTTATCCAACTGCTCGCGCAAAATCGCCGCCTCACGACGCAACTCTTCCAGCTCGGCCGCATCGTCGCTGGACAAGTCGGGTTCGCGGGAGGCTTCGAACGCGTCACGCTCTGACTCACCCATGTTGCGCTCCTTTCTCGCCCCGGAAGGAGGCGCGGCGGATACTTCAACGCTACCGGCGATTTCGGAATCATGCGGGATCTCGAAATAGGGCACACTGACCCAGAGTTAACATTTAGTTCAAGTCAGTCTGATCGAGAGGACAATCGTCACCGTGAAATCCCTAGCCACGGGTGTTGCCGCCGTCGCCGCAATCGGTGCGGCAGCCGCCGGTATGGCGTTCAGTGCAACGTCTACCGAGGCTGTGCCCCAAGTGCAACCGGTTGTGTTCGGTGCGCCGCTCCCGTTGGATCCCGCCGCAGACGTGCCGACTGCCGGCGAGCTGATCACTGTCCTCAACGAACTGCAGAACCCCAGCGTTCCCTTCGCCGGCAAGGCCAACTTGGTCGAGGGCGGCGTCGGCGGGGTCGAAGGCCGCCTCGCCGACCGCCAATTGCAGAAAGCCGCGCAGCGCGGTTCGCTGCCGCTGTCGTTCAACGTGGCCAATATCGCACCGGCCGGTCCGGGTACGGCGTCGGCGGACGTCACCGCCAGCGGCCCGAACCTGGCACCGACCACTCAGAACATCACCTTCGTCAACCAAGGCGGCTGGAAGCTGTCCCGCGCATCCGCGATGTCGCTGGTGCAGCAGTTCCAGGCGGCGGGCTGACCGCTGCTGGACGCTTTGCCAGTCGCCAGGTACTTCATCGCCGCCCTGAGCGCCGCCACGATTGTGGCGGCGTTCGGGCTGTCGGGGTGCTCGGGCCATGAACCTGCCGCTGGAACGTCGAGTTCTTCGGCTGCCGCGTCGACGCCGGCGTCGGCTGTGTTGACCTCGGAGGCCAGGCCGGTTGCTCCCGTGCCGCCGCCGGAGGCCCTCACCGATGTGCTGTACCGCCTGGCAGATCCCGGGGTCCCCGGGAGCGACAAACTCGACCTGGTCGAGGGTGCCACCCCTGACGATGCTGCGGCGCTGGACAAATTCGCCACCGCGCTGCTCGACGGTGGGTATGCCCCGGTGACGTTCGAAGCCAGGGACATCGCGTGGTCGGACCGTAACCCAGCCGACGTGGTAGCCACCGTCGACGTCAGCACGCCGCATCCCGGTCCGGCCGGATTTTCGTTCCCGATGGAGTTCAAGCCCTACCAAGGGGGCTGGCAGCTGTCCCAGCGAACCGCGGAGATGTTGTTGACCTTCAGCGGAACTGCGCCCGGCCTGTCGGCATCGCCCACTCCCTGACCCGTGTGGATCGGCTGGCTCGAGTTCGATCTGCTGCTCGGTGATGTGCGGTCACTCAAGCAGAAGCGGTCGGTGATCCGTCCGGTCGTGGCGGAGTTGCGCCGTAAGTTCAGCGTGTCGGCCGCCGAGACGGCGTCGCATGACCTGTACCGGCGTGCCGGTCTCGGCGTCGCCGTCGTGGGCGCAGACCGCAGCCACGTCGTGGATGTGCTCGACTCGGCGGAACGACTGGTGGCCGCCCACCCCGAATTCGAACTGCTGTCGGTGCGGCGCGGGTTGTCGCGCAGCGACGACTAACCGGGGCTCAACGCTTGCGGCGCAGCGGTGTTGGGGTCACGGTCCCGGGCGCCAGCCGGCGGGCCGACACCAGAAATGCGGTATGGCCGCGCATGTTGTGCTGCGGCCGCACGGCTAGGCCGACGACGTTCCAGCCGCGCTGCATCGTTTCCCAGGCGCGCGGTTCGGTCCAGCACTGCTGCTCGCGCAGCGCCTCCACGGTCTTGGACAGCTGGGTGACGGTAGCGACATAGATCATCAGCACACCGCCGGCGACCAATACCCGCGCCACCGCCTCGAGCACATCCCACGGCGCGAGCATGTCGAGGACCACCCGGTCGATCGAGCCGTCCGCCAGATCGCAGTCCACGAGATCCTCGACGATCAGCTGCCAGTTGTCCGGTGGGCGCCCGACAAAGGTCTCCACATTGCGTCGGGCATGCTCCGCGTGGTCGGCGCGCACCTCGTACGAGATCAGTTGCCCGCCTGGGCCGACCGCGCGCAGCAGCGAGCAGGTCAACGCACCTGACCCGGCGCCGGCCTCGAGCACCCGGGCGCCGGGAAAGATGTCGCCCTCGTGCACGATCTGGGCGGCGTCTTTGGGATAGACGACCTGCGCCCCGCGGGGCATCGACATCACGTAGTCGACCAGCAGCGGACGCAGCACCAGGAACGGGTCGCCGTTGGTGGATTTGACCACGCTGCCTTCCGGCAGCCCGATCACCGCGTCGTGCGCGATTGCCCCACGGTGGGTGTGGAACTCGCTGCCCGGGCTCAGCACCATCGTGTAGTGCCGGCCCTTGGCGTCGGTGAGTTGCACGCGGTCACCGACGGTGAACGGGCCGGTTGCGGACATAATCGCCTAGCCTGCCAGCAGACGCGCCGTCTTCGGTGGCTGGGGTTGTCGGCGGTTGCTCCTAAGCTGCTGCCATGACCGGCCAACCGGATGCGCCTCGCTCGCGGCCGGCGTTGTCGCCGTCGCGCGCGGCCGATTTCAAACAATGTCCGCTGCTGTATCGGTTCCGGGCGATCGACCGGTTACCCGAGCCGCCATCGTCGGCGCAGCTGCGGGGGTCGCTGGTGCATGCCGCGCTGGAGCAGCTGTATGCGCTGCCGGCACCACAGCGGGTGCCAGAGACCGCCCAAGCGCTGGTGGGCCCGGCATGGGACCAGGTGGTCGCCGAGGACCCCGGCCTGACCGACAGCGTAGAGCCCGAGCTGCGCAGCCGACTTCTCGACGAGGCGCGCGCCTTGCTGTCGGGCTACTACCGGCTCGAAGACCCGACTCGGCTCGATCCGCAAAGCTGCGAGCAGCGGGTAGAGGTCGAACTGGCCGACGGCACGCTGCTGCGGGGATTCATCGACCGGATCGACGTCGCGCCCACCGGCGAGCTGCGGGTCGTCGACTACAAGACAGGGAAGGCGCCGCCGGAAGGCCGGGCCCTCGCCGAGTTCAAGGCGCTGTTCCAGATGAAGTTCTACGCCGTGGCGCTGCTGCGTTCCCGCGGCGTGCTGCCCACCCGGCTGCGACTGATCTACCTGGCAGATGGCCAGCTGCTGGACTACACGCCCGACGAGGACGAACTGCTGCGCTTCGAGAAGACGTTGATCGCGATCTGGCGGGCCATCCAATCGGCAGGGGCGACAGGCGATTTCCGCCCCCGGCCGTCGCGGCTGTGCGACTGGTGTGCACACCGGGCGCACTGCCCCGTCTATGGCGGCACACCGCCGCCGTACCCCGGCTGGCCGGAGCACCCCCACGAGGGTGACGCCGACACCGTCCTGCACCGGGCAGACCCGGCCGCGTGACCGGCTGCCACTACCGTCGGCTCCCCACCGAAGCCGATGTCCTGACGTTTGAATCCACCGATTTCACCCGCAGCAACTGGGCGCCCGACCTGCAGCACGGGTCACCGCCACTGGCGCTGTTGACCAAGACCATCGAAGAGTTGATTGCTGACTCGCCCTTGCGGATCGGGCGGCTCAGCCTCGACATACTGGGGGCCATCCCGGTGGCGCCGGTATCGGTGCGCGCCTGGATAGAGCGCCCGGGTAAGCGAATCTCGTTGTTGGCCGCCGAGATGCGCGACGGTAGCGAGCGTCCGGTGGCGCGAGTGAGCGCCTGGGCGCTGGCCTCTAGTGACACCGCCGACGTGGCTCGTGACCGCTACCCACCGCTGACCGAGGGTCCGGCCGAACCGCTGCCGCCGCATTGGTGGAATGTCGAGGGCTACCTGAAATCGGTGGACTGGCGACGGCAACCCGACGATCCGGCCGGTGCGGCCGTATGGTGGCTGCGTCCGCGGGTGCATGTCGTCGACGCCGAAGACACCACCCCGTTGCAGAACCTGGCCATGGTCGTCGATTCGGCCAACGGTGTTGGCGCAGCGCTGGACCCGCAGCGATTTGTCTTCATGAACACCGACACCGTCGTGCATCTGCACCGCGCCCCGCGTGGCGCCGACTTCGGGCTGCGCGCCCGCGGTTCGATCGGTCCCGACGGCATCGGGGTCACCACCTCCGAGATCTTCGACCGCGACGGGTTCATCGGTACCTCTGCGCAAACCCTGCTGGTGCAACGCCGTTGACGTCGGGCTAGTGCAGCGGCGACATCTCCTGCAGCATCGTGGGTATCAGTTCGCTGACCGTGGGGTGGATGTGCATCGTGCGCGACAGCGTGGTGTAGGGCGCTTTCGCCGACATCACGTCCAGGATCGCGTGGATGCATTCGTCGCCGCCGACGCCGAGGATGGCGGCGCCGAGGATCTCGTCGGTGTCCGCGTCGACGACGACCTTCATAAACCCTTGTGTCTCACCCTTTTCCACGGCGCGACCGACGCGCGTCATCGGCCGCTGACCGATCAGGGTTCGGCGGCCCGAGGCGCGCGCCTGCTCGACGGTCATGCCGGCGCGGCCCAGCGGCGGATCGATATAGAGCGCATAAGTGGTGATGCGGTCACTGACCCGGCGCGGATCACCGTCGAGCAGGTTGGCTGCCACGATCTCGAAATCGTTGTACGACGTGTGGGTGAACGCGCCCTTGCCGTTGCAGTCCCCCATCGCCCAGATGTGCTCGGCGGTGGTCCTCAGCTGATCGTCGACCGTGATGTATCCGCGCTCGTCGGTGTGCACACCGGCGTGCTCCAGGCCGAGATCATCGGTGTTGGGCCGTCGGCCCACCGCCACCAGCAGATGGCTGCCGGCGATCGGCGCCCCGCCGTCACGAGGTGTCAGGTCGAAACCGTTGCCACGCTTGGCTACCCGGATATCGTCGGCGCCGACGACGATATCGATTCCGTCGCCTTCCAGGATTGTCCGGATCGCGGCGGAGATGTCCTCGTCTTCGCGTGACGCCAGTCGTGGCCCTTTTTCGACGACAGTCACCCGGGCACCGAAGCGGCGGTACATCTGCGCGAACTCCAGTGCAATGTAGCTACCGCCGACGATCACCAGATGCTCCGGCAACGTGTCGAGTTCGAGGATCGACGCGTTGGTGAGGTACTCGACATCGGAGAGCCCGGGGATGTCCGGTATCACCGCCCGACCGCCGAGGTTGAGAAAGATCCGGTCGGCCTGCAAGGTGTCGTCACCGACGCGCAACGTGTGGGGATCCTCGAACCGGGCATGGCCGCGTATCACGGTGCAGCCATCCATCCCGGCCAGCCAGTCTTCGACGCCCTGGCGGTCGGCGAGCATGATGTGGTCTTTGCGCGCTTTGACTTTCGCCATGTCCACAGTGACGGTGCCGGCGCCGAAGCCGTAGTCGCCGCCGCGGCGAGCCAGCTGCGCGGCGTGTGCGCTGGCCACCAACGTCTTGGTGGGTATGCACCCGGTGTTGACGCAGGTGCCGCCGATCAGCTTGCGCTCCACCACCGCAACGCGCTGACCGGCGGCGGTCAACCGGCCGGCCAGCGGCGGGCCCGCCTGACCCGCACCTACCACGATGGCGTCGAAACGCCTTGTCACAGAACGGCCGTCATCGCCGCGATGGCGAATCCGCCCAGCACCGCTACCGCGTCCTCGAGCAAGGCGACCGAGAGGTCATGGCCGTGAGCGGCAGCCAGCCTGGTGCGTGCCTGATAGCCGCCCAGGGTGCCCAGCACCGCGCCGATGATGCCGGCGCCCAGTGCTCCCCACCGATAGCCCCATGCCGTGCCGATCACGGCGCCGGCGAAGGCGCCCAAGATGATTCGGGCAGCAAACGACATCACCGCGGTGCGACTCGGTGTGGAGGGAAGCTTGTCGGTAACCAGTTCGATGAGTGCGAGAATCGTCAGCACGGCAACGGTCACCGGATGAGCCAGCCACGACACCCATGTGCCGTCCAAGTTGATCCATTGGAATATGGCGGCCCACGCGACCACCACGGGCGCCGTCAGGGCACGCAGACCGGCGACGACTCCGATCAACAGGGCAAGCAACAGGACAAGGGAATGCGTCACGGCAGCCCTCCTGGGGCGGGAATGGGTTAGCCGGACGCTAACACAGCAACGGCGCCGATGCCGGTCTACCTCAGAATCGGCAGAACCTGATGTCGGAGGCCAAAATGGCCTTGGCTCCGATGGCGGCCAGCCGGTCCATGGTGGCATTGACGTCCCGCCGCGGAACCAGCGCGCGCACTGCCACCCAATCCGGGTCGGCCAGCGGCGCGATCGTCGGTGATTCCAGTCCCGGGGTGATCGACGTGGCGTCGTCCAGAACAGAACGCGGACAGTCGTAGTCCAGCATCAGATATTGCTGGCCGAAAACGACCCCCTGCACCCGCGCCACCAGTTGGTCACGGGCGTTGCTGCCTTCCTGCGGGTCGGCCCGCTCGATGAGCACCGCCTCGGAATCGCACAGCGGTTCACCGAAGGCCGCCAGATCATGCAGGCTCAGCGTCCGCCCAGACCCCACCACGTCGGCGATGGCGTCCGCGACACCGAGTTGCACCGAGATCTCCACCGCCCCGTCGAGCCGGATAACGGTGGCGTCAATGCCCCTGTCGGCCAAGTCTTTTCGCACCAGATTGGGATAGGCGGTGGCGATGCGCCGTCCGGCAAGGTCGGCCATAGTCCAGTCACGCCCGGCCGGGGCCGCATAGCGGAAGCTCGAGGAGCCGAAGCCCAGTGCCAGCCGTTCGCGCACCGGAGCCTCGGACTCACGCGCCAAATCGCGGCCGGTGATCCCGAAATCAAGCTCCCCAGAGCCCACGTAGATGGCAATATCCTTGGGCCGCAGGAAAAAGAACTCCACGTTGTTCACCGGGTCGAGGACAGTCAGGTCCTTGGGATCGGTGCGACGGCGATACCCGGCCTCGGCGAGGATCTCGGTGGCCGGCTCACTTAATGCGCCCTTGTTGGGAACCGCGACGCGCAGCATCACAACTTCCGGTACACGTCGTGCAGCGTCAGCCCGCGGGAGATCATCAACACCTGCGTCCAGTACAGCAATTGGCTGATCTCCTCGGCGAGTGCCTCGTCGGGTTCGTGTTCGGCGGCCAGCCAGACTTCGCCGGCCTCTTCCAGGATCTTCTTCCCCAGCGCGTGCACGCCGCCGTCCAGTGCGGCCACCGTCGCGCTGCCGGGCGGCCGGGTTCGGGCACGCTCACCGAGCTCGGCGAACAGATCCTCGAAACTCTTCACGGGCAGCGATTGTTTCATGCGCGGGCCAGCAAAGTCACGGCAGTTTCTCGTCGGCCCGCTGGCTGTGCTCCGGCTCCTCGGCAGACAAGTCGGCGTGCATGTCTTCCAAGGACACGCCTTTGGTCTCGCGCACCCACCGCCACACGAACACAAACGACAGCACCGCACACAGGGTGTAGAAGCCGTAGGCGAGGCCGAGCACCTGTCGCAACGCCGGGAACGTGAAGGCGATCGTGAAGTTGGCCACCCACTGGCCGGCGGCGGCCAGTCCGGCCGCGGCGGCCCGGATGCGGTTGGGGAAGATCTCGCCCAGCGCCACCCACAGGATCGGCCCCCAGGACACACCGAAGGCGATCACGAAGACGTTGGCCGCGATCAACGCGATGAGTCCCGACGTCTCCGACAGGTGCGGTGTGCCGTCGACGACTGGGCCGCTGGCGAATACGACGGTCATCGTCAACAGCATCAACGCCATGCCGGCCGACCCGGTCAGCAGCAGCGGCCTGCGACCGACCTTGTCGATGAGTGCGATGGCCACCACGGTGATGAGGACATTGACCACAGATGTGACCAACGCGATGGTGAACGACGACTGTTCGCCGAACCCGACCGCCTGCCACAACACGCTGCCGTAGAAGAAGATCACCGTGATACCGATGAACTGCTGAAAGACGGCCAGCCCCAGCCCGACCCAGACAATGCCGTGCAGGCCGCCGCTCGGTGCGCGCAGGTCACGCCACGACGGTGGCTTTTCGACACGCAGCGTTTCGGTGATCCGCGCCACGGTGACGTCGACGTCGCGCTCGTCCAGCACCATCGAGAGCACTTGCCGAGCCTCCGGAATACGGTGTTCTGCAACAAGGTGGCGCGGTGACGGCGGAAGGGTAAAGGCCAGTGCGCCGTAAATCACTGCCGGCACCACCTCGGCCAAAAACGTCCAGCGCCACGCGGCCAGGCCCAGCCACAGTTCTTCCTGCGGGCCGCCTGCGATGTGAAACGGCAGCCAGTTCACAGCCAGGGCTAAAAAGATGCCGAACACGATCGCGAGTTGCTGCAGTGAGCCGAGCCGGCCGCGGATGGCCGGCGGCGAGATTTCGGCGATGTACGCCGGCACGACGGCGGATGCGATGCCGATACCGACCCCGCCCACCAGATGGAACGCGATGAACAGCCAAATATTGAGTGCCAGGCCGGTGCCCAGGCCGCAGAGGAAAAACAATGTCGCGGCCAGCTTCATCATCGTCACCCGGCCGAGCCGGTCGGCGGTTCGTCCGGCGAGGATCGCGCCGCCCGCGGCGCCCAGGAGCCCCGCGCCGGAGGCGAAGCCCAGCAGCGCGTTGCCGATCTGGAAGGTGTCCTGCAGCGCGGCAACCGCACCGTTGGTCACCGAGACGTCGTAGCCGAAAATCAGGCCGCCCAGCGCGGCGACCGACGCAAATCGAACGGCACGGGCAGTCGCGTCGTGTCCCACGGGTCTCCAACGTACGGTGTGGCATGGACTTCGCCGAGATCGAGGTCGCCGTCGTCGGCGCCGGGGCGGTGTCGCGGCGCGGGCTCAGTCCTCCGGGTTGTAGGCGAGGTTGGAGGACAGCCAGCGCTCACCTTCCCGCAGGGTCCAGCCCTTGCGCTTGGAGTAGTCGGCGACCTGGTCCTGGGCCATCCGGCCGACCACGAAGTACTGCGACTGCGGGTGCGAGAAATACCAGCCGCTGACGGCGGCGCCGGGCCACATCGCCATCGATTCGGTCAGCTCGATGCCGGTCCGCTCGTGGACGTCCAGCAGCTTCCACAGCGTCGCCTTCTCGGTGTGCTCCGGGCAGGCCGGGTAGCCCGGGGCGGGACGGATGCCCTGGTACTTCTCGGCGATGAGTGCCTCGTTGTCCAAGGCCTCGTCGGGCTGGAATCCCCAGAACTCCTTGCGGACCCGCTGGTGCATCCGTTCGGCGAAGGCCTCCGCCAGCCGGTCGGCGAGCGACTCCAGCAGGATCGCGCTGTAGTCGTCGAGGGCTGCCTTGAACTCCGCGATCTTCTCTCCGCTGCCGAGCCCCGCGGTGACGGCGAAGGCGCCGACGTAGTCGGCCAGACCCGTGTCTTTGGGGGCGATGTAGTCGCCCAGCGACCGGTTCGGGATGCCTTCCCGGTGCTCGCCCTGCTGGCGCAGGTTGTGCAACGTGGCCAGCACCTCGGTGCGAGTGTCGTCGGTGTAGACCTCGACATCGTCCCCGACCGCGTTGGCCGGGAAGAAGCCGATCACCGCGTTGGCGGTCAGCCACTTCTCCGTGATCAGGGTGTCGAGCATCTGCTGGGCGTCGTCGTACAGCTTGCGGGCGGCCTCGCCCGAGGCCGGATTGTTGAGGATGTCGGGGAAGCGGCCCTTCATCTCCCAGGCATTGAAGAACGGCTGCCAGTCGATGAATTCGCGCAGCTCGGCGAGGTCGTAATCATGGAAATCCCGTACGCCGAGGCCCTGAGCAGGCACCGGCGGTGTGTAGCCGTCCCACTCGATCGGTGTCCGGTTCGCGCGGGCCTTCTCCAGCGTCATCATCGGCCGCTCGTTCTTCTGCGCGTGCCGATCACGCAGGGCCGCGTAATCCTTCTCGGTGGCCTCCAGCAGCGCGGGACGCTGCTTGTCGTCGAGCAGCGCGGCAGCGACCGGCACCGAGCGGGACGCGTCCTTGACCCAGACCACCGGACCGCTGCGACGCGGCGAGATCTTGACGGCCGTGTGGGCGCGCGAGGTGGTCGCGCCGCCGATCAGCAGCGGGATCTTTAACCCCTCGCGTTCCATCTCGACGGCGAAGTTGGCCATCTCGTCCAGCGACGGGGTGATCAGTCCGGACAGCCCGATGATGTCGGCGTCGTGCTCGTTCGCCGCGGCCAAAATCTTCTCGGCGGGCACCATCACCCCGAGGTCGATCACTTCGAAGTTGTTGCACTGCAGGACGACTCCGACGATGTTCTTGCCGATGTCGTGGACGTCGCCCTTCACGGTCGCCATCACGATGGTGCCGTTGGTGTCCTTGGAATCGACCGTGCCGTTCTCCGCCTTCTCCGCCTCGATGAACGGCAGCAGGTACGCGACGGCCTTCTTCATCACCCGGGCCGACTTCACGACCTGGGGCAAAAACATCTTGCCGGAGCCGAAGAGGTCACCGACGACGTTCATGCCGTCCATCAGCGGGCCCTCGATCACCTCGATCGGGCGGCCGCCCGCGGCGGCGATCTCGGCCCGCAATTCCTCGGTGTCGTCGTCGACGTGGGCGTCGATCCCCTTGACCAGGGCGTGGGTGATCCGCTCGCGCACCGGCAGGCCCCGCCATTCGGCGGTCGCCGGGTCCTCGGATTTCTCTGAGCTGTTGAACCGTTCGGCGATCTCCAGGAGCCGTTCGGCCGCGTCCTCGCGACGGTTCAGCACGACATCCTCGATACGGTCCCGCAGCTCGGGGTCGATCGAGTCATAGGGCACCAGCGCGCCGGCGTTGACGATGCCCATGTCCAGGCCGGCTTTGATGGCGTGGAACAGGAACACCGCGTGGATCGCCTCGCGGACGGGGTTGTTGCCCCGGAACGAGAACGACACGTTGGAGATACCGCCTGAGATGTGCACTCCCGGAAGGTTTTCCTTGATCCAGGCGCAGGCCTCGATGAAGTCGATCCCGTAGGTCGCATGCTCCTCGATGCCGGTCGCCAGCGCAAAGCAGTTCGGGTCGAAAATGATGTCCTCGGGCGGAAAGCCGACCTCTTCGGTCAGGATCCGGTAGGCGCGCCCGCAGATCTGTTTGCGGCGCTCCAGGTTGTCGGCCTGGCCCTGCTCGTCGAAGGCCATCACGACGACGGCGGCGCCGTACTTGCGGCACAGCCGTGCCTCGCGGATGAACTTCTCCTCGCCCTCCTTCATGGAGATCGAGTTGACGATCGGCTTGCCCTGCACGTTCTTCAGGCCTGCCTCGATGACCTCCCATTTGGAGGAGTCGATCATCACCGGGACGCGGCTGATGTCCGGCTCGGCCGCGACCAGCTTGGTGAACCGGTCCATCGCGGCGACGCCGTCGATCATGCCCTCGTCCATGTTGATGTCGATGACCTGCGCACCGACCTCGACCTGCTGCAGGGCCACCGACAGCGCGGTGTCGTAGTCCTCGGCCTTGATCAGGTTGCGGAAGCGGGCGGAGCCGGTGATGTTGGTGCGCTCACCGATGTTCACGAACAGCGAGTCGTCGGTGATGTTGAGCGGCTCCAGACCCGAGAGCCGGGTGGCCACCGGGATCTTCGGCAGCTCGCGCGGCGGCTTGCCCTCGACGACCGTGGCGATCTCGGCGATGTGCGGCGGCGCCGTTCCGCAGCAACCCCCGACTATGTTGACCAGGCCGGCGTCGGCGAAGTCGGCGATGTAGCCGGCCTGACGCTCCGGCGTCTCGTCGTACTCGCCGAAGGCATTGGGCAGGCCGGCATTTGGATAGCAGGAGATGAAGGTGTCCGCGATCCGCGCCATCTCGGCGATATAGGGCCGCATCTCCGGCGCGCCGAGGGCGCAGTTGAGGCCCACCGCAATCGGCCTGGCGTGCCGGATCGAATTCCAGAACGCCTCGGTGACCTGACCGGACAGGGTGCGCCCGGACGCGTCGGTGATGGTGCCCGAGATGATGACCGGCCAGCGGCGTCCGCGGTCCTCGAACAGCGTCTCGACGGCGAACACCGCCGCCTTGGCGTTCAGCGAGTCGAAGATCGTCTCGATGAGGATGATGTCGGCGCCCCCGTCGACCAGACCGTTGGCGGCTTCGAGGTAGGCGGCGACGAGCTGATCGTAGGAGACGTTGCGGGCGCCGGGGTCGTTGACGTCCGGCGAGATCGACGCGGTCCGCGTCGTCGGCCCGAGCGTACCGGCCACGTAGCGGGGCTTGTCCGGAGTGCTGTATTCGTCGGCGGCCGTGCGGGCCAGGGCCGCACCAACGTAGTTCAGTTCGTAGGCCAGATCCACCATGTCGTAGTCGGAGAGCGAGATCGCATTCGCGTTGAACGTGTTGGTCTCCAGGATGTCGGCGCCCGCCTCGAGGTACTCGCGGTGGATCCCGTCGATGATCTGCGGCTGCGTCAAGTTGAGCAGGTCGTTGTTGCCCTGCAGCGCGGTCGGCCACTCGGTGAACCGATCGCCGCGGTAGCCGGCCTCGTCGGGGCGGTCCCGCTGGATCGCGGTGCCCATCGCGCCGTCGATCACGATGATCCGTCGGCGCAGCGCAGCCGTCAGCTCCTCGGTGCAGTCCGGCCGGATGTTGGGCGCGAAAGTGTTCACGTACGTTCCTTCCGTAGCGGAAGGCGTCCTTGACTCTGCCGAGCGTGGCGGATACCGGACGGGGGGCAGGCCCCCTCCAGAAAACCGTTGCAACGCCTCTCGACCAGAAAAGTCTACGTCGTCACCCGACGTCTGGACGCCCAGCCCAGCTCGACCCGGTGGAGGTCATCCCCACAAGCATAGCCGGACTATGGAAATGCTCTGGTTTCGCTGGCCGCGAGCTGCCTCACCGAGCCGTACGCTGATGCTGTGACCTTGCCGGATCCCAGCGCCGCGCTGCCCGAACTGCACAACACCATCATCGTGGCGGCGTTCGAGGGCTGGAACGACGCCGGGGACGCGGCCAGCGACGCGCTCGAACACCTGGACGCCATCTGGGAAGCCGACCCGGTTATCGAGATCGACGACGAGGCCTACTACGACTACCAGGTCAACCGTCCGGTGATCCGCCAGGTTGACGGCGTCACCCGGGAACTGGTGTGGCCGTCGATGCGGATCACCCATTGCCGCCCGCCGGGCAGTGACCGCGACATCGTGTTGATGCACGGCGTCGAGCCGAATATGCGTTGGCGAACGTTTTGCGCCGAGCTGCTGGCCATCGCCGACAAGCTCAACGTCGACACCGTCCTGATCCTCGGTGCGCTGCTGGCCGACACCCCACACACCCGGCCGGTGCCGGTGTCGGGGGCGGCCTACTCCGCGGACTCGGCGCGACACTTCGGCCTCGAGGAAAGCCGGTACGAGGGGCCGACGGGTATCGCCGGCGTGTTTCAGGATGCCTGCGTGGCGGCCGGCATCCCTGCGGTGACGTTCTGGGCGGCGGTGCCGCATTACGTCTCGCAGCCACCCAACCCGAAGGCCACGGTGGCGTTGCTGCGCCGCGTCGAGGACGTGCTTGACATCGAGGTGCCGCTGGGTGATCTGCCGGCGCAGGCCGAGGAGTGGGAGCAAGCCGTCACGGAGATGACTGCCGAAGACGAGGAGATCGCCGAATACGTGCACTCGTTGGAGGAGCGTGGTGACGCCGACGTCGAGATGCACGAGGCGCTGGGCAAGATCGACGGCGACGCGCTGGCCGCGGAGTTCGAGCGCTATCTGCGCCGCCGCCGGCCCGGTTTCGGGCGCTAACCTTTCGGCGCGAGCGTGCGTGTCCCCGGCCGCACGCTCGGCGTGTCGGCCGGGGACACATTGCTCCTATGTCAAGCGGCTGCGTGAAGGTCGGGTTGTTGGCGGGTTTGGTGGTCGGCGTGTAGGCGACGAAAGACGTTGCGGGCGAGGTGGCGTTTGAGGCAGCGCAGGGCC
>NZ_LZKJ01000036.1 GCF_001672775.1 Mycobacterium kyorinense | reverse complement strand
AGGACATCCTGCAAGACATCGGCGCGATCTCCGCGATGCAGTCGGACGCCCAGGCCATGGGACGGCTCGGCGAGACGGTGCTGCGTACCTGGCAGACGGCGCACGCGATGAAACAGCTGCGCGGCCAGCTGTCGCCAAATGAACTGGCCGACAATGAGCGAGCACGCCGCTACGTCGCCAAGACCACCATCTGTCCGGCGCTGATCCACGGCCTCGACGACGAGATCGGCTCGATCGCGCCGGGCAAACTGGCGGACTTCGTGTTGTGGACACCGGCGCTGTTCGGCGTCAAGCCGACTGTGGTGTTCAAGGGCGGAATGGCAGCGATGGCACTGCTCGGCGACCCGAGCGCATCGGTGCCCACACCCCAGCCGGTATTGCCGCGGCTGGGGTACAACGCCCATACCCGCGCCGCGGCGGCCACCAGTGTCGCGTTCGTCGCGCCGGCCGCCCTGGAGGACGGGCTGGCCGATCGGCTGAATATCGACCGAAAGCTGGTGCCGGTCAAGAACATGCGCGGCCTGTCCAAAGCGGACCTACCGCTCAACGATGCGCTGCCGACCATCGAGGTCAACCCCAACACATTCGAGGTCCGCATCGACGGTCAACCCGCCAACCACCCGCCGCTCACCGAACTTCCGATGACCCAGCGCTACTTCCTCTATTGATCATGCCGACGAGTCCCGCGGCGCTGTTGCTACTGGCCGACGGCCGGTTCCCATCCGGGGGATACGCGCATTCCGGTGGTGTAGAACCAAGCATCATGGCCGGACGCGTCCACGACATTTCGAGCCTGGAAGCGTTTCTACGCGGCCGCGCCGCGACGTCAGGTGTCGTGGCTGCCGCCTTCGCCGCCGCGGCTTGTGGGACCGCCGACCCCGGCCGCCTGCACGCCCTGGGTCTCGAACTGGATGCCCGCCTACCCTCGCCGGCAGTGCGCGCCGTTTCTCGTGCCCTCGGCCGGCAACTGGCCCGAGCTGCGGCTCGAGTCCGACCGCATTCCCGGCTGGCCGAACTCGACGACGATGCGCATCAGCCGATCGTGCTCGGCGTCGCCGCATCGGTTTTCGATCTGTCACCGCGCGACGCCGCGTTATGGGCGTTGCACGAGAACGTGGTGGGCCCGGCTACCGCCGCAGTACGGCTGCTGAGCCTCGACCCGTTCCACGTGCACGCGATATTGGCGAACCTCACCGGGCTGCTCGACGAATTGGCCGATCATGCAACCCGATACGTCGATGCTCCGGTGGCGGAGTTGCCGGCCGCCAACGCGCCGCTGCTCGATATCGCCGCCGAGCATCATGCCCGGGAGGCGGTGCGGCTGTTTGCTTCTTGACCGGCGTCACCGTAGTGGCATGGTTGCTCAGGCTTGTCTGGCTACCGCACGCAATGCGAACGGTAGCTTCGTCTCCCAATTGTGTTGCGAGGCGCCGTTGAATCTGCGGCTTACCATGCCGAAGGCTCGGGAGCAGTGTGCGAGCGAAAACCCCGATGCGGTTTACGTCTGTATCGCCGCCGGTGCTGCCGGGCCCGTCGGCGGCGATCAACTTACCTTCAGCGTTGACGTGGGCGCAGACAGTGCTCTGGTCCTGGCAGATATCTCGTCGACGGTGCTGCTGCCCGGACCGCACAACGAACAATCAACGATGGCCATCGATATCCGTGTCGCCGATGGCGCGACGCTGATCTGGCTGCCCGAGCCGATCATCGCCGCCGATGGGTGTTATCACCGCCACGACGTGCGCGTCGAACTCGACGCGGACGCTCGGCTGCTGATGCGCGAGGAGTTGCTGCTCGGCCGGCACGGTGAACGAACAGGCAATGTCCGCCAAAGCATTCGCGTGCGACGCAACGGTGCGCCGCTCTACCACCAGCAATTGGGCGTCGGCCCGCGCTCGGACGGCTGGGATACGCCCGCGGTGGTCGGTGCGTATCGAACTCTCGGCTCGATGCTCGTCGTGGATCCCGCGTGGCGCGACGAACGTCCGCAGGGCGGTCCCCTCGGGGATACCCTCGCTGTCCTGCCGCTCGCGGGGCCGGCCGTGGTGGTCACGGCGCTGGCAGCCGACACCCTGGAACTGCGGCGAGGACTCAACCAGGCGCTATCCCGGCTGATCTCTTGGGCTCAGCCGGGCTGACCGATGTCATGACAGAAGGAGGCCATTGTGGTTGATACAGAACACAAGACGCGGTCGTTGCGGCTCGGCGTAGCGGGACCGGTGGGGACCGGCAAGAGCTCCATCATTGCCACGTTGTGCCGCAACATGGCCACGGAGTTCAACACCGGGGTCATCACCAACGACATCTACACCGATGAGGATGCGCGGTTCCTGCGCGCTGCTGGAGTGCTGCCCGCCGAGCGGATTCGCGCCGTGGAGACCGGAGCCTGCCCACATACCGCGATCCGCGACGACATCACGATGAACCTCATCGCGATCGAGGACCTGGAAAAAGATTATGCGCCATTGGATCTCGTGTTGATCGAGAGCGGCGGCGACAATCTCACCGCCACCTTCTCGCCGGGACTTGTCGATGCACAGATCTTTGTCCTCGACGTCGCCGGAGGTGGAGACGTCGCGCGCAAAGGCGGCCCGGGCATTGCCCGCGCCGATCTGCTGGTGATCAACAAGACCGATCTGGCGCCGCACGTCGACGTCGACGTCGATCGGATGGTCGCTGACGCCATGGCCGCCCGTGCCGGGTCACCGGTGCTCGCGCTCTCCAAAACACGCCAGGACACCATCGACGAGCTGTGCGCGTGGGTGCGCACAATTCACGCTGCCCACAGCAGCGGCAGCCACACCCCTATCGATCCCGGTGCGATGGCGCGCCATGTTCATACCGCCGGTGAGTAGCTCACGGCGGCGATGATGGCACTATGCCCGACGACGAACTGGACGAGCTTTACGCGGCCGAACCGAACCGCTTCACTGCACTGCGCAGCACGCTGAGCGCAGCAGCCAAGCGCCGCGGCGACACGGCGGTGGCCAAGCAGATCTCCGCTGCGCGCAAACCCACCACAGCGGCGTGGGTGGTCAACCGACTTACCTTGCAGCACAAGGAATCCAAGCAGCGCCTCGCTGAGCTCGGCGACCGTTTGCGTGCCGCGCATTCGACTATGGATGGTGATCTCATCCGCCGTCTGTCGATGGAGCAGCATCGACTCGTCAACGAACTGACCCGGGCCGCCTTCGCCGGGGCTGGGTTGACGAATCCGTCGGCCACCGTGCGTGACGACGTCTCGAGCACACTGCAGGCCGCCGTCGCCGACCCCGATGTCACAGCGCGACTCGGCCGGCTGGCCAAGGCGGAGCGCTGGTCGGGTTTCGGCGTCCTCGGTGAGGCCGCGCCGGAGCCCGCCCGGAAAACCTCCGGAACTGCACACCGTCAACTCGAGAAGCTGCAACAGGCTTGGGCAGCTGCCAAGCAAGCTAAAACGGACGCCGACCGCGAGTTGACTGCACGAGAAGAAGAGCTGTCAGCGGCCCGCCGGCGCCTGCGTGAAAGCGAACGCGACGTCAAGTCCGCCGAAAAAGCGTACGACACAGCCAAACAAGCCAGCCACGACGCCGCGGAATTGGTGAAGAAAGCCAGATCCCGTCTCAGCAGACAGGCCTAGGTGGCACGCTGCCCGACGCCGGTGGCCAGTTCTTTTTCGCGTAGTCTGCCGCCGGCGGAGGGGTGCAGTGGCGGCGTCGCCATCCCGCCGCCTTCCCGCAGCCCGCCGAGGAATTCGCGAATCGCGTCGCAGGATGTGCGGGACGGATTCCAGCCGAGTTCGCTGTGCGCGCGCGTGATATCCATGATCGGCACGCGCAGCGCGAGATCGAGCAGCGTCGGGCTGGCCGGCACCAGGTGCAGTTTCCAGGCGGCGGCGACTGCCGCCCGGATCGGCCACACGGGCAGTTTGATTGGTCGCGCCCCGAGCAGCTCACCCAGCGTGCGGGCATCCAGCACCGGGTCGGCCGCGATGTTGAACGCACCGCGCACCGGCCGAACGATGGCAAGGCGCAACGCCTCTGCGGCGTCGAGCGAGTGTAGAGCCTGCAAGCGCAAGCCCGGCAGATCCGGGACAACCGGCAGCAGCGACGGCCGGGTCAGCGTGGTGGGCAGCAACGGACCGGCGAACAACCGGCGCTGCTCAGACGCCGCCTCGCGCTTGAAGATGAAACCCGGCCGAAGCCGGACCACCCGGATGGCGGAATGTTGACGCTCGAAGGTGTCGAGCACGCGTTCCAGATATGCCTTCTCCCGTCCATAGGCCGCGGTCGGGAGCCCATGCGTGGGCCAGGATTCGTCGACAGCGTGGTTCTGCGGTCCGGGGGAGTAGGCCCCGACCGAGGACGCGTAGATCAGTGCTCCGACACCGGCGCGGGCAGCGGCGTCGAAAACCCGCATGCTGCCGAGGACGTTGTTGCGCCAGGTGGCGAGCTCATCGTGGGTGGGTTGGAAGATCCAGGCCAACTGCACCACGGCATCGGCGCCCTGGAAGTGCGTCTCGAGCTCATCGGACGAAGCGTCGGCTTGAACCCATGTCGTCTTGGCCGGCTGCCATTCCGGCCGGCGACGCGCAATTCCCACAACCGCATCGATCTGCTCGTCGGCAGTGAGGACTTCGACCAGGCTGGTGCCGATATTGCCGGTCGCGCCGACGATTACCACTCGCATGATCGGTGGGGTACCCCGCCGGATCGACCGAAAACCCGCCGCCGGCCGGCCGAAGTCAGCGGATGGTCAACCCGGTCAGCGCCCGGCCGATGACGAGCCGTTGAATCTCGCTGGTGCCTTCAAAGATGGTGAAGATCTTGGCATCCCGGTGCATGCGCTCGACGGGATAGTCACGCGTATAGCCGTTACCGCCGAGAATCTGGATTGCCTCGTCGGTGACATACACCGCGGTTTCGCTGGCGAACAGTTTGGCCATCGAGCCTTCGGCCGAGGTGAACTGCTGATCGTTCCGTTGCATCCAGCCGGCCCGCCAGACCAGCAGCCGGGAGGCATCGATGCGGCTCTTCATGTCCGCCAGCTTGAACGCGATGGCCTGGAATTCGGCGATCTTGCGCCCGAACTGCTCGCGTTGACACGAGTAATCCAGCGCGTATTCGTAAGCAGCGCGGGCAATGCCCAGCGCCATCGCCCCGACCACCGGACGGGTACGTTCGAACGTCATCATCGCCGCCTGGCTGGATGTCCGTTCGCCCGCCCGGATTCTGGCGAGCCGACGCTCGAAACGCTCTCTGCCACCCAGGATCAGTTCGCCGGGGAGGCGAACGTCGTCGAGCACCACTTCGGCGGTGTGCGAGGCGCGGATACCGTGCTTTTTGAACTTCTGTCCCTGCGTCAGGCCTTTGGTTCCAGGCGGCACGATGAACGTCGCCTGCCCGCGAGTGCCCAGGTCCGGATCCACCGACGCCACCACCACATGCACGTTGGCGATGCCGCCGTTGGTGGCCCACGTCTTGGTCCCGTTCAGCACCCATTCGTCGGCGGCCTCGTCGTATTTGGCTCGGGTGCGCACCGCTCCGACGTCCGAACCGGCGCCGGGTTCAGATGAGCAGAAGGCTGCGAGTTTCGGGTCGTCCGGGGTGCCGAACATCTGCGGAAGCCACTCGCCGAGTTGCGCCGGGGTGCCGTTGGCCGCCAACGCGGCCGCAGCAAGTCCCGTGGCCAGGATGGACAGCGCTATCCCGGCGTCGCCCCAAAACATTTCTTCGAAGACGACCGGCAGGCCCAGCCCGCTGGGTTCGCCTGCCATCTGGGCGAACAGGTCGGGCGTGTACAGCCCGACCTTGGCCGCCTCTTGAATGATCGGCCAGGGCGTTGCTTCACGCTCATCCCATTCGGCTGCCGCGGGCCGGATGACGGACTCGGCGAACTCATGCACCCAGTCGCGGACGTGGGCGACTTCCTCGGGCAACGTCAATGAGAACGCGTCCATCAATGCTCCTGTCAGCCGTGCCTGTGCGGCGCCGTCATGAGCACAGTAAACACTTGTATACTGATCTTCAAATCCGCAGGTGGCCGCCGGCCGCGATGCGGGCTGCGACGTCAGCTGCGATGTCCAAGGTGGCGCGGTCGTCGGCTGCCGAGTAGCGGTCGGCGACCGGGTCGTACGTTGCGCCGGCGATCGAGCCGTGATCGGCGCGGAGCTCAACCAACTCCACCGGCCACCCGTTCTGTTCGAGCGCCGAGGCGAAATCCCGGCTCCAATCGACCGGAACGGCATCGTCGGCTACGCCGTGGAGCAGCGTGAACGGCGTGCGATGTTCGGCATCGTGCAGCCCGGCGGTCGGGAGCTTCCCCGATATCGGATCCGGGGCCAGGAACGCTCCGGCCAGGCACACGGTGTGAGCGAAGCCAAAACCGTACCGGCGTGCCTGCGTCGTCAGCCCCGCCGCTGCCGCGCCGCCCAACGACCAGCCCACAAGCACCAGCTCGTCGGGGTTCTCGGCGTGCTCACGCGCGAAATCCACCGACCGCAGCAGATCGGCGCGGCCGCCGTCGTCAGCGTGGGAATTCCAGTCGGGCGCGACCACCGCCATGCCGTGGCCGGCCACCAGTTCTGCGAGCGGCCGCACGGCGGTGCGGGCGTCGCTCTGCTGACCGTGCCACAGCAGCACGGTTCGGGATGACGGCGCGCCGACAAGGTCAACCAGCCGACCGGGGGCGTATTCGACGGTTTGCATACCGCAAGTGTGCCCGCGTGGCCCGGTGATCAGGGCGTGGGCGACTGCTCGTTTCGATGCTGCTCGACGATCCCGTTGAGGATGCCCAACTGCAACTTGGCTTCCACCGGCGACTTGCCCGGATCCACCGTTGCCGAGTCGTTCTTCTGCCACGGCTGACAGCCGTCGGTCTTGAAGGATTTGTCGGTCGGCTGAATCTCCACGACCTGCGGTTTCTTGGTCATCGCGTTGTCGAGGATTTCTTTGCCCTCGACGCCGCCGACCCGCTTCCAGTAGCAGGTGGTCTTTTCGGTCGGGCCGGCCGACGTATAAATGCCCGGCACGATGTCGGTTCCGACCGCATAAGTGCCGTCGCGGTCGATGATCGTCTTGGGCTGTCCAGACGCTTGCGGTGCAGGTGCGGTCTGCTTCGGACCGGGCGCGGTCTGCCCGGGACCCGGCGCCGGCCCTGGCGTGTGCGGGGCCGGGGGATCGGCGCTGGCAACTCCGGAGGAAACGCCCAAGCCGGCAAGAAGCAGCGTCGCCGCTGCGATTGCGAGTGGCTTCGACCTCATGAGAAGCAGCATACGGGTAACCCGCGTACCGGGTAGTTAGGCCGACTTAGTCAATAGCGGCATCAGCATCCGGCGGCGCGCCGAGATCGCGTCGGCGAAGTAGTGCAGCGCCTCAGGCACCGAACCGACGATGGGGAACATGTCCTCGTCGCCGGTGACCGCCAGCAGTCGGCTGACTGCGGGGCTGGCGACCAGCGCCCACTCCACTCCCGCGGCGCGGCAGTCGTCGTCGATGCGGTACAGGAGGCGAATACCCTGCGCGGCCAGGCAGTCGACGCCACTCATGTCCAACACGATGGGCTGGTCAGGCAGGACGAAGTGCCTGCTGTACTCGCTGACCCGGTCGATGTTCAGCGCATCGATTGCCCCGCTGATCGTGACCACGGTCGCCAGGTGGCGCCACTGTGCCCTGATGTGGGCACCGTCGCAGTCGAAGGTGGGGGTGGTGGGTCGCGCAGTGGAATACGACGCTGTGGTGTCGATCGATTCGGTCACGTCGGCCTCATTTCTCGATCACGTTGCTGACATTGCGGGTCGGGATTTACCTCAACCTGCTCACGACGCTAATTCGCTACTCTAAGGTCACCGGGAGCGGCGTTTAATACTTTGCTAAGAAACAACTTTGGGGCGGATATCCAGCGCATCAGCGACGACCGAAGACAGCTGGCGCAGCCGCAGCCTTCGCGAGGACGATGTCTGGTTCGTCAATGCACCCGCCGGCCAGCCGTCGCCGGCGAGCTGAGCGTTACACCTTCCGCAATTCGAAAATGGGGATGACGCGCTCGGTCTTGGATTGGTAGCCGCCGAAGCCTGGTGCGGTCGTCACCACATGCCGAAACGCGGCTTCGCGTTCGTCGCGGGGCATCTCGCGGGCCTCGACGTCATAGGACTCGGTGCCGATCTCGATATGCGCCCGCGGGTGAGCGCGCAGGTTGTGCACCCACGCGGGGTCGACGTCGGCTCCGGCATAGGAACCGACAACGCTGAGCTTGCCGTCGATGCGGAAGTACATCACCGGATTGATCCGGGTCTTGCCCGACTTTGCGCCCGTCGTGTGCAGCAGGAGCAGCGTCGCACCCTCGAACGGTCCACCGACCTTGCCGTCGTTGGCGCGAAATTCGTCGATGATCGCCGGGTTCATCGAAACATCAGGACGGTCAGCCATGAATGCCGCTCTCCTCCAGTCGCTTTCGGGTAAAGCAACGCACGACACCCCGCGACCCTGTTGGGCCGCGGGGTGTCGATGCGCCGTTGTGGATGTTGATCAAACGAGGTCGAACCGATCCTGGTTCATCACCTTGACCCACGC
This sequence comes from Mycobacterium kyorinense, assembly GCF_001672775.1. Classification (GTDB taxonomy): domain Bacteria; phylum Actinomycetota; class Actinomycetes; order Mycobacteriales; family Mycobacteriaceae; genus Mycobacterium; species Mycobacterium kyorinense_A. The sequence goes on along the minus strand of NZ_LZKJ01000036.1, from coordinate 45,698 downwards.
CGCGACGAAGTCCTCCACGAACTTGCCTTGGTTGTCGTCCTGGGCATAAACCTCGGCCAGCCCGCGCAGCACCGAATTGGAGCCGAACACCAAGTCGTTGGCGGTAGCCGTCCACTTGAGCTGCCCCGTCGACCGGTCGACGACCTCGTAGACGTTTTCCGCCGATTCCGAGGCCTTCCACTGGTTACCCATGTCGACCAAGTTGACGAAGAAGTCGTTGGTCAACGTGCCGGGTCGATCGGTGAACACGCCGTGCTTGCTGCCGCCATGGTTGGCACCCAGCGCACGTAGCCCACCGACGAGCACCGTCATCTCCGGAGCGGTCACGCCCAGCAGGTAGGCCCGCTCGACCAGCAACTGCTCCAACGGTGCCTTCTCGCCGGGACGGACGTAGTTGCGGAACCCGTCGGCGCGCGGTTCGAGCACCGCGAAGGATTCCACGTCGGTGCTCTCCTGCGACGCGTCGGTTCGCCCCGGCGCGAAATGCACCGAGATCTCATAGCCGGCGTCCTTGGCGGCCTTCTCCACTGCCGCAGAACCGGCCAACACGATCAGGTCGGCAAGCGAGATTTTCTTGCCGCCCGACGCCGAGGCGTTGAAGTCCTGCTGGATCTGCTCGAGAGCCGGCAGCACCTTCTCCAACTCCGAGGGTTCGTTGACCTCCCAGTTCTTCTGCGGTTCCAGGCGCAGCCGGGCTCCGTTGGCGCCACCCCGCTTGTCGGTTCTGCGGAAACTGCTCGCCGCAGACCAGGCCGTCTTGACCAGCTGGGGAACGGACAGCCCGGACTCCAGCACCTTGCTCTTCAGCGCGGCGACGTCCTTGTCATCGACCAGCTTGTGGTCCACCTCCGGAACCGGGTCCTGCCACAGCTGCGGCTCGGCAATCCAGGGCCCGAGGTAACGCGTGATCGGACCCATGTCGCGGTGCAGCAGCTTATACCACGCTTTGGCGAATGCCTCGGCCAACTCCTCGGGGTGGTCGAGCCAGCGTCGGGTGATGTCGGCGTAGATCGGCGACTCCCGCATCGAGAGGTCGGTGACCAGCATCGTCGGGGCGCGTCCCTTACCGCCGAACGGATCGGGGATCGTGCCCGCACCGGCGCCGTCCTTGGCCGTGAACTGCCACGCGCCGGCGGGGCTCTTGGTCAGCTCCCACTCGTAGCCGTACAAGGTCTCCAGATAACTGTTGTCCCACTTGGTCGGGGTCGGCGTCCAGACGACCTCGAGGCCGCTGGTGATGGCGTCCTTGCCCGACCCGCTGGCATACGAGCTCTTCCACCCCAATCCCTGTTGTTCGATCGGGGCGCCTTCCGGTTCGGGACCGACCAGATCGGCGTCGCCGGCGCCGTGGGTCTTACCGAAGGTATGGCCGCCGACGATCAGCGCGGCGGTTTCCTCGTCGTTCATCGCCATCCGGCCGAACGTCTCGCGGATGTCGATCGCCGCGGCAACCGGATCCGGCTTGCCCTCCGGGCCTTCGGGGTTGACGTAGATGAGACCCATGGTCGTCGCGCCGTAAGGCTCGGCGAGATCGCGCTTACCGGAGTAGCGCTTGTCGGTGCCCATCCACTCGTCTTCTTCGCCCCAGAGCATTTCCTCGGGCTCCCAGACGTCCTCGCGGCCGAAACCGAAGCCGAAGGTCTTGAACCCCATCGATTCCATGGCCACGTTTCCGGCGAAGACGATCAGGTCCGCCCAGGAGATCTTGTTGCCGTACTTCTTCTTGATCGGCCACAGCAACCGGCGGGCCTTGTCCAGGCTCGCGTTGTCCGGCCAGCTGTTGAGCGGGGCGAAGCGCTGCATACCCTGGCCGCCGCCGCCGCGGCCGTCGTGAATGCGGTAGGTGCCCGCGGAGTGCCAGCTCATCCGGATGAACAGTCCGCCGTAGTGGCCGTAGTCAGCCGGCCACCAGTCCTGCGACGTGGTCATCATCGAGATCATGTCGGCTTTGAGCGCCTCGACGTCGAGCTTGGCGAACTCCTCGGCGTAGTTGAAGTCCTCGCCGAGCGGGTTGGCCTGGGGTGAGTGCGGATGCAGCCGCGAGACGTCGACCTGGTCGGGCCACCAGTCCCGGTTCGTCAGTGGGGCATGCGCCTTCGGTTTGGGCGAAGGAATTGCCGGGTTTTCGCTCTCGCTGGTGCTGGCCGTCTTGGTGTCGGCGTGCGGCGGGCGGCTTTCAGATGTATCGGATGACACAATTTTCCTTCCAGGTGGTGGTGAATCGGGCTGCGATCACGGCTGTGATCCTTCAATCTGCAGTCGAGCAGTTCGGGCATTGACCCCAATAGATGACTTCGGCCTCGTCGAGCACGAATCCGTTGTCGTCGGACGGGGCCAAACAGGGTGCCTCGCCGACTGCGCAGTCGACGTCGGCGATGGCCCCACATGACCGGCAGACCACGTGGTGGTGGTTGTCAGCGACCCGAGACTCGTAGCGGGCGACGAAACCCGACGGCTGGATGCGCCGCACCAGACCGACAGTGGTCAGCGCGTGCAACACGTCGTAGACGGCTTGCCGGGAAACGGTGGGCAGCCCGGAGCGCACGGCCGAGAAAATTGTGTCGGTGTCGGCGTGCGGGTGTGCGTGCACCGCCTCCAGCACCGCGACGCGAGGACGTGTCACGCGCAGATCGGCGTTCCGCAGTTGCTCCGCGAACTCGGCCGTCGAGGACACGCAAGCACTATGACCCCTTTTTCTGGAATGAGTCAATAGTTTGGTTGGCTGTGTCGCGCGGCAGTTTTCCGCGGCCACACGGCCTTGCCGACAGGCCAATGGGGTGCTTGCACTGGTACCCTCCGAACGCTGCCGCGTGAAGGCGGCCCGCACGGCCAATCGACGCAGTGGCGCGAACGAAACAGCAGAGGCTTCCCGGAAAGAGTGTTGTGCGCAGCGGAGACATCAAGGCCCTCACCGGTCTTCGCATCATCGCCGCCGTCTGGGTAGTGCTGTTCCATTTCCGGCCGCTGTTGCGCGATGCGGCACCTGGCTTCAGCGATGCCATGGCGCCGGTCCTGAACTGCGGCGCTCAGGGCGTCGACCTGTTCTTCATCCTGAGCGGCTTCGTGTTGACCTGGAACTATCTCGACCGGATGGGCTGGTCGTGGTCCACCCGCGCCACCCTCAACTTCCTGTGGCTGCGACTGGCCCGGGTGTGGCCGGTCTACCTGGTCACCTTGCATCTGGCCGCGGCGTGGCTGATCTTCACGCTGCACGTCGGCCATGTGCCGTCGGAGGCAGTGAGCCAACTCACCGCGGTCAGCTATGTGCGTCAAGTCCTGCTGGTGCAGCTGTGGTTCCAGCCGTTCTTCGACGGCTCGAGCTGGGACGGCCCGGCATGGTCGATCAGCGCTGAGTGGCTGGCCTATCTAATGTTCGGCGCGTTGATACTGGTGATCTTCCGGATGGCGCATGCGACCAGAGCGCGGAACCTGATCTGGTTGGCGTTCGGCGCGTCGCTGCCGCCGGTGCTGCTGTTGTTGGCCAGCGGCCAGTTCTATACGCCGTGGAGCTGGCTGCCCCGGATCGTCATGCAATTCACGGCGGGCGCGCTGGTTGCCGCCGCGGTGATCAGGTTGCGTCCGACCGATCGTGCGCGACGCGGAGCCGGCTACGTTTCCGGATTGCTGATCGCAGCCATCGTCGGCCTGTTGTACCTGCTCGACGCCCATCCGGTGCCCGGGGTCATCGACAGCGGCGGGCTGGTCGACATTCTGTTCGTGCCGCTGGTGATGACGCTGGCGATGGGCGCCGGCAGCCTGCCGCGGCTGCTGTCCGTCCGGGCGATGGTCTACGGCGGCCAAATCTCGTTTTGCCTGTACATGGTGCACGAACTGGTGCACACGGCCTGGATATGGGCCACCCAGCAGTTTGAGCTCACCCTCTACGGCTTTGGCGGAAAACTGACCGTGATCGGTCTGCTCGTGCTGGCCACCGGCATCGCCGTGGTGCTGTTCCACTTCGTGGAGGAGCCGGCCCGGCAGTGGATGCGCCGAATGATCGACGTGGGGGAGCCCAGCGCCGGAACGCGAGTCGACCTACGGGCCGACCCGGCGAAGGCGCGACTCCAACCGGTCGGCGGCCCGGTGGAAGAGCACAACGCCCCGCTTTCGGTACGCGCGGGCTAGGAGTCATTGCTGCTGGATCCCCAACGGTTGCGCGGCCACCCGGGCCGCAATTCTTTGCGTTTGCTCGTACGATGCCGCTTAGACGGCATTTGTGAACAGTGGAGGTGGCAGTGGGTCGTCTGACCTCGATGGTCGTCGCACTCGCATTCGCGTTCGGCATTCTCAGTGCACAGGGCGCGCCGCCGCGCTACCAGACAAGCAGCATCGGTTCGCCGGTGAATCACGTTGCGGTGATCGGCGACTCCTACACCAACGGAACCGACGAGGGCGGCCTCGGCTCCAAGGCGTGGACGGCTCGCACCTGGCTGACGCTCGGCCGCCAGGGTCTGCAGGTGGCTCCCGACGTGGCATCCGAAGGCCGGGCCGGCTACGGCGTGCCGGGCGACCATGGCAGCCTTTTTCGGGATCTCACTGCCCGGGCCGTCCACCCCAACGATGTGCTGGTGGTGTTCTTCGGTTCCCGCAATGACCAGGGGGTCAACTCCGAGTTGTTGGCCCAATTGACCCGCGACGCTTTCGATATGGCCCGCCATATCGCACCGGCGGCGAAACTTCTGGTGATCGGGCCGCCGTGGCCGACGACGGACCCGCCCGACGGGGTTCTGGAAGTGCGCGATGTGGTGGCCGGCCAGGCGCGAGCCGTCGGGGCGACGTTCGTGGACCCGATCAACGACCGTTGGTTCGTCGACCGACCCGATCTGATCGGCGCCGACGGCGTACACCCCACCGACGCCGGGCACGCCTACATGGCGGAGAAGATTGCGCCGTTGATCCGCGCCCAGTTGCCCAAGCGGAATTGATCTGCGGTCACCCGCGGGATGCGGTGCGAAATCTGTCTCGGTAGGCCTTCGGTGACACGCCGAGGTGGGTAACGAAAGCTCGCCGCAGCGTTTCAGTGCTGCCAAAGCCCGCCAGGTGCGCGGCGTCGGTGATGCTGCGGCCGGCGTCGAGTGCGCCGCGGGCGGCATCGATGCGAACCATTTCGACGTAGCGGGCCGGCGTCGTGCCCAGTTCGGCCTGAAACAGTCTGGTCAATTGCCTAGTGCTCAAGGATGCCCGCGCTGCAAGGGCTTTCATGCTGTGGTCGGCGGCCGGGTTGGCTGCGATCGCATCGGTGACGGGCCGCAACGCCGACTGCGGCGGTGGGTCTGCTTCGACCAACACCGAGAATTGCGATTGGCCGCCCGCACGTTTGAGGTAGACGACCAACCACCGCGCCACGTCACGGACCAGCTCGGTGCCGTAATCCAATTCGACTAAGGCCAGCGCAAGGTCGATACCCGAGGAGATGCCGGCCGAGGTGAAGACGTCACCGTCGCGGACGAAAATCGCGTCTGGCTCAACGGTGACATCAGGAAAGGCCCGGGCCAGCAACCGGGTGTCTCGCCAGTGCGTGGTGGCGCGCCGCCCACTGAGCAGGCCGGCCTGGGCCAAGATGAAAGACCCGGTGCAGATGGACGCCAGTCGCCGGGTCCGGCTCGACATTGCTCTGACGGCGTCGACGAGCGCGGGATCGACGGCCCGCCTGGGCAAGTCGTCACTGCCAGCGACCATGACGGTGTCAGCGGAATCGATCGACAACACGCTGTCCGTGACCCCCAACCGGGTCCCGATTGAGGTCGTCACGTCGCGCCCATCCACCGACGCGATCTTGAGGCGGTAGTTACCGCCGAACCGGTTGGCTTCGGCAAAGACCTCAGCCGCTCCCGCGACATCCAACAACGTCACCTCGTCGAAAACGACGATCACCACAAGTCGTTGTCTGGTAGCGGTGTCGCTCACAAAGCGATTCTGTCGCATTTTGAGTGAAAGATGGCTCGCGTGGTCTTCTTGACCCCTTTGCCGACAGTTGCTCTGGTATAGCGTCAGGCTGTACGGATACCGACAGACGTTGCGAAGCAGGCGGCACGGTGGAGCTAATCGGCCGACGGGCCGAGTGTGCGGTTCTCGACGAGCTCATCGAGGCAGTTTGTGCGGGCGAAAGCCGGACCCTGGTCATTTGCGGTGAACCGGGAATCGGAAAATCCGCACTGCTGGAGTACGTGGCAAATCACGCATCGAAATGCCGCGTGATGCGCGCGGCCGGCGCGCAGTCCGAGATGGAACTGCCCTTCGCTGCACTGCACCAGTTGTGCGCGCCGCTGCTGGAACACTCGGAGCAACTTCCTCCGCCACAACGCGAGGCGCTGCGGACCGCCTTCGGCATGACCGCAGGGCCCCCGCCGGATGCTTTCCTGATCGGGTTGGCCGTTTTGAGTCTGTTATCTGAGGTCGCAGACCAGCAGCCGCTGGTCTGCGTGATCGATGATGAGCAATGGCTCGATCACGCCTCGGCGCAGGTGCTTACCTTCGTCGCGCGGCGCCTGTTAGCGGAGTCCGTCGGAGTGGTTTTCGCGGCGCGCATGCCCGGCCGCGATCTCGCCAATTTGCCGCAGCTGGCGATCCAGGGCCTGCCTGACGCCGAGGCGTGCGCGCTGCTGGACACAGTGCTCACCGGACCACTGGACGCGCGGGTGCGGGATCAGATCGTCGCAGAGACACGCGGCAATCCATTGGCATTGGTTGAGCTTCCGCGAGGACTCACTACGCAACAGCTAGCTGGCGGCTTCGGGCTGCCCAGCGCGGTACGGCTGTCCAGCAGCATCGAAGAAAGTTTCCGACAGCGCATCAGCGCCATGCCCGACCAGACGCGCATTCTCCTGCTGCTGGCAGCATCCCAGCCGACCGGTGATGCAGTGGTGATTTGGTCGGCAGCGACTCGGCTTGGGATCGGTGCAGACGCCGCGGCGCCCGCGATTGACGCGGGCCTGGCGGAATTCGGCTCCCGAGTACGGTTCCGCCATCCCCTCGCACGCTCGGCCGCCTACCATTCAGCGTCACTAGAGCAACGCCAACAGACCCACCGAGCCATCGCGGAAGTCCTAGATCCGCTGTCGGATCCCGACCGGCGCGCCTGGCATCGGGCCCATGCCGCCGCCGGGCCCGACGAGGACGTCGCCGCCGAGCTTGTGCACTCCGCCGGTCGAGCGCAAGCGCGCGGCGGAATTGCTGCCGCAGCGGCTTTTCTCGAGCGCGCCACCGCATTAACGGTCGATCCCGTGCGACGAGCCCAACGCGCCCTCGACGCTGCGGCGGCCAAGGCACAAGCCGGCGTGTTCGACGCGGCGCTAGATCTCATCGCCATAGCCGAAGCTGGACCGTTAACTGATTTTCAGCATGCTCGCGTCGATTTGGTGCGCGCGCATCTGGCCTTCGTGACCAACCGCGGCAGTGATGCTCCACCGCTGCTGCTGAAGGCGGCCCAACGGCTCGAACCAGTCGATACCGCGCTGTCGCGGGCAACCTACCTAGAGGCGCTCTCGGCGGCGATGTTCGCCGCCCGGTTGGCCGTCGCTGGCGGAGTCCACGAAATAGCACGCCGCGCAGGGGATTCGCCACGGTCTGCTGACCCGCGCCTGCCCGACCTACTCCTTGATGGCCTTGCGGCGCACTTCACCGACGGATACGCGGCGGGTCTGGCGATTCTGCGCCGTGCTGTCAGCATCGCAGAGAGCGGAACGGCTACGGGTCACGACCTGCGCTGTTTGTGGTTGGCCGGAATCGCCGCCTTGCACATATGGAATGACGAAAGCTGGGATGCGCTCTCGGCAAGTCATGTCGAGGGTGCCCGCGCTACTGGTGCGCTAACCGAGCTGCCGCTTGCTCTTGGTTCTCGAGCAGTCATGCTGCTATGTGCCGGGAAACTGAGTGCCGCCGAATCGCTGATTCAGGAGGCCGAGACGGTGACAGAGGCGACCGGCGACAGCGTGGCGCCCCATGGCGCACTGGGTCTCGCGGCATTTCGTGGCCGACCCGCTGAGGCGTCGGCCTTGATCGAAGCCACCACCAGAGACGTCATGCGCCGTGGTGAAGGCGTTGGGCTGACTATTGGTGAGTGGGCGACCGCAGTGCTCAACAACGGCATTGGCAACTACGCGGCCGCCATGGCCGCGGCCAAGAACGCCGCCGCGCATCCGGCGGATATCGGGGTATCGGCATGGGCGGCCGTTGAACTCATTGAAGCCGCCGTGCGCAGCGACATGACGGACACTGCGGTCGACGCCTTTCGCTGGCTCACTGAGATGACTAGTGCCAGCGGCACAGACTGGGCGCTTGGCGTCGAAGCGCGTTCACACGCATTGCTCAGCGACGGCCGAAACGCCGAGCACCTGTACCGCAAGGCAATTGAGCGGCTCGGGCGCACCCGGATGCGCGCCGAACTCGCCCGTGCCCATCTGCTTTACGGCGAATGGCTGCGTCGGGAGCGCCGTCGTACCGACGCGCGGGCACAGCTGCGCATCGCCCACGAAATGCTGGCCGCTATGGGGATGGAGGCCTTCGCCGAACGGGCCAGGCGCGAGCTTCAGGCAACCGGGGAGACCGCCCGCAAACGCGCCGCCGACATGATTAGCGAACAACTGACCGCGCAGGAAAGCCAGGTGGCGCGGTTGGCTCGCGACGGGCTTTCGAACCCGGAGATCGGTGCGCGGCTTTTCATCAGCCCACGAACGGTCCAGTACCACCTTCGAAAGGTGTTCGTGAAGCTCGACATCAGCTCCCGCAGCCAGCTTGATCGAGCCCTTCCAACAGACCGCTCCCCACAGCCTGACTAGCCACTGGCGGATGCGACCACGGATCACATCGCGGCAAGCTTGTGATGAAGGGCAACGAGACAGGGAGATCCATTCGTGCGCGCCAAGGTCGTCCTGGTCACCGGAGCATCGACCGGGTTCGGTCGACTCAGCGCCGAAGCGCTCGCTATCGCCGGCCACACCGTCTACGCATCGATGCGGGATACCACTGGGCGCAATGCATCTCACGTCGAGGCGGTGAGCTACTTCGCCATGGACAACGGCGTCGACCTACGAGTCGTGGAAATGGACGTACAGTCACAGTCTTCAGTGGACGCGGCAGTCGGGAAGGTCTTCGATGCCAACGGCCGTATCGACGTCGTGGTGCACAATGCTGGGCGCATGGTTTTCGGGCCGGCTGAAGCCTTTCTGCCCGAGCAACTGGCCGAACTCTACGACGTGAATGTGGTGGGCACGCAGCGGGTCAACCGTGCGGTGCTTCCCCACATGCGACTTCAGAAACAAGGGCTGATGGTGTGGATCTCGAGTAGTAGCTGCGGCGGCGGTACGCCGCCGTATCTCGCACCGTACTTTGCATCCAAGGCGGCGATGGATGCGCTGGCAGTCACATACGCGTGGGAACTAGTCCGCTGGGGCATCGAGACCTCTATCGTCGTTCCGGGCGCCTTCACCGCCGGTACAAACCACTTTGCGCATGCCGGCACGCCGGCCGACCAAGCGGTGGCCGACCAATACGAGGAAGGGCCGTATGCCGGGCTGGGTTCGCAGGTCCGGGAGGCCTACAACGCCATCGTGCCACCGGATGCTGACGCTTCCACGGTTGCCGACGCTGTCGTCACCGTCGTCGACGCCGCGTTCGGCTGCCGCCCTCTACGGGTTCACGTGGACCCAAGCGGCGATGGCGCTGACGTCGGCTTTGCAGTGCTCGATCGACTGAAGGCTGAGATGCTGTATCGGGTCGGCTTGCACGACCTGTTGAAACCGTCGCGGTTTGTCTAACCGGCCCGGTGACCCTTCGATCAAGAACTTCACCGATGGGTGCCGTCGGCTATGCGCACAACTATGTGCCAGGCAAAAGGACATCGGCAGGAACTGCGGACCGGTCAGCCGTTGCAGGCCGCTGCGATCCGACGCCACTGTTCACGAGGGAAGGCCAATGGGTCGGCCGTAAGCACCTGAACGCTGACGTGATCGGCGCCCGCCGACTGATGTTCGGCGACCCTGCGCATAACGGCCTCCTCGTCTCCCCACACAATGATGCCGTCAAAAAGCCGATCGCTCACCCGAACCAAGTCATCCACCGAGAACCCACTGCGGCGCAGCAGATTATTAGCGTAAGTTGGCAACGCCGCCAAATACGCCCGTAGCCAATGTGTTCCAATGGCACGAGCCTCGTCGGCGTCGTCACACAGGATCACGGTCTGCACCGGTAACAACAACGGAGCCTCACCTAATGCAGCGCGGGCAATGGCGGTGTGATCCGGTGTCACCAGGTAGGGCTGCGCACCGCGGGCGCGGTTCGCGGCCAGCGCCAGCATTTTCGGGCTCTGCGCGGCCAGCAGCCGCCGGTCGGCGGGCACCGGCTTGTCGGCCGCATCCAAACTATCTAGGAACGCCACGGTCGCTGGCAGTGGCTTGCCGTATAGGCCCGGCCGGTTGGCGTCGATTAGCCGGGCGTGGCCGCCGCCGATACCGAGCAGGAAGCGGTCGCCATGGGCGGCGGTGAGCTCGGCGTAGGACGCAGCGACCTCGCTCGGTGAGTGCATCCAGAGGATCCGGATGCCCGCCGCGATCACCGTCCGCCTGGTTGCGCCAAGCAGGCCGTGCGCCGCATCAAACACCGGTCCGCCGGCGTCGGGGATCCACAGCGCCGCAAATCCAAGCTCCTCCAATTCCGCTGCCGCCTCGGCGGCTTCCGCCGGGTCGCCGTAGCGCAGCTGCGCACTCGATACTCCGATACCGGCAAGTTCCAACTGAAGTATTCCTTTCTTGCTGTGCATGATGATCGATGCTGTCGCAGACGTACTAGCTGCAGTTCCTGCCTCTGGCACGCTGAATCATGTTTGACTGCCCGCTTTTTGCCAAGACCACAACCTGTTTGGTGCGGACACGATCGGCAACAGGCAAACGTGGGAGAGGCAAAACAGCAGGGACTAAACCAAACCAGTAGGCACCGGCCAGGCAAGCTCTGCCAGCAGGTCAGAGCTGAGTCCCGGCGGAAGATCTGCAGTTGCATCCGACGAAGTCGTACCGACATATGCCAGCGGCGTGCTGGAATCCATGACGCTGGATTTGCAGCCCGGCTGCGCGGTCTGCAGTGAATCAAGACCCACATTCCGGTTGAGGGTGACCAGCACATCCTGCAGCACCGACTGCAGCAGAACCACGTTCACAGCCAGCTTCACCAGCTGGTGCAGCAGTGCGGCCTGCACCTCGCGAAAGGCACCTGCAGTGCCGCCCGAGGAGAGATCTCCGAACGCCGGTTGAAGGGCCAAACGAACGTTCGCCAAGCCAGCAGCGCGGCTAGAAACGGAGCTTCGGAACGTCATGCTGATCACGAGCACATAACCGAGAGGGTTAGCGATGATCTGTGCATCGATAGGCAGAGGGTCAGGTAGCACACCTTGACCACGGTTCTTCCGATTGCCGAATGTGTTGGTAGCTGAGGCCGGGTAAACGAACCGGTCACCGAGGCCAACCAGACTTCCGACCAGTGAATTATCTCGCCCATCGACGCCGCGTGAGCCAGTGCCCGACACGAGGTCGCCGCTGCCCTCGCCCACCTCGTTTTCGAGTCCGGCGGATGTGTCGATCACGGTGTCGGATGCAGCACCCAGGTGCGCTGCGCGCCCCTGGAACTTCGACACGTCAGACGCTACCGGCATGGCGACGACGGCGGCTACGACGAGCAACGCGATGCCAGAAGTCATGCATCCGCGTAGGCGGGTAGCGATTCTCAGTCCACCGCATTCCGGAATACCGACGGTTCTAGAACCATGGGCTAACTGCACAGCACCTCCTCGTTTATCGATGGGGCCTGATGGCGTCCGCAAGGAGCCAAAATGGCACCGGTCGACGTGTACCGCGATGTGGCGGCACGCACGTGTCTGTGACAGGTGTGGCGTACACCCCGGGCGCACCGATTGCTGCGGCAACGGCAACCCGTGTCAGGCCAAGGCCGCCCGTGGCGCAATTTGTGGGAAAGCCGGCTCAATTCACCGGGACCAATAGCTCTCCGCTCCGCACACTGGCTAAAGGCAGCCCACCGAGGAGATGAGATTATGGCTACTCAGTCGATCGAAACTATTGCCGGCATCGCCATACCCGACAGCCTGCTGGTACGCGAGGCCACCGACTTCATTCGTGATGCCGAAGACGACTTGCTATTCGACCATTCCCGGCGGGTATTTCTGTTCGGCGCACTACAGGGCAGCCGCCGCGGACTGCAACCGGACCTGGAGTTGCTCTATGTCGCAGCGATGTTCCACGACCTGGGCCTCACCCAGCGCTACCACGCCTCCAACCTGCGCTTCGAGGTTGATGGTGCCAATGCGGCACGAGACTTTCTGCTCCGCCACGGCGTCGATGACGCAGACGCTCGCAAGGTATGGCTGAGCATCGCCTTGCATACCACCCCAGGAGTGCCGCAATTCTTAGAACCCGAAATCGCTTTGGTCCATGCCGGCGTCGAGACCGACGTGGTCGGCATCGGCCGCGACGATCTCTCCTCAGAAGCTCTCGCAGCCGTCACAGCTGCTCATCCACGTCCGGATTTCAAGCACCGTATCCTGGCGGCCTTCGCCGACGGGATGAAGCACCGCCCGCGCACCACTTTCGGCACCATGAACGCTGACGTACTCCAACACTACGATCCCACATTTGTCCGCGACGACCTCGTACAAGCCGTCCTCAACAGCAGCTGGCCCGAATAACGTGCAGCGTCAACTTACTCACTGGTCGGATGACGCGGATATACGATTCAGAGTCCTCAGTGCTGTTGTCGCAGAACATTTCGGCTACCGGAGCAAGCCGATTTCAACAGCGGTCACAGCCAGCAGTGTTGTGATTACGGCGTGAATGAGCAACAGCCGTAGCGGCGAAGCTTCCCTTAGAGCTTGAATTTCGTCCACCTGCGCGCGATCACCGGTGACGTAGCGGGGTGCCGCACATGACTTCTCGGGGGCCGGTACAGGGATCGTGCCGGTACAGGACCTTGCGATGTCGCAACGTGTAGGTGTTAGGTGATTCACGATCCTTACCTGTCGTCATCTTGCTAGTGAGGCATTGGGCTAGTACCACAGGACGTTTGTGCCTGCGTCTTGTGGCACAGAGTGGCCCTCAACCGTGTCTATCGTGACCAAGTGGGCAAAGACGTGTCTCTGGCCCAAATTTCGTGCACGAGGGTTGCATCAGATGTTGACGACGCCTTTCGCACGCACCCGGCCTTTATGGCCGACAAGCGAAATGAAAACAAGACTGGCGAACCATGCCCCTCGCGAGAGACACAATGCTGGTGTGAATGACATCGTTGCGAGACCGCGGGTGGTGGTGATGGTCGTCTTCGAGGGGGTGACGCTTCTGGATGCCGCCGGCCCGGCCGAGGTCTTCGCCGCGGCGAACCGGTTCGGCGCGGATTATCGACTCAAGGTCGCAGCTGTGGGCGGGCGAGATGTCACAACCTCAATCGGAACCAAGTTGGGTGTCACCGACGATATTTCAGCCATTGAATCAGCCGACACCATTATTGTCGCCGGCGGCGACAAACTGGTCGGACGGCAACTCGATGCGACGCTTGTGGAGGCGCTTGGATCGTTGTCGGCGCGGTCGCGGCGTTTGGCTTCCGTCTGCACAGGTTCGTTCGCCTTGGCACAGGCCGGCTTGTTGAGCGGTCGGCGCGCTACCACGCACTGGCGATATACACGGCTACTTGCTCGGGAATTCCCGGATACATGCGTCGAACCGGATGCGATCTTTGTTCGTGATGGCGAGATCTTCACCTCGGCCGGGGTCTCGGCCGGCATTGACCTAGCGTTGGCCTTGGTGGAAATGGATCATGGCGCGGAGTTGGTTCGCGAGGTGGCACGGTCGTTGGTTGTCTATCTCAAACGCGCGGGGGGACAGTCCCAGTTTTCTGTCTTGGTGGAGGCTGATCCGCCGGCCCAATCGGTGCTGCGTTCGGTTACGGCGGCGATCGCGGCGAACCCAAACGCCGACCACAGCGTGAAAAGCCTTGCGGCAAAGGCGTCCTTGAGTACGCGGCAACTGGCCCGGCTGTTTCAATCTGAACTTGCCACAACCCCGGCCCGATATGTTGAGATGGTCCGTATCGATATCGCAAGAGCCCAACTCGAGTCGGGATGTACAGTGGCTCGCACGGCGCAGTTGGCCGGCTTCGGCAGTGCCGAAACGCTCAGGCGAGTCTTTGTCAACCGCCTCGGCGTCTCTCCCAAGGCCTATCAAGGCAGATTCCGCACTACTGCCCGCAATGGAGAAGACACTTTACCCGCGCGTTGCGCCGGCACGACCGCCGATCACGACGGGCAGAACTGATATTGGTTGCGCTCCCGATGTCGCTAATTGTGGGAAAAACGTCCCTACATCAGTGGTCCCATTCCGCGGGGGCGCGGACACTGGTTCCGTGACTTCGCGACGCGACGACGGATCATGCGGCACAGCCGCGCTCATTCAGTGCCGGGCCAATACAACTTCGTCATCGGCCAGGCGGATAGGATGTTGATGAACGCGGGCGCTATCCTCACACCCGATAACATCGAGCGCCGCCTGGGTTTCGCGCCACAACAGCGGATCACGTCTCCTGACAAAGCTATGTCGGCGGCCATTTGGCGTTTTCAACACAAGTCCTCGTACGAATTGTCTGGCTGCATGAACGAGAGCACTAACGTGATCTCGATGCCGGTCAGCGGGCATCACCATCACACCTACTTCGCCAACGGACGGCGGAAGTGGAGCGGGCGACATCCGGCGTTTCACATGAACATCGTGGTCGCCGGGGAGCAGCCGCGAGGGGTATTCACCTCAGAGCAGCCCTTCACGTACTTGCACATGTACTTGCCGCACACCATGATTGAGCGACTCGCCGTGGAGAGCGGTGCGGCCGAGAAAGGTTGCACGGTCGCTCTGGTTGATCCGATGTGTTCGCGGGATCCGTTCGTCGAGGCCACCTGCCGGCAGATCCTTCGCGAGATGACACAACGCGACGGGTGTTCTACCATGATGTTCGAATCACTCTGCCAGCAACTTGCTGTTCGCCTAATACGGCGGCATTCATCCTTGTCGGGCTCCACAGCTTTCGCTGAGAAATCCGGCCCAGGCTATCGCGATTGGCGCCTGCGGCGCGCGATCGAGTACCTCGAGGCACACCTATCGGGCGACGTCGGCTTGACCGAGCTGGCCCAGGTAGTGGGTTTATCGACAGCTCGGCTCACAGTTCTTTTTCGCGAAGGCACGGGCGAGCCGCCGCATCGCTGGCTGATGAACCGCCGCTTGGCACGCGCGCTCGAACTGTTGAGGAACCCGTCTCTGAGCATTACCGAAATCGCGCATCAATGTGGCTTCGCAAGTTCTCAACACCTGGCCACCGTCACCCGCCGACAGCTCGCCACTACGCCGACGGCCTATCGTCAACAGCTACTCGACCACCATTGATTGGTGCAATCCTGCGCTAGGCGAGCAGTGGCCGCGCCATGCCGTCACGGCATGCGGGTCGTGGATACCGAACCACGGCAATAACCACGGCAATGAGTCCCGTCGCGTCGGATGTTGTGGGAAAAGCGACTCAAATGGCTCTAGGCGGATAACCGTTGATCCCCGCAGACTGATTGAAGGTTGCGTACACGAAGGCCTAACGCGGCCATCGTCTGCAGCGCCGCAGAAGCCCATGACCGAATGTCGAGGAAGGTAGTGGATGTCGATTGCCCCGCTCAGGGACACCGGCTCGCCTTCGCGAGGAGATGATGGTGCCTGAACTTCGTGATGCCGCAGTAGTTCTCGGGGCAAGTATTAGTGGGCTATTGGTCGCCCGGGTGCTTGCAGACTTCTACGGCACGGTGACGGTGGTCGAGCGGGATATTCTCCCGGACGGACCGGTAAACCGGCGCGGCGTGGCACAAGGCGGCCTGCCCCACCTTCCGGCAGCCCGCGGGATGCAGATCATGGGGGAGCTGTTTCCCGGTTTCGTCGACGAATTGGTCGCCGGTGGCGCACGGGTGTGGAACGACGGTGACCTGTCACGGTTTTGGGTATCGTTCGGCGGCCACCGGTTCTTGCGATCTGGCACGATTCCCGACCCCGATTCGATAGTCAGCTACTACGTCAGCCGGCCGTTTATCGAGTGGAGCCTGCGTCGCCGGGTGAATGCCATTTCCAACGTGGAGCTCGTGCAGGGTCACGATGCGGTGCGATTGACGTCGGCCCAGAAACGCGACCGCGTGACCGGTGTTGTGGTGGCACGCCGCGACTCTGGCGTCGAAACCGCCCTGGCGGCCGACCTTGTCGTAGACGCATCTGGGCGTGGCTCGCGGGCACCTGTGTTTCTCGACGACCTGGGCTATCCTCGTCCGCGCGAAGACCAACTCACGGTGCACGTCAGCTACGCCGGTCTGCCGGTCCATCTACCGCCGGACACATTGCGCGAGTTCCTCGCCTTCAGCGGCCCTGAGCCCAGCCGTCCTGTGTGCTTCGCGATGTTTGCCGGCGAGAACGACACCTACAGGCTCGCGGTCCAAACGGTAGCGGGACAAAAGCCGCCCGCCGACCGCATCGGGCTGCTGGACTGCCTGGCCGACATGGCGCCCCGGCACGTGCTGGACGCCGCGCGCCGTGCCGAGCCACTCGCAGACATGACCCACTATCGATTTCCATCAAACCGGTGGCGCCGCTACGACCAGTTGGCGCGAACACCCGACGGCCTGATCGTGGTGGGCGATGCGTTCTGTAACTTCAATCCACTCTACGGACAGGGCATGTCGGTGGCCGCTATCGAAGCGCTCATCCTCCGCCAGTGCCTGCAGCAAGGTGACGGTAACCTACCGCGGCGGTTTTTCCGCGCGTCTGCCAAAGAGATCCGGGTGGCCTGGCAGGCGGCGGTCGGATCAGACCTGGCTTTGCCACAAATAGCGGGGAAGCGTCCACTATCTATCCGGATCATCAACGCGTATCTGGACCGGGTGCTGGCCGCCGCCGAAACAGATCCGGCAGTGGTCCAGCAATTCCTGCGGGCGATGAACCTCGTTGATCCTCCCTCTCACTTGTTGCGCCCGTCGACAATGCTGCGGGTAGTCAAGACGTCACGAAAGCGAGGAGTAACCCAGAGGGTGATGTCACCCATGGCGGCCCGAGATACCACCGCGTCCGGCAATCCTGGGCAAGGGGGCGCCATAGCGGGTTACCGGGCAAGTGATGCCTGAAGCCTTGCATTGGCCAACCCTCGTCCGTAACAGCGAAAACCTCGATCGCCAGAGATTCCGCATCACGTTCCCGTACATGATCCTCGCCGTGGCCAAAATCCGCACCCAAAATGAAAGCGATTAGCCGTGTTCAAGGTCGGGCTGTCAGAACATCTATTACACACCCGGTACTCACCGACCGCATTGGTGAGCGCAAGCTATCTCACTGCGGTGGGCAGCCGGGTGGACTCGTTTTGGCTGCCTGACCATCTCAGCTCACTGTTTCCGCGATCGGTGATGACGCCACAGTATGTCGGGGCTGCACGACTGGCCCCCAAAATCGACGCACGTCTGGAACCATGGACGTTACTGGGGCATCTGGCCACCCGAAACCGGCTGGGGCGGCGAAGACTTGGGATTGGTGTCACCGATGCAAGCCGCCGCAATCCGGCGGTTACCGCACAGGCGGCCGCCACACTGCATCTTCTCACCCGCGGACGAGCCATCCTCGGAATCGGAACAGGCGCGCGCACAAGCAACGAACCCTACGGCGTGGAGTGGTCGAAGCCGGTGGCGCGCTTCGAAGAAGCTCTAGCCACCATTCGCGCGCTCTGGAATTCCGGCGGCCAACTCGTCACCCGTGAGTCGCCGTTCTTCCCGTTGCGCGATGCCGTGTTCGACCTACCGCCCTACCGCGGCAAGTGGCCGGACATTTGGATCGCCTCCCACGGACCGCGCATGCTGCGGGCCACTGGGCGCTATGGCGACGGGTGGTTTCCCGCAGCCATGGCGATGCGACCCAAGGACTACACCGCCGGCCTGGAAAAGGTTCGGGCCGCAGCTTCAGATGCTGGACGCGACCCCATGTCCATCACCGGAGCGGGTTTGTTCTTCGTCATGACCGGACGCAGCCGCGGCCAGGTCGACGAGGCGCTTGGTTCGCACGCCATGAAAGCGTTCGCGCTCGACATATCCGCCGAGTTATGGGCCCGCCACGGGGCGCGCCATCCACTCGGTGATGACTTCACTGGTGCACAAGACATCATCCCGCAGACACTCGACGAACACACCGTCCTGTCGTTGACCGCTGACGTGCCGCCGTCACTACTCAAAGAGAGTCTCCTCACGGGCACATCCGGTGACGTCATTGAGCAGGTCGCCGAATGGCGTGACCACGGTGTGCAATATGCGGTGATATTCAACGTCAGCCCCGTGCAACCCAACCTGCGCCATGGTTTGGCCGCAAGCCTTCCGCTCATCAGAATCCTTGGCGGACTACGCAATCTATGAGCCAGACCGGAAGGCGGTCTGCCGCTGGCCGTACAGAAGTTTACATTAGACAGAGCAGGAGAACATACATGGCGACCTTCGGGTTTGCCCCACGCTACGATTTTGTAGTTTGCGGCTCCGGCTCATCGGGATCGGTCGTCGCGGGCCGGATAGCAGAAAACCCCGATGTCAGTGTTCTCCTGCTGGAGGCGGGTGGCACTGACGATGTGCCTGCCGTCCAGGATCCCGCCCAATGGCCGCTGAACTTGGGCAGCGAGCGTGACTGGGGGTTCGTCTCTCGACCGTCCGCTCATGTCAATGGCAGATCGATGTTGCTTTCTATGGGCAAGGTTCTCGGTGGGGGATCCAGCATCAATGTGATGGTATGGGCGCGGGGACACCAGAGCGACTGGGATCATTTTGCCGCAGAGGCGGGTGACCAGTCCTGGGGCTACCACTCGGTGCTCGACATTTATCGCCGGATCGAAGACTGGCATGGGCCGTGCGACCCAAAGTACCGCGGCGTCGGCGGCCCGATTTCCGTCGCTCCCGCACCGGATCCCAATCCGCTGGCCCCAGCCATCGTTGAGGCGGCGCGCACACTGGGGATCCCCAGCTACAACAGTAATAACGGGACGATGATGGATGGGGATGGCGGGGCATCGATCGTCGACCTGACATTGCGCGATGGGTTGCGACAGTCGGTGTTTCGTTCCTATGTCCACCAGCACCTGCACCGGTCCAACGTGACTGTTCTTACCGGCGCAACGGTGACGCGGCTAGCGTTCGAGAAGAATCGGATCGCCGCGGTGGAGTTTTCGTACGATGGAAGGCCCCACAGCGTTGCCGCGGCGTGTGAGGTTGTCGTTTCGCTGGGCGCAGTGAACACGCCGAAGCTACTCATGCAGTCGGGCATCGGTGACGCTGACGAACTACAACGCTTCGGGATTCCCGTCGTTGCCGATCTGCCCGGTGTCGGACGGAACTATCAGAATCATCCGCGGATCGACTGTGTTTGGGAGTGGCGAGAGCCGCTCGAGCCGCGCAACAACGGGGCAGAGGCCACGGTGTTCTGGAAGAGCGACCCAAGCCTCGAAGCGCCTGATCTACAAATTTGCGCAGGGGAATTCCTCCTGTGTAGCAAGGAGAATGCCGAGTCTTACGGGGTACCTGAGCACGGATGGACGATGTGTGCGGGTGTCCTACGGCCCAAGAGCCGTGGTCGGGTTCGTCTAACCGGCCCCAATCCGGGCGACCCGGTGGCGGTCGAGGGAAACATGCTGGCGGACTCCGACGACGTCGAGGTTGCACTTGCATGCGTTGACTTATGCCGCGGAATCGGTAATTCCAAAACGTTGCGGCGCTTCACCAAGCGGGAAGTGATGCCGGGTGATCTCGCACGCGAGGAGCTCATCCGCTTCGTGCGCAACGGCGCGGAAAGCTACTTTCACCCATGCTGCACGGCGAAGATGGGGCGAGACGCGATGTCGGTCGTTGATGGAAGTCTCAGAGTTTATGGGGTAGACGGACTTCGAATCGCAGATGCATCGATAATGCCCCGTATCACCAGCGGCAACACGATGGCTCCCTGCGTAGTCATCGGCGAGCGCGCCGGTGCCATCCTCAAGTCGGAGCATGGGTTCTGACCGCCTCGATAGGCGGTTCGACTTCCACGAATCAACGAGCCGCCGAGGCCAGCGTCGCAAAGGAGCTGACAATGACATCACCCAAAGCCACTCGGGCATTCCTTGGTCATCTCGGTGCCCGCCCAGGAGCCCTGGTGCTGGACGTTTTCGGACCGATCGTTGAGTTCGTGACGCCGGAAAGCGACGAGCATATCTGTGTGATGCGTGCGGTCGTGCCGCCAGGAGTTACAGTGCCGCTGCACAGCCACGGCGACTTTGAGGACTTCTTCATCCTCGCGGGTGGCCACCAAGTTCTTGTCGAGGGCGGGGGCGGTCTGCAATGGCATGATGCCCATGCCGGCGATTACGTCCGCATGGCGGGCGATGCGCCGCATGCTCATCGCAATATCTCCGGCGAACCCGCTGTCGATCTGGTCATCACAACGGCGACCATGGGCAGATTCTTTCGGGAAGTCGGTCGCCCACTTGGCTCCCCGCCGCCGAGTGCTCGTGAAACGGCACATTTCGCCGAGATCGCACGCCGTTTCGGTTATCGACTGGCGACACCAGAGGAAAATGCGGCCGTCGGCATAACGCTACCGGCGTTCACAGCGTGAGCCCGCGCCAGCCCATGGATGTCGCCGAATGCGCAGCTGTGCGGCCACATCCACGACCGCCCTTCAATGGGCCGTCCCACTATAACTATCAAAGGGCTGTTGGACTCACCCCTGCGAGCAGACGACATGCGTGAAGTTGGCGAGGCGGCAATAGTTCTGGGGGCGAGCATAAGTGGGTTGCTCGCGGCCCGGGTGCTCGCAGACTTCTACCGCACAGTGACCGTTGTGGAGCGCGACATACTCATCGACCGACCGACGACCCGGCGAGGAGTGCCGCAAGGCGGTCTGCCTCACATTACACACCCGCGCGCCACCCAGATCATGAGTGAGCTGTTCCCCGGTTTCCTCGACGAGCTGGTGGTCGGCGGCGCGCAGGTGTGGAACGACGGTGACCTGTCACGCCTTTGGATGCGGTACGGCGGACACCGGCTTTTGCGATCTGGCACGATACCCGACCCGAAGTCGGTAGCCGCCTACTACGTCACCCGGCCATTTCTCGAATGGAGTGTGCGTCGACGGGTCCATTCCATGCCCAACGTGGAGATTCTCGGTGGCCACGACGCGGTGCGGTTGGCGTCTAGCGCTGACTCTGAGCGGGTGACCGGTGTTGTGGTGGCGCGGCGCAGGTCTGGAGCGGAGAAGACCTTGGCGGCTGATCTGGTCGTGGACGCCACCGGGCGCGGCTCACGGACACCGGTGTTCCTTGACGCGCTGGGCTATCGTCCTCCACGACAAGACCAACTGATGGTGCGCGTTGCCTACGCCGGCCTGCTGGTTCATGTACCGCCGCGGACCTTGCGCGAGTATTTTGCGTTCGCCGGCGCCGAGTCCAGCCGCCCTATGGGATTCGGGATGGTTGCCGGCGAGAACAACACCTACATGCTCGGCGTCCAGCCCATCGCGGGACAACCACCGCCCAGCGATCGCGACTCCCTGCTCGCCTGCCTGGCTGATATGGCACCTTCGCATGTGCTGACGGCAGCCCGCTGTGCCGAACCGCTCACAGACGTCGCCCACTATCGGTTCCCCTCTAACCGGTGGCGTCGCTACGACAAGTTGGCGCGCACGCCCGATGGCTTGCTCGTTGTCGGTGACGCAATGTGCAGCTTTAATCCTGTCTACGGGCAAGGCATCTCGGTGGCCGCAATCGAAGCAATCGTTTTGCGACACTGCCTGCAGCACGGCGATCGGAACTTGCCGCGGCGATTTTTCCACGCCACCGCTAAAGAGATCCGCGTAGCTTGGCATGCGGCGGTGGGCTCTGATCTGGCCCTGCCCCAAACCCCGGGTAGGCCATCACTTTCCATACGGATCAGCAACGCTTACCTAAATCGGCTGCTGGCCGCCGCCGAAACCGATCCGGCCGCCGTCCAGCAATTCCTGCGGTTGATGGGCATGGTTGATCCTCCCTCGCGGCTGCTACGCCCGTCAACGATAATCCGCGTCATCAACGCATCACAAAAGCAGCCTGACCAAAAAGCGATGCCTGCCGGCGGTTAAAGACGAGCCGCTGCTGAAGCAGCTGCCAGACAAGCGATTTCATGCAAACCCGCCGGTTTGCGGAGATAGGAAACGAAATGCAGCGTAGTGACAACGACACATGGAACCTGGCCACCAGTGTGGGCGCGACGGCAACCATGGTGGCCGCAGCCAGAGCAGCAGCCAGCAGGCAAGCGGATCCAATCATCAATGACCCGTTCGCCGAGCCCCTCGTCCACGCGGCAGGTATCGACCTGTTCACCCGGCTGGCCAGTGGCGAGTTGGAATTCGCCGATATTGAGACCGGTTGGATGATGCATTATTTTGCCGTCCGCGCGCGGTTCTTCGATAGCTTCTTCCCCAGCGCGCTATCCGCCGGTATCCGTCAAGCGGTAATCGTCGGATCTGGATTGGACTCGCGTGCCTACCGTCTGGAATGGCCGGCCGGCAGCATCGTTTACGAAATCGACCAACCCGAGGTGATCGATTTCAAGAACTCGGTCCTGACCCGGATGGGCGCCACACCAGCTACCCAACTACGCACGATTGGCATCGACCTACGCCTGGATTGGCCAACGGCACTGCGACAAGCGGGTTTTGATCCCTCAAGCCCCACCGCGTGGCTGGCCGAGGGATTGCTGATCGGATATCTGCCTTGCGATGCTCAGAATCGCCTGCTACACCAGCTCACTGCACTAAGTGCACCGGGCAGCCGATTCACCGCCGATCACTTGACGGATGACTCAAGCTCCATCGGCTCATATCTGCTGGGCGTTGCTGAGAGCTGGAAGCGGCATGGGTACGTCGTCGACTTCGGCGACCTTACCTATCCCCGCGATCGCAGCGATGTCGAAAAGTACCTTCGCGCGCGCGGCTGGCACACCACAGACTACGGCTTGGGTGATTTGCTAAACGGTGCTGGAGGGTCGGCGAAGATCCCGGACAACATATTGAGCGGGCACGACGCACTCCATTACCTTATCGCCGCCCGAACTAACCGCTGACCCTGAGGATACGGCGCCGGCCACCATGCTGGCCGAGACGACCGACCATCGGCAGATGCGATCAAGGGGCACTTCCCTGCAACCTCATTGGGGAAGAAGAGCAGCGACTGGGTAAGACGTTCGATCAGCTGAATCGGGTCGCCCGCTTCTGTGTGAGCAACGGCGATGCGACCGCACCAACTGCCGGCCACTCGGCTAGCCACCGGCGGATGCGACCCCGGCCGCTTCGCTGCAAGCTCGTACTGAACGGCGAACTAACCCCTGTGCAGGAAAGGAAACTGGGATGAGCATCCGCATTCTGGCCTTATTGGGGAGCCTGCGGATTGCCTCCTACAACCGCCAGCTCGCAGAGGCCGCCATCAAGCTCGCACCTGAGGGAATCGACGTCGACCTCTACGAAGGGCTCGCTGAGGTGCCCTTCTACAACGAAGACCTCGATCAGCCCGCCGTTATCCCGCCCGCTGCCGACGACCTGCGCGTCGCCGTGCGGTCCGCTGATGCGCTGCTGCTGGTCACGCCCGAGTACAACGGCTCCATCCCGGCCGCGCTGAAGAACGCGATTGATTGGGTTTCCCGTCCGCAATACAGGGCGGCGGTCATCGGAAAGCCAGTCGTCGTCGTCGGCACCTCCGGTGGGCGCTACGGCGGGGCATGGGCTCACGAGGACGCCAGGAAAGTAGCCCGCGCCGCCGGAGCGACGGTCCTCGATGAGATAGCCCTGTCGGTGCCCCACGCAGCGACGCGGTTTGCCGACGCTCCTCCCGTCTGCGACGAGGAAATCATCAGCAAGCTGCCCATCATCCTGGCTGCTCTCGCCGGAGCGGCCCAATCCTGTTGCGAGCCCGCACTCTCACGAGAAGTAGGGCTGCCCCGTAGAGCCCCGCAACCACTGAGCGACTGAACAAAGGAAACCTGTCATGCCAACTTCACTCACGACAAACCGCCGCGGCGCCGCCGAGGTCGAATCGTTCCAGGCTCCGGCCAGCTTGTTCGGGGACCTGCAAACGGTGCTGGTCGACTTGATCGAATTACACCTCCAAGGCAAGCAGGCACACTGGAACCTCATCGGAAGGAACTTCCGCGATCTGCATCTTCAGTTGGATGGCATCGTCGATATCGCGCGTGGCGCCAGTGACACGATCGCCGAACGTATGCGCGCACTGGACGCGGTTCCCGACGGACGCTCAGACACAGTCGTTGCCACAACGACCGTTCCAGCCATACCGCCAGGCCTGCACAGCGTCAGCGACACAGTCGACATGATCACCAGCGCAATCTACGCCGTCGTGGGCACCATACGCACTGTGCACGACGACGTCGACGCCGCCGATCCCTCGACCGCTGACCTGCTCCACGCGATCATCGATGATCTAGAGAAAGAAGCGTGGATGCTCAAATCGGAAAATGGCACGGCCTAAGAGCCCGCGCAGCTGCCGTCGTCACCCCGAGATACACCAAATCGGCAGTAGTGCAGCAAAACTGGCATTTCGCTGAAAGGAGGAAGAGGATGCGCTTCGTGGTTGCCATGACCGGAGCGACCGGCGCCGCTCTGGGCATTCGTCTACTGGAAGTTCTTGGGCAGCTGGGGGCCGAAACACACCTCATCCTCAGCGACTGGGCGCGCGCAACGATCAAGATCGAGACCGACACCAGCGTCGACGAGGTCCGCGCTCTGGCTTCGCACGTGTACAGTGCCCGCGATCTTGCGGCAAGCCTCTCCAGTGGGTCGTTCCGCACAGATGGCATGGTCGTCTGTCCGTGCAGCATGAAGACGTTGAGCGCCATCAGGATCGGCTTCAGCGACAACCTGATCACCCGCGCTGCCGATGTGACGCTGAAGGAGCGCCGCAAACTCGTTCTGGTCGCGCGGGAGGCTCCGTTGAGCGAGATCCACCTGGAGAACATGCACTATCTGGCGCGCGCCGGTGCCGTGATCTTCCCGCCGACAGTGGCCTATTACGCGCGGCCGGTCTCGGTCGACGAGGTGACCGACTACGTCGTCGGCCGCGTCATCGATCAACTCGGAATCGAACACTCTCTGATCAAGCGCTGGAAGGAAAATCCGCGCCCGGTCTCAGTGAACGGCGAACTAGCCGCCATCGTGTGAGGAGAACAAAGTGACGACGAGTACCAGCCTGCCGGAAACCACGGACATCACCCTACCGAAAGAGCAGGAGACGGGTCCCGATCAGCGGAGTTGGTTGGCCACACTCGAAGCTGCTGGCCAGTTGCGCCGCATCACCGCTTCGGTTGACTGGGATGAGGAGATCGGGGCAATCACCCGCGCCAACCTTTCCCTGGGCGGGCCAGGGCTACTGTTCGAGAATATCGTTGACCACGAGAACACCTGGTGCACAAAGCTGTTGACGTCAGCACTCGGCAGCCGGCGCCAGGTTCAGTTGATGCTGGGACTGCCCGAAGACACCGGCGATTCGGCTATCGTGCGCCACCTTCGAGAAGCCTTCAAGAAACCCATCCCGCCGTGCGTCGTCGACAGCGGCCCAGTCAAGGAGAACATCCTCCAAGGCGACGATATTAATTTATGGGAGCTTCCGGTCCCCAAGTGGCACGGTGGTGACGGCGGTCGCTACATTGACACGTTCTGCGGAGTGGTCACCGAGGACAAGGTGACGGGACGCGACAACATTGGCCTTTATCGCGGGCAGATCGTTGACCGCGACAAGATCGCCAAGCTACTGGTGCCCACTCAGGGCTGGGGCGTCCATATGGAGGGGTACAAGCCAGAGCCGATGCCGGTCGCCGTCGTCTACGGCTGGCACGATGTCATGCCATTCTGTGCGGGCAGCCCATTCCCAAAGAACATCTGTGAATGGGACATGATGGGGGCCCTTCTCGGCCGCCCGGTCGACCTGGTTGCCTGCGAAACGGTGCCGTTGTACGTTCCGGCCACCGCAGAGATCGTCGTTGAGGGCTTCATCGATCCGGACCCGTCGACCTTCGCCATGGAGGGTCCGTTTGCGGAATACCCGGGTTTTCTTGGCGGCGCGGCACCGGCGCCGGTTCTGCGGGTCACGCGAATCACCCACCGCAACGACCCGGTGCTTCGGGGCACCCTCGAAGGGATACGGCCGGGACTATTCAACGAAGACAGCATCACCAACTTTGCACGCTCGGCGATTACCTGGAATGTGCTCGACGATCTTGGGATCGGCGGCATTACCGATGTGTGGATGACGGAGGTGACCAACGGTCAAAACACTCTCGTGCAAATCCAAAAGCGTTACCGCGGCCACGCGCACCAGATCGCCTCCGCGCTATGGGGCACCGGCGGATCAGTGTGGTTTCACAAGAACGTCATGGTCGTCGAGGAGGATATCGACATCCACGACCCGGTAGCGCTCGACTGGGCCATGTCATACCGGGTCAACGCCGGCCTCGGCGATATCGCGTTCTTTGGTCCGGGTATCGGCTCATCGCTGGATCCGTCGACCCCGCCGGAGTTGAACGACACGAATAAATACGGCACCGGCCAATGGACCCGCGTCCTCATCGACGCCACCCGAAGCTGGGAGATCGAGCCCAGGCCGGAGTGGGGCGGGCGCCGCTTCCCGCCGACCGACAGGCTGGCTCCCGAGTTGGAATCCCGAATCGCCACTCGCTGGGCGGAATACGGGATCGGCATCCCCTACCTCAACGATGAGGAACGCGAAATGCTGACGTTGCAGAAGCTAAGCAAGCGGCTACCCGAGGCTTAGTTCGCTTCGGTAACAGTCGAAAGTCTCTGGCGCCAAGCCGCGTTCGCATCGCCAAACCCGTTGATGCAACAGGCTCCGACCTGCGCCGGAACTCCTGCGTGTTTCCCTAAAACGCGCGTTGAGTCACCTAGCGTTATCAGAGAGGACCGTGCGATGACCGATATCGACGTAAGTGTTGCGCTACCTCCGTCTTTCGAGTCCGCCGAGCACATTGCCACGGCAGAGGAGCTTGGCTACCGCCGGGCCTATCTGTACGACACTCCGTTTGAGGGTGATGACGTTTGGTTGGACTTGCACCGCGCCGCCGCGCTGACCACGACGATCGAACTAGGTCCCGCGGTGCTGATTCCGACGCTGCGCCACCCGTTGGTCAACGCCGCACAGACCGTGTCACTGCATCGACAGGCGCCTGGGCGCATCGTGACCGCCTTCGGCACCGGTTTCTCTAGCCGTGCGGCCATGGGCCAACCACCGATTCGATGGTCGTATATGGAGACGTATATCCGCGCGTACCAAGCCCTGCTGGCCGGAGAGATAGCTGACTGGGAGGGCACAGCCATCAAGCTGATGCTCACCGCGGCGCAAGCGGATGCGCTGCCGCTGCGAATCCCGTTGTTGCTGGCTGCGACCGGACCCAAGGGCGCCGGCGTCGCAAAGCGAGTCGGTGCCGATGGACTGATCTCTATGTTCGAGGTCGTGCCCGGACAGCGGAACTTTGCGCGTGCCATCGTAGCGACCATGGGCACCGTCATCGACGACGGGGAAGACCCAGCTGGTGAACGGGTCCGCTTGGCCGTCGGTGCTCCGTGGGCGGCGGCGTATCACTTCGTCTATACCGCCCAGGGCGCCGACGCTGTCCGCGAGATGCCCGGCGGGGCCGCCTGGCTTGATGTGATCGAGAAGGTTCCCGAATCGCTGCGCCACTTGCACATTCACCAGGGCCACATGGTGGAGATGAACAACGCCGACCTGGCGGCCTGGCGCGCCGGCGGCTACGTCTCCATTCCATCAGTCACCCTGTCCGGGTCCGCCGACACGGTAGGAAAGGCCGCGGCCGCAATGGCCCAAGCGGGTGCCACCGAAATCATGATTGAGCCCTCAGGCCCCGACATCGCACGCGAACTGAAAACGTTCATCTTTGCTGTCCGCGGTTAGCAGGCCCCAGAACGCGACCCGCCTGGCCGCTGCGGCGGGGTTTCGCCGATGCTGAGATTGTGCCCGGCGATGCGTCTAGGTTTGGTGCCGTGGAGCCACCGGCTCTGCCTCAGGACAATGCGAGGCTGATAGGCCGCCAGGCGGAATGCGACGCACTGGACCAGCTTCTCAGCGGGGTGCGCGCCGGTGAAAGCCGGGCATTGGTGATACACGGTGAACCTGGTGTCGGCAAAACCGCGCTATTGGAGTATGTCGGTGGGCGCGCCGCCGGTTGCCGTGTCATCCGTGCTAGCGGCGTCGAGTCGGAGATGGAGCTCGCCTATGCGGCGCTGCACCAGTTGTGCGCGCCGTTGCTGCACCGCCTGGACTACCTACCGCCGCCACAGCGTGACGCTCTCGGCACGGCGTTGGGTCTGAGCACAGGCCCAGTACCGGACCGCTTTCTGATCGGGTTGTCAGTTCTGAGCCTGTTCTCCGACGTCGCTCAAGCCCAGCCGCTCGTGTGCTTGGTCGATGACCTGCAATGGCTCGACCAGGCATCGGCGCAGGTCTTTGGATTTGTTGCCCGCAGGCTGGTCGCCGAGGCGGTGGGTTTCGTCGTGGCGACGCGTGCTCCCAATGCTGACATGAGGGTATTGCCGAGCCTAGCGGTCAAGGGCCTCAAGGAGGTTGAAGCTCGGGCACTTCTCGACATGGTGCTGACCGCACCGCTCGATGAGCGGGTGCGCGATCAGTTGATCGCCGAGACACGGGGCAATCCGCTGGCGTTGCTGGAATTGCCACGAGGTCTGACGGTACATGAACTGGCCGGCGGGTTTGGGTTACCTGGAGCGGCACGGCTTTCTATGGCGATGGAAGAAAGCTTCCGCCGCTGGGTCGAGGCCTTTCCCGATCGGAGCCGCGACCTGCTGCTGCTGGCGGCGGCCGAGCCGCTGGGCGATCCGACGCTGTTGTGGCGAGCGGCCGCGCGACTGGGTATCGATCCCGATGCCGCGACACCGGCGATCGAAGCAGGGTTGGCCGAGTTCGGAACGCGGGTGCGATTCCGCCATCCGCTGGCCCGCTCCGCCGCCTACCGGTCTGCCACACTTCACGCCAGACAGCAGGCCCACCGCGCGCTGGCGGAGGTTACCGACCCCGAATTGGATCCTGACCGACGCGCATGGCACCGCGCCCATGCCGCGCCCGGCCCTGACGACGATGTCGCTGCGGAGTTGGAGCGCTCGGCCGGCCGGGCGCGAGCGCGGGGCGGACTGGCGGCCGCAGCCGCATTCTACGAGCGAGCAACAATGTTGACGCTGGACCCAGCCCTGCGCATGGAGCGGGCGCTGGCCGCCGCATCAGCCAAAGTCGAAGCTGGCGCGTTCGACTCGGCGCTGGATCTGCTTTCCATGGCCGAGCGCGGACGCCTCAACGAATTCCAGCATGCTCGCGCCGACCTCGTCCGAGCCCAGCTCGCGTTCGCCACGAGCCGAGGCGGTGACGCCCCGCTGCTGCTGCTCAGGGCGGCGAGGCGGTTCGAGCCGATCCAGACTGATCGCGCCAGGGAGACCTACTTGGAGGCCATTTCGGCCGCGGCATTCGCGGGCCGCCTCGCCACCGCGGGCGGCGGCGTACTCGAAGTAGCCCGCGCCGCTTCCGCAGCCCCGCAGCCAGCGGGTCGCCCGCGTGCGCTCGACCTCCTCCTGCGCGGATTGGCGGCAAACTTCGTCGAGGCTTACCCGGCGGCGGTGGCAGACCTGCGCGGCGCACTGGCTGCCTTCGGCAGCGGTATGTCGATAGATGAACAGCTGCGTTGGATGTGGCTAATCAACTTGGCGGCGCTGCACCTGTGGGATGACGAGAACTGGGACAGACTCTCGGCGCGCTATCTGCAACTGGCTCGGGACGCCGGCGCCATGAACGAACTCCCGCTTGCACTGAGCACACGCGCCCTGATTCTGATGTTCGTCGGCGACCTGACCGCCGCAAGCGTGTTGGTCGACGAGCAACACACGGTGACGGAAGCCACCGGGGGCAACCTTGCACCCTACGCCGCCATGTACCTCGCATCGTTGCGCGGCGAGAAAGCCGCGACGTCAGCCCTCATCGAGCAGACCGCCCTAGAGGCGCCCCGTCGAGGCGAAGGCATCTCGATAGCCGTCGCCGAATGGACGAGAGCCGTGCTCCACAACGGCTCGGGCAACTACCCGGAGGCAATGGCCGCCGCCGAATGCGCTCTCTACCACCAGGAATATCCAGACGTCCGTTACCCTGGCGTCGCGAACTGGGCGGCGGCCGAATTCATCGAGGCGGCCGTACGCACCGGGATGAGAGAGAAGGCGATCGAAACAACCCGCTGGCTCACAGAGATGACTCGCGCCAGTCAGACCGACTGGGCACTCGGGGCGGAAACGCGCTCGCAGGCGCTGCTGGCCGAGGGGGAGACCGCTGAGCGGCTCTACCAGAAGTCGATCACACATCTCGAGCGCAGCCGCGTGCGCATCGATCTCGCCCGCGCTCATCTGATCTATGGAGAATGGCTGCGGCGGGAGCGCCGGCACAAGGACGCGCGGAAGCAACTGCGCATCGCGCACGGAATGCTCGACGTAATGGGAATGCGTGCATTCGCTGAACGGGCCAGGCGCGAACTTCAGGCCATCGGCGGAACCGTCCGCAAGCGCACAGCCGCCGCGAGCGGCGAACAGCTCACACCGCAGGAAGCCCAGGTCGCCGGATTGGCGCGAGACGGGTTGTCGAACCCCGAAATAGGTGCGCGGCTATTCATCAGCGCGCGAACCGTTCAGTATCATCTGGGCAAGGTGTTCGCCAAGCTCGCCATCAGCTCACGCAACCAGCTTCTCCAAGTTCTTCCGAATGACGATCCACCACCGCTTGTGTGACCATCGCGGGGATCCGCTGAATCGATCTCTGCATCACCCCCCGGCCAGTCCGACTGGCCACTCGGCGGATGCGACCACGCTCAATTCATCGGAAGCTATTGCTACTAAAGAATGACCGCTCGGGCACGGGCGGCGGCCAACAGCAAGAGCGCTGCGATGCGTAACAGTGTTAGCCGGGAGCAGTCAAAGAGCGAAAGTCCGAAGGGAACGCCATGCCCATCTACCAGTGCTACAGCCGAAAGGGACTGCTGACCAAATCGGCGAAAGCTGAAATCGCCGATGAGATCACCACCATCCACACCAACGCCACCGGAGCTCCGGAGTTGTACGTCAATGTTCTGTTCCACGACATTCCCGAAGGCGACTACTTCGTTGCCGGCCAACCGTCAAACCATTCTTTCCTTTCCGGCCTCATCCGCCAAGGGCGTGACCTCGAAACACGTCAGACGATGCTCCGAGACTTCTCGCGGATGTGGACACGTATCACAGGCCAGTCCGAAGCCGATTTTCTCGTTGCGTTGAGCGAAGCTGATCCAGCAAACGCCATGGAAGCCGGACTGGTCTTGCCCGAGCCCGGCCAAGAACAAGAATGGTTCGACGAAAACCGCGCGAGGCTAGCTGAGTTGGGAGTGCAGGCTTGACGCGCGTGGATGTTTGTCGGTCCGGTCAGCAACTCACTGAAGTCGAATCAGAAGCCTCCGAATATCTGCCCGAGTCGGTCGAGCGCCGTCGGATAGTCCGGCTCTGACGGTGTTCCGTAGCCGAGCACGAGACCTTCTGCGCGACAGAGATGTTGGGAATGCCAGAACGGCGCCAACCCGGTAAGGGCAATGCGTTGCTTGCGGGCGGCAGCCAGGACATCGGCCTCCGAGATTCCTCCAGGCAGTGTCACGACCGCATGCAGACCTGCGGCAACGCCATGCACCGGCATCGCAGGCGCATACCGCTCGAGGGTGGCGATCAACGCGTCCCGGCGGTGCTGGTAGCGTCGGCGCATCCGGCGAATGTGCCGGTCGAGCTGCCCCGACTCGATCAACTCCGCGAACGCTAATTGAGCCAGGATGTCGGTGCCGCGATCCGCGCGGCGCTTGGCTTCGATGACCGCGTCGAGCAGCTCGCCGGGAACCGCAAGCCAGCCCAGCCGGACTCCGGGGGCCAGGCTCTTACTCGCGCTGCCGGCATAGATGACCTGCTCGGGAGCGAGTCCCTGCAGCGAGCCGACAGGGTGGCGGTCATAGCGGAACTCCCCGTCGTAGTCGTCTTCGACCACGTAGGCGCCCCGCTGGGCGGCGATCCGGACGAACTCGGCACGCCGGTGCGCGGCCAGGGTCGCGCCTAGCGGGGCCTGATGAGCGGGGGTAAGCACCACCGCCGCAACAGGTTTCGCTGTGAACCCGTCTGGCTGCGCACCGCTGTCGTCGACATCGAGTGCGACGACCTCGATGCCGCTTGCGAGGACTGTCGCCCGGTGGTCGGGGAGGCAGGGATTTTCCAACGCGACGGCCCGGGCTCCTGCGGCGGCCAGCGCGTCGCACACGAGTCGCAGACCCTGCGTGAACCCACTGCATATCACCATGTGCTCGGCAGTCGTCAGTACTCCGCGCACGCGGCCCAGGTAGTCGGCCAGCACCGTGCGCAAACGCAGCGATCCGCGCGGATCGAGCGGACCGAGCTCCGCATGCGGCGTTACTTGGAAGGCTCGTCGCAGCGCACGCAGCCAGTCGGTGCGCGGAAACATGCTCAGGTCGGGGCGCCCCAGCCGGAAATCTGCGTCGATCTGCGTCGGAGCCGATTCCGAAGCCAGCTGCGGCTGGAGACCCGGACCCTGAGCCACCTCGGTAACAGCGCCGGGGCGGCTGCGCAGATATCCCTCGGCCGCCAGCTGTGCATAGGCCTCGACGACCGTGCCGCGCGCAAGACCGAGTTGAGCAGCAAGCGCGCGAGACGACGGCAACCGCTGGGCCGGCGCCAACCGTCCGTCCCGGATGGCCTGCCGCAATGCATGCTCCACTGCCATACGTCGACCACGGACCGGCGGAAGGTCGAGGTGCAGGTCGATCCCGCCCGAGTCACTGGTCCAAGAACTTGGCATCAAACTGGACCTTACAACCGAACCGGTGGTGGCCTTAGCGTCACATGCGTGACCAGCCGCCGTCTTGATCACACAGCGAGTTTGACCGCGCAACTCAATGCTGCCCAGCGCACAGCGGAATCGATGCAGCCACCGAGCCGCCGGCTTCTCGATGACCCGCATTCGCGGCATTTTGTTCGCCATCCGTTGCTGCGGGCGATACTGGCGCACCGGTTATCCGCTGGCGCGGCGGTCCGGATCTTGGACCGGTTGTGGGGTGGGCTGCACGCCCACATCGTGCTGCGGGTGCGTTACACCGACGACGTCTGCGATGCCGCCATGTGCGACGGCATCGACCAGATCGTGCTGCTCGGCGCCGGATTCGACACGACCAGCTTGCGCAAGGCCAGGAACACGGCCGCAATTTTCGAGGTCGATGCGCCGGCGACGCAAAGCGACAAGCGCCCGATCACCGAGCGACACCTGCCATCTGCGGAATGCAGTCAAACCATCTGGGTGCCATGCGATTTCGAAGAGGACCGCCTCCAGAAGCAGCTGATCACTTACGGTTTCGACTCCGCCCGACCAAGTGTTATCGTCTGGCTCGGTGTCAGTCCCTACCTGACCGCCGGGGCGATCGACCACGTACTGACCGACCTGGAAACACTATGCGCCCCTGGCAGCAGGCTCGTCGTCGACTACATCGATGCCGGCGTCGTCGACGCAACGACTCCGTGGAAGAGCGCACGCCGGGTGGCCCGAGCAGTCGCGCGGCGCGGAGAGCCGTACCGAAGCGGTTTCACTGAAGCCGGTCTGGAGGCGCTGCTGGCTTCCCATGGCTTTAGTCGTCGCGGACACGAGACGGTCTCCTCGCTTTTGCAGCGCTACGACCCGGCGCATCTGAGCAGGCTGGCCGGCGACGACTGGCTGGCGATCACGACTGCCGAAAAGAACTGATTGGCACGTTGGTTCACGAGATGAGGGACATGACAAGCAAACTCACGACTTCTGCCGCAGATCCTGCCGCCGCCTTCGTGCAGCAATTTCGGGAGGTGTGGGCGGCACCCACCGTCGAACGACTGGATGCCTTGACGCACCCGGATGTCTGCTACATCCAACCCCTGCACCCCGACGTGCACGGTCGTGAGCGGGCCAGCGCCTATTGGCGGCGCATCTTCGCCCTGGTGCCCGATTTACACATCGACGTCGTGAATTGGGCTGCGTCATCGGACGACGTCGTATACGTCGAATTCCGGATAGTCGGAACTCTCGGCGGCAAACCGGTTTCCTGGCCGGGGCTCGACCGATACGACCTCGACGCCACCGGACGAGTGCAACGACGAATTTTGTATTGCGATCCGCTCCCGATGGCGCGGGCGGTGCTGCGGCCCCGAGGATTCATCGCCTTGCTCCGTGCAGGCAGCCGAATGGCCTTCACAGCAACGAGAGCCGCCGTTCGTTCGACACGGCGCGGTGGCAGCCAATGACGCGACCAACGGATGCGCGCGCATTTGTGGAATCGGTGGAACGTGCCACCAACGAACGCCTCAGCGACGCGGTCTACGAGATTTTCGCTCCCAACGCACGCTCGGTGATGATCAGCGACGGTGCGCGCGAGGAATCTGTTGGCGTCGAAGCAATTCACGACTCATGGGCGAGGACATGCGCGGCGTTTCGAGCCCGCCGGTTCAGAGTCGAAAAGCACCTGGTCGCCGCGACCGACGACACCATTGTCAACGAGTGGCGCGGCGGGCCAGGTGGGCGTCGCGACGGTTGCGGCATCGAGATCTGGCGCTTCGACTGCGAAGGCAGAGTTATCGACCAGCGCCTTTACGGCTACCTCAAAGTCAGGTCCGCAGTACATCCGATACAGGCTTTGCAACTGTTGTTGGGTTCGCCCGGCATGGCCCTGGCGTTCGGGTGGGCCAGGCTGCGCCGGCGCTAATCTGTCAGCCGGACGAATTGCCTTGGGCGGTATAGGCTGCTCGGACGCGTCTGCAGCCGCTGGCGAAACAGGTTTTGCCGTTACGCATCCGGGGTACAGACACGCGAGCTTTTGAATGGCAGTGCGCGGCTAGATGAAAGTGAGGGTCTGATGAAATCCCAACCTAGAATCGCGATCGCACTCGTCGGCGGTGCGGCCATGCTCTCGTTCGCGGTCGGATGTGGCGGGGGCGAAAAAGGTGGGCCGACGACGACCACCACGACCACCACGACAACTACGACCAGCGTCGCCCCGGCGCCGGCCCCCGGTGAGCCCGGCGGGGGCGGCGGACCCGGCGGCGGCGGTGGCGGCGTCCCTGGTGGTCCCACCGGTGGGGGTGGACCCGGCGGCGGTGGCGGCGGTATCCCCGGCGGGCCTAGCGGCGGCGGCGGACCCGGCGGCGGCGGTGGCGGTATCCCGGGCGGGCCTAGCGGCGGCGGCGGACCCGGCGGCGGTTGGGGCCAAATCCCGGGTGGGCCTAGCGGCGGCGGCGGCCCCGGTGGGGGCGGCGGCTGTGTGCCCGGTGTGGGCTGCGGCGGGTGGCCGTGATCGCACGCCGACGCTAGGTAGCTTGCGTCGCCCCCCCCGGCCGGTGAGGTTTGGTCCCCTAAACGGGGCGCCCGGTCTAAGGTTCTCCGCAACTCGATCGCAAGGGGACCGCAATGGCCAAGCTGAGGTTCGGATACTTCATCGCACCGTTTCACCGCGCCGGCACCAACCCGACCCTGGCACTACAGCGCGACCTGGAGTTCGTCGAGCATCTTGACGCCCTCGGCTTTGACGAAGTGTGGCTCGGCGAGCATCACTCGGCCGGCAGCGAAATCATCAGCTCGCCGGAGATTTTCATCGCCGCCGCCGCGCAACGGGCGAAGCGGATCCGGTTCGGCACCGGGGTGATCTCGCTGGCCTATCACAACCCGCTGTGGGTTGCCGATCGGCTGATGCTGCTGGATCACCTCACGCACGGCCGGGTGATCGGCGGGATGGGGCCGGGCTCGCTGCCCACCGATTCGGCGATGATCGGCCTCAACCCGACCGACACCCGCGAGCTGTTGGAGACCAATCTCGACATCGTCGTCCGTCTGCTGGCGGGGGAGACGGTGACCGCGAAAACCGCCACCCACGAGTTGTTCGATGCCCGGTTGCAGCTGGCGCCGTACTCCGACGGCGGGATCCCACTGGCCGTCGCCGCGGTCGCCTCGCCGACCGGCGCACGGCTGGCCGGCAAGCACGGCATTGGCCTGCTGTCGATCGGCGCGACGCTGACGATCGAAGGCTTCGACGCGCTCGCCTATCACTGGGGCATCGTCGAAGAGCGCGCCGCGGCCTTCGGCACCCGCGTCGACCGCACCAACTGGAGCCTCGTCGGGCCGATGCATATCGCCGAGACCGACGAACAAGCCCGCGCCGACGTGAAATTCGGCATCGAGCCGTGGTTCCACTATTTCCAAAAAGTGGCGGCCTTCCCGCAGATGACGATGCCCGGGGATCGGCTCGACGAGATGATCGACATCATCAACGACAACGGAGCCGGAGTGATCGGCACCCCCGAGCGAGCCCGCGCGCAGGTGCAGCGACTGTGGGATCAGTCCGGCGGCTTCGGCTGCATGCTGCAGATGGGCCACGAGTGGGCGAACCCCGCGGCGACCAAGCGGTCCGCCGAGTTGTTCGCCGCCGAGGTGATGCCACACTTCCAGGGCCAGGCCCAACCGACACTTGACGCCGCTGCACGCGCCACCGAAGTACGAGACGACCTCGCGCAGACCCAACTTCAGGCCATCGACCACATGACCAAGAAGTACCAGGACGAAATCGGTTCGGACTAACCGACTTTCAGCTCCGCTAGCGCCGCGAGATTGCGTCCAGGGTTGTGGCTTTCGAGAATTTACGACCCTGGGTGCAATCTCGCGGGTTACCTAGTGCCTAGTCGTCTTTGCTGATCAGCCGCTGCAACGCCTCGTGATCGGAGGCGAGAAGCTCCTCGATGCGCGGACGGTTCACTTCGGCGACGATGATCTCACCGACTTCTTGATGGACGTCGCTGAAGATGCCGTGCGACTTCATCTTCTCGGTCTGATACAGGTTGTCCTCAGTGGGGCTGACATAGTGCACCCAGTCGGCTTTGAAGCGGTGCACCAGCCAGAGGTGAATCAAGGTCATCAGGCGCTTCTGCCGCAACTTCTCTTCGAAGGTGTTCTGGTCGCGGACGGTGAGGATGGTCGTTTCATGACGGTCTTGGAACTGGCCGAAGATCACGTTGGCGAGCTTGTCCTCGGCGTCGCCGCCATCGCGATAGATGATCAGCTCGAGCAACTCCGAGCCGGCGCGTTGCGGCCGTAGCTGCACGCGCAGCTTCTCACCGAGCTGGTAATGCTCGCTCCACATCGTCAGCCACTCCTCGAGCAGCTTGCGCGGCACCTCTGTCTGCACGAGGTGCTGGTGCTGCGTGGAACCCTTGCCCATCGCCTTGGTGGTGGCGGTGCGTCCGGAGGAAGCCAGCAGCGCGGCATCGCTGCGCGGCCCGCCGACCAGGGTTTGCGGCGTCCGATAAGGGGATTCGACCAGGCGCAGCTGCCGCTGGAGACGAGCGAGCGCCAACATGCCGTCCTGTTGCAAGGCGGTGGCGAACTCTTCGGCGGCCAGGCCGTCGATCTGGTGGCCGCCGTAAGTGATGAAGTTGAAGACGAAGCCCATTTTGCCGAGTTCCTCGGGGAAGGCCTGCATCTCCTCGTCAGTCATGCCGGTGGTGTCCCAGTTGAACGAGGGAGAGAGGTTGTAGGCCAACATCTGGTCGGGGAATTCGGCATGGATCGCCTCGGCGAACTGGCGGGCGTCGGCGAGATCTGCGGTCTTGGTCTCCATCCAGAGCAGATCGGCGAACGGTGCCGCCGCCAGTGACTTGGCGATCGCGTAGGGAATGCCGCCGCGGACCTGGTAGTAGCCTTCGGGCGTCTTGGCCAGCTCGCAGTCCCATTTGGCGTCGGCGCCCAACTCCTTGGCCTTGGCCCGGGCGGTGTACAGCGACGCACGCTCGGCGAACTCGCGCCACTCCGCGGCGCTCATGTCGCGCGGTTCGTCCTCACTCTCGCCGAATTCGAGCACCTCGGCCACCGCCTCGCCGTAGGTCATCAGTCCGGCGGCGTCTTCCCAGGCATCGACGAACCGCGCCTCGACCTTGTCGTAGAGCGCGTCGATCGATTGGTCGCCGTCGTCCCGCCAGGACGCGGCCGCCTCGCCGATCAGGTCGAAGATGCCGTAGCGCTCCAGCCAGGCATCGGCGACGGCATACTCGCCGTCGGGCAGCGAGTAGAGCAAATGACCGTTGATCGCCGTGACGCCCAACTCGTAGAACCGCCGCATCATCGCCAGGAAGCACGATTTGTACGACGGAATCTTCAAGTTCGTGGCACCGAGTAGGAACGGCTGGTCGCGCTCGTCAGCCCGGCTGTCGATCAGGTTGCCGGCTTCGGCATCTGTGCGAGCCACGATGATCCCCGGCACGCCCATCACGTCAAGCTGGAAGCGTGCGCTGTTGAGCCGCTTGATCTGTTCGTCAGAAGGAACCAAAACCTTGCCGCCCTGATGGCCGCACTTCTTGGTGCCGGGACGTTGGTCTTCGATGTGGTATCCGGGCACCCCGGCCTCGACGAAGCGGCGAATTAGGTTGCGCACGTGTGGATCTCCGCCGTGGCCGGTGTCGGCGTCGGCGATGATGAATGGCCGGAAGTCGACGGCCCGCGAGGACGCACGTTCTTCCTCGCTCATCCGTTGACGCAGGTACTGCTGATTGCGGTCGGCGGTCAGCAGGGCGCGCACCAGCCCGGCGGCCTCTTCGGGAACCTGGCTCAGGGGATAACTGGCCAGATCCGGCCCGGGGTCTTCGGCCGTGGACCCCTTCGCCGATGTCGCCCACCCACCGAGGTAGATCCCCTCGATGCCCATCCGCTTCATGGTCACCGCTTGCCCCGGCGAGTAGGGGCCGAAGGTGGTGATGCTCTTGTGTTCGGCGAATAACTCGCGCAGGCGCTGGTAAAACGCCGTGGCCGCCTCTCGTGCCACGATGTAGTCGGCGGGGATCGTGCCGCGCTGCTCGACGACCTGACGGGCCGTGTAGAGCCGAATGATTCCCTCGAACCGCGGACTGTCGAAGTATCGCTGCGTAGCGGCGATGTCCTGCTCGAACGGTGAGCGGGTCTCGGTGTCCGTCTCGATTGTGGTGGCCATGGTTTTTACGCTCCTGTCCAGCGCGATTCCCCCCGACGATTGAAGTCTATCCCGGGTGGATTGTGGTGCGATTGTTTCGGTGAGACCCGTCTGTGTGCCTGGGTCATGGCGGTCGCGACGGGATCGGCTCCACTGCTTCTTGGGGCCCAAACCGCTTGGCAGACAAGTGGATACCCCTCGTAATGCCGCTCGAGCGATCTCGGGTGCGCAGCGCCCCACTGGTCCGCGTGAGATGGTCCGATGTCGTTCATTCCTGCTCGCAATACCCCGCCGTCAGTGCAGCAAAACGACGAAATTCTGGGTTGCTGATCGTGGTTCGGGTGCCGCGGCGGCCACCGCCTTCGGTAGGTTCACAGCGTGCCCGACCTCACCAACCGCCAGATCCTGCTGCGTCGCCGCCCGAGCGGGCTGGTACAGCCCAGCGACACAGAATTGGTCACCACGCCGGCGCCCGAACCCGCCGACGGTGAGGCGCTGGTCCGCAACACCTACGTCGGAATCGACGCGGCGGTGCGGACCTGGCTCAACGACCAGCCGGGCTACCTGCCGCCGGTGCAGCTCGGGGAGGTGATCCGGGCAGCCGGGATCGGCGAGGTGGTGGCGTCACGCTGCGACGCATACGCGGTCGGCGATGTGGTCACCACGCTGTCGGGCTTCCAGGAATACGTCATCATCCGAGACGACGTGTTCACCACACCTGTTCCCGGCCCGGCGGTCGACCAGTTGGCGGTGATGTCGGTCTACGGCCCCACCGGCGCCACCGCCTACTTCGGGATGACCGACATCGGCCGGCCCCAGCCGGGAGAGACAGTGGTGGTCTCGGCCGCGGCGGGCGCCACCGGCTCGGTGGCCGGCCAGATCGCCAAAATCGCCGGTGCTCGCGTGGTGGGCATCGCGGGCGGCCCGGTGAAGTGCCGCGCGGTAGTCGAGGATTTCGGATTCGACGCGTGTATCGACTATAAGGACGGCGAGTTGCCGGCCGCACTCAAAAAGCACTGTCCCCAGGGCGTGAACGTCTACTTCGACAACGTCGGCGGTTGGATCCTCGATGCCGTGCTGGGCCGGCTGGCCCACAAGGCGCGGGTCGTGTTGTGCGGCGTCATCTCCAGCTACCTGACGGGCGAGCATCCTGGTCCAGCCAACTACGTGAACCTGCTGGCGAAAACTGCCCGCATGCAAGGATTCAACGCTCTCGACATGTGGGGCCGCTTCGACGACGCGTTCGCTGACCTTCGCCGCTGGGAGCAGGAGGGACGGCTCGCGCACCGCGAGACGGTGTGCCACGGCATCGAGTCGTGCGTCGACGCGCTCAACGGTCTGTTCACCGGGGCCAACATCGGCAAGATGCTGGTGAAGATCAGCGAGCCGACTGCGCCCTAGCTGTCGCTCTCGCCGGAAATCCACACGTGGAGGCGGGGATTGACAGTGTTGCGGCGCGGACCGTCTCGTACGAACGAAATCGGCGACTCGAGTCCGGCGAGTTTGACGCTGATCGCCTCTGGATTTGACGAGATCGCCATTATCGTCCCGATGTCGTACCTGTGTTCATCGTCCCACCTGATCGCCGCGGGACGCCCGAGATGATGCACCGACAAGTCCTCGGGCGCGACCTCCACGGGCCGCGACGAGGAGGCCAGCGGTTCGGCGTTCAGTTGTTCGGCGGGCGGCGAATGTTCGGCAGCCTCTGACCATGCGCGGTCGTCGCCAAAGTACTCGACATCGTCGCTGCTTCGCTCAATTCGATTCAGGGCGGACTTCGCCCGCTGCGGGCCGTCGGAATCTTCGACCCAGAGTTTCCAACCGGGCGGGGGAGATGGCCAGGAAGGGTCCGGCGACCAGTCGGGTGCCGGTACCCAACCCTCAGGCGGCTTGGGCCAGTTCGGCGGAGGGTTGTAGCGCATAAACAGTCACCGCCCCACAGTTGCTTCGTCTTCGACCAACCATATCCGGCGCGCCCGAGGAGGACGCTCATGGCTGGTCATACACTGACCCCTCGTGGGCATTCTGTATGGGTTTGCGCCGTGGATCGTCTTTTGGGTGCTTGTCGGCAACGTGCCGTTCGGTACGTCCGTACTAGTTGGATTGGCCGTCGCGCTCGTCGCTGCCCTGGTCGGGTGGGGACGACGGATGCCGGTGCGCACGTTCGAAATCGGAACTGTCGTCATCTTTCTGGTGTTAGCGGTGGTGACGTTCACCTGCGGTCAGCCGTTCCTGGAGCGATGGATTCAGCCGCTGAGCTGCGCCGGGATCTTCCTGGTGGCGCTTGTTGGTGTGCTCGTCGGCAAGCCCTTCGTGCGTGAGCTGGCCGAAATCGACCAGCCCGCCGATGCGGTCAAGAGCGAGCCGTTCGGTCGCCTCACCAGGCTGCTGACGTGGATTTGGATCGCGGTTTTCGCCGCCATGACCGTGTCGGCGTTGATTCCGCCGATTGTTGACCGCGACGCCACGCTTTTCGACGCGAAGACCCCTGCGACGTTCCTCTGCTACTGGGTGATCCCCTTCGCGCTGTTGGCCCTGGGGGCGCTGACGGCGAGAATCCTGTCCGACCGATTGGGTACCGAGGTCGACAACGCGCCTCGTAAAACCACCTTCGTCGCCTACGACGAAGCCACCATCGATGAGCTGTACTACCTGGCCCAACAGCACGCCAACCGCGAAGTCGGTTCCGGTAAGGAGGCCTACGACGTCAAGGTCGGCGGCCTGGGCACCCCCCTGGTGGGAGACGACTCTCGCAAGTCGTGGCCTGCCACATACAAGGTTCGCGAGGGGCGCCATTAGACAGAAGCGCGCCAAAGTGGCGGATGTGTCGACCGATCCGACTGTTTTCCCGACTTGTCCTCGGGCAACGAACCCGTTGCGGACCAACCCGGTTAGAGTCATCCCTCATGACGGTCTCGTCAAACCTCTGGGGTGACGAATGGGATAGTCCGCCGCAACGCCACGTCGCGCGGCACCGAATGCTCAGCCGGCGACAAGCGCGACGAATGAGCCGCAGCTTCGCCGGTGTCGGAGTTGGGATCCCGGCGACGCGTCTGCTGGAAATCGCGGCGGGTGCGCCGTTGGCCTCTGACGAGTACGTCGATGTGAATTTCGCGCTGGCCGCAACGGAGATCGAGCGCCAGCAGCGCCACGCCAAGGTCGCCCGCGGCCGGCGCAGCGCTGTTCAGTGGCTCATCGTCGCGGGCCTGGTGCTCGCCTCGATGAACCTGCTCATGTGCATGGCATACGTCTTCATCAGTCTGGTCCTCCATGAGTCGGCGTTGTGAAGCGCCGACCGGTCCTCACAGCTAGCGGGGTTGACGGCTCGGGCTCCTAGGCTGGGGGCGTGGGGCTGCTACAGATCGAGGACTGCCTGGACGCCCAGGGCGGCATTGTGTTGCCGCCGGACATCACGCTGATCTCACTGATCGACCGCAATATCGCCAATGTTGGCGACTCGGTGGCATATCGCTACCTGGACTATGCCGGCGCCGCCGATGGGCATGCCGTCGAACTGACCTGGTCTCAATTCGGCGTCCGACTGCAAGCCATCAGTGCGCGCCTGCAACACGTGGCCGCGTGCGGTGATCGGGTGGCGATCCTGGCACCGCAGGGCATCGACTATGTCGCCGGGTTCTTCGCCGCGGTCAAAGCGGGCAGCATTGCGGTGCCGTTGTTCGCGCCGGAATTGCCCGGCCATGCCGAACGGCTCGAGACAGCGTTGCGTGATTCACAACCCGCTGTGGTCCTCACGACGGCGGCGGTGATCGAACCCGTCCAGACGTTTCTGCACAAGCTCTCGCATCTTCGACGGCCCGAAGTTGTCGTCATCGACGAGATCCCCGACTCCGCGGGGCAGACGTTCGTGGATGTCGAACTGGGCCTCGACGACATCTCGCATCTGCAGTACACGTCCGGTTCGACGCGGCCCCCGGTCGGCGTGGAAATCACCCACCGCGCAGTCGGCACCAACCTGCTGCAGATGATCCTGTCGATCGACCTGCTTGATCGAAACACCCACGGCGTCAGCTGGTTACCGCTCTACCACGACATGGGTCTGTCGATGATCGGCTTCCCGGCGGTGTATGGCGGGCACTCCACCTTGATGTCACCCGCTGCTTTCGTCCGGCGGCCGCAACGGTGGATTCACGCGTTGGCCGCTGAGTCACGGCACGGGCGGGTGGTCACCGCCGCGCCGAACTTTGCCTACGAGTGGACCGCGCAGCGCGGTCTGCCGGCGCCGGGTGAACACGTCGATTTGAGCAACGTCGTGATGATCATCGGGTCGGAGCCGGTCAGTATCAATGCGATAACCACATTTCGCGACGCGTTCGCG
The DNA here is from genome assembly GCF_001672775.1 of Mycobacterium kyorinense. Classification (GTDB taxonomy): domain Bacteria; phylum Actinomycetota; class Actinomycetes; order Mycobacteriales; family Mycobacteriaceae; genus Mycobacterium; species Mycobacterium kyorinense_A. The sequence goes on along the minus strand of NZ_LZKJ01000036.1, from coordinate 2,196 downwards.
CCCTACGGGTTGCCACCTACGGCGATCAAGCCCTCCTACGGCATGGCAGAGGCAACCTTGTTCGTCTCGACTATCGACCCCACTGCCCAGGCGGCAGTTGCCTACTTCGACCGCGAGCAACTGGGCGCCGGCCATGCGGCGCGTGTGCTGGCGGACGCCCCGAACGCCGTCGCACACGTGTCGTGCGGTCGGGTCGCTCGCAGCCAGTGGGCCGTGATCGTTGACCGCGACACCGACGAAGAGCTTCCTGACGGTCAGGTCGGCGAAATCTGGTTGCAGGGCGACAACATTGGTCGCGGCTACTGGGGGCGGCCGAACGACACTCGGCAGGCGTTTGGCGCCAAACTGCAGTTGCGGCTCAAAAACAATAGCCACGCCGACGGCTCGCCCATCGAAGGCACCTGGCTGCGGACCGGCGACCTGGGCATGTATCTCGACGGGCAGCTCTATGTCACCGGCAGAATTGTGGACCTGGTGACCATTGACGGCCGCAACCACTACCCGCAAGACATCGAGGCCACCACCGCGGAGTCGTCGCCGATGGTGCGGCGTGGCTATGTCGCAGCATTTACCGCGCCGGCCAACGAATTGCCGGGGTCCGATACCGGCGACACCAACCCACGCCTGGTGATCATCGCCGAACGCGCAACCGGAACCAGCCGCGCTGATCCGCAGCCGGCTGTCGAGGCGATCAGGGCGGCGGTATCAGACCATCATGGGCTGTCCGCCGCCGATGTGCGCTTACTTCCAGCGGGTGCCATCCCGCGCACGACCAGCGGCAAGCTGGCTCGACGAGCCTGCCGGGCTGAATACCTCAGCGGCGCATGGGGTGTGCACTAGAGCCTTTGCCCGTACCGTCGGACAGGTGCGGTGGATCGTCGACGCCATGAACGTGATCGGGAGTCGCCCGGACGGCTGGTGGAAGGACCGTCCCCGGGCGATGACCCGGCTCGTGGAGTTGCTCGAGCACTGGGCATCGACGGAAGGCCACCAGGTGACCGTGGTCTTCGAGCGGCCGACCACACCGCCGATTCGCTCATCGGTGATCGAGGTAACCCACGCACCCAAAGCAGCCGCGAATTCCGGTGACGACGAGATCGTCCGACTGGTCCGAGCCAATGGTCAACCGCACGAAATCAATGTCGTGACATCAGACATCGCGCTGGCCGATCGCGTCCATAGCTCAGGGGCATCTGTCTTCCCGGCCGCGAGTTTCCGCAGACTCATTGACCCACCCGAATCGGGGCCGTGATGCGAAATGGTTGGACGGACAGGCTGTGGGCCGAGGCGGCCGGTACCTATGCGGCGATCCTGGAGCACCCGTTCCTGACCGGCCTTACCGACGGCCGCCTTGACCCGGACATCTTTGCCCACTACGTCGCCCAGGACGCGCACTACCTGCACGACTTCGCCCGCACGCTGACCATCGTTGGCAGCAAGGCGCCCACATACGATCGTGTCGGCATGTTCGCGCGGCACGCCGCGGGCATCGTCGAGGTCGAGCTCGCCCTGCACGAATCGCTGTTGCCCGAGCTGGGCGTCCGGAACCTCGACGCCATGCCGGTCGCACCGACGACCCGCGCCTACACCAGCTATCTATTGGCCACCGCCTACGGCGGCACCTTCGCCGAGGGGTTCGCCGCAGTGCTGCCGTGCTACTGGATCTATGCCGAGGTAGGGGGCGAGTTGGTCAAGCGCGGCTCACCGGATCCGCGCTATCAGCGCTGGATCGACACTTATGCCGACGACGAGTATCGGACCACCGTCGCCGAAGTGCTCGCGCTGGCCGACGACGTCGGCCAGGCCCTGTGCGCTACCGAAGAAGCCTGCGCCCGGGCACATTTCGCCACGACCGCCCGCTACGAGTGGATGTTCTGGGACGCCGCCTGGCGGCGCGAGGTGTGGCCTGTCTGATGCCGCCGGTACGTCTCAAGACGATCACAGCTATATACCGATGCGAACGTTGATCTGGCGCAGCGGCAGCAGCGGCACAAATCATGGCACACGGTGCAAGAGCGACGTGCGCGCGTAGCTTGCGCCAAGCAGTAACGGTTCAACAGGAGGCAAGCACGGCATGATGACGAACTGGGCTCACCCCCAAATGTCTTCTGATCTGCAGAGCGGCCGGATCCTCGACACGGCACAGGGCATTCTGATCGGTCTTCGCCGGTGCACGTCGGAGACGGCTCTGCACGA